>JBLNDL010000029.1:0-49074 GCA_050261575.1 Sphingomonadaceae bacterium | reverse complement strand
GTTCCGGGGTCGACGTCGCGTTAGTGCGTGTGGGGGCTGTTGCCGCTCTGGGCTGTCGCATTGACGATCGGTGGGGCGCCCGGCCGGTCGCCCCCAGCCGCGATATGGGGCGGGGGCTTGTCCCCCGCCGCTCGTGTAGCCGAGGGACCGAGCGGCAGGGGACAAGCCCCTGCCCTACTTCTGGAGCGAAGTAGTGTCGCTGCTGGCGGCGAAGTCCGTCGCCAGCGGGTGGCTGAAAGCCGACGGCGCCGGCCGACAGCTACTTGTACAGGTGGCACTCCACGAAGTGGTTCGGGCCCACCTCGATCCGCGGGGCATCCTCCTCCCGACAGATGGGCTTAGCCTTTCGGCAACGCGGGTGGAAGCGGCAGCCCGTGGGCAGATCGATTGGGCTGGGTACCTCGCCCTCGATCTGGAGCGGTGTCTTGCGGTGCTCGGGATCGGAGCTGGGGACGGCGGCCAGCAGCACCTGGGTGTAGGGATGGTGCGGCTGCTGGATTACCTTCTCCGTGGGCCCGATCTCCACCATCCTTCCTAAGTACATGATGGCCGTTCGATCGCACATGTAGCGGATCAGGGAGAGGTCGTGGGAGATGTAGAGGCTGGCCAGCCCCATGTCGGCGGTGAGGCGTCGCAGCAGGTTCAGCACTCCGGCCCGGATGGACACGTCCAGCATGGAGACCGGTTCGTCGGCGACGATGAACTTCGGCTCCAGCACCAGCGCTCGGGCAATCGCCAACCGCTGCCGCTGCCCGCCGCTCATCTCGTGCGGGTAGCGGTCGAGGAAGTCCTCGGCCGGCCTCAACCCCGCCAACTCCACTGCCTTCACCATCCGTTCGGTCCGCTCGTCCCGGTCTCGGATGCCGTGGATGATGAGTGGCTCCTCGACGGTGTTGGCCACGGTGTAGCGGGGGTTGAGGGACTCGTAGGGGTCCTGGAACACCATCTGGGCGTGGCGGCGGAAGCGCTTGAGGGCCTTGCCCTTGAGGGGCGCGATGTTCTCCCCCTGGAAGAGGATCTCCCCATCGGTGGGGTCGTACAGGCGGACCATCACCTTGGCGGTCGTGGTCTTGCCGCAGCCGCTCTCCCCGGCCAGCCCGATTGTCTCCCCCTCGGCGATGTCGAAGCTGACGCCATCGATCGCCTTGAGTACCTTGGGCGGCGTCCGCGATACCAGGGTGGCGAAGAAGCCGCTGGTGATGGGGAAGTACTTCTTAAGGTTGTTGACCTCGATTATCTTGTTCATGCGACCCCCACCTTGTCCCAGTTCTCCTTCTTCGCCGCCTCTACCCGCATCCAATCGATCATCTCCAGCCGGTGACATGCCGCTTGGTGGCCGGATCCCACCTCCACCATGGCCGGCTCCTCCTCCCGACATCGATCGATGGCGAAGGGGCAGCGGGCGGCGAAGCGGCATCCCGTCGGCGGGTTGACCAGCTTGGGCGGAGTGCCCGGGATGGAGATCAGCTCCTGCTTCGGCCCGTGGACGTTGGGGAAGGCGTTTTGCAGCCCCAGGGTATAGGGGTGGAAGGGCCGTTTGAACACGGTGACGACGTCACCCCACTCCATGATCTTGCCGGCGTACATCACCGCCACCCGGTCGCACATCTCCGCCACCACGGAGATGTCGTGGGTGATCAAGATCATGGAGGCCCGATGGCTCTCCAGCAGGCTCTTGATCCGGCGGAGGATCTGATCCTGGACGATGACGTCCAGGGCGGTCGTGGGCTCGTCGGCGATGATCAGGCCGGGGTTCAGCGCCAGCGACATGGCGATGATGGAGCGCTGCTTCATGCCGCCGCTGAACTGGTGAGGGTAGTCCTTCAGCCGCTTGGCGTCGATGCCCACCAGGCCGAATAGCTCCTTCGCTCGGTCCATCGCCTCCGCGCGGCTGACGGGCTCGTGCGCCTGGATCGCCTCGACGATCTGGTCGCCCACCCGGTAGACCGGGTCCAGGGAGTTCATGGCGCTCTGGGAGATCATGGAGATCTCCTTCCAGCGCACCTTCTGCATCTCCTCGTTGGTGAGCTTCACCAGGTCGCGACCCTTGTAGAGTATCTGCCCGCCGACGATCTCGCCGTTGGGTGGCAGCAGCTTGATGATGGACTTGGCGGCCGTGGTCTTGCCGCAGCCGGACTCCCCGACCAGGCCGAAGTTCTCCCCCGGCTGGATGGTGAAGGAGACGTCGTCGACGGCCTGGGCGTAGCCCGCCTTGGTCTTGAAGTAGGTTTTCAGGTTGCGAACTTCGAGCATTGGACTAACGCCCCCTCAGCCGCGGATTGATGATCTCCTCGTAGGCGCGGCTGATGAAGAAGCCGGAGAGCACCAGCAGCATGATCGCGGCGCCCGGGGCCATCACCCACCACCAGGCGACGGTCACCGCCTGGGCGACGTAGGCGTTGAACAGGATCTTGCCCCAACTGATCAGCAGCGGGTCGCCGTAGCCCAGGAAGCTGATGCTGGCTTCGGTGAGGATGGCCCAGCCCATGGAGATGGCGGCATAGACGAAGGAGATGGGCAGGACGTTCGGCGCCAGATGGAGGTAGAGGATTCGCAGGTCTCCGGCACCGGAGACCCGGGCGGCGTCGATGAAGGCTCGCTGCTTCAAGGTGAGCACCTGGGAGCGGACGACCCGGGCAGTGGTGCGCCAGGTGATCAGGACGATCGCCAGGATGATGTTCGGTAGCCCCGGACCCAGGAGGGCCACCAGGATGACTGCGAAGGGCAGGAAGGGGACGCCGTAGACGATGTCGGTGAGGCGCATCAGCAAGTCGTCCACCTTGCCGCCGTAGTACCCGGCGATGAGTCCGACGTTGGTTCCGATGAAGACGACCATGATGGCCGAGAGGATGCCCACCAGGAGCGCCACGCGGCTGCCCAGGATCACCTGGCTGAGGACGTCGCGACCCATCCGGTCTGTGCCGAAGGGGAACTGCAGGGATGGGGGGTCCATCCTTGCCATGGTGCCGTCGGGCCGCATCAGGGTCTCCATGGGATCGTGGGGCGCCAGCCAGGGGGCGAAGATCGCCACGACGATGAAGAAGCCCATGATGATCAGCCCTACCAGCCCCAGCTTGTCCTTGCTCAGCACTACGAACTGGCTCTTGACGGCGCCAAGCGCCTGCCGAATCGCCTTCGAGCGACCACGGCGCAGGGGGCGTCGGACCGGGACTTCCGTTGTGATTTGTGCCATAGGAGTATCCTTCGTGCTGCCAGCTATCAGCCCTCGACCAACGGCTGTGATTGTCCCGCGACTGCCTGTCGATGGCTGACTGCCGATGGCTGAACGTTGACTGCTGAGCAGGTATCTCTAAATGGAGTAGACGTCTTCCGCCAGAGAAGTTGGCATGAACCAGAGATACCCGCTTAGTTGTAGGTGACGCGGGGATCCAGCCAGCCGTACAGCAGGTCGGTGATGAAGTTCATGGTGATTACCATAACCCCCAGGACGAAGAAGCTGGCCTGGGCCATAGGGTAGTCGGACCGCTGAACCGAGAGCACCATCTCCCTGCCCATCCCCGGCCATCGGAAGATGGTTTCCACCAGCACCTGCCCACCCACGGCGAAGCCGATCATCAGGGTGACCACCGTCACCACCGGCAGCAGGGCGTTGCGCATGGCGTGCTTGAACATGACGGCGCGCTCCGAGAGGCCCTTGGCCCGGGCCATCTCGACGAAGTCCTCCCCCACGACCTCCAACATGGAGTTGCGCATGATGAGGAGGGGGTTGGCCAGGTAGTAGCCCGCGGCCACCATGACCGGCAGCACCAGGTGGTGGAGGAAGTCGGCGTTGACGTACTTCTGCAGGAAGCCGGTAAACTGCTGGCCGGGAGTGTGCATGCCACCGATTGGGAACCAACCGAGCCAGCCCGCGAAGATCATGAGCGCCACGAGCCCGGTCCAGAACTCGGGGGCCGAGCGGAGCAGCAAGGCGGCGACTAGCCCCCCTACCTCGAGCTTGGAGCCGCGCTTCCAGGCCAGGATCACCCCGCCGACGCTGCCGAGGAGGAAGGCAACCACCACCGAAGTGCCCATCAGCAGGAGGGTGGCGGTCATCTTCTCCACCAGAATGTCGGCTACCGGCGTCCTGTAGTAGAAGGAGCGGCCGAACTCTCCGTGGAGGACGTTGCCGAAGTAGATGAAGTACTGCTCCCACAGCGGTTTGTCCAGCCCGAACTGCGCTCGGATCTGCTGCTGCACCTCCTGGGGGAGGCCGGCGTCGATGTACATCAAGGTTGGATCCCCGGGCAGCAGCCTGAACATGAAGAATAGGACGGAGGTGAGCACCCAGAGGGTGATCACCCCCTGGACGAGACGACGGAGGATGTAGGCTCTAAGCCCTTGAGAGCTTCTCATCGGTGATCCTCGTAGCCGAGTTCCAAGTGTCCCTTAGGGGGCCCCCCGCCCCGACCACGAAGACACCGAGACACGAGGGGTCAACGATGCCGCGCGGTGCATCCTGGTGTCCTGGTGTCTTCGTGGTCCTGTACCTCGACGTTCTCACAGGATTGCGGCGGCCCGACGCCGCATCGGTTCTCGCGAAGGGGGCGTCGAGCCGCGCTCCAGGGTAGGGTTCCGGGCCGCCCCGAAAGGCATATCAGGAGTTGGTCTTGCCCTCGGGATAGTAGATCCGCCCGTCAGATCCCCACTCGTAGCCTGCGTCCGCGAGCACCTTTCGGGCATTGTCCAAGCTGAACTCGATCTTCTCGACGTTGGGGTTGTGCCACGCTTCGTTGGCGGGCGCGATGAACGTGTGGGTGATCTCGCCGTGACCCTCCAGCAGTCGCTCCAGGATCAACTGCTTGGGGATGGCCATGGCCAACGCCTTGCGGACGGCGATGTCGTCGTAGGGCTTGCGGCGCATGTTGTAGTTGATGTGGTAGTAGCCGTGATCCCTGACGTCCAGCACCTTGATATGGGGTGCGGTCTTCTCCAGCTCCCGCATCTGCAGGGGCTCGATCCACCAGCCGCCGAAGTCAGCCTCGCCCTTCTGCACGCCCGCGACCATGCCCTGGACGTTGGCGTAGGGGATCTTGATGATGCCCTCGATGGCGGGCTTGACGAAGTGGCCGTCGTTGCGGACCAACCTCATCTCCTCGTTGCGCCGCCAGTACTCGAACTTGAACATCCCGCTGCCGATCGGCTTATCGTTCGGGAAGTCCTGGATCTTGGCCAGGTTGTTCTTCTCCAGAACGTCCTGCCATATGTGCTTGGGCAGGATGAATACCTGGGCGAGGCAGTTCGCGAAGAATGGGGCGAAGGGCCTCTTCAGCGCGAAGCGCACGGTGGTGTCGTTGACGACGGTCACCTCCTCGATCGGCTCCACGATGGCCAGGAAGGAGGGGGACTTGACCTTGGTGGGGTACTCGAAGGAGAACTTGACGTCCTCGGCGGTGACGGGCTGGCCGTCGTGGAACTTCATGCCGGAGTGGATGGTCACCTCGACGGTGGTGTTGTCGATCGTCTTGATTTCCTTGGCAAGCCAGTTTACCGCGTTGCCCTTCTCGTCGATCTGCATGAGGCGGTCGTAGATCAGCCGCAGCACCTGGAAGTCGTGGTTGTTGACCGTGACCAGCGGGTTCAGCACTGTGACGTCGCTGGGGTAGCCCCACTTCAGGATCTTGCGGTCGGTCTTCGGCTTGACGTTGACGAAGTTCCAGAGGGAGTCAAGCCCCTCGCCGATCATGCCGCTCCATCCCTCCCAGTCTCGGGAGTTGTAGGGCATCAACTGGTTGCGGGTGCAGATGGGGGTGTGGGGCTGGTCCTTGGCGAAGATCTCCTGGCACTTGAAGACGGCCTTCTTCCGCTCGGCCTGGTCCATGGTGGTGCGCTGGGCCTCGGCGTACTGGTCGTACTCCTTGCTCTGGTAGCCGTTGTGGTTTAGCTGCCCCTTGCCCACCTGTGAGGAGTGGAGCACTAGGTAGCAGAAGTAGTCGGGATCGATGCGCTCGGCACGGCCCGCCCAGTTGAGGGTGTAGAAGTCGAACTCGTGCTCGACGTTCCCCAACTGGGAGAGGCGGGACCACTCCAGGGGGGTCGTCTTCACGGCAAAGCCCAGCTTCCGCCAGTTCTCGGCAGCCATGAGGCCGAACTCGTAGCGGATCGGGTCGTAGTCCGCCGTGGTAATGAACAGCTCCAGCTCTCGGACCTTGCGCTCCTCGGGCAGATCCTTCTTGGTGGCGGGGGCTTGGCCCGGGGCGTTGTCGGGGCCCTTGCTGGTGGAGCTGCTGGCGCAACCTACGAGAAGGTTGCCGAAGGCGCCCGCGGCGCCGAGGGCGGCACCGAGTTTCAGGAAGTCTCGCCGGTTGAGGGAACGCGTCATGCCTGCCTGACTCCGCTCCTCTCGACCTGTAGAGCTACTGGTTCTCCTCGTCATCCGTCTTCTCCCTAGCGATCTATAGCTGTCCCCAGGTAGATGGCGCTCACCTGGAATGTGGCGCACGCCGCTGATTACCGGAATCCCTGCGATGAAGCTCGAAGGTGGTGCGGGAGACGAGGGCGAGGCCAGGCTGTAAGACGAGGCGGAATGGGTGAATGGAAGGGTTGGCACTGGCCTGGCTCCGATTGGCCGCTCTGGGCAGAACCGGCCAAACGGCGATCGCTCGTTACTCCATGGGGCGATTGTAGGTTCGGGCTTGGAAGATGTCAAGAAGAAGCGGATAGGGGTTAGCCTGGCCGCGAGAGTGGAGCCGATTAGCCCCGGCCGCCATGGTTGCCCTGTCCGGTGGGTGTCCTTGGGCGAGCCGAACGGGCGGGGCAGATCCGCACGGCTCGCCCGCGATCGCTACTTGCCCATCTCCTCCATGATGGACGCGCTGATCTTGATCCCCTCGAAGAAGCCCTCCAGGAAGATGCTTTCGTTGGGCGCGTGGTTGTTGGAGTCGTGCGGGCTGAGCGGCAGCCAAACGCTGGGCAGCCCCAGCACGCCGGTGAACAGGTGATCCGGCCCGCTTCCGCCCATGCTCGGGCTCACGATCGGCTCCTTGCCCGTCGCGAAGCGGACCGCGCGAACCACGGTCTGCACGTAGGGGTGGTCCACCGGCGTTCGCGAAGGGTTCAGCCCGCCCAGGAACTCCACCTCCAGGTCGCCGAAGCCGCTGTTCTCGAGGTGGGCCTTCACCTTCTCGAAGATCTCCTCGGGTGTCTGGTCCGGAACCAGCCGAAAGTCGATCTTGGCCGAGGCCCGGCTGGGGAGCACCGTCTTCTTTCCCTTGCCCTGGTAACCCGCGGTGAGCCCGGCGATGTTGCAACTGTTGCCGAAGACGAAGTTGTGGTAATACATCTCGTCCCCGCCGATGAACTCGTCCACCTCCAGCAGCGCTCGCTGGACGGGCGCATCGTTGGGGATCTCCCTCACCGCCGCTAGCTCGGCTTCGGTCGGCTGCCGGACGTTGTCGTAGAAGCCTGGAATCAGGATTCGCCCGTCTGGAGCTTTCATCGAGGCCAGCGCGTGCACCAGCTTCCACGCCGGATTGGGGACCATCGGGGCGCGCATCGAGTGGAGGTCCTTGTTGGCCCCCTTTGCCCGTATCTCGACGTAGCACATCCCCTTGAGGCCGCAGTTGATCTGCTGACGGCCGGACTCGTGGCCCGGGGCGTCGGCCGTGAGCGCGGCGTCGGCCCGCAGCAGGTCTCGGTGGGACTCGATGAAGGGGCGCAGATTGGGGCTGCTGATCTCCTCCTCGCCTTCGAAGATGAACTTCAGGTTGACTGGCAACCAGCCGCGGGTCCGCAGGAATGCCTCCGCCGCCTTGACGTGGGCGAAGAGCTGGCCCTTGTTGTCGGCAGTGCCGCGGCCGTAGATGCGGCCGTTCCGTATGGTGGGCTCGAAGGGTGGAGAGTCCCACTGGTCGAGCGGCTCAGGGGGCTGGACGTCGTAGTGGCCGTAGACCAGCAGGGTTCGCATTGCCTTAGGCGAGTGCAGCTCTCCGTACACTATCGGGAAGCCGGAGGTCTCGTAGATCGTGGTGTCGATCCCGGTGTCCCGCATCATGGCGGTCAGCATCTGGGCGGTCTCCACCACCCCGACGTTCTGCGTGCTGATGCTGGGTTGCCTCAGGAGTGCAAACAGCTCCTGGAGCATCCAGTTCCGGTTGGAATCCACGTACTGGAAGATGTCCTGCAATTCGGGCCTCCTCGATCGGGCGTTCAACTCTCAGCAGTCAGCCTTGGACTGCCAGGTCGATCCCTCCAGTACTTCGGGTGAGACCGTGGCAGACGCGATTCCGCCCTCTGGACTGCTTTCAGAGGTGCCTTGGGACGGGGCGGGGATCAGGCGAGATCGTACACGGAACCGGGCGATGGCGGCAAGTGGGACTCGACATTCTCGCGAAATGCGCATCGTGCGGCATCTTCGAGCGCGCAGAGCAACTGATCATCTTCCGGATACTGCAGGCTGGGCTGGCGATGACATCCACTCCGCCCGCCACTGCGGTGCGCTACCTTCCGGCCCTGAGGCGGGGAGGTGGCTCCGCGGCTTCAGGTCTCGACGAAGGTGAGGCCGGTGTCTGGTCCGGCATGGGAGTTGCCTTCTCGACAGGATCTCGGAGAAGAGGAGGTGGGTCATGTTCAGCAGGGCTCGCATCTTCGGGCATCCCATTCACCCGATGATTATCCCTCTGCCTATCGGCTCCTTCGTCCTCGGGCTGCTCTCGCTCATCGTCTTCGCCTTCACGGCCGACTTCTTCTGGCTGCAGGCCAGCTATTGGCTATCCATCGCAGGTGTGGTGGGCGGGCTGCTGGCTGCGGTTGCGGGGCTGGTGGATTGGGCGACCATACCCCGCGATGTGGCCGCCAAGCCCATAGCTACCTGGCACGGGGTTCTCAACGGGTCCATCGTCGTGCTGTTCTTCGTTAGCTGGCTGCTGCTGGGCGGGTTTACCGGCCCCGTGGCCGGCAACGTGACCCCTCCGCTGATCCTGCAGGCGCTGGGGGTTATCTGGCTCGGCGTCTCCGGCTGGTTGGGCTGGGAGATGGTGTATCGGCACCACGTCGGCGTCGAGCCGGTATCGAATCAGGAGAGGCGGATAGTCGAGGAAGAGGAGCATCGTCGGGCCGCCTGAGGCGTTGCCTCCCCGCCGTGCTGGCCCTGAGGGGGCGCATTGCCGCCCCCGTCCCCCCTCAGGAACGGGTGCAGATGCGCGTGCCCGTCCCCATTTACTGTCCGATGGCTCGTGGAGGCTGTGCTCGCGAGTCTGCGCTCGCTCGCATTACGTTGTGTGCACCCGGGGCAGACGGTCAGGCCCGCCGCCACTATGATAGTCCGGACATCCGAACCGCTTGACGGGAGAGCGGTGGCAACGGTATACAGTACGCTGCGATAGCGTATCCCCAGAGTCGGTGGGAGGACCCCTTGGAGCCGCCTTCCTTCGCTGGACGGATCTCCAGTTTCCCCAACAGCAGCGCCGCCATTGCCGACAGCCCGAGCAGGTATCTCTGATCCATGTCAGCTCATCAGGCGGTAAACGTGTACTCTATCCTGAGATATCTGCTGGGTCGGCCTGATCCACGCCTGCGGACTCCGCCCCATCCGGGACCCGGAGGTGGGGATCCTGGGGCAGTTGGGGCGGCCGAGTTGGATGAAGAGTAGTCGAGTTGAGGTGGGGGGCGATGATGGACGCGGCGAGAATCGAGAGGACGGCGGTTATTGGCTCGGGGCTGATGGCTGCCGGGCTGGTGCAGATCCTTGCCCAGGCCGGCTGCCAGGTGTACCTCGTGGGGCGTAGCGAGCAGTCGCTGAGGAGATGCCTCGGTCAAGTGCGGGACGGCCTGGCCGCCTTCGTTCGATACGGATGGCTGGAGGAGGACCAGGTGGGCGCGGTTCTCGGTCGTATCGTGCCCACCACCTCCCTAGAGAGGGCCGCCGCGGAGTCCGAGTTCACCCTGGAGACGGTGGTGGAGGATCTGGAGGTCAAGCGGGGGATCTTCGAGCGGCTGGATTGCCACGCTCCCGCGGATGCCATCCTCGCCACCAACACCTCGGGCCTCAGCGTTGGGGACATCGCTGAGGCCACCAGCCGCCCCGAGCGAGTGGTCGGATCCCACTTCTTCTACCCTGCGGCCGTCGTCCCCCTCGTGGAGGTGGGGTACGGGCGGGTGACCTCCGATCGGGTGGTGGAGTCGACCGTGGCCTTCTGGAAGCGGTGCGGCAAGGAGCCGGTGGTGTGCAGAGGGGACCTCAGGGGGTACCTGGTAAACCGGCTCCAGCTTGCGCTGGCTCGTGAGGCCATCTCGCTGGTGCAGAGGGGTGTCGCCGGACCTCGGGACGTGGATCGAGCGATAAGGCTGGGGTTCGGCCTTCGGCTGCCGCTGACCGGGGTCCTCGAACAGCGAGACTGGGCCGGTCTCGATACCCACGTCGCCGCCACCTCATCCATCTACCCCACCCTCGAGGACAGCAAGGTACCGCTGCCCATTCTCGTAGAGAAGGTGGCAAGGGGCGAGTTGGGGGCAAAGGCCGGCAAGGGGTTCTACGATTGGACCGGCAAGGACGTGGAGTCGTTGCGGCGGAAGAAGCAGGAGCGGCTGATCCGATTGCTTGGCGCGTTGAGGGAGATCGTGCCTGAGGACGACGACCTTGTCGAGAACCCGTAGAAGGTGGTGTCCGCACCTCGCCCCCGGGCCTTACCGCTGCTCACCCCAGCCTGAGGGACTGTCTTGCGACCAAGTATCGCGAGTCTTCGTGGACTGCCTAGCTGAACGCTGTATGGAGGTGGCAACGTCATGGCATACCGAATCGCGGTGATCTCTGGCGACGGTGTGGGTCCGGAGGTGGTGCGGGAAGGTGTGAAGGTGCTCCGGATGGCGGAGAGCCTCGGCTTTGGGAGCTACGAGTTCACCGAGTTCCCGTGGGGCGCCGGATACTACCTGAAGACCGGGCTGCCGATGGCGGCTGACGGGATCGAGACCCTGAAGGGGTTCGACGCCATCTACTACGGGGCCCACGGCGACCCCGCTCGGGTGCCTGAGTCGGTGTGCTCCCAGGGGATGATGCACAAGATCCGCAAGGCGTTCGACATGTACGCCAACGCGCGTCCCGTCCGGTTGTGGCCGGGCGTCGTCTCGCCCATCCGTGGCAAGACCGAGATCGATCTGGTGGTGGTCAGGGAGAACACCGAGGGCGAGTACTCTGGTGTGGGGGGGCGGCTCCACGTGGGCTCCCCCGAGGAGCTGGCGATACAAGTGTCGGTCGTCACCCGCAAGGGAGCGGAGCGCGTGATGAGGTTCGCCTTCGATCTCGCCCGCAAGAGGAACGGCAAGAAGAGGGTCACGGCAGCGACCAAGTCCAACGCCCTCAATCACTCCATGCCACTGTGGGACGAGGTCTTCGCCGAGGTGTCGGCGCAGTATCCGGATGTGGAGGCCAGCAAGCTCCACGTGGACGCCTTCGCCATGCAGTTGATCAAGCAGCCAGAGTGGTTCGACGTGATCGTGGCCACGAGCATGTTTGGGGACATCCTCTCCGACGAGGCCGCCATGGTGGGTGGGGGGCTGGGACTCGCCCCGGGCGCCAACTACAATCCGGAGAGGCGCTTCCCCTCCCTCTTCGAGCCGATCCACGGCTCGGCGCCGAAGTACGCGGGGAAGAACGTCGTGAACCCGCTAGCTACCATCCTGGCGGGCAGGATGCTCGTGGAGTGGCTGGGCGAGGCGGGAGCAGCCGACCTAATCGGCAGGGCCGTCGAGTCGGTGATGGCCGAGGGGAAGGTGCGCACCAGGGATCTGGGTGGCCAATCGACCACCTCGGAGATGGGCGACGCCATTTGCTCCAGGATGGAGCAGTTGGCCACCCGGTAGGATTCCGCACCGGCACCGCGGATGCCACTCCGCCTTTCGTCACACGATGCGGCTCTCGGGCTCTCCGCCTTCGCCTCCCAGTTCGTCTTCGGTGCGCTCCTCCACCGCCTCCTCGCCGAAGGTGGTGCCCGCCCTGCCCCAGCCGGTGGCCTCGGTGTTGCCGCTGCCGGTGTCGCCGGTGTCGGAGCCGGAGCCGATCCCATGCGAGGTGGAGGGGGTAACCACCGGCCGGCCGGTGGTGGAGCCGCCGTAGCCGGAGGGTCCTCCGATGGACTCGGCCCCCTCCGTCGGGAAGTCGGCCGCATCCAGGTCGATCTCTCCCATCAGCGCCCGAAGCACCTCCGACGGGTCGTGGAAGATCGCCCCGTCGGCCAGGTTGCCGAAGAGGTCCTCGGGGAGGTCATCGAGTTGTCTGGCGATCTCCGCGGTGGTCAACGGCCCGCTCCAGTCCAGGCTTTCCAGCGCGGAGCGCACCCGGTCTTCGTCTAAGCCAAGCTGCTCGAATACGCTCATGGCCTGTCACCTCGGGGTCGGGGTGGCACGAGCCGTACCAACGAGCAGGGGCGGGGGATCGCGTCGCGAGGAGGGCGCGATGCGATCGGGTGCAGCGAGCGCGCTGGCCGGCGATGGGATGTGGGCTAACCCCTGCTTCCCAGACCGAGGCCGGATAGGTAGGCGATGCTCTTGGCGATGCTCCCTTCTGGGTCGTCCTCACCGAGGAACTCGAAGCAGTATGGGAAGTTTCGGCCGGTGGCCTCCAGGGACTCGAGGATCGCGGGCAGCGGGAGGTTGCCGCTCCCGAGGTAGCTGTTGACCGCTTTCCCATCTGCCGTCGGGCGGTGGTCCTTGAGGTGGGTGTAGATGATCCAGGGGGCCAGCCGTTCGATCGCCTCGATGGGGTCGATGCCGTGGCCAGCGAAGTTGGCGAAGTCGATGTTGACGCCCACGACGGGGGAGTCGAGGATCTCTAGCGCTTCCAGGATCTCCTCTGGGCGGCTGCCGGGGATGCCCGAGTAGTTCTCCAGGGCCAGGCGCATCCCGTAGCTGGCAGCCCGTTCCACCAGCGCCTTGGCTGCATCCCGCATCGACGCGTCCGCGGGGGAAGCGGTTGGGCGCTCGCCCCGGAAGACCCTCATGAAGGGGGCGCCGAGCGCGTGGGCGTCCTCCAGATCCTGCACCAGCAGCTTCTGTTTCTCGGGATCCCTACTGAAGAGGGTGTTGAAGGTGGCGTAGACGGCCTTGAGACCGAGTCGCGCCAACTGCTCCCGCAGCGCCGGCAGCTCCGTTGCCTTGTCGTGCCAGTAGACCTCTCGGTATTCGACTCCGGCGAGGCCATGCCGGAGTGCGATCGGGGCCAACTCCAGCACGGAGATCTTGCCTGAGCGGAGCTCTCGGTCGAACTGGACGCCGGAGATCAGGATGTCGCGGCGAGCGGCGGTGCTCATTCTCGAGAAACACCTCTCCTTCGAACTGGCTGCATCCGCCGGCAGTTGCCCGTGGGGGAAGGGGCCAGAGCTGCACAGCTCCCCGTCGCGGTGGCCGGCTCGCGGCTAGCCGTGAGCGCCACTGTAAGGGGCGGCTGTGTCTTTGTCAACGCCGCGGTTCGGATGGAACCTCGCCCGCTCGGCAGCGCTGCCCCCGGGCCACATCGCCCCACTCCAGGCATGCGCCGCGCCGCGCCGAGCCATCCGATCAGGTTCGCGCCCGCTGACGCGTCCCCATCCCGGTGCTGAGCGAGGCGTGCCGCCGCCATGTCTGGGCGGCACGTATTCTGCCACGATGCATGGCCCGGCTCGGTGTTCGGGCGCTACGCATGTTGTGTGGAGGTGAGACGAATGGCTCGTTCCGTGGCTGGGTTCTCTGTGGATACGATCCTCGTCGTGGTGGCCCTCATCCTGGCTATCCTCGCCATCGTCGGGGCTGTTCTGCCGCCCGTGACCGCTCTGGCGCTCGCGGTCATCTTGATCTGCATTTCGATGCTGACGTAGAGGGGTCTCCTCGGCGGAGTGAGGGATCGACTGGCCCATCTGGCGCCCTGCCCGATGGGCTGCTCTCGTGCGCGCAGACATGGGGGGCTGCCAGGGGTTGTGCTATCATAGCGCCCCGCGTTGCCCTCCGGGCCCGGTCCCAGGGCCGGGTCTTCGCCTGTTCGTAGTGGTGGGTGCGTGGGCCGTCCGGGATCTGCGGCGTGCGTCGATTGGGTCAGATTGGACGAGCCGCGCGCCGGAGGCGGTTGCCGGTCTGGTGGGCGAGACCATCGTCCTGGGGGTAGGTTGGAAGGGGTGGAGACACGCGAGCGTCTTCTCGAGATCTACGAGCGATTGCTGGTGGCCTTCGGGCCGCAGGGGTGGTGGCCAGCCGAAAGCGACTTCGAGATGGTGGTTGGTGCCATCCTGACACAGTCGACGGCCTGGGTGAACGTGGAGAGGGCGATCGACCGGCTGAAGGCGGAGGGGCTGCTGAGCCCCGAGGCGATCGAGGCTGCCTCCGAGGCGGAGCTGGCCTCCGCCGTCAGGTCGAGCGGCTACTTCAACGCCAAGGCCCGAAAGCTGAAGGCCTTCTGCCTGCACTTGCGCGAGCGACACGGTGGCCTGCTCGCCTCGCTGTTTCACGTGAAACTTCCAGAGCTGCGTGAGGAGCTACTCTCCGTCTGGGGTATCGGTCCGGAGACCGCTGACTCCATCGTGCTGTACGGCGCCCGACAGCCGATCTTCGTGGTGGACGCCTACACCCGACGGGTCTTCGCCCGACTGGGGCTCGTGCCCTCCGGCGTCGGGTACTCCGAGCTGCAGGGCCTGTTCATGCGGCACCTCCCGCCTTCGGTGCCGCTCTTCCAGGAGTACCACGCCCTGATCGTCGCGCTCGGGAAGGGGGTGTGCCGTCCCGCTCCGGCCTGTCCCCGCTGCCCCCTCCGGGACATCTGTCCGACCGGCATGATGAGGGATGAGTGACCTTCTCGTCCCTCGTTACTCGTGATCGTTGGTTGGCAGCGTGAAGCTGAAGGTAGTGGTCTTCCCCCTTTCGCTCTCCACCCAGATGCGCCCGCCGTGGGCCTCCACCAGCCCCTTGGTGATGTACAGTCCCAGCCCGAGGCCAGGCACCCTCCCCTCGGCCTCGGTGCGCGCTCGGCGGAAGCGGGCGAAGATGGCCTCACGGTCCTCCGGGGCTATCCCATGTCCCTGGTTGGCTACCGACACCATCACCTCTCTCTCCTTCGGGTGTGGCTCCACCTTGACCACGATCTCGCTGCCCGGGTAAGAGTACTTGGCGGCGTTGGAGAGGAGGTTCGTCAGCACCTGCTCCAGGCGGGCGGGGTCGGCCAGTATCTCTCGGATCACTCCCGCAGTCTCCAGCCGTACCGGGTGCCCTCTCGTGATCTCCGCCGTTCGTTCCACCACCTCGTGGATCAGCCGCGGCAGATCGATCGTCTCCTTGGTGAGCACCAGTCGGCTGGCCTCGATGCGGGAGGCATCCAGAAGGTCGGCCACCATCTTGTCCAGACGCTTGGCACTGACGAGGATGCTCTCCACCGCCCGGGTCTCCTGCACCTTGCCATGTTGGCCCGGGGGGAGCCGCTGCAGCAACCCCGCGAAGCCAGTGATGACGGTGAGGGGGGATCGGAGGTCGTGGGCCACGACGGAGATGAACTCCTCCCGTGCCCTCTCCAGCTCCCGAATAGGAGTGATGTCCCGGAAGATGCTCATCGCCAGCCTCACCCGACCCTGCTCGTCCCTCACCATTCCGGTGCTGGACAGCAGGTGCAGCCTCTTCCCGTTCGGCTGAACGAGGATGACCTCCTGGCCGCTGACGGCCTCCCCTCTGATTGCGCGTGAGATGGGCCACTGGTCGAGAGGCATGGGGCGGCCGTCGAGGTAGCAGAGGCTGATCCTGCTGGCGTAGTCCTCCAGGCTGAACGGGCCCTCGGCCGCTGTAGGGAGACCGATGATCTCCCTCCCCTGGCCGTTGATCCGCACTATCCGTCCCTGCCCATCGGCGATGGTGATCCCCTCGCTCACCCCCTCGATCACCGCGTCCAGCTCGCTGCGGCGCTGCTCGTGGTCCCTCGCCAACTCCTCCAGCCGCCGTTGCACCTCCTTCAAGGGGGTGATGTCCTGCAGCACCGCCACGCCTCCGATCCTGTGCCCCTCCTCGTCGATCAAGGGGGCGGAGTGCACCAGGGTGTAACGGCTTTCCCCCGAGGGCAGCCGGATCAGCAGTTCCTCTCCCACGATGGTCTCGCCACGAAGTATGGAGCGGGCGAGGGGGTTCTCCAGAGGCGGGTAGGGCTCGCCGCTCGGGCGGCGGAGGCCAAACAGCGCGCCCCACTGCTCCGGCGGCGCGCTCGTGGGCGGCCTTCCCGTCACCTTCTCCCCCATCTGGTTCACCATGATCACCCGTCCATCCGCCTGCGCAACCACCACCCCCACCGGCACGGTGTTCAGTATGGTCCTGAGTCGCGCCTGCTCGCCCTGTACCTGCTGAAATAGGAGGGCGTTGTCGATGGCCATGGCTGCACGCCCCGCTATGTCCATGGCGAAGGCCTCCTCGCCTTCGCCGAACTGCCGCTCCTTGCTGAGGCTAAGGCTTGCCAGCACCCCCAAGCTCCGGCCGCGGGCCACCAGGGGAACGACCATCAGGGAGACCGCGCCCATCTGCGCCAGCCCTCGTCGCAGCCCCTCGTCCATCCAGGAGGAGGCGACGTCCTGGATCAGGATGGGCTCGCCGCGCTGGTACACGGGCAGGAACAGGTTGGACGTGACCCAATCGTCGTGCGATTCGAACAGTCTCAGCAACCGCTCGTGGAGGTCGCGGGGCCGAGTGTAGGAGCTGCGTTCGCCGCAACGGGCCCCATCCCGGGGCAGCAAACAGACCCAACTGGATTCCCCCAGCACCTCGGTCAAGCGCTCGGCCAGCATTCTAGCGATGCGCGACACCTCCAGGTCCGAGGTGAGAGCGGTGCTCACCTCGCTCAGGAATCTCAGCCTGTTCTGCTCCCTCTGCAGATCGGACGCCATCCGGTTGAAGGTCTCGGCGGTGGTCTCTAACTCGTCGCCAGTTCGCACGTGGGCTCGCTGGGTCAGTTCGCCACGCCCGAAGGCGGCGATGGTGTGGTTGAGATCCCGCAGCGGGCGGATGACGAAGTAGGCAGAGCCCCAGGCCACCAGGGCGGCGAGGACGACGATCGAGAGGTAGAGGGTGAACCTGTTCATGGTGGCTTCCGAGAGGGCGTCCCGCAACGCGGACTCTGCGATGGACACCACGACTATCCAGCCGTACTTGGGGGACGCGCGTACGTTCACCAGGCCGGGTTCGCCTCTCAGCAGTCTCTCCACGTGGCCGACGAACTCCCCGCCGGAGAGGGCCACCTGCACTGGCTCGTACCAGGAGATGTCTCTCTCCTCCCAACTCAACGGCTTCTGGAGGGTGTGGACCGCCACTCTGCCCGTCCTGTTGGCGATCCAGATGTCCCGGGTGGGCTCCGGTTGCAGGGTCTGCAGCCGCTGGGCCAGCGATGTGAAGTCGAGCAGGATGGTTACCACACCCACAGGCCCCCCTGCCCCGTCGGGGGTGATTGGGACGGCGATGGCCACGGTGGGAATGTTGCCGATCCGTGAGACGATCACGTCCGACACCGCTGGCTGAGCCGTAGCCATGGCCTGCTGGAAGTGCTGCCGGTCCGCGATGTTGGGTCGGGGCTCCCCGGGCGGCGGTGGGACGGAGGAGCCGGCATTCTGTCCCTGCGCATCCCAGACGTTGATGTTCTCGAATTGCGGGTATGCGGTGAGGTAGCGGGTAAGATAGGGGTCCAGCCTACCGGGGTCGGTGGACGAGAGGGTGCGGATGGTCGGGTCGAGGGCCAGGACTTGTCCCACCTGCACTGCTTGGTCGAGGGTGGTGTCCAAGAGGGTGGCCAGGGCCTGGGCCATCCACGCCTGGCTCTCGAGTTGCGTGTCCTCGAAGCGTCGGTAGTCGTCCAGATAGTCGAAGATTACTAATCCCAGCATAGGGATCAGTACCAGCAGGAAGGCTATTGCGAGCTTGCTTCGCAGGTTCAGCGGTATTCGCAACGAGGTGCATCCACGCTCTGGATGCACAACCAAGGTGCAAGAAATGTGCAATGGTGTAGATGATCTTGCGTAGATACGGACTCGGTTGCCTGACTGGAGAGGGGCGTCCGCTGCCCGCCGGGGCGCCGGGGAGGGGTGGGGGCAGCCCGAGGCGCGGGAGCAGGGAGGAGTCTCGATCGGCGGGTGGCGCAAGGCGAGGACACACGATTGACGGGCCGACGCGATGTTGTATAATGATGCCGTTCTGCGGGAACGTGTCCCGTTAGGCGGGATCTGCTGCTCGAGGCCGGTCGCTGCCGGGCGTCGAGGGGAGGGGGTGATCCGCCGCGTTGCCGATGGCCGCGGTTGCCGGGGGTCTGCAGCTACCCTGTCTTGACTTGGGATGATCCACGAGTATAATGGTTCGCATGCGGGAAGATGTCCCGCAGGGCGGGACGCTATCCTCATTACCGCCCGGCGCGCCCCGCGGGGGCGCCTCCCTTCGCAGGTTCCGACACCACCCTGGTCTCGCCGTCGCCGGCACCGGCGCCCACTGACAGCTCGAATACCTCTTCCGGAATCAGACCCAGAACGGCACTCTTGCCTCAACGGCAACAGCGCCGCAGTATTGGAGGGTTACTGATGCGGGTTGATCAGGACACCTGTATCGGCTGCGGGGAGTGTCTCCCCTACTGCCCAGTGGGAGCCATAGCGCTGAAGGACGGGGTGGCTGTTGCCGACCAGGAGTTGTGCGTCGAGTGCGGCGTCTGCACCAGGGTCTTTAGCTGCCCCACCGATTCCATGATCCAGCTTTCCGCCGAGGAGTTGGGCTACCCGCGCGGGCTGCGCCGCTACTTTTCCGATCCCTCCGCCGTCTCGCCCATCACCATGGGTGCTGGCCGAGGTACCGAGGAGTGCAAGACGAACGACCGGACCAACAGGGTGAAGCCTGGCCAGGTGGGCTTCGGGATCGAGTTGGGCCGGCCTGGCGTCTCCACCAGCTTCGTGGACGTCGAGAAGGTCACGATGAAGGCGGCCTCGATCGGGGTGGAGTTCGAGCAGTTGAACCCGATCTATCCGCTGTTGAAGGACCCGAAGACGGGAGAGATCAAGGACGAGGTGAAGGGGGAGAGGGTGCTCTCCCTGGTGGTGGAGTTCATCGCGGATCTGGATAAGACCGCTCAGGTGATGAAGGCCCTGAAGGAAGTGGAGCAGGAGGTGGACACCGTGTTCACCGTGGCGGTGATGTGCCGGGTGAACGAGGACAAGACGGTGCCGGTGCTGCCTGTGCTGCAGGGGCTGGGGATGCAGCCTCGTCCGAATGCCAAGATCAACGTCGGCCTCGGCCGGGCCTGGTAGGAGGGGGAGATGACGCACACGTTGCACAGGCAGGGGTCGGTGGAGTCGCTGGGGAAGGACTACTGCGTGTTGGCGTTGGTGGCGCGGCAGTTCGACCTGGCGACGGAGGAGCGGAAGGCGTCGGCGGTGAAGCGGCTGCAGGGGATCTGCGAGACGATGGCGGCGCAGGATCCTGCGAATCTGGGCAGCCTGTACGTGAAAGATGGGACCTACGCGCACGGCAAGGGCATGGAGGCGATCCGCGATGGGCTCAAGCCGAACGGCTTCGTCCTGTGTGTGTACGACGACAAGGAGAAGCTGAAGGGGGTTCTGGCGGATCTGAAGGAGAAGGACTTCGGGATATCGATCACCGTGAGCGGGCTGATCGACGAGGTGTTTGGGGTGTGCGAGGAGGTGGGTTTGCAGCCCCACACGATCAGCTACTCGCTTGGGGTGTGGGGGAAGAAGAACCTGCTGCCGAAGACGGAGCTGCTGGAGATCACCAGCATGTGCGGCCACGCGATGACGTCGGCGAACCTGGTGAACAGGGCGATCG
This sequence comes from Sphingomonadaceae bacterium, assembly GCA_050261575.1. Taxonomy (GTDB): domain Bacteria; phylum Chloroflexota; class UBA6077; order UBA6077; family UBA6077; genus JBLNDL01. Next base: position 29,337 of record JBLNDL010000029.1, on the reverse strand, counting down.
AGGAGATCAAGGCTGGGCGGACGACGCCGGAGGAGGCCGCGATAGAGATAGCCAGGCCCTGCGCCTGCGGCTGCTTCAACACCGCTCGGGCCGCCGAGCTGCTGCGGCAGGCGGCCTCGGCGTAGGCGAGACTGTGGGGAAAGGGGGTGATGCGCCTGTGGGCGCGAGGCACAAGGCGAAGGCGACGGGGGCAGAAGATCTCCCCTGAGCTGGATCGAGGCCACCTGATTCCTCGTGCCTTGTGCCTGTTGCCATGGCACATCCTGCTGGCGCCGCCAGGAGATCTGGCCGCCGATCCAGCAATGATGCTGGGGTTCCCAATGGATGGGCCCCGGCGGGAGTCTACCATCGACCCAGTACGCTGAATAGCTGTGACAGAAGGAGTGACCCGTGATGCGGAAACCATTCTTCGCACTGTCTATCCTGGCTCTGGCGATCGCATTGGTATCCCTGGCTACAGCGTGTTCCTCGTCGGCACCGGCTCCAACCGCGGCTCCCTCCAAGCCAGCAGCGGCGCCCACGACAGCGCCGGCCGCGGCCGCGCCGACGTCCGCCCCCGCGGCTGCAACTCCCGCTGCTGCCGCCAAGCCCTCCTGGACCCCCGAGCGTGATATCGAGTTCATCGTTCACTCGGCCGCCGGTGGTGGGTCCGACATCCAAGCCCGCACCATGGAGAAGGTGATCAAGGAGGAGAAGCTCTACCCGAAGAACATCGCCGTGGAGAACAAGCCCGGTGGCAGCGGCGCCGTCGCCTTCGCCTACGTCGCTGGCAAGAAGGGCAACCCCTACAGTTGGGTGACTGCCACGACCTCCTTCTTCACCACGCCGGCCCGCGGCCAGGCGCCCCTGGATCCCATCAAGGACTTCACCATGCTGGCCCGCCTTTCCGTGGACAACTTCACCATCGTGGTGAAAGACGACTCGCCCTTCAAGACGGTGAAGGACGTGGTCGACGCCGCCAAGGCGAAGCCTAAGGGTCTGAAGTGGGGCGGCACGAACGTCGGCTCCGACGACCACATCTTCATGTACTTGTTCCAAAAGGCGACCGGCACCGAGTACAACTTCATCTCGCTGGCCAGTGGTGGCGACGTCCTGACCAACCTGCTTGGTGGCCACGTGGACGTTGCGAGCGCCAACCTGGCCGAGGTGCTCCCCCAGGTCGAGGCCAAGAAGGTTCGGCTGCTGGCCGTTGGTAGCGAGAAGAAGCTGGTCAAGTACCCCAACATCCCCACCCTGAAGGAGCAGGGCATCAACATGACCTACGACCAGACCCGCATGATCGCGGCTCCGGCCGGGCTGCCTGCCGGCTCCCGCGAGTACATGGCGGACCTTCTGAAGAAGATGGTCGAAGCCAAGGGCTGGAAGGAGTACGTCGACAAGAACGATCAGCAAGAGGCCTTCCTGGCTGGCGCCGAGCTGGACGCCTTCGTCAAGGGGTTCAACGACCAGATCGTTGCCCTCGTGAAGGACCTGGGCCTAGTGGAGAAGAAGTAGGCGAAGCAGGCGACTCCGGGTTGCTCGGAGGGCGGTCGCCCTCCGGGCAACCCGATGGGGGTGCAATGTGAAGCGCGCCGACCTGGTGATATCGAGCTTGTTCTTTCTGATGGGCATCTGGGTGCTGTGGCAGGCTTCGATGCTGCCCCACTTCACCGTCTTCGGCCCCGGGCCGGAGTTCATGCCCAACGTCCTCGGCATTCTGCTGATGATCCTCTCGGCCATCCTGTTCGTCAGCTCCTTGAGGAAGGCGAGTGAGGCGGGCGAGCGGCTGATGCCGAGTCGAGAGGCGATCAACCGGATCGTCACCATCATCGTCGCACTCTTGGTTTACATATACCTGACAGACATCCTCGGCTACCTGGTCACCACCCTCGCCTACTCCCTGTTCATGCTGTTCGCCATGGGAAGGTTCCGTTGGTACGTGAACGTGGCGGTGGCGGTGGCTATAACCTACGTGTTCTACTGGAGCTTCGTGATAATGCTGGGCGTGCCGGCGCCGGAAGGGCTGTTCGGCTCCTGATCGGGGGCCGTCCGGAAGCCCGACTCGAAGCCGCGGCGAAGCGATCTGGCAGGATCTGGGGTGGCCCAGGTCCTGTGTCCCCTCGAACACCACTCCTTAAGGGGGTGAGGGATCTTGGACAACTTAGCTAACCTGATGATGGGCTTCTCGGTAGCCCTGACGCCTGAGAACGCCCTGGCGGCCCTGCTGGGCGCCTTCCTGGGGACCATTATCGGAGCCATGCCTGGGATCGGCTCCAGCGCTGGGATCGCGGTGCTGGTGCCCATCAGCTTCAACTACGATGCCACTACCGCCCTCATCCTAATGGCCGGTGTGTATTACGGGTGCATGTATGGTGGCACCATCACCTCGGTTCTGGTGAATCTGCCCGGCGAGTCCGCCACCGTGATGACCTGCCTCGACGGCTACGAGCTCGCCAAGAAGGGGCAGGCGGGGAAGGCGCTGGGGGTTGCCCAGATCGGCTCCTTCATTTGGGGCACCCTGGGGGTGGTGGCTCTCATGCTGATCGGCCCGCCCCTGGCGGAGTTCGCCCTCCAGTTCGGCCCGCCCGAGTACTTCGCCCTGATGTCGGTGGGTCTGGTCTCGCTGGCGGGACTGGGCGGCGGCTCCCCGATAAAGAGCCTGATGATGGCCACCTTCGGCCTGTTGCTCTCCCAGATCGGCACCGATCCCGTGGGAGGGGCGGCGCGCTTCACCTTCAACAACGTCGCCTTCTTGAATGGCGTGGAGTTCATCCCGGTCGCCGTGGGGCTGTTCGCCATCGGCGAGCTGCTCATCACTGCGGAGGAGAAGATCTCTCTGGAGTTCAAGAAGTTCAGCCTGCTCAGCATGTTCCCCTCCAAGAGCGAGTGGAAGCGCTGCATGGGCTCCTGGGCTCGGGGCGGGATCACCGGCTTCCTGATCGGGGCGTTGCCCGGGGCGGGAGCCACCATCTCCTCCTTCATGGCCTACTCCCTGGAGAAGAAGGTATCCAAGCACCCGGAGAAGTTCGGCACCGGCATCCTGGAGGGGGTAGCGGCGCCGGAGGCGGCCAACAACGCCGCCACCGCGGGGGCTATCATACATCTGCTGACCCTCGGTGTGCCGGGCTCGGGGTCCACCGCCGTCATGCTGGGTGCCCTGATGATGCACGGCCTTCGCCCGGGCCCCCTGCTCTTCCAGCAGAACCCGGAGTTCGTCTGGGCCCTCATCGCCAGCATGTACATCGGGAACGTGGCGCTGCTGGTGATGAACATGCCGCTGGTGCCCGTCTTCACCAGCATCCTGAAGCTGCCATATCCGGTGCTGCTGCCGATTATCATGGTCGTTTCCATGATCGGCGTCTTCAGCATCAACAACAGCATGTTCGACCTGTGGGTGATGTTCCTCTTCGGTGTGCTTGGCTACTTCTTCAAGAAGTTCCAGTACCCGGTGGCGCCCTTGGTGCTTGCGCTGGTGCTGGGGGATATGGTGGAGCGGTCGTTGCGCCAGTCGCTGGCGATGTCCCAGAACGATCCCTCCATATTCGTCACCCGACCGATCTCGGGGGTGCTGTTGCTGATCGGTCTGCTCGCCTTGTGTGTGCCGATCTTCCAGGCGCTGTGGAGCAGCCGCAAGAAGGCCGCCGCCGCGGCATGAGACGGTGTGGGGGCGAATGCCACCCGCATCCAACCCTCGGTGGTGCACATCGGCATCGGCGGACCATCGGTAGGGACCGTGCCCGTGAGGCGAGAGAGCACAGCCTCACGTGCACGCTCGCGTCACGGCGTGTGTGCGCCCTCGCCACCCACACCCGGGCTGGGCGGTCACGCAGGTCCGCCCAACAGCCGCCCGCGGGCGCTGCAGGCGCCGCGCCGCAACGTGCATCACGCGCAACTTCGGTGCAGTCTGAGTGTTTCACCGTGGGGCGACCAGGCGGTCGCCCCTAGCCCTACGCCAGACCTATCATCGCCACCCCGATGGCGATCAGGATGGATCCCCCCAGCTTCGCCTTCCCGTAGGACTCCCGCAGCAGCAGGGTTCCCATCGCTGCCCCGAACACCACGCTCAGCTCTCTGGTCGCCGCCACGTAGCTGACGTTGCTCATGGTCATGGCGAACAGCACGAGGGTGTAGGTGAGCACCATCAGGAAGGCCACGGCCACGATCGAGCGGGCGTTGACCTGCCACTCGGCAGTGACGGTAGCCCACCCGCTGGTGCGCAGGACGTACGGGCCGTACAGCAGGCTGAAGACGACCGTCCAGAGGTACATGTAGACCAGGGGCTGCAGGTAGCTCGCTCCCATCTTGTCGACCACTGTGTAGAGGGAGATGAGCAGTCCGGAGAGGAGGGCTATCTGCGTGGGCCGGGTGCGGATGGATCGCAGCGGCTGCAGGAGGCCGCTCCAGGAGAGCTGGCGTAGGTGGAGCATGTAGATGCCGCTCACCACTGCCAGGATTCCGGCCATGCCCGAGGTCGACAGCCGCTCGCCCAGGAATGTGAAGGCCCAGATCGGCACCAGGAGGGGGCCGGTCCCACGGGCCAGGGGGTACACCAGCGACAGGTCTCCCACGGAGTAGCCGCGGCCGAGGAAGGCGAAGTAGAGGGTGTGGATCACTCCGGAGGCTGCCACCAGGTACCAGCCCTCCGGAGGTATGGGCTGGCGCCCTACCAGCAGCAGGAAGGCTGGTAGGTAGATCACCACGGCGGCCAAGCCGAACAGCCAGGCGAAGGCGGGCTTATCCTTCGCCCGCTTGTAGAGCAGGTTCCAGATGGAGTGCATCAGGGCCGAAGCGACGACGAGGATCAACGCAAGGGTAGTCATGAGATCGTGTTTCCGAACCTCCCCTCCTCACTTCCATCTGGTGAGGATCGTCTCTCGCTGGAAGAGCTTGACGGCGACCATCAGCACCCCCGCATCCAGAGCGGCCAGGGCCACCGCGCCGGCCAAGAACATCGGCAGGTTGTAGAGCACGATCCCCATGACCTGCACCATACCCAGCCCCACGAGCGGGAGCACCACCAGCCCTCCGATCTGCTGGGCCACGCGGGTGTCGTTGAAGCGGGAGGACATCAGGATCCCCAGGTTCACCCCCAGGAGAGCCAGAAGGGGTGCGATGATCAGGATGGCCAGCAGCCACATCGGAGATGCCGCGCTAGCCAGGACGAGGGGGCTTGCCAGGATCGCGATTCCCACGATGAGGATGCCGTAGGCGAGCCAGGTGGCGACCACGGCTGGAAGGGTGGCCGCCAGGGCCTTTCCTAGGAGGAGCTCCCAGGTGCGGATCGGCGTTGCCAGCAGCGGCTCCAGGCTGCGGGCCTGCTTCTCGCCGATGACGCTGAAGGTGGCGATGGTCATGGGCACGATGACCGGCACCATCAGCAGGATGAAGAGGAACTGGCCCACCAGCATCATCTGAATCACGTCCCCGGGCGGGAGGTGGGCGAAGTCGGGGGAGAGGCGAGTGTAGATCTCGGCCTCGCGCGGATCGACTGGCTGATCGCGTGTGAGGAGTATCATCACCAGGGGTATCGCCACGAAGAGCAGCGGCAGGGGGATCAGGCTGAACAGCAGCATCTTGTGCCTCAGGATCTCCAGCAGCTCCTTCTGCAGGACGGCCAGCACCCTCACTGTCCCACCTCCCCTCGTACCAGCGCCAGATACACCTCTTCCAGTGAGTGGTGCAGCTCTGCGACGAACTGGACCTCTCCGCCTGCCTCCACGATCGCGCGTACGACGGCCGGATTCTGCTCCTCCGGGTTCTCCAGTGCCATCACCAGCTTTCCATCCTGCACCTCCAGCTCTCCAGCGAAGCCGAGGTCGCGGACTGCCGCCAGCACCGCTGCCGTGACCTGCCGCAGCCGGATCTCCACCCGGCGGCCGTACAGGTTGCTGCGGAGGCGGGAGGGGGTATCCACCCGGATCAGACACTGCTTCAAGATGGCTATCCGGTCGCACAGCCGGTCGGCCTCATCCAGGTTGTGGGTGCAGAGGACGATGGTTCGCCCCTCGCTTCTCAACTCCTCGACGAAGTCGCGGACCGTGCGCGCCGATTCGGGATCGAGGGCGGCGGTGGGCTCGTCGAGGAACAGCACCCTGGGCTCGTGGATCAGCGCCCTGGCGATGGCTATCTTCTGCTTCATCCCCTTGGAGAAGCCGCTCACCGGCTCGTGGCGCCGCTCCCACAATCCCAGCGCCCTCAGGTATCGCTCCACCTGGCTGCCGCGCTGCTTCTCCTCGAGTCCGTAGAGGCGGGCGAAGTACTCCAGGTTCTGCAGGGCGCTGAACCTTTCGTAGAGTCCCGGAGACTCGGTGAGGATACCCACGATCTCTCGGATCCGGGTGTCGTCCCGCCCTACCAGCAAGCCGCCGACGGTGGCGCGGCCGGATGTGGGGGCGACCAGGCAGGACAGCATCCGGACGGTGGTGGTCTTGCCGGCTCCGTTGGGGCCCAGCAGCCCCAGCACCTCGCCCTCGCGGACGTCGAGGGTGAGGTCCTTCACCGCTTCCCTGTCCCCGAACCTCTTGGTGAGGTTCTCGATCTCGATCACCGGTGGTTCCTCCTCGCCCTTCGTTTCAGCCCATGGAGCGGGTGATGAGGGTTACCAAGACCAGATACGGCAGGGCAGAGGCGAAGAGCGTCCAGAGGGCAAACCTGGGACCCCGCACGAAAAAGGCGATGACCGGGATTGACGCGGCGACTACGGCATAGGCGATAGTCAACTTTCCTCCTGCGGCGCTAGGCCGATCATCCGAACAACGACGTTCTGAAGGGAGACTCCGTTCACGCCATCCACCGAAGATCGAGTCTTGGGATCCTACAGATGATGCATCCGCAGACGCTACAGCCCCAGGCGGAGCTGCCCTGACGGTGCCTCTGACTTCTCCTCCGCCTGGCGCAGCATCGCCTGGAACTCCTGGTCGGTGAGGATCCGAACGGTGCCGAGGGCTCGCGCCTTCTGCAGCTTGGATCCTGGGTCGGCTCCGACCACCAGGTAGTCGGTCTTGCGGGTGACGGAGCTTCCCGGCTCGCCCCCCAGCCTGCGGATCCACGCCTCCGCCTGCAGCCGGGAGAGCCCATCCAGCGTGCCGGTGATCACGAAGCTCTTCCCCGCGAAGGGCAGGTCCCCCACGGGCTCCTCCCTCGAATCCTCGAAGCGGAGTCCTGCCCGACGCAGCCTCTCGATCACCTGGCGGTTCCGCTCGTTGGCGAAGTACTCCACCACGCTCCGGGCGATCTTGGGTCCGACCCCCTCCACGGCCACGATGTCGTCGTAGGTGGCCTGCATCAACCGGTCGAGACTGCCGAAGGCACCAGCCAGCAGCTTGGCCACCTCCTCGCCCACGTAACGGATCCCCAAGGCGAAGACCAGCTTCGCCAGCGGCCTCTCCTTGCTGGCCTCGATCGCCTTCAGCACGTTCTCGGCGCTCTTCTCCCCCATCCGCTCCAGGCCGACGAGACGCTCCTTGTTCACCCTCTCCCGGTCGTACAGGTCGGCTACGTCCCGCACCATCCCCGACTTCATCAGGGCGGCGGCCAGCTTCTCGCCGATGGACTCTATGTCCATGGCCGATCGGGATACGAAGTGCTTCAGCAGCTCGTACTGCTGGGCCGGGCAGGAGAGGGCGTTGGTGCATCGGTGGATCGCCTCCCCCTCCGGCTTCACCACCGGACCGCCGCAGGATGGGCAGCGCTCAGGCATGTGGAACACCCTCTCCTCGCCGGTCCGCTTGCTCAGGATGGGGCCCACCACTTGGGGGATCACCTCGCCGGCCCGCTGGATCAGCACCGTGTCTCCTATCCGGATGTCCTTTCGGTGGATGTCCTCCTCGTTGTGGAGGGTGGCGAGCTTGATGGTGACGCCGGCCAGCCTCACAGGCTCCAGGACGGCGAAGGGATTGAGCGAGCCCGTTCGGCCCACGTTGATCTCTATGCTCTTCAGCCTGGTGGTGGCCTGGGTCGGGGGGAACTTGTAGGCCACGGCCCAGCGAGGCTCCCTGCCCAACTCGCCCAGTTCCCGCTGCATCCCCAGATCGTTCACCTTGACCACCATGCCGTCGATCTCGTAGTCCAGGCTCTCCTTGCGGTGCTCCCAACCGGCGCAGTACTCCACGACCTCTTCCACCGAGTGGAACAGCCTCGCCAGGGGGTTCACCTTGAAGCCAAGCCGCTGCATCAGTTGCAGCGCCTCCCAGTGGGTGGATGGTTCCTGGCCGCCGACGATCTGCCCCAGGGTGTAGACGAACATGTCCAGCGGACGGCTCGCGGTGACCCGTGGGTCCAGTTGCCGGAGGGAGCCGGCAGCGGCGTTGCGAGGGTTGGCGAAGAGGGGCTGGCCCTGGGCCATCCGCTCCTCGTTGACCCTCTCGAATCCCTTCTTGGGGAGGTATGCCTCCCCTCGCACCTCGATCCTGGCCGGTGCGGGGTCGTTCAACACCAACGGCACGCTGCGGATGGTGCGCAGGTTCTGGGTGATATCCTCGCCCTGGACCCCGTCGCCCCGGGTGGCGCCCACGCTGAGGCGGCCATGCTCGTAAGTGAGGGAGACGGCCAGGCCGTCGATCTTCGGCTCCACCACCAGATCGATCTCGTTCCTGCCCAGGAGGCCGGCGATCCGCTGGTACCACTTGAGTAGGGCGTCCCGCGAGAAGACGTTGCCGAGGCTGAGCATCGGGATCTGGTGGCGGACGACGCCGAATGCCTCGAGCGGGCCCGCCCCCACCCGCTGCGTGGGGGAGTCGGGGGAGGATAGCTCAGGGTGCTCGGCCTCGAGGGAGCGCAACTGCTCCATCAGCGCGTCGTACTCGCCGTCGGAGATCTCGGGGGAGTCGAGGGCGTAGTATCGGAAGTTGTGGTAGTTGATGAGACGCCGGAGCTCCTCGATCCTCTCCTGGACCGAGCTGATGTCCGGGTGTCCTGTCTGCATTCCTCTCACCCCCTGTCCGGCGCGATGTCGCGCCTGCTCGCCCCTCCCGTCCGTGATCCAGGCTCTCGTCGGCACCGACCATGGGCATCCTGGAGAGCCTCCGGTGGCCGAGAAGGCGGATCGTCTCGGGGATCTGCGGGCGTGGACGAGCGCCTACGCCCTATTATAAGGATACCACACGGGATTCGGCCCCCCGCCGCGCCCGCCGGGCGCGGTGCCCGTCTGGTCTTGCTCGCTGCCCTGCCAGTGGCCGACTTGAGGAACGACGCACCACGTGGTACCGTGGAGGCGACGTCGAAGACCCCCGGCGCCTGAGTTGGGAGCCCCGGCGGCCGACGAGTGCCTCGCCTTCCTGACGCGACCCGACGGGCTGCCCCCATGGGGCGGGCGAGTCGAGGGAGGTCGGGACCGGGAAATGCTTCTTCCAGGGTGAACCGGCGGGAATCGGACAGGCTGGCGTGTACGTCGGTGGACAGTTCGGCGCACCGCGTTGCTGAAGCTGAACGAGGAGGCTTGCTGTGAACCCTCTCACCCCGCGCCTGAGCATCCAGTCCTCGGTCCTGGAGGAGATCAACCGCTTCCTCCTGGATCCCAAGAACCCGGTGGTCGAGGCGCTCCTCCAGGTGGTGGACAAGTACGGGACGCCGGAGGAGATCAACGCCAAGGCCACCGAGGCCCGGAAGCTTCCCAACCTCCTGGAGCGCCTGCGGCGGATAGACTCCCCCTACCTGAACGATCTCCAATGGCTGACGGCCGAGCGGGATCGTGGGGCATTCGTGTCCATGGCCGACTACCGCAGGAAGCTGCTGGGCGATTCCGTCGGGCCGGCGGCAGTCGATCCCCGGTTCGCCGTGACCCTGGAGATCAGCGCCCTCCAGTACTTCCCCTGGCTGATAGCCGAGGCTCGGCAAGCGATCGACCGCGGAGAGCTGATGCCGGGGCGCTACATCCGGGTCCGCAGGATGAAGGAGCAGGAGTCGGATCAGGGAGACCTACTGGCGGTGGCGGCGGCGATGCAGATCATCGGAGCCAGCTACGTGGAGACCCTGGACACGAAGGGGACGGACGGCTCCAACATCCACCTGGGGGGGCCGGAGACCATCACCGGCTACTTCGGGGGGGTCGGGCAGCCGAACCACTACCCGCTCAAATGGGCCGACGAGTACCTGTACTACTACACCAACTACGGCATCCGGCAGGTGCTGAACACCAACCCCGGAACGGTGATGGTTGCCTACCTGCTGCACAAGCTGGGGATCGACAACGAGTTCAAGATCTCGGTGTTCATGGGCAGCGACAACCCGTTCGCCATCCTGTGGACCCTGATCGGGGCCAAGCTGTTCTCCAGGCCCGACGGCACCACCCCACTGATCGGCCTCAACTTCTCCAACTCCGTCAACAACGAGACGATCGAGCTGTGTGCGCAGATCCGTGAAGAGCTGGGCTTCGAGGATGTCGTCCGCTTCGAGCACCACATCACGGAGACCTGGAAGAGCATCGTGCGCCAGCCATACAACCGGCGGGCGGAGTTGGTGGAGGTCGCCTCCCGGGTGGCCAACATCTCGGCAAAGCACGAGGGGGCCGATCCGGAGGTGGAGCAGACCAGGGAGCACCCGTCGGACGTGCTGGACTACTTCCGAGACAAGGCGGAGGTGGAGGCATCGGGTCAGATGCCGCTGCTGCTTCGGAACTACCTGGACAAGCACGACGCGGTCAACCGCACGGCCGAGGCGCTCGTCGCCCACGGGATTCCGGTGGTGGCCGCCCGGAACCTGCACCGGTAGGCTCGCGCGCGGATCATCGTTCATGCGGCCCTCAGTCCTGGGTGCTGAGTGCTGGGTCCTGGTTCTGAAATGCGGGGCGGGGGCTTGCGCCCTACCATCCGCATCGGCTCTCAGCCCTGAGGACTGACAACCGATAGCTCATGATCGATAACCCGTTGGAATGGAGTTGCCGACAAGTGATCAAGGGTGTTGACCACATTGGACTTGGTGTCAAGGACATCAACAGTACCCTGGAGGCGTTCGCGAGGGTTCTCAAGGTGCCTATCCCGCCGGTCAAGTACGTGGCGGAGAAGAAGATGTGGGTGGCCCTCCTCGAGTTGGGCCCCATCAACCTGGAGATCCTCCAGGATGACAGCGATGACGGGATGCTGGCCACCTTCACCAGGGAGAGGGGGGATGGGATCCACCACTTCTGCGTCGCGAGTGACGACATCGACGCGGACGTCGAGGAGATGAAGCGGCGTGGCATTGAGATGATGCACGAGCACCCGGTGATGGGCGTTCGGGGCAAGAGGATCGCCTTCACCAGGCCCGATGCCCTGAACGGTATCCCGATGGAGCTATCGGAGCCGTAGGGGAGGCCGCGGCGCATCTACGGCTCCGACGGAGAACCCAACACCAGCGCCGAGCGCGGCGCTATCCAGGGCCGCCGTGGTCTCGGCCACACGGCTACGTCGTTGAACCATTCGGTGCACGTGGAATCGAGGCGACAAACTGTAAGGAGAGGGAGATGAGAGCGGCCGTCTTCACCGGAATCCGCAAGATCGAGATGCAGGACGCACCCACGCCCACCCCAAGGCCGAACGAGGTGCTGATCCGGGTGCGCGTCGTGGGTGTCTGTGGCTCCGAGGTGCACGCCTTCCTGGGCACCCACCCATTCCGGAAGCCCCCGGCGATAATGGGCCACGAGGTGGCGGGGGACATCGTGGAGGTAGGCCCCGAGGTGGCCGGCTTCAAGGAGGGCGACCGGGTGATCGTGGAGCCGCAGATCGTCTGCGGAAGCTGCCTCTACTGCCGAACCGGTAGCTACAACCTCTGCCCCAGCAAGGTGATGCTCGGGGTCCCGGCGTGGCCGGGGGGCTTCGGCGAGTACATCGTGGCTCCGGAGTCCACCCTACTGAAGATGCCGGAGGGCTTCTCCTACGAGGAGGGGGCCATGGTCGAGCCGCTGGCCGTCGGGATCCACTCGGCCAGGATGGCGAAGCTGCAGTTGGGGGACTCCGCCCTGGTGCTGGGCTCGGGCCCCATCGGGCTCTGCTGCATCGCCGCCGCCCGGGCGTCCGGCGCTACCCATATCGTTGCCACCGACACCTACGATTTCAACCTGGAGCTCGCACGGAAGGTGGGCGCTACGGCCGCCGTCAACGTCAGGAAGGAGGACAACCTGGCCCAGGTTGTGGCGGATCACGTCCGGCCCGAGGGGGTGGACGTCGCCTTCGTCACGGCCGGCTTCTCCTCGGTGGTCCAGCAGGGGCTGATCCACGTGCGGAAGCAGGGCCGCGTTCTCCTGGTGGCCCTCTTCGACGAGCCCATCTCCCTCCCAGATCCCTTCCTGATCGGCGGGAAGGAGGTAGAGTTGGTGGGCGTTCACACCTACGTGCGGAAGGACTTCGAGGCGGCCATCGATCTGATCGCATCCGGCGCGGTGGACGTCAAGGCCATGGTCACCCACGTGCTGCCGGTGGAGGAGGCGCAGCGTGCGCTGGAGCTGGTGCACGGCAAGACCGAGGACAACGCCAAGGTGATGCTGAGGTTCTAAGGTCTGCGAGCATGACACACCCCGGATTTGGGGTGGAAGTGAATAGGTGAAGGAGAAGAAGTGAGGAACAGCCCCTGTAGATCTGGAGACTGGAGAAGAAACCAGAGACTACGGGGGCTGTTCCTATACATAGTAGCAGGCGGCGAGAGGGAGAGCTAGAGGAGGAAGAGGACCGAAGGATGGCCGAGAACATGGAAACGGAATGCTTCGAGTTCCTCCGTCCTCTGCTGAGGGCTCTGGACGAGAAGCTGGACGTTCGGTTGGTGAGGACCATAGCTGGCGCGGTGGTAGCCATGGTGCGCCATCGGAACCGTGCCCTGGCCCTGCTCCTGAGCGAACTGGGGGCGATGATCGCCGGTCCCAAGCATGGTCCTGCCGGCACCAAGCGTCTGGACAGGCTAATCCGTAGTGAGCGATGGAAGGCCGAGGAGATCGAAGACTACGTTCTGGACGAAGCCAGGCTGCTGATGCTGAACGAGGCCGCCCTAGGGGGTGTGGGGCGAGCCCTGTGCATCCTGGACGGGAGCGTCCTGGAGAAGCCCGAGACCACAAGCTGGAGGGATTATCTCCGGTGCACAGTGCCAAGGCCAAGAGGGTGGCTCGCCCGAGACCCAAGATGGGCAAGGGATACTACCGAGGCAAGCCTGGCCCCCCCCATCGAGGTGCCCGGCTTCGAGTGGATTTCGGCCCTGATACAAGCATACCCCCAACTCCAGGGGCGCATCCCCCATAAAGTTCGGGTTGTGTCATGCCAGACACCTATCGCGCCTTGGGCGGGTACAGGTCCTTTCTACCGTCACTGCGAATGATCGTCGGCCATGATCCTCTTCACCTCTCCAGTTCTTGACTGGAGGGCACGGCTGTACCTCTAAAGCCAATCCGGCGTGCAGACCCCTCTTGACGACAAATAGTATACTAAGTGCATACAATCGGCATACGGAGGAGGCTGTGAACCGATCGGCCCTGAAGCTGGACCTTGATCACTCCAATGGAACTAAGGTCTACCTTGCCCTGAAGCAGTCGATTATCGCTAATCAGTTCGTGCCGGGCGAGGCTCTTGTCGAGCAAAAGCTGGCTGATCTCTATCAAGTTAGCCGAACCCCGGTGCGCGAGGCCCTGCAGCGCCTGGCCAAGGACGGTCTCGTGGAGATGGTTCCTAGGCGAGGTGCTTTCGTGGCCCGTTTGTCATTGGAGGATGCAGTAGAGATCTTCCGGATGCGTGAGGCGCTGGAGGGGATGGCTGCGCGGTTGGCTGCCTCCGCCATGGCCGAGTCAGAAATCGATCGATTGGAGCGTGTCTTGAGGGAGGCTGCCTCCAGCCCGGCTCCAGAACGGTTGCGGGCCATGTACGAGGCCGGTGGAACGCTTCACGAAGCCATTCTGCAGGCGAGTGGCTCGCCCCGAATGCGAGCAGCTGTGAACCAGTTGCTGGATCAGATCACTCGGCTGCGGATGGTGGCCATTCGTGCCAGTGGACGGATCGAGGAGAGTTTCGATCAGCACTTGGGTATTGTTGAGGCTCTCCGACGTCGCGATCCCGATGGGTGTGAGCGGGAGATGAGGAGTCACCTATCTAGCACACTAGGCACTATCACGCGGGTCATTATGGGAGGTGGCTATTGATGAACGTAAGTATCAATTACCCCAGGCGCATCTGGAAGGTTCAGCAACAGCTCGCCAAGCACGGCATCGACGTCTACGTCTCAGTACGTCAAGCCAGCCTGCACTACTTGCTGGGTGCATTCGCTCCTTGGCGAACTGCAGTTGTAGTTCCCCAGCAGGGAGATGCTGTGGCGGTGCTGTGGAATGCTGATGCCGCGCGCCTTAGGGGGGATACCTGGTTCGATCCCAGCCACATCGTCGAGTGGGGCAACAAGCGGGATCCGGTCTTCATCGATACCGTCGCCAGGGTGATCAAGGAGATGGCACTCGGCGATAAGAAGGTGGCCCTGGAGCTCACGTGCGGTGGGCCTCGGGTGGCTCCTGGCCTTCTGCTCGCATTCGAGTACCAGCAGATCCTGAGAGCTCTTCCCGAGGCCACCTTTGTTGACGGTACCGACATAGTGGACGAAGTGATGGTAGTCAAGGAGAAAGAGGAGATCGAGCTAATGCGCCAGGCCGCGGCGATCGGTGACATCGGCCTCAAGGCTGCCGTCGATGCCTTACGGGTTGGTGTCACTGAGAACTACCTGGCAGGTGTTGGCGAACTGGCGATGCGCAAAGCGGGCAGCGAGTGGAGTTGGTCGGTGACTGCTGGCGACGAGGTGGGGTCTGGTTATCGTACTGCCTATCCCGTGGGCATCACACAACCGGCCACGGAGAAGATGGTCCAGTTGGGCGACATGGTCATTCTCGACTTTCATCCCATGTACCGACTCTACTTCTGCGATCTCACCGCGAACGCGATCTTGGGCAAGCCAACCCGTGAGCAGCAAAGGCTCGCAGAGGTCTGGCAACAGGGAGTGCAAGTCCTCTTGCGCCACATGTTGCCGGGGGCTCCAGTGGCCGAGGCCGCCCGTGCTACCCATCAGTTCGTCGTAGACGCGGGACTTGGTGAGTACCTCTGGCCGGCCTTCGGCCACGGCTTGGGTACGGATTCTCGTGTCCCCCCTCTGATCAATGAGAAGAGCGAGGAGAAGTTCCAGGAGAACATGACTGTGGCGGCCGGCCTCCATATCTATTGGCCGGGTGTGGGGGGTATGCGCCTGGAGTTGCCCACCCTGGTCACGCCGCGAGGTGGCGAGCCGCTGGCGAAAACCCCCCTGTACCTTCAAGTTGTCGAGCCCTAGAAGCTGTGTCCAAACCCCAGAACTGAAAGGAGGCAGTGCAATGAGAATCCGCGACGTGCGGACCATCCTTCTGACGGCGCCGATCCCAAAGGAGAAGCAGTGGACCAGCGATTTCGGTACCGCGCAGGCGTTCAATGCAGCCATTGTGGTGATCGATACCGATGAAGGGATAACTGGCTACGCCGAGGCCAAGGGTACTCCGCAGGTGATGAAGGCGATCATAGAGCACGAGTTGAAGCCGATCTTGATCGGTCAGGATCCTACTCGTGTCCAGTATCTGTGGGAGCGGATGTTCAACGGCTTTCGCCTGGGACTCTCACTCGTGTTCGGGCGCTCTCAACCCGTAGCGACGGCTCCGGGCGAGTTGATGTGTGCTATCAGTGGTGTGGATGTGGCCTTGTGGGACATAGCGGGCAAGGCGGCGGGCGTTCCAGTCTACAAGCTGATGGGCGGTGGTGGAATGCGCACCCGGATTCGGGCATATGCCAGCGGAGGCCACGGAGGCATGGGCGAGATTGGGGAGGAGGTTGCCGGCTACGTTGAGAAGGGCTTCAAGGCCATTAAGATGCGGGTAGGGGGCCGCGACTATCCTCACATGGTGGATGGCGCTGTCAAGCGGGTGCGAGAGGCCCGAGAGGCTGTGGGGCCCGATGTGGAAATCATGCTGGATGCCCATGGCAGCACCAGCGTGGGCGATGCCGTCAAGATAGCACGCGCCCTGGAAGAGTTCGACATCACCTGGTACGAGGAGCCGGTGATCTTCCATAACGTCGAGGGTCTTGCCGAGGTTCGCCGCTCCATTCCCATCCCGGTAGCCACCGGCGAAAACCTGTACACTCGGTTTGCATTCCGTGATCTTGCCCTGGCACGCGCCGCCGACGTTTGGCAGCCAGATATGGCAATGGTGGGTGGTCTCACGGAGATGGTTCGGATCGCCAACCTAGCGTCAGCGTTCGAGTTTGCACTGGCTCCGCACTCGTGGGGTAGCGCGCTCTTGTGGGCAGCCAATCTCCAGTTCTGCGCGGCCGTGCCCAACTGCCTGATCTTCGAATTCGGCCAGGCCTACAACCCGCTGCTGTCAGACCTGGTGACGACTCCTGTGAAGGTGGAGAAGGACGGTTACGTGGAGATCCCACAGGGGCCCGGGCTGGGGGTTGAGATTGATCCCGATGCTGAGAAGAGGTATCCGTTCAATCCCAATCTACCCGAGCGGATAGCTATCGTCTAGTCAGCTTTGTCTAGCCCGTGTCGATTCCTCCAGCAGGAAACGGGTACTCCATTCAGAGACAAATACTTCATTCCCGTAGTCACTACCGGCCAATGGGGTGTCTCAGGAGTGAGACACCGACGCAAAAAGGAGAGAGATGATGCGTCTGCAGCTTTCACTCGTTGTTGCTGTCACCGTGGGGAACCTGCTGGTTGCGGGATGTTCCCAGGCGACTCCTTCCCCAACGGCTGCTTCTGCCTCGCCGACGAATGCTGCTGCGGCAGAGTCAACTGCCGCCCCGGTGAAGAAGCTGGAATTCCCCACCAAGGGGAAGTCGATCACGGTCATCGTCCCTTGGGCTGCTGGTGGCGCCAATGACATTGGCGCTCGAGTGCTGTCGTCAGGTCTGGAGAAGGAGTTCGGCACGCCTGTGGAGGTGGTCAACAGGGCTGGCGCAAGCGGTCAAGTTGGCACAACGGAGTTGGCTAAGGCTAAGCCCGATGGCTACACCGTTGGTGTCACTGCTGTTCCCTCCACCAACACCATCTATCTGGACCCAGACCGAAAGGCAGCTTTCGGTCGCAAGGATCTGATCCCTGTAGCGATGCACACTATGGACCCTGTTGCCATCGCGGTGAAGGCGGACAGCCCCATCAAGACGGTGAAGGATCTGATTGAGGCCGCTAAGGCCAACCCCGGAAGACTCAAGGTCGGCTCCTCGGGAGTCATGAACGTGAACCACTTGGCCATTCTCCTACTGGAGAAGGAGGCCGGTGTCAAGTTCGCTGTCGTGCAGTTTGACGGGGGCGCTCAGCAACCCACAGCTCTGCTGGGTGGTCACATCGACGCGGCCTTCGACCAGACTGGCACCTTCATGCCTCAGGTCAAGTCCGGAGGCGTCCGGCTCATCGGTGTAATGGATACGAAGCCCAACAAGTTCGTGCCTGAGGTTCCCACCCTTGAGTCGCAGGGGTACAAGGTCTACATGTCCTCTGGCCGTGGTTGGTCGCTGCCTGCCGGCACCCCGAAGGAAATCGTGGACTTCTACAGTAGCTCCATCAAGAAGGTGCTGGCCACCGAGGAGCAGCAGAAGAAGATGGACGAGATGGGCATCGTCCTTCGCTACATGGACTCGGCGGAATTCGCGTCCTACTGGGATCAGTTGGACAAGGACATAACCCCACTGATACCTCTAGCAAAGCAGCAGTAGATCTCGTGTCCTCCGGCTCCCGAGTGGAGCCGGAGGACATCGCTGCTTCCCGATTATCATCTTGGTGGTCTTGATAATCGCCACAGCATGTTCGTCGACCTCGCGGCCGAGCCGCTCGACGGAGCTTCGAGTAAGGTGATGCTGAGGTTCTAAGGTGTGCGAGGGCAGGGCGGACGCGCCGCCCTGCCCTCGCACACCTATCGGGCCTTAGGCGGGTACAGGTCCTTCAGACGGGCGAGGATGAAGGCGTCCCTGGTTGCCTTCACCTCGTCCGGACTCTTCTTGCTCCAGTCGTAGAAGCCTCGCCCCGCTCGCGCTCCCAGCTCCCCTCGGGCAGCCTTCTCACGCAGGATCGCGAGCGGCTCGGGGCTGTTGCACAGGTCCTGGAGCAAATAGGAGTGGACCGACAGCACCAGATCCAGCCCCACCATGTCGGCGTGCTCCAGGGGGCCGTAGACGGGGAAGCGGAGCCCCAACCCCGTCTTGATCGCCGTGTCCACCTCCTCTGCGGTGGCGATCCCCTCCTGGACGATGGCCATCGCCTCCCGGGTTATCGCGCCGAGCAGCCTGTTACCCAACTGGCCCGGCACGTCCCTCCGCACCACCACCGGGCGCTTGCCGATCTGCGTGAGCAGCGCCCGCAGCCGCAGCACCGTATCCTCGGAAGTCCGCTCTCCCCGGACGATCTCCACCAGCGGGATGAGGTGAGGGGGCATCCAGAAGTGGGTGGTGGCGGCGCGCTCCGGGCGGCTCATTTCCGCCGTGATGCGGCTGATCGGCAGCCCCGAGGTGTTGCTGGTGATGAGGGCCTGCGGCGGGCAGAGCCGATCCAGTTGGGCGAACAGCGCCTGCTTGGTGGGGAGGTCCTCCACGATGGACTCCACCACCACGTCGGCAGTCGATGCGGCGGCGGGGAGGTCCGCGGTGCCTTCCACCCTGCCCCGGGCGAGCGATGCCTCCTCGGGGGATAGCAACTCCGCATCCTGGAGGGTGCGCAGCCCGGCCTCCAGGGTCGATAGACCCCTGGCCAGGCTCTCCTGGCTGCGTCCGGCCAGTACTACCGTCTTTCCCGCCGTCGCGAAGGCCAGCGCAATGCCGGGACCCATCATCCCGGTGCCGATGACGACTACTCTCTGGATGGGCAACGAATCCTGCATGGTGAGTTCCTCCGTGAGCAAGCTCTCTTCCAACCTTGGCATCCGGCTAAGCAGGTATCTCTAGTTCACGTCAGCTTCTCCAGCGGGAAACGTGTACCCTTTATAGAGATACCTGCTTAGTGGCCTGTCCACCTGATCGCGATGCGTAGGGCAGGGCCTCGGCCCTGCCGCCCGGTTCCCAGGCTGCCAAGGGCGACGGCTGGCACGTGGCGCGGTCGGGGACTGCGCCGAGTCCGCCTCTGGGGCGCGAACGATGGGTGTCATCCTGAGCGACAGCGGAGGATCTCTCGCGTCGAAGAGGGGCTTCGCTTGGCTCAGTTTGGCCGCCCATATCCTCCTCACGTCGACAGAGCCTTAGCTCCTGAGCAGGTTTCGGCCGGGACGCGCGCCGGTGTGGTCACCGGCCTCCACCACCGGGACCCCGTTGACCAGCACCCACTCCACCCCCCGTACGTACGCTGTCGGCCGCTCTAGTGTGGACACGTCCTCCAGTCTCTCGAAATCGAAGACCACGACGTCGGCGAAGCAGTTAGCGCGCAGCACCCCCCGGTCCCGCAGACCAAAGTGGGTTGCCGGCATACTGGTCATCTTGCGGATGGCCTCTTCCAGGGAAAGGGTGTGCTTCTCTCTGACGTGATAGGTCAGGTAGTGGACCATGCCGCAGAAGTGTATGGGCGTGCGTGTTTGCTCGCCGAGCACGCCGTCGACCCGACTGCTCACCCCGTCCACTGCCAACATGAACAGTGGGTGGCTGATGGTCTCTCGCAGATGCTCTTCGGTGAACAGCTCGGCGACCAGACCGAGGCTATCCAGCTTGGGCCCGGCGGCTTCGAGGATGTCGAAGTAGCATTCCCACGGGTCCTTGCCCATGATTTCGGCGATCTCGAGGAAGCTCTTCGAGCAGAACTCCGGGAATTCGGCGCTGCTCAACAGCCGGACTCGGTGCCACTCTCCACGATGGATGAAGCGCCAGTATCGATCACAGTCGGTGCGCAGCCTGGCCCGCACGGTTGGGTCTCGAAGCAGTTCCGCGGTCCTGCTTGGCCCTCCCTCCCTGATCCAAGGCGGCAGTATCGAGGCCATGGAGCCGGTGCCGAAGGCGAAGGGAGTCATGTCAGCCAGGACGTCTAACCCTTCACTGCGCGCCTGCTCCAGGGTGTCAGCCGCCCGTCGCCAGCCGCCCTCCGGTACTCCAGTGTTGTGCCGGGTGTTGAGGTGCGAGATCTCGCCACGGGTCGCGCTGGCCCGCTGAATCTCCAGGAACTCCTCTACTGCATCCTGCAGCCGTGCGTCTCGGTTGCGGATGTGGCTGGCGTAATAGCCATCATACTTCCCCACGACCTTCGCCAGCCGGGCCACCTCTTCGGTGGGCGCCTGCCGGCCCGGCTCGAACTCCAGCCCCGTCGACATCCCAAGGGCTCCTGCCTCCATGGCCTCCTCCACCATCGCCTCCATGGCGCGCAGTTGCCCCTCTGACGCCTTGGGACCGGTGACCTCGGCGGCGGCCCGCAGGGCGTTGTGGCCGACGAGGTAGGCGAAGTTGATGGAGGTGCCCATCTGACGAATGGCCTCCAGGTATTCGCCGAAGCTGGACCATTCTATCGTGCCGCGATAGCCGTGCTTGCGAAGCCTGGCCGTCGTCTGCTCCCGCGATGCCTCGGTAAGAGGCGCCATGCTGGTGCCGCAGTTGCCCACGATCTCGGTGGTGGTCCCCTGTCGAACGGTGCTCTCCGCGGTGGGATTGACCTGGATAGTGGTGTCGGAGTGGCTGTGGACGTCGATGAAGCCAGGGCAGACTATCCTGCCGGTGGCATCGATGACCCTGGATGCCTCGGCCCCTTCTAGCCTCCCGACTTCGGCGATGCGGTCCCCCAGGATTCCAACGTTGGCCGGATAGATGGGATTGCCGGTGCCGTCGGCCACCCAGCCGTTGTGGATGAGGATGTCTAGCATCCCTCCTGTCTCCTTTCCGTGGCTAGGCAGGTATCAGGAAGTCTTTGATAGTTCTGGGGACACCCCAGGCCCCGCCGAAAGGGGCGAAGCCCCTTCCGGGCATCCCCAAGGGCCGTCTGCTGCTTTCCTAATCTCGCCTAAGGTTGCGGCCGGGACGGGCTCCCGTATGCTCGCCATCGCTGATGACTGGCACGCCATTCACCAGCACGTGCTCCACGCCTCGTGCGTAGGCCAACGGCTGCTCCACGGTGGAGACGTCCTCCAGCTTCTCGAAGTCGAGCACCACCACGTCCGCGAAGTAGCCCGGGCGCAGCAGCCCCCGGTCCCGCAGACCGAAGTGGGTGGCGGGCATGCTGGTCATCTTGCGGATCGCTTCCTCCAGCCGCAAAGTGCGCTTCTCCCGCACGTGGTGGGTGAGGAAGTGGACCATCCCCATGTAGTGGAGGGGGAAGCGGGTTTGCTCCGCCAGCGGGCCCTCGGCCGTGGTGCTGTAGCCGTCGACCACCAGCATGAAGAGGGGATGGCCGATGGCCTCACGTAGGTGATCTTCCGTGAACAGCTCGGCCACCAGGACGATGCCGTCCATCCTCGGGCCGGCGGCGGCGAGGATGTCGAAGTAGCAATCCCACGGATCCTTGCCCCACGCCTCGGAGATCTCCGGGAAGCTCATGCCGTTGATTTCGGGGAACGCGGGATTCGCCTGCATTCGGACCCGGTGCCACTCGCCTCGGTGTATGAAACGCCAGTACCTATCACAATCGGTGCGCAACTTCGCCCTAGCGGTGGGATCGCGCAGCAGTTCGACGGCTCGCTCGTGGCCCTCGGCTCGCACCCAAGGGGGCAGGATCGAAGCCATGGAGCCAATCCCGAAGGTGAGGGGAGTCATGTCGGTCAGCACCTGCATCCCCTCCCTGCGGGCTCTCTCGATGGTGTCTACAGCCCGTTGCCACGCGCCCTCCGGCGCCCCGGTGTTGTGCCGTATGTTGAGGTGCGATACCTCGCCGCGAGTCCCACTCGCGCGCACCACGTCGAGGAACTCCTCCACAGCCTCCTGGACGTGTGCGTCCCGGTTGCGGATGTGGCTGGCGTAAATGCCACCATACTGTCCGACGACCCCGACCAATCTTGTGATCTCCTCGGGCGTGGCCGAGCGGCCGGGCTCGAACTCCAGGCCCGTCGAGAAGCCCAGCACGCCCGCCTCCATCGCCTCCCTGATGCAGCCCTCCATTGTTCGGTACTGGTCTTGAGTGACGCGAGAACCGGAGACACCGGCGACGTGCCGGATGGTGTTGTGCCCGAGGAGCCAGGCGAGATTCTGTGAGGTGCCCAGGTGGGCCACGTATTCCAGGATCTGCCCGAAGCCCCCGACTCGCGGGTGAATGCCGGCAAAACTGCCGAAACCTCCCATGCCGCCGGATAGAGCCTCCTCGGTCACGGGAGCGATACTCATGCCGCAGTTGCCGACGATCTCGGTGGTGATCCCCTGGCGGATCGTGCTTTCGGCCGTGGGGTTGCCGAGAATGGTGGAATCGGTGTGGCTGTGGGCATCGATGAAGCCTGGGCAAACGATCTTGCCACTGGCGTCGATGGTGCAGTCCGCCTGGGCCTCGGGCAGTCTGCCCACGTCCACTATCCGGTCGCCTTCAATCGCGATGTCTGCTGGGTAGGCTGGGTTGCCCGTGCCGTCCGCGACCCAGCCACCACGAATCAAGAGATCCAACATGTTCGCCTTCTTCCCTTTTGCCTGGCGGGAGCATTCCGGGACCCGGAATGCTCCCGCCAAGTGAACGCAAAGCAGGAATCCCGGTGCCGAGTGTTCGTTTCCCGCCAGAGAAGTCGACGTAAACCAGAGATGCCTGCCTAGCTCTTGAAGTAGAAGGTCGCCGGCATGGACGAGCCGGGCGTCCGACAGTTCTGGTCGGAGCACTGTCGCGCCGGCACGTTCCCCATCTTGTTGCTGGTGATACGCACAGAGGCTGACTGGCCCCACAACCCGATCGCGTACTGCTGGTCCACCAGGATCTTCCAGATCTCCTTGGCGGTGTTGATCCGATCCTCGAGCTTCTGCCCCGAGGCCGACTTGAACAGCTCGTAAGCCTTGAGCATCTCCGGATCGTCGGGCTTCTTTCCCGCCTGCCCGTCGCTGGCGAACCACTTCGCCCATTGTGGACCAAGGTATGCCTCGGTAGGCTCGACCGGGATGGCGTGCCGCGGGAAGAGATACAGCAACTCCGCCCCGCTGTTGTTCCAGGAGTAGAGTTGGTGCTCGCCGTTGAGGGCGCGGGTCTGGGCGAGGCTGCGCTCCATCTCCTTGACGTCCGCCTGGATTCCGATCTTCTTCCACTGGGCGGCGACCATCTCCGCCACGCCAGTGTAGTTCGCCATGTTCGCTCCAACCACCGTCCATTCCAGTCGCAAGCGGCCCTTGCCGTCGGTCCGCAGCCGGAAGCCCTCCGAGTCCTTCTTGTCCAGCCCGATCTTGTCCAGCATCGCGTTGGCCTGCTGAGGGTCGTACTGCGACCACTTCTTCTTCCACTCTGCGCCCGGGCTGTAGGGCCAGTCGGCCGGCGGGCATACGGAGCCCGGCTCGCCCACGCCGAGGGCGAAGGTCTCGACCAACTGAGCCCGGTCGATCCCCAGGGAGAGCGCCCGCCGGAAGTCGGCGTTCTTGATCCACTTGGCGATCTCGGGGTCGCCCTCGTAGCTCTGGTTGAAGAAGATCTCCTGGTAGGCCCCGATGTTCTGCGGATCGAGATGGACCGTGTAGCCGTACTTGCTCGCGTTCTCGATGAAGACGGGCAGCTTGGCCGGATCCATGTGCCGGTCCTGGTAGTCGTACTCGCCAGCGGCCGCGCGCAGGTTGATGATCTCCAGGTTCTCGCCGAGGGTCATCTGGACCTTGTCTATGTAGGGGAGCTGGTTTCCCTCGGTGTCTACCGCCCAGAAATAGGGGTTCCGCTCCAGGACCCACGTCGGGTTGTTCGCCGGGGTGGTCGTCTTCCACGGTCCCAGAGTCGGCAGCTCAGGGTTCAACTCCCACTGGCTCTTCAGCTTGAACAGCACCACCCAGCCATCGGCCTTGGCGTCCTTTACCTTCTGGTCCAGTTCCTCCTTCGAGACGTACTTCGGGTGGAACTGCTTGAGGTAGTGAGCAGGCGCGTACAGCCCCATGAAGAAGCGCGCCCGCCACGCCTGCCCGCCACCCAACTGCGTGTCCCCGCCCAGCATGTCCTCCAGCAGGTAGTAGGGGTCCTGGAACTCGAGCGCTATGGTGTAGTCGTCGATCTTTCTCAGCCTGCCCTCTTTCCCGTTGACGAACATCTCGGGGGTCTTCACCGGCACGAGGTCCTTGTTGTTGTATATGTCCTCGTACCAGAAGACGAAGTCGTTGGCCGTGAAGGGCTGCCCGTCCGACCACTTCATGCCCTTGCGAAGGTAGATGGTTGTGGTCCTGCCGTCTTCGCTGATCTTCCAGTCCTTGGCCACGGCGGGCTGGTTCTTGGTGCCCGTGTAGTCCAGGTGCAGGATCTTGTCGAGCGAGACGAGCCGATCTCCGTTCTCGAAGTCGGCGGGGCCGGTGAACGCACGCCGCCAGGTGCCACCGTACTTGCCGGTGCCTTCGACGGGCTGGATGACCAGGAGATCGCTCGGCTCCGGCAGCCGCTGCTCCACCGGCGGCAGCTTGCCGCTCTTGACGAGGTCGGCGAGCATCGGGGCTTCCTGGAAAGTCTTGGGGAACTTGGACGGATCGCGGATGATGGTGGGACCCTCGAGCTTGCCGATCAACTGCTGCCCCAGTTTGGGCTCGGCCTTGGTCGGGGCGGTTGGGGCGGCTGCCGCTGGCGGCGCTGCAGTGGTTGCCTGGGGTGCGGCCGCTGGTGCCTGGGTGGGCGGGGCAGGAGTCTGTGGCGCACAGCTCGCCAGGGTGATCCCGCCCATCGTGAGAGCCGAAAGCTTCAAGAACTCGCGTCTGCCCAGTTGCCTCTTGTTCGACGCCATGCCTTCTCCTCCCTGCAATCACTCGATCGATGCAGTTGACGACCCAGGTTGGAACGGACACCAGACGCTGGCAACGATGCCTCCGCGCTGCTCTGCGCTCTCAAACCGCAATACGAGGTGGGATTGTGCTGCCGGTCATTCGATCTATCCCGTTCGCCGTCCCCACGGCGGAAGGGTCACCGCCTCATCGCCCTGAAGACTTCTTCGGCCGCTTCCAGTGTTCGGTCGACGTCGGCTTCGCTGTGGGCGACGGAGATGTAGAACTTCTCGTTGGGGTTGACCAGGATCCCTCGACGCAGAAGCCCGACTGCCCACTCCAGCCCGAGTTTCTTGTCGGCTGGGATCAGCTCGGCCCAAGTCCGTGGACGCTCGTTCGCCAGGAAGCGAACCCCAAAGACCGCATCCTCGCCAGGGCACTGCACGTCGAAGCCGTACTTGGCGCCAAGCTCTCTGAAGCCACGGCGCAGCCTGCCCCCGATACGGTGGAAATGGTCGTAGATACCTGGTTGGGACAGTACGTCGAGAGCCGCATTGCCCGCCGCGGCGCTGATCGGATTGCCGTTGAGTGTGCCCGAGGCCCAGGCCAGGTGGCTCCGCTCGATCCTCCGTGCGTCCAAGGGGGCCATGACCTCCCGCCGTCCCACCAACGCCGCCATCGGGAAGCCACCGCTCATCGCCTTGCCGTAGGTGGCGATGTCCGGCACCACGCCGTAGCGCTCCTGAGCGCCACCCCACGCGATCCGGAAGCCGGTGACAACCTCGTCGAAGATGAGCACGATGTCGTGCGCCTTCGTCACCTCCCGGATTGCCTCCAGGAAGCCCGGTTCCGGGACCAACACCCGCTGCAACGGCTCCACGATGACCGCGGCCAGATCCCGAGCGTTTCGCTCGATGATCTCCACCGCCCGTTCCGTCTCGTTGAACGGGGCTACGAGGACCGTCTCCCCGATCTGGGATGGGATCCCCGCGGAGTCGGGCTGGGATCGGGGGTAATCCGAGGGTTGGCTGGGGACGGTGCCCCAGAGCGCGTAGTCGTGCATGCCGTGCCAGCCGCCCTCGAACTTGAGGATCTTGGTGCGGCCGGTGTGGGCGCGGGCAACGCGCAGCGAGAAGAACGTGGCTTCGGTGCCTGAGCCGGTGAAGTGCACTACCTCTCCGCAGGGCACGGCGTCGACGAGCCGCCTTGCCAGCTTGATCGCGTGTTCGTTCAGGAAGTAGTAGGTGCTGCCCTTCTTCAGTTGGGACGATACCGCCTCCACCACGGCCGGGTGGGCGTGGCCCAGCAGCGCGGGTCCCGAGCCCAGATGGTAGTCGATGAACTCTCGGCCGGATACGTCCCACAGGTGGCTCCCTTGGCCGTAGGCCACCACCAGGTTCACGTCTGGCGGCAGTACGAAGATGCCCAGGCCGCCTCCGGCTAGATAGTGGCCAGCCTGGTCCAACAGTTCGGCCTGACGCCTCGAGGAAGATAGCGCCTCTGATTCGACCATCCCACTCACTCCTTCAACCGCATTCGCTTGCTCTGAGTTCCAGGTTCAACTGCGGCCGTTCAATCCGCTGCCACCGACGTGGGTGTCCCGTGGATAGGGCACACGTTTCCCGCCAGAGGAGTCGATTCGGACGAGGGATGCCTGCTTGGAACGTTCTGCGTGGGGAGGGCGGCCGGTATCGTGCGCCGAAGCCCGGCGACGAAGCCAGGGAAGATGGCCGCGGTGCCGGCGATCGCCACGGCGGCTCGAACCGCACCCGGGGAGGCAACGTCTGCGACCAGTCTCCTCCCGTCGATACCCGAGCCTTCAGAGCGTTGCGGATAGCCGTCGGTGTCGGCCATCCGACCCTTGCGAACGGAGGTGTCGAGCACTGGTGACCTCCAACGCCGCGACTGTTCGCCTGGACCGCCGCAGGTCGGCCCGCAAGAAGCGAGGCTATGAGAGATATTATCACATGCTCACAAGCACATCAACACACATTATCCTCGGAGGTCCGCCGTTGACATCGGGTTCCCTCGCTGCTACATTTTGGCCGAAACGCGAGTCGGTCCCCCCGTGTTCTTCCTGGATCGCCAGCCGAGCCTCACGGGTTGGGACGGGCCGATTCCCAGAGTTCCCGCCGGGTGTTGGGAGTTGAGGTGACAATGGCAAGAGATCAGAGCAGGCTTACCTTGCGGGTAAGGCCGCCCGCGAAGAGCACGCTGACCCGACAGGTGACGAGCCTGCTGACGGAGGAGATCGTGTCCCGGCGGCTCCCTCCCAACGAGCTTCTGCCGAAAGAACAGGACCTCGCCGAGCAGTTGGGGGTCAGCCGTATGGTGATCCGCGAGAGCCTCCGGATGCTGGCGGCTTTCGGGCTGGTCGACGTGCGGCACGGCGTCGGGGTGTTCGTCAATCCTCCGGATGCCTGGCAGGTGGAGGAGCCCCTTTCCCTGCTGCTCCGCGCGGAGCGCGGGTCCCTCATGCGCTGGCTGGAGGTGCGGGCGCTCTTCGAGGTCGGGCTCGTGAGGTTGGCCGCCATCCGTGCCACCGATCAGCAGCTTCGAGACCTCTCGGCGCCTCTGGATCGCATGCGTGCCAGCACGGTGCCCGAGGAGGTGGTATCGGCTGACCTGGATTTCCATCTGGCCATCTCCGCCGCCACGGGGAATCCCCTCTTCGAGGTCCTAATGCGACCCATCATGAAGCCGGTGCGTGAGTACCTGTTGGCGGCCGTTCGGCTGCCCGGCCGCCGCGATCAATCCATCGCCGAGCACGAGGCGATCCTCCGGGCGCTGGACGATCGAGATCCCGAGCACGCCGCCACCCTGATGGAGAGGCATCTCTCCATCGTCGCTGCGGAGATCGAAACCCTCCACAGCGTGCCGGATATCGCACCTGGTGCCGATCCGGAGCCTTTGGCCGCTCAGCTTGGCTGCCTGTAGGAGTCCTGCATGGGCGATAGTGAGCCTGCGTATCTGCCGATCGCGCGCGCCAGCGCCTTCGCCGATCCGAGTCCCGCCGCGGGTGCGCCCGTTCCCTGGCAACCCACGGTTGCCGTAGCGGGAGGAGGAGGTGCGGGATGGCCAGGCTGACCGTCCTCGTCGGGGAGAACGTTGGGGAGGCGAACCTCACCCGTCTGCGCCAGAAGTTCCCAGAGGTCCGCTTCGTCCTCGCCCTCACTCCGGAGGAGATGCTCGTTGTTGCCCCGGAGGCGGACGTAATCTTCACCAAGAGCCTCCGGCCCGAGGTTCTTCGGGCCGCCTCCCGACTCCGCTGGGTCCAGGCCGGGGTCTCCGGTGTCGAGCGGATGCTGGCGGCCGGACTCCGCGAACGTGACGTGCTGCTCACGAACGCCCGAGGCGCCCATGGGGTGCCCATCGCGGAGTTTATCGTCGGCATGATGCTGGCCTTCGCGACGGGACTCCATACCCTCGTCCGAGCCCAACCCCGGCGGGCTCGGGTCTTCGATCCCGTGGTCTCCAGCAAATTCGAGCTCGAAGGGCAGCGCCTCTGCGTGCTGGGCGCTGGCGATATCGGCGGCACCCTGGCCAGGAAGGCGCGTGCCCTGGGGATGAGGGTCTCCGTGGTGCGCCGCAGCGGCGCTCCCCTTGCCGATGCCGACGACACGCATCCGTGGGACCGCCTGCTCGAGTTGCTGCCCCTCGCCGACCACGTTGCCCTCTGTCTTCCCCTGACCGCGGAGACCGCCGGTCTAATCGGCGAGCGGGAGTTGCGGGCGATGAATCCCACGGCCTACGTCTACAACGTGGGGCGCGGCCGCTCCATAGATCCCGATGCGCTCGTTCGAGCGCTTCAGGAGGGTTGGATCGCCGGTGCGGGCCTCGACGTCACGACTCCGGAGCCGCTTCCGGAGGACTCTCCCCTCTGGGACATGCCCAACGTCATTCTCGGCCAGCATACCAGCGGCAGCAGCCCCCTCAACGCCGGCCGAATAACCGCAATCTTCCTGGAGAACCTCGGCCGTTATCTCCGCCAGGAGCCCTTGATCAACCTGGTCGATCCCCGGCGGGGCTACTGACCCTCGTAAAGGGTCGTGAAGTTCTGGATTCGGCCGCTATTTCCCGATCATCACCTCGGTGGCCTTGATGATAGCCACGGCCCGGTCCCCGACCTTCAGGCCGAGCCGCTCGACGGACCTTCGGGTGATCGCGGCCACCACCTCCTGCCCGCCCACGTCCAGCACCACCTCGGCCATGACGTCGTCCAGCCGGACCGAAGTGACCGTGCCCGTCAGCTTGTTGCGCGCGCTGATCTCCATGTCTCTCCTCCGAAGGTTGTCTGCGATCACTGCTCCCTCTGCCAGGCGATACCTGGGATCACGCCGTGGGGTGGACCGCCACTGGCCGGGACGCGCCCTCCTCTACCCGGGACATCGCCTCGGCACTGCGGTGAAAGGCACGGATTGCCATCGTCGTGCGTGGTAATTGCAGCAAGAACCGGGCTAAGTAGGTATCTCCAGTTCACGTCAACTTCTCTGGCGGGAACGCGTACTCTATCTAGAGGTGCCTGCTCAGCCAGGACAGGGGCGGAGTTGGGGGGGGGGGGGGGGCCGGGGCCCCCCCACACCACCACCCCACACCAACA
>JBLNDL010000028.1:0-18517 GCA_050261575.1 Sphingomonadaceae bacterium | reverse complement strand
CTTACGGCCCCCCTGGGGCGGACACCGGGGTGGTTATCGTGCTGGTGGACGAGACGCACTGAGCCTTTTTGGCCCGTTTCTGTGGGGCGGCGGGTATATCCCCGCCGCCCCACAGCGTTCCCGGGGGCGCTCACCCCCGGGCAAGAACAGCCCCATCCATCCTTCTTCGATCATCCCCGGCAAGGCACTCACCACCCCACCCGCGAAGGCGATACTGACGGCGTCGACCCGCGCGATCCTTCCTTCCTCTTAGCACTGCATCGCGCGTTCATCCGGCCGCAACTAACCCAAGGCCCTGTTCGCCTACTATTAGCTCTCGCACCTTCAATCATTTCGTCCTCAATCATGCTCTTGCTGGTATAGAATTTGCCACCTCCCCTATCAGGATGTTGCTTCACCTAAGCACACACTCGCCATACTCAGTCGCCGTGACGCGTGAGACTCCCGACTTGCCATCGGGCGATACTCGTCGGGTGGCCATCTGATTCCCCAATTTCGGAAGACCGGACTGTGCCAGGCGACGGCGGTCGCCGTCAGTCAGCAGCGGATGAGGAGGTATGTCGGTAGATGGAAAGCGGGCGGTACGCTCTGATCCTCTGGCAGCGGAAGTGGGTAGTCCTGTCGACCCTTCTGCTGACCCTTGCCGTGGTCGGACTCGGCTCCTTCTTGATGGTTCCCGTCTACTCCGCATCCGCCACCGTCCGCATCGCCCATGGCCAGGGTGGATCCGCCAGCTTCACCGAGCTGATGTACGCCGACCGCCTGACGAACACCTACGTTCACCTGCTGAAGAGCCGGCCATTTCTGGAGCAGGTCATCCAAAGGTTGAGTCTGGAAACCACGCCAGAGGATCTGGCAGCCTCCGTCAAGGTCGAGCCCCTCGCGAACACCGAACTGATCAGAGTTCGTGCCGAGAGCCCGAGCGGCTCTCGGGCCGTCGACGTAGCCAACGCGCTGGCCGCGCTCTTCGTCGAGCGAGCCCAACAGACCCTTGCAGTCCAGAGTGGGAACACCACGAAGACCCTCGAGGAGCGGGTCAACGCAGCCGAACAGAGGCTGAGGGAGGACCGAGCCCTCCTCGACCGGCTGTCTCAGGAGAGGCAGTCCACTCCCCAGCCGGATCCGGCCCTCCTGGCGTTGATGCAGGAGGTGAACGGTAGGCTCCTGCAAGAGGAGCAGAGCTACGTTGCCCTGCTCGGCGAGTACGACCGGGCACGAACGGAGGAGGCGGCGCGATCGGGCAACGTGACCGTGGTGGAACTAGCCGCCTTGCCTCAACACCCGATTAGGCCTCGCCCATTGCTCTACCTCGCTCTCGGAGCCCTCCTCGGGCTGGCGGGAGGCGTCGGCTTGGCCCTGCTGATCGCGAGACTGGACAACAGGGTCCAACCGCCGACAAAGCTGCGAGTCGCGGCGGGGATGCCGAGTCAGGGATCGCCCCCCCGCATCCAACCCCAAGGAAGATCGGCAGGCTCGGTTCCCATCCCGAGGGCAGGGAAGTCCGCAGCCGCCGAATAACGCATGGCCTAGAAGTGTCGCTCGCCCACGAACTCTGCGTCCGTGGCGTGTCGAGGGCAGTCGACCGAAGGCCCACGTTCGGATGGTGAACCTTGGAGACATCTACCATGGGAGAAGCGCCAACAGGCTCCAGGATCTTGGAGAAGGTCGGGTGGGACCGACAGCACGGATTCCACGCGTCGAGCACGTCGAGTCCATCGAGGGTGCTCTACCTGTGGACGAAGCGGCTGACGGACATCGTCTTATCCGCCGCTGCCCTGCTGCTTCTGTCCCCACTGCTGGTTGCGGTCGGTCTATTGATCAGACTGGACACCCCGGGGCCGGTGTTGTTCGCGCAGGAGCGCATGGGCTACGACTGGCGCCGGGGGCGGCTGCGCCCCTTCACCATATACAAGTTCCGCTCCATGCACCACAACAGCGACCAGAGTCTGCACGAGCAGCACGTGAGGGATTGGATTCGCAGTCGAAGAGGAAGGAAGGGCGACGGGGAGTCCGTGGAACTGGTGAAGCTAGTCAACGACCCTCGCATCACCCGGGTCGGCCGGCTGCTCCGGAAGACCAGCATCGACGAACTGCCGCAACTCTGGAACGTGCTCCGGGGCGACATGAGCCTGGTGGGGCCCCGCCCCGTGCCGCTGTACGAGGTTGCCGAATACGAGGACTGGCACTGGCAGCGGCTCCAGGCAACGCCCGGCATCACCTGCCTGTGGCAGGTCAGGGGACGCGGCCTCACCAGCCTCGAGGAGATGGTACGTATGGACATCGAGTACATAGAGCGCCGGTCGCTGTGGTTCGACATGCGGATTCTACTACTCACCGTCCCGGTCGTCCTGTTCGGCCGAGGAGCAGCATAAGGAGCATCATGGGAAAGATCGGGATTGCCGTCATTGGCAGCGGTTACTGGGGCATCAACTACGTCCGCCTTTTCAACGAGTTGCCCCAGTCCAGGACCCTCGTTGTCTGCGACCGCGAGGAGAGTCGGCTGGAGGAGATCGCGAGGCGCTTCCCCGGAGTCGAAACCACCACCAACCTCGAGATCGCCCTGAGCCACGATGGGGTTTCGGCAGCCGTGGTCTGCACCCCCGCGACAACCCATTTCGACATAGCCCGCCGCTGTCTCCAGGCAGGAAAGCACGTACTGGTCGAGAAGCCGATCACCACCACGGTGGCAGACGCCGAAGCGCTGACTGCCATTGCCGAACAAAGGGAACGCACCCTCATGGTCGGCCACACATTCGTGCACAACAGCGGCGTGCGAAAGATCAGGACCTACATAGAGCGGGGGGAGTTGGGCCAGATCTACTACCTCTACGCCCGGCGCACCAACATGGGCCCCATCCGCCACGACGTGAACGCCCTGTGGGATCTGGCTCCTCACGACATATCGATCTTCAACTACTTGCTGAACGGTGTGCCCGGATGGGTCAGCGCCGTCGGCGCGAGGGTCCTGCGCACCTCCCGAGAAGACGTGGGCTTCATCTCGCTGGGCTACCCGAACGGGATCATCGGCCACATCCATGTCAGTTGGGCGGACCCGAACAAGGTCCGGGAGGTCGTCGTCGTGGGAAGCGATCGCCGCGCCATCTTCGACGATCTCAATGCCATGGAGCGGGTCCGAGTCTTCGAAAAAGGTGTCAAGCCCTCCCCCCACGAGGCATCCAGCTTCGGGGAACACCAGTACCAGATTCGGGACGGCGACATCATCAGCCCCAAGGTCGAGACCAGCGAGCCCCTCAAGGAGCAGTGCAACCACTTCCTGAAGTGCATCGCGGAAGGCATCTCGCCCATCTCTGGCAGCAGGGAAGGGACCGACGTGGTGCGAGTCATGGAGGCCGTCGACCGCTCCATTGAACACCGCGGCGCTCCGGTAGTGGTTGAGCGTCCCGGCACGGAGACTGACCGACTGCTCGAACTGGAGTCGCCACCGGTGGAGATGGTGCGGTCGATGATGGAGGCCGCGCGCCTGTCGACCGAGCGTTCACGGGCCTTCGTGGAGAAGGAGGATAACGGATGATCTCTAGCGATCGGACTCTCAGTCGGGTGCCATTCGTGGACCTGGCAGCCCAGTATGCCTCCATCGAGCATGAGGTGAACGACGCGATCTCGAAGAACCTACATCAGACGGACTTCATCCTGGGGCAGGAGGTCCGCCTCTTCGAGGAGGATTTCGCCAGCTTCTGCGAAGTGGACCATGCGGTCGGTGTGGATTCCGGAACCTCCGCGCTGGAGCTCGCTCTCAGGGCCTATGGGATCGGTCCAGGGGACGAGGTCATCACAGCCGCAAACACCTTCATCGCCACCGCACTGGCCATCTCATACACCGGAGCTAGGCCGGTACTCGTCGACGCGGATCCGGAGACCTACACCCTGGATACCTCACTCCTGGAGAAGGCCATCACCCCACGAACGAAGGCCGTGATCCCTGTTCACCTCTTCGGCCATCCAGCCGACATGGATCGGATCCAGGAGATCGCGCGCCGTCACGGCCTCGTCGTCATCGAGGATGCCTGCCAGGCCCATGGCGCTCGTTACAAGGGGAGGAGAGTTGGGTCCATCGGCCACGCCGCCGCGTTCAGCTTCTACCCTGGCAAGAACTTGGGAGCCTACGGGGACGGCGGCATGGTCGTGACAGGTGACGCCAAGGTGGCCGAGACCCTTCGTATGCTCCGCAACTACGGGCAGCAGAAGAAGTACCACCATCAACTCAAGGGCTTCAACCGGCGCCTCGACACCCTCCAGGCGGCGATCCTCAGGGTCAAGCTGAGACACCTGGAAGAGTGGAACCAGGCACGTCGACTTCGTGCCCGACATTACGGCGAACTGCTCGCGGGCCAGGACCTGATTCTTCCGGTGGAGGCCGGTGAAGTGGAGCCCGTCTACCACCTCTACGTGATCCGAGTGGCCGACCGCGATGGACTGGCGGCTCACCTGCGGGAGCAGGGCATCGATACGGGAATCCACTACCCCATCCCAATCCATCTGCAGCCCGCCTACCAGGAGCTTGGGCTCGGGCCGGGCAGCTTCCCTGTCGCGGAGGAGCACTCGCGCCAGCTTCTCTCCCTGCCCATGTACCCCGAACTCACACCGGAGGATACCCGGCGCGTGGCAGAGGCCGTCTCCGGTTTCCTGGCGAGCTGAGCGTCTGATCGGCCCCCTGCGCGTCCGGACGTGGCGCTCCGGGACGCGCAGGGAGAGTCCGGAGGTCCAATGGCCCGCAAGCCAATGATCCAACCGAATAGTGCGCCCGCCCAACATCCGGAGGGCTTTGCCTCCGTGTTCACCAGCGCGACGTACGGGACGGTCCTGCTGCAGGCCGCGGCAGTCGCCGTCGTGGCCGTCCTCTTGGGGCAGTCGGTCTTCGTGGCCTTCTCCCTGCCGGCACAGTGGGCCCCACTGTTCGTCGTGGCGACACTCTTGCCCTTCGTAGCGGTGGCGGTGGGAAACCTGCACCGGCTGCTCCTGGCCGTGATACTGCTCAACATTCCATTCAAGCTCGAAATCCACCTGGATTACCGGCCCCAAGCCGCCGACCTCGGGGCGGTCGGCGGCTTGGGGATCTCAGCGACTACCCTCGCGCTGGCTGCGCTGTATGCCCTGTGGGCCGCTGAATTGCTCGTCGCTCCCCGAATGCCGGCGCGCTCGAAGTTGCAGGTCAACTGGCCCCTGGCGCTGTTCGTAGCCTTCGCCGCACTCTCCGCGGCTGCGGCCGGCGATCGCACACTCGCTATCTTCCAGCTCTTCCTGTTCGTCCAGACCTTCCTGCTCCACTTCTACGTGATCAACAGGGTGCGCGACCGGAACGAGATCATCTTCATCGCCACGGTCCTGCTGGCGGGTCTGGCGCTGGAGGGAATGGTGATGCTCGCCATGTTGGCCGCGCCCGGCAACTTCTCTGTGGCCGGAATCTCGGGTCGGGCAGATCTGGAGCAAGGATCGAGCACGAGCTTCTACCGGCTCTCCGGCACCCTCGGGTCGCCGGGCAACGCGGCCGGCTACCTGAGCCTGCTCCTCCCCCTCGCCTTCAGCTTCCTGCTGTCGGACGCCGGCCGCGCACTCAAGCGTCTGGCCATCCTCGCCCTGGGCCTTGGAGGTCTCGCTCTGATCCTCACCTTCACCCGAGGTGGTTGGATGGCATTCGTCATTTCCCTCGCCCTGGTCTCTTTCCTGGTCTCTCGCCGGGGGATCCTTTCTCCCAGAATCCCCCTGGCGCTTCTGCTGGTCATCCCAGTAGCGGCTCTGCCTTTCCAGGATGCCATCGGCAGCCGGCTCCTTGCCGAGGAATCCGCCACTTCGAGATTCCCGTTGATGGAACTGGCCTTCAAGATGATCGCCAGCAATCCACTGCTGGGAGTCGGAGCCAACAACTTCGCTGTCAACATAGGCCAGTTCGCCACGCCCGACCTGGGTGGCGAATGGCTCTACACCGTCCACAACGTGTACCTGCGCATATGGGCCGAGAGCGGAATCTTCGCACTCCTCTTCTTCTTAGTCTTCCTGCTCACCACCCTGCACCAGGGATGGGCCTCCTGGAGATCGCGGGACCCATTACTGTCGGCTCCGGCCCTCGGCCTCACTGCAGGGCTGGTGGGCCACATGGTGCACATGACTGTGGACGTCTTCAACGACCGCCAGCCGGTGCAGTCGCTGTGGCTCGTCGCGGCGCTCATCACCGCGCTTCACCGCGTCCACGCTGAGCACGCCGGTCCGCGGTCGCCCGACGCAGGAACCGCACACGTGCCTGCCCCTTCGGAGAAGGTAGCGGAGCAACCCAACAGGTGGCGCAACCGGCTCGCGAACCAGCGCACAAGTGACACAGGGAGGAAGTGAGCGTGCACGTCCTATTCCGGTTGGCAGCCAACGCGGCTTCCATCCTCGCCAGCGACACGGTGAACAGAGCCACCACCTTCGTCCTGTACGCCCTCGTGGCCAGGTACCTGGGGGCTTTCGAGTTCGGACAGATGTCTCTCGCCCTCTCGCTGTTCTATCTCTTCCAGGTGACGGCGGTCGCGGGGCTGAAGACGCTGATCACCAGGGAGGTCGCAAAAGATAGGGACAAGACGGAGCTGTATCTAGTCAACGGCAGTCTGTTGGTGGCCGCCTCGTCCCTCGCCTCGATTGCCGTACTCGGGCTCTTCCTCTGGGCGATGAGCTACTCCGCAGACACCACATCCGTCATTCTGCTGCTCTCGCTGGGGCTGCTTCCCTACGCCCTGTCCGCGGTGTGCGAGGCCGTCTTCCAGGCTTGGGAGCGGATGCAGTACATCGCCTACGCCAACGTCACCGCCAACATCGGCAGGGTCGGCATGGCTTTCCTGTTGATGGCCCAGGGCCACGGTTTGCGATCCCTCGTGCTCCTCATCCTGCTCTCTTACGTGGCGATCGCGGCCATGGAATGGGTCCTGTTGGCTAGAAACGTTCTCACACCTCGCCCGAGGCTGGATCCCTCCTTCGTCCTGGGAATGGCGAGGCTCTCCAGCACCTTCCTGGGGATAGACGTCATCATCGCCCTTATGTCAAACGTCAACGTCCTCCTGCTCTCCAAGCTCGCGGGCGAAACGGAGCTAGGACACTACAGCGCCGCCGTCCAGATGACGGTACCGGTGACGCTCCTGTTCCAGGGCATTGCCCTCAGCATCTTCCCGGTGATGTGCCGGCGATTCGATCCCAGCTTCCAGGATCTGGGACGGATCTCCGGCTACCTGATGGAGCTGCTCCTGGCCATCGCCCTACCGGCGGCTGTCGGGCTGTTCTTCTTGGCCGATCAGGCGTTGCTGCTCCTCTACGGGGAGAGGGGTTTCACTGCGGCAGCGGAAAGCCTCCGCATCATGGTCTGGAATCTCGTCCTGGCACCACTCACCATCGCGTTGGGGCAGGTGCTCTACGCCAGCTTGAGAGAGAGAACGACACTGAGGATTGTGGTGATCGACACCCTGGCGGCCATCCTTTTCGGCGCGATCCTGGTCAGCCAGATGGGAGTGATGGGTGCGGCTCTGGCCAGCCTCCTCACCAAGGTCGTCGACTTCCTGCAGCACTACCTCGCCGTCCGCAGGCTACTCCCCATCGCCCTCGGTCGGGTGCTCTGGAAACCAGCCGCGGCCTCGGCCTGCATGGCGCTCTTCCTTACTCAGGCACCCCAACTGGGAAGCGTTCTCGCCCTGCTGACGGGCTGCCTCCTGTACTGTGCCGTCCTTGCAGCCCTGCTCCTACGGTCGATGGGGGGGGTGCGACGCCTGAAGATCCGGCTCGCCGACCTGCGGGCCGCCTTGTAGAAGTGCTGGGTGGTGGGATCACGGAGATGAACGTCGCCTTCCTTTCCTTCGATTTCGGGGAGTACTGTATCCGGCTGGCCGGAGCCCTCTCCCGTGAGACGAGGCTGCTCGTGATGCTCCCTCACGGCACCGGCGAGCCCTACCTGCCCCTGCTGGGCACCGATGCGGAATTCCGACCCTTTCACCGGCCGAGATACCGCCAGGCCGTCAGGCAGCTGCGCATGGTCGGGGGGCTCCTGCGCCGGATACGGAGCTTCGATCCGGACGTCCTCCATCTGCAGGCCGGGCACCCGTGGTTCAATCTCGCACTGCCCCTGCTCAGCCGGTACCCCTTGGTGGTCACGATCCACGATCCCCGTCATCACCTTGGGGACAGGGATTCCCGGAGGGCCCCCCAGTGGATCATGGACTTCGGCGTCCGCAGGGCAACCAGGCTGATCGTGCACGCGACCGCGATGAAGCAGATGGTGGTCTCCGAGTTGGGCATCCCCGGCGAGATAGTCCATGTGATCCCGCACATCCTGCTGGGGGACGACGTGGAGCAGCCATCCGTGGCGGAAGACGGCCGTACGGTCCTCTTTTTCGGCCGAATCTGGGGGTACAAGGGGCTGGAGTACCTGATCCGCGCGGAGCCGTTGATCACCAGCCGGGTGCCCGATGCCACCATCGTCATCGCTGGACGTGGCGAGGACTTCGGCCGCTACCGGCGCATGATGGTCCACCCCGAGCGGTTCGTCGTCCTCAACGAGTACGTCTCCGACCAGAGGAGGGCCGAGCTGTTCCGACGAGCGAGTGTGGTGGTACTCCCCTACGTGGAGGCATCTCAGAGCGGAGTCATCCCTCTCGCCTACACCGCCGCCAAGCCGGTGGTCGCGACCACGGTAGGGGGGCTGCCCGAGATGGTCGACCACGGCCGGACCGGCTTCCTCGTGCCTCCCCGCGACGAGACCTCTCTTGCGGAGAGCATCGTGCGTGTCCTGCAGGATGAGGAACTCCGCCGCCACATGGGCATCGCCGGAAGGCAGAAGATCCAAAGCGAATGTTCCCCAGACGTGGTGGCCCGCCAGACCCTGGAGGTCTACCGACATGCGGTTGGCAGCGCTCCCGCCGAATCCTTGGTAGAGGGGGGCCGACGCAGGTGAGTCATTCCCAAAGCACTCAGGTTCTGAATCCATCGACACCGATAGAAAGGAGATGGCGCACGCAACTGTGCGCCGAGACGACATGGTTATCGGCGTCATAGCCTCGATGAAAAGGGGCCTCGAGCACTTCGTGTACCGGGAGCTAGGGGTGTTCGCCGCTGAAGGCCACGCCATCGACCTCTTCCCCACCAAGTATCGTCCGGGACTGTACAACCCGCCGGACGAGTGGAGGCTTCACCGGTGGAACCCGCTGGTGGTCATCTTGCTGCAGCCCTTCTTCCTCCTGGCATCGCCGATCCGCTATCTGCGCCTGCTGCAGGAGGCAGTGGCGACGGGAACGCTGGTGGACTTCGCCCTCGCCTGGTACTTCGCTCGGAAGATGGCAGACGTGGACGTGATCTACGCCACCTTCGGCGACCACAAGCTGTTCATCGGCTACTACTGCAAGCAGATCGTGGGCAAGCCCCTGGTAGTCACGATCCACGCTTACGAGCTGTATCAGAACCCGAGCCCCCGCCTCTTCGAGCGTGCCCTCAACGACTGCGACCAGATCATCACCGTGACGGAGTACAACAGGCGACTCCTAGCATCCGAGTACGGCGTGCCCCACTCCAGGATCGAGGTAGTGAGGATCAGCGTCGACACGGAGGACTACCGTCCAGAGGAGAAGCTGGTGGTGCTCATCGTCGCCTTCTTCGCCGAGCGCAAGGGGCACGAGGTTCTGTTCAAGGCCATCAAACGGCTCGGGAGGGACGACATCGAGGTGTGGGTCGTGGGCGATGAGGGACCGGAGGAGCCCGTCGACGTTCGGGCTCTGGCGGCGGAGTTGGGGATCCGGTCGCAAGTAGCCTTCTTCGGAAGGCAGAGCGGAAACGCCTTGAAAGCCCTCTACCGCTCCTGCGACGTCTTCTGCCTTCCGTCCAGGACGGACAGCAAGGGGGTCGCGGAGGGCTTCCCCACTGTACTGGCGGAGGCGATGGCCTTCGGGAAGCCGGTGGTGACCACCCGCCACGTGGAGATCCCTTTCGTCATCGACGAGATCGTGGTGGACGAGAACGACGTGGACGGGCTGGCGGAGGCGATCGGGAAGCTGCGCCGCTCCAAGGCCCTCCGGCGCAGGCTAGGCGAGAAGAACCGGAGGATAGCCGAGGAGCTGTTCTCCACCCGCAACGCGGCCGCCACCTCCGCCATCCTGCGACGGCTCGCCACTGGAGATAGAGAGGCAGCCCCCTCCGAGAAAGCCGGAGGTCGGGAGCCGAGCGGCGCTGTGGGGCTGTAGCCCTCGACCGCGGCAACGAAACCATGAGGTAAATGCGGAATGTGTGGAATCTGCGGCGTCTACGACTACTCCAGGGGTGAGCCGACGGACGGCCACCTGCTGGGAGATATGCTCACCGTCATCCACCACAGGGGCCCGGATGACGAAGGAATCTACCGCGACCGTGGGGTTGCCCTCGGCATGCGCCGTCTGAGCATCATCGACCTATCCGGCGGCAAGCAACCCATGTCCAGCGAGGACGGTAGCATCGTCGTCGTCTACAACGGCGAGACCTACAACTACCAGCAGCTCACGGAGCGGCTCCGTCGGAGCGGGCACGTCTTCTCCAGCGCCAGCGACACGGAGGTGATCGTACACCTGTACGAGGAATTGGGTGAGGACTGCGTACACGAACTGCGTGGCATGTACGCCTTCGCCCTGTGGGATGCCCGCCGCCAACGGCTGTTGCTGGTCCGCGACCGGCTGGGGATCAAGCCTCTCTACTACACGCAGGTGGACGGCAAGCTCATCTTCGGCTCCGAGATCAAGGCGCTTCTGCAGCATCCGGCCGTCCAGCCCAGGCTGGATCCCGAGGGGCTGAGCAACTTCCTCTCCCTGAAATACGTTCCGGCCCCCCAGACCATGTTCGCCGGCATCCTCGCCCTTCCGCCTGGCCATCTCCTGACTTGCGACGCCGAGGGGATCACCGTTCGACCCTACTGGGACCTCTCCTTCGCTCGCAACGAAGACGGCCGTCGAAGTGAGGAATCCTA
Organism: Sphingomonadaceae bacterium; assembly: GCA_050261575.1. Taxonomy (GTDB): domain Bacteria; phylum Chloroflexota; class UBA6077; order UBA6077; family UBA6077; genus JBLNDL01. The sequence continues at coordinate 7,557 of JBLNDL010000028.1, read as the reverse complement.
CGCCGAGCAGTTGGAGGAGCTGCTGCGGGAATCCGTCAGACTCGAGTTGGTGAGCGACGTACCGTTCGGCGCGTTCCTGAGCGGGGGTCTCGACTCCAGCACGGTGGTCGCCCTCATGAGCCAGTTCCTGGACGCACCGGTGAAGACCTTCTCCGTGGGCTTCGAGGGAGACGGTGCGGCCTACAGCGAACTCCCGTACGCGCGATTGGTGGCGGATCGGTACCAGACCGACCACCACGAGGTGATCGTGACCCCCCATGACCTGATCGAACTAGCCGAGAAGGTGGTCTGGCACCTCGACCAGCCCATCGCCGACGAGGCTGCCCTAGCCAACTACAAGGTGGCCGAATTGGCTTCGCGCCACGTCAAGATGGTGCTGACGGGCGAGGGCGGCGACGAACTGTTCGCGGGCTACGCCCGCTACTCTGGAGAGAAGCTCTCCTCCATCTTCCAGAAGGTTCCCGCGCCCGCACGGTCGCTCGTCCTCTCCGCCACGGAGCGGCTGCCGGGGCTGCGCCGGCCCAAAATCGCCCTGTACGCGCTCGCTCAGACGGAGGAGGTGACCCGTCTGACCAACTGGTTCCCCCTCTTCAATCGGGAGCGGAAGGCAGCGCTTCTCTCGCCCGACTTCAAGAGGGAACTGGGCGACGTAACCTCCGACCACGTCTTCGCCAACCAGCTCGCGCGCACTGACGCCAGAGATCCCCTAAGCCGCATGCTCTACGTGGACACCAAGCTGTGGCTACCCGACGATCTCCTCGCAAGGGGGGACAAGACCAGCATGGCCGCCTCCCTGGAGGCCCGGGTTCCACTCCTGGACCACAAGCTGGTGGAGTTCGCGGCAGCCCTCCCCCCCCATTTCAAGCTGAGGGGACTGACCCGCAAGTATCTCCTGAGGAAGGTCAGCCGCAAATGGCTTCCCGCGGAGATCATCGATCGGAAGAAGAAGGGCTTTCCCATCCCGATCGCGGTCTGGTTCCGCAAGGAGGCTCGCACCTTCCTGCGGGATCTCCTGTCTCCGGAAACCGTCCGGCGACGAGGGCTGTTCGATCCAGCCTACGTGGAGAGGTTGCTCGACGACCACGATCGAGGGCACGCGGACCACGGCAGCCTCCTCTGGGGGCTAGTCAACGTGGAGTTGTGGCACCGGATCTTCCTCGATGCCCAACCCGGCGAGGAGAGGGGACCACACCCGGCCCTTGCCGTGGACACCACAGGAGCGAAGTGACGATGAGAATCTGTGTCTTCGGCCTCGGCTACGTCGGCTGCGTCTCGGCAGCCTGCTTGGCCCGTGACGGCCACACGGTGATCGGGGTCGACGTGAACCCCCAGAAAGTGGAGTTGGTAGGCTCCGGCAGATCCCCGGTCCTGGAGCCCGGGCTGGAAAAGCTGCTCGGTGAGATGGTGGGAGCCGGCAGGCTGGTGGCCACCCAGGACGGCCGCGCCGCAGTGCGCTCGAGCGACGTCAGCGTCGTGTGTGTGGGTACGCCGAGCAACGACAACGGGAGCCTCGATCTCCGGTACGTCGAGCGGGTGTGCCAGGAGATCGGTGCGGCCCTGGCCGAGAGTTCGAGCTACCACGTCGTCGTCGTTCGCAGTACCGTGCTGCCGGGCACTGTGGAGGAGAAGCTGATCCCCATCCTGCAGGAGACCTCGGGGCGGCATGCTGGCACCGACTTCGGCGTCTGCATGAATCCCGAGTTTCTTCGAGAGGGCGCCGCCATCGACGACTACTACCACCCCAGCCAGATCGTCATCGGAGAGCTGACCCCGTTGAGCGGGGCCGTAACGCGCCGAATGTACGAGGCGGTGGAGGCTCCAGTCGTCCACACCAGCATCCGAATCGCCGAGATGACCAAGTACGTGAGCAACGCCTTCCATGCTCTGAAGATAGCGTTCGCCAACGAGATCGGGAACCTGGCCAAAGCCCACGGCGTCGACGGGCGCCGTGTGATGGAGGTCTTCGCCATGGACCGCAGGCTCAACATCTCCCCGGCCTACCTGCGGCCCGGCTTCGCCTTCGGCGGATCATGTCTGCCAAAGGATATGAGAGCCCTGGTCTATCGGGCCCGGGAGTTGGACATCACCACCCCCCTCCTGAACTCCGTGCTCCAGAGCAATCAGGAGCAGATCCAACGGGGTATCAGGATGGTGGAGAAGACGGGGCGGAAGAGAGTTGCGGTGTTGGGTCTCAGCTTCAAGCCCGACACCGACGACGTCCGGGAGAGCCCTTCGGTCCCGCTGATCGAAACCCTACTCGGTCGCGGATACCAGGTGAGTGTGTACGACGAGAAGGTGGATCCATCGGCCCTGACAGGAGCCAACAAGTCGTACCTGGAGCGAGAACTCCCCCACATCGCATCGCTGATGCGCTCCAGCATCGAGGAGGCGGTGACCGACGCCGAGGTGGTGGTCATCGCCAACAGCAGCCGCGCCTTCCGTCGGGTACCGGACCTCCTGAACCGGCACCAGGTGCTGATCGACCTGGTAGGGATCACCGGTGAGGACGGGTCTGCCCCAAGCGAGGCAAGCGAGAAACGGAGGGCGGCGTGACCCGCAAGCGTTCGACCCCTCCGAGGGTTCTGATGCTGCTGGAGAACAGCGGTTTCCCCATGGACGTCCGGGTGCGCCAGGAGGCCCAAACGCTGCGGGACGCTGGCTACCAGGTGACAGTGGTCTGCCCAGCCGAGCCCGGCCAGGTCAGCCGTGAGGTCGTGGACGGGATGAAGGTCTACCGCTACCCGGCCCCACGGGCGGGCAGCGGATTCGCCAGCTACCTCTGGGAGTACGGCTACAGCATGGCCGCGACCCTCTTGAAGTCGGCGCAGATCCTCTTCCGAGATGGTTTCGACGTCATCCACCTGGCCAACCCGCCCGACACCTTCGTCTTGATCGCCGCCCCATTCAAGCTGCTGGGCAAGCGCCTCATCTACGACCACCACGATCTCTCGCCAGAGATGTACTACGCCAGGTTTGGCGGCAAGGGCAACAGGCTCGTCTACCAGGCCCTCGTCCTGATGGAAAAGCTCTCTTGCCGTCTGGCCGATCACGTCATCGCCACCAACGAGTCCTACAAAGCGATCGAGATCAACCGCGGCGGCGTGCCACCGCATCGGATCACAGTCGTTCGCAACGGCCCTGACCTGGAGCGCCTTCGCCCGGTCGAGCCAGACCCGGAGCTGCGACCGCGAGGAAAGACGGTCATAGCCTATGCCGGCGTCATGGGGTTTCAGGATGGGGTCGACTACCTGCTGAGGGCACTGCATCAACTGGCCTACCGCCTCGGCAGGTCCGACTTCCACTGTGTTCTCATCGGCGGCAAAGGGGATGCCCAACCCAGCCTCAAGCGGTTGGCGAGCCAACTCGGCCTGGATCCCTACGTCCGGTTCACAGGCTGGGTGTCCGATTCCGACTACGTCCGCCTTCTATCCGCGGCAGACATCTGCGCGGATCCGGATCCCTCCAATCCCTTCAACGATCGGTCGACCATGAACAAGATGATGGAGTACATGGCGATGGGGAAACCGATCGTCGCATTCGACCTCCCCGAGCACCGCTTCACCGCCCAGGAGGCCGCGCTGTTCGTGCGCCCCAACGACGAACTCGAGTTCGCTCGGGCGCTGGCAGCACTGATGGACGATCCACAGCGCAGAGATGCGATGGGCGCCTTCGGGCGCCGCCGAATCGAGACCGAACTGGCCTGGCCCTACTCGGCCAAGAAGCTTCTCAACGCCTACACGAGAGTACTGTTGGAGCCCCCTGAAGCGAGGTGACCTGAGACATGGATCGAATACTGCCTCCAACGGAGGACTCACGGCTCGCATCCAACCAGCCCGAGACGGTGAAGCGCGTCGATCCCCTGTCGGATCCGCTGTGGCTGCGCCTGGTCGATCGGCGCAAGAGCGACGTCTTCCATTCCCCCGCCTGGATGCGGGCCCTCACGGAGACCTATGGCTTCGAGGTCCGGGCCCTGGTGGCGACCGACGCGGCAGGCGAGCCCCAGGCAGGAATGCCCTTCGCCCACGTGTCCGACCTCCTGGGAGAGCGCATCGTGAGTCTGCCCTTCTCCGACTACTGTGACCCGCTTGTCGCCAACAAGGCAGAGTGGAACATCCTGATCGGTACGCTGGTAGGAGAGGGGCTCCCGATCACCCTGCGCAGCCTGCACTCCGCCGAGCCGCTGAAGGACACTCGCCTCACCCTCACGAAGCGAGCGAAGTGGCACGGCCTGGATCTGAGCCCCGACCTGGACGACATATGGCGCGCACTGGACGGCTCGGCCCGCCAGGCGATCCGAAAAGCCGAGAGGGAAGGCGTGACGGTACGAGTTGCCGAGACGGAAGAGGAGTTGCGGGCCTTCTTCGACATGCATTTGGGGACACGGAAACGGAAGTACCGGCTCCTCGCACAGCCCTACCTCTTCTTCCAGAAGCTGTGGCTCCACCTCCTGCGAAACCATGCGGGAGCCCTCATGACCGCGGTACACGGGGATGAGATCATCGGCGGGGTCATGTTCTTGGAATGGAAGGATACCCTCTACTACAAGTTCAACACCTCGCTGCCGACGCACCTCGGTTACAGACCCAACGACCTGGTCATCTGGCAAGGCATCCAATATGGCAAGGCCAGGGGTCACCGCTACCTGGACTTCGGACTGAGCGACTGGGAGCAGACTGAGCTAGCTCGGTACAAGAGCAAGTACGCCACCGAGGAGAAGACCATCTCCTTCCTCCGGCACACCCCTGAAGGCCCCATCAGCCCCTATCAGGAACAGTTCCGGCGACTCCTGGGCGAGTTGACAGGACTTCTCACCGACGACTCGGTGCCAGACTCGATCACCGAGCGAGCCGGTGACGCACTCTACAGGTTCTTCGTCTAGAGCCTCAGGCTCTACCACCCCTCCGGAAGGGAGGTATCATGACCAGTACAGCTTGTGCGGTGGCGGTGCTCGGCGCGGGCCCCTACGGCTTGGCGGCAACTGCCCACCTTCGAGACGCAGGAATCGACAGCCGCATCTTCGGGCGGCCCATGGAGTTCTGGCGCAACAACATGCCGGCCGGCATGTTGTTGCGCTCGAGTTGGGAAGCCTCCCACATCTCCGATCCAGGCCGGCGGCTGACCCTCGACCGCTACCAGTCGGAACAGGGATTCCACCTGCCTTCGCCTCTCCCGCTGCACGACTTCGTCGGCTACGGCAAGTGGTTCGGGCATCAGGTCGCGCCCGACGTGGATCGACGCACGGTCGTCAGCGTCGAACCACACTCGAACGGGTTTCGGCTGACGATGGACGACGGGGAGAGCATCCTGTCGCGACGGGTCGTCATCGCGGCGGGGATCGCCGACTTCGCCTGGCGCCCCCCTCAGTTCGCGCACCTCCCCTCCTCGTTGGTGTCTCACACCTCCGAGCATCGCTCCATGGAGCCTTTCGCTGGGCGTAGTGTGACTGTCGTGGGGGGCGGCCAGAGCGCAGTCGAATCCGCCGCGCTCCTTTGCGAGGCTGGCGCCACGGTGGAGCTGCTCGTTCGGGCGCCCCGGGTGACCTGGTTGGGGCGAGGCGCCCGGTTGCGCAGGCTTCCGAAGCCGGTACGCTACCTGTTCTTCCCTCCCACGGACGTCGGCCCGCCCGGACTGAACCTGCTCGTGGCGATGCCGGACCTCTTCAGGCGCCTGCCCCGGTCACTGCAGGATCGGATCGCCTACCGTTCCATCCGTCCTGCCGCCGCCGGATGGCTCCTCCCCAGGATCAAAGACGTCACGATCACGACTGGTCGAGCCGTCGTCAAGGCAGTCCCAGTCCGCGAAAAGGCGCACCTCCTGCTGAACGACGGAACCGAGCGGCTCACGGATCACGTCCTGCTCGCCACCGGCTACCGGCTGGACATCTCGCGCTACTCCTTTCTCTCACAGGAACTGGTGCGGTCGCTCCGTTGCGTCGATGGCTACCCGGTGCTGAAGCCCGGTCTCGAGAGCTCTATGCCGGGGCTCCACTTTCTGGGAGCGCCTGCCGCATGGAGCTACGGCCCCCTAATGCGCTTCGTCTCAGGCACCGACTACGCAGCCCGGAGCCTGGTCCGACACATTCTGGATCGCGCCCCTGGCCAGAAACCTGGAGAGGACCGCCCATGATCCAAGCCAAAGCCTCCACATCCACCACTTCACCGGCGACAAGTCCCTTCACGGGAGACCCACCCGGCGCGGTGGTCATCGGCGGTAGCCAGATGGCCCTGGGTGTGGTCCGCAGTCTGGGACGGCGCGGCATACCAGTCTGGGTGCTGGCCGACGACCACCTGGTGGCCGGCACCTCTCGCTACACCCGCCGCACGGTCAGGTGGCCGGAGAGCGACCCGAACCTCAAGATCCGGTGCCTCCTAGACCTTCCACAGGGATTGGTGCACGGATGGGCTCTCTTTCCCACCGACGACGTGGACGTCGAATTGGTGGCGCGCCACCATCTCTTGCTGTCGAAGCTGTTCAGGGTCACCACCGCCCCGTGGGAAACGATCCGTTGGGCCAGCGACAAACGGCTCACCTACGACCTCGCTGACAGGCTAGGGATCGACTACCCATGGACACGCTACCCTGCCGATCGCGAGGAGGTTGCCGGCCTCGACTGCGCTTTCCCCGTCATTCTGAAGCCTGCGGTGAAAGAGGGGATAAACCCACTTACCCGGGCGAAAGCCTGGAGGGCGGAGAGCCGTGAGGAACTCCTCACCCGGTACGACGAGGCATCTCGGATCATCCCACGGGACCAGATCATGATTCAGGCCTTGATCCCCGGCGGGGGTGAGGCGCAGTTCTCCTACGCCGCCCTGTGTCAGGAGGGACTTCCGCTCGCTGTGCTGGTCGCGCGCCGCACTCGCCAGTACCCCCTGGACTTCGGCCGGGCCAGCAGCTTCGTGGAGACGGTCGAACGGCCGGAGATAGAGGATCCCTCTCGACGGTTCCTCGCGGAAACCCGTTTCACGGGGCTGGTGGAACTCGAGTTCAAGCACGACCGCCGCGATGGGAAGTACAAGCTGCTGGACGTCAACCCCCGCGTGTGGGCATGGCACTCCCTCGGACGGCGCGCCGGCGTGGATTTCCCATACCTGAACTGGCTCATGGTGCAGGGCGAACCGGTGCCCGAGACCAGGGCACGTGCCGGCGCGGCGTGGCTGAGGCTGTCGTCCGATCTCCCCGCGGCCATCGAGTTGATCCGGGCTGGACAGCTTTCGCTGCGCTCCTATCTCGGCAACCTTCTTGGCCGGCCGGAATTCGCCATTCTGGCACTGGACGACCCGCTCCCAGCCCTGCTCGACGTTCCCCTTCTCTACCTGGCCTTGCGGAGCCGCCGGAGAAAGGCCGCATCCAAGGCAGAACCCGACCAGAGCAACAATGGGTCTAGACTGCTCTGACGGACCAGACCGCCTGGCCTACACGTGCCCACCGGCCGCGAGGTGTCGGGCTAGCTGGTAATGCACAGCGCGGCAGGGGGGGGGGGGCCCCCGGCGGGGGGGGGGGGCCCCCCCCCCCCCCCCCCCGGCCCCCCCCCACCCGACACCCGCCCGGGGCCCCCCC
>JBLNDL010000027.1:0-16842 GCA_050261575.1 Sphingomonadaceae bacterium | reverse complement strand
GTCGATCAGGCAGCGAGGCGCGAGCCCGATGCTCAGCCCTCGGCTCCCGCCTCGGCGAGCGGCAGCGTGAAGTAGAAGGTGCTCCCCTTGCCAACCTGGCTCTCAGCCCAGATCTGCCCTCCCATTGCCTCCACTAGCATGCGGGAGATGTAGAGGCCCAGACCCAGCCCCTCGGCCTTCCTAGCTCCCCTCGCCCGGTAGAAGCGATCGAAGATGCGAGGTAGGTCCTCGCGCGAGATCCCGATCCCCTGGTCGCTCACCGAAACCCTGACGTGCCCATCCAGTCTCGCGGCGGTCACCCGAACCTCGGCCTCCGAGTACTTCAGCCCGTTGCTCAGGAGGTTGGTCAACACCCTTTCCAGCCGGTCCGCGTCTGCCCACACCGCTGGCAACTCCTCGGGCACTCCCACGCGGATCCTGTTCGTATCCAGTACACCCTCCATCCGTTGGAGGTAGTCCCGCAGGAAGGTCGAAAGATGCAAGCCGGTGCGATGCAGCTTAAGCTGCTGCAACTCCGCCCTCACCGAGTCCACCAGGTCCTGGATCATGGTGTTCATCCGGCGGGCGTTGGTGAAGATGGCTGTCGCGCTCCGCCTCAGATTCCCGTCCTGGTTGGACCGCTCCAGCAGCATCAGCAGCAACTGGGCCTGTCCCTGCACCGCCGTCAGTGGGCTTCTCAGGTCGTGGGAGACGGAACGCACCAGGTCTTCCCTCTGCTCCTGAAGTCGGTGAAGCTCCGTGATGTCGGTGAAAGTGGTTACCGCTCCCAGCAGCGCGCCTTCTGGGGTGCAGATGGGGGCGGCGCTCACGGAAGCCCAGAGCCTGCGGCCGTCGAGCGCGTGGACGACCATCACGAAGCCCCGCACCGTCTCCGCGCGGAGGGCCCTCCAACTGGGTGTCTCTTCCACCGCGAGCGGTCTTCCTTCGATGGTCTCCAGCCTTAGCATCTTTATCCACTGCTCGTAGCTTCTCGACCGGAACTCCTCCTCCGACACTGCCAGCGATCGTTGGGCGGCAAAGTTCATGTGCAGGACGTGTCCGTCGCGGTCGTAGATGATCACCCCGTCGGCGATGGATTCTATGACGGCGCGCAACTCCGCGGTTCTCTTCTGCGCCTCGTCGGCCAGCTCCCGCCTGCTGATACCCCCCGTCACCAGCCTGCAATTCGCCTCGTGCACCTGCTCCAGCAGGTGTTCTCGTTCCTCCTCCAGCCGCTTGCGGCCACCGATGTCCTCTTGGACGGCGACCACGAAGTCGGGTTCACCCGTCGGCTTCCTCGCCACTGACACCGTGAAGCTGGCCCAGATGACCGAGCCGTCCTTCCGGAAGTATCGCTTCTCATCGGTGTAGGTGGGGATCACCCCGGCGACTAGCTGGCGAAACCGCTCCAGGCTGGCCGCCAGGTCGTCGGGATGAATGATCTGGCGTAAGTTCTTCTGGACAAGCTCCTCACGGGAGTAGCCGAGGGTGTCGGCCAGTCGCTGGTTCACCCGGAGAAAGCGCCCATCGGTTGCCAAGTGGGCCATGCCCACGGTGGCCTTTTCGAAGGTGGCTCGGAACAACTCCTGGCATTGTCCCAGGGCTTCTCGGGTTCGCAGCAACTCGGCCTCGAGTTGCTGCAGCGTCTTCTGCTTGCTCGGCATGATCGAGCTCCGGCGCCCCAAAGGTGCCTCCACGGCTCGGGGCGCGACATCCTCCCAGAGCAGGTTTCCGGCCCTGCGGCATCACGAATCGTGCCATCACCACGAGTGTAACGTGTCCGCAGCGCCGGCCGCCGCCCGCCAGCCGAGAGGCGTACGGGGCTGCTGACGAGCCCCAGCCCCACCTTGGGATCGATCCGTTGCTCCCTCATCGAACGTGACGGGTGTCTTACTCCGCGACGGCCCCTCGCTTCGAAGCGAGGCTTCGCTGCGAGAGGCCGATAGTCCGTGCCCATCTCGGTGTGGCGGGGGTACGGGACAGGTGCCGCTGGATCACGCGTGCCCCGTCCGGGCAAGCGCCACTGGCCGGAAACACGTACTCGATCAGCAGATGCCTGCTCAGAACTCCACGCCTTTCTGGGCGACGATCCCCACTTCGTAGGGGTGCTTGATCGGTTTCATCTCCGTCACCAGGTCCGCGGCGTCGATGATCTCCTGGGGGGCGCCTCGGCCTGTGAGCACAAGGTGCACCGCTGGCGGCTTCTCCCGTATCAGGGTCAGCACCTGCTCGGTGCTGACCAGGCCCGCGTTGAGGGCGCCCAGCACCTCGTCCAGGATGACGACCTTGTACTCGCCGGAGAGCAGCTTCTCCGTCGCCGTCTGGAAAGCCTCGTCGGCCGCCTGCTTGTGCTCTTCGGGAGTGGCCCGGTTGAAAGGGCCCGCGGTGAAGCCCTTGCCGCTTATCGTCCAGTCGACGTAAGGGGCCAGCATCTTTGCCCCCTCCACCTCCCCGTAGCGCATCGTGCCCTTGATGAACTGGACTACCGCGACCTTGAAGTGGTGGCCGGCGGACCGCAGGGCCATGCCGAGCGCGGCGGTGGTCTTGCCCTTGCCATCCCCCGTGAAGACCATGACGAGCCCCTTGGTCCTGGGCCTTCCCTTCTCCTCTTCCATGTCCAAGCACTCCTATCGATAGTCACCACAGAGGCATCGGGACACGGAGCAGGGCACTTGCATCGTCACCCCATGCGAAACGAATGGCCTCGTCTTTTTCGCTCGGCGTGACAGCTTCGGCGACCTCGAGAGGGCCCTAGGCACAGAGTCTCGCACCGGCCGTAGCCCTGCCACCGTGTCTCTGTGGTTATGATAGCCGATCCAAGCCTCTCCCCTACTCTCTCCCGCTCACCCCCGCCTCGGCGAAGGTGGCCATCTCGTCCTGCAGCGCCAGGGCATCGTCGATGAGATGCATGGCAATAGCTGCGCCGGTGCCCTCCCCCAGCCGCAGATCCAGGGCGAGGAGGGGGCGCAGCCCGAGGTGCTGCAGCAGCACCCGATGTCCCACCTCCACCGACTGGTGGGATGGTATCAGGTAGGGCAGCAGTTGGGGCCAGAGCCGTGCGGCCACCAGCGCGGCCGCCCCCGAGATGAAGCCGTCGATCACGACGGGCAGCCGATGGGCGGCACCTGCCAGGATCACCCCCACCAGACCGGCGATCTCCAGACCGCCGACCTTGGCCAGCACGTCCATGGGGTCTTGCCGATCGGGCCGGTTGATCTGGATCCCCCGCTCGATGACGCGGATCTTGCGGGCGAGTCCGGTATCGTCGATGCCGGTGCCGCGCCCCACCACCTCGGCCACGGGGCTGCCGGTGAGCACCGCCACGATCGCTGCCGAGGGTGTGGTGTTGCCGATCCCCATCTCGCCCGTCGCCACCAGGTCGAGTCCCCTGGATAGCTCCGACTCCACCACCTCTACGCCGGCCAGGATGGCCCTGGCGGCCTCCTCCCGGGTCATTGCGGGCTGGACCGCCAGGTTCTTGGTCCCGAAGGCCACCTTTCGCGCCACGAGCCCGTCGGCGGGCGAGAGCTCCGAGGCCACTCCCACGTCCACCACCACCACCCTGGCCCCTGCCCTCCTCGAGAGGACGTTTATGGCGGCGCCTCCGGCGAGGAAGTTCCGCACCATTTGGGGCGTCACCTCCGACGGGAAGGCGGAGACGCCCTCGGCGACCACCCCGTGGTCGCCGGCCATGACCACCACCGCCTTGCGCGGCAGGCGCGGCTGCACCTGTCCAGTGATGCCCGCAAGCTGCACGGCCAAGTCTTCCAGCCTGCCCATGCTGCCAGGGGGCTTGGTTAGCTGCCCCTGCCGCTGCCGCGCTGCTTCCATGGTGGCCTCGTCCAAAGGTGTGATGGAGGAGGCGAGACGCTCGATCCTGCTCAACAGTTCTTCCACGGCTGTGACCGTTCCTTTCTGCGTGTTAGGTGCCGAGTGCTGAGTAATGAGGCGGAGTTGGGTCTGCCTCAACCCCGACGGGGCACGGACTCCTACGTTCGGCAAGGCCGGGCTATCGATCGCCTGGGTTGGGGATGGCGCAGGCTCTTTCCGGAGACTCCGAACCCAAAACTCAGGACTCGGAACCCGGAATCGAAGATGCCCTTCCGGCGTTGACGATCCGCGCCCCCCCGTCGACCATCCTGGAAACCCACCCACCCTGTAGCCCCCGCAGCCTGCGGCGGGCCTCATCCAGCAGCCTTCGCGCGTTCCAGCTCTCCTCGGGCGCGAAGAGCACCCCCAACGCGGTGCCGCTGTGAGCGGCGCAGACCCCCAGGGCGTGGTATTCCGCCCCCAGCGCGATCACCTCGTCCAACTGCGGCTTCGACAGCAGTATCTGGTTGGCCACGGCGCTGGCGGTGGTGGCGAGGCCGATCAACTGGTACCGCTGCTCCTCCATCCCCCGCCGGAGCATCCCCAGCGCCTCTCGGTGGGTTGCCTCCATGGAGCGAAGTCGGGCCAGGTCCAGTCCGGCGTTGTACTCCAGGGTGTCCACCGTGCCCTCGAACTCGAGCACCGCCACCAACAACGGGGGTGTCCGGCCCAGTGGCTCCCAGCGGGCGGCCGTCCGATGGTCGAAGACGGCCAGGCCGGGAAACATGGTCCCGTCGCTCGGCTCCACCGCAACGGCGAGGCGGGCTACCTCCAGCGGATCCAGCGAGACCCCGACCGCGGCGGCGGAGGCGGCGATGGCCCCCACCACGTCGGCGGTGCTGGACCCGAACCCCTTCGAAGCGGGCACTGGGCAGTCGACCTCCACGGTGAAGGGAACCCCTCCCAAGCCGAGATGCTCCAGGGTCAGGGCCGCGGCCCTCCGGGCCTTTTCGGTCGATCCAGGGACGCGACCGCCGCGGCGTGGGTCGGGGTCTCGCGCATCGCCCGGCCCCCGCGCGGAAGCGGGCCACCGCGTCCGCCCGCTCGGTTCCGGCATGGGGGTGGGTCTCAGGCCCGCCCTCGGGCCGGCAGAGCCGCCGGCCGCTACTGGCCTCTCCGCGTCTCCCCGTCCCCCCGTCCCCAGCGCCCCTCTTTCCCTCTGGGGGAGCGTCGGGGTGGGGGCGAGGCCGCCCTCCACTCTCACTCGAACCTGGCTGTATCGGTCGATGGGACACGAAACCAGAAAGGGCTCCCCGTCCAGGATGCCCTGCACCAGCTCCCCGCAGGTGCAGGGCACCAGGGCCGTTCCCGTTCCGACCGCTCTCTCGGAACCGAGCCCTTCCGCTGCCGTGCCGGCCCGAAGGGCGTGGCCGCGGGCATCCCGCCCACCTTCGCGCCGGCAGCGTTCCCCCATCCTCGGGAATGGAGCCTCAGGCCAACTCCTCTCCATTACTCCAGTTCCCAGGCCAATCGCTTCACGTCGATGGGCAGACCGGCCACCATCAGCAGCACCTGGTCGGCCTCGGCCGCTAGCCGACTGTTGGCCAGCCCCAGCAGGTCCCTGTAGACGCGCCCGATGGGGTTCGGCGGCACCAGCCCCAGGCCCACCTCGTTGGAGACGACGACGACCGTCGCCCCAGCCGATCGCACCGCCTCGACCAATCGAGAGAGGTCTCGCTCCAGGACCGCCCCGAGCCTGTCCACGGCGTCCCCCCACTCCCCGCTGGATTCCGCTGCCTCGATACGACAGAGGTGGTTGGAGAGCCACAGGGTCAGGCAATCGACCACGACGAGGTCGCTATCCGCGACCGCCTGCTCCACGGCGCCTCCGAGATCCAGCGGTTCCTCCAGGGTGCGCCAACCAGCCGGGCGCGCCGCCCGATGCGCGGCGATCCTCTGCTTCATCTCGTCGTCCAGGGCCTGGGCGGTAGCGACGAGGGTGATCCTCCCGCCTGCATTCCGTGCCATCTTCTCGGCCATGGCGCTCTTGCCGCTACGAACTCCCCCCAGGATCAGAACGAGTCTACCCATCGATTGCCTCCATGAAACAGGACCGATCCGCAGATGTACGCAGACGATCGCAGATGTCGAACGGGTGATGCACCTTGCCGCGCAGCGCATACAGAGACCGCGTGCGGGTTAGGACGGGACCTGCCTATCCCCCCTGCCTAGAGCCCCGCGATCTCGAGCAACCGCTCCAGGTCCACGTGCCGGCGCAGCGTGCCGGCCAGCCGGTCGTACTCCGCCTCCCTACTGGCGGCCACACCTTCGCGCTCGGGCGGCGTGACCCCCCTGCGCTCCGCCAGCCACTCCACGAGGGCGCGGCGGATCGACTCGTTCTCGAACAGCCCGTGGAGGTAGCTCCCCATCACCAGGCCGTCCCCCGCGATGCATCCCTCCGGGGTTGCCCGCTCCCCCTCCAGCAGCTCGAACGCCGGCGCCTCACGGTGGCTGGTGGCCCCCATGTGGATCTCGTAGGCCGCGATCTCCTGCCCCGCGGCCAACGCGAGGGGACCTGTCCCCGCCACCACCCTCGCCCTCACCTTCACCGTGCGCTTCTCGCCCGCGAACGTGGTCGTGGCTGGCAGCAATCCCAGCCCCGGCGCCTCCCGCTCCGTGGATTCCACCCCCTCCGGGTCCAGGATCCGCTCGCCCAGCATCTGGTATCCGCCGCAGATACCAAGCACGGGGGTCCCGCTGCGGGCGAGGGCGAGGATGGCCCTCGCCAACCCCGTTTGCCGCAGGTAGCTCAGGTCCGACACCGTGCCCTTGCTGCCCGGCAGGATCACCAGATCCGGGCGCCCCAGCTTCGTCGGGCTTGCCACGTAGCGCAGCCCGACGGCTGGCTCCGCGCTCAGCAGGTCGAAGTCGTCGAAGTTGGCGATGCGAGGCAGCCGGATGACGGCGACGTCCAGAAGCGCCGTGCCAGCTCCACCGGCCTCCAGCCCAGCCGAGTCCTCCTCCGAGATCAGCAGGTTGTGGAGGTGCGGCACCACCCCCAGCACCGGCACCCCCGTCCGCTCCTCCAGGATCCGAAGGCCCGAAGTCAGCAGCGAGACGTCTCCCCGGAACTTGTTGATGAGGAAGCCGCGCACCAGGGAGCGTTCCTGGGGCTGCAGAAGCTCCAGGGTCCCGACCAGCGAGGCGAAGACCCCTCCCCTGTCGATGTCTCCCACCAGCAGCACCGGCGCCTGGGCGTGCAGTGCCACCCTCATGTTGACCAGGTCGCCCTCCCTCAGGTTGATCTCGGCCGGGCTCCCCGCCCCCTCGATCAGGACGACGTCGTACCGGGCCCTCAGCCGCTCCAGGGAGGAGCTAATCGCCTCCCAGAACTGCTCCCTCTGTCGGTAGTAGTCCCGAGCGTGCATGCTCTCCAGCGGGCGGCCCATCAGCACCACCTGACAGCGGCTGTCCCCCTCGGGCTTCAGCAGGAGGGGGTTCATCTCCACCGACGCCTCGATGCCCGCGGCCTCGGCCTGGACGGCCTGGGCACGACCGATCTCCAGCCCCTCCCGGGTCACGGCGGCGTTGAGGGCCATGTTCTGGGCCTTGAAGGGGGCCACCCGGTACCCCTCCTGGTGCAGGAGCCGGCACAGTCCGGCAACGAGAAGGCTCTTACCCACGGAGGAGCTGGTTCCCTGGATCATCAGCACTTTAGCGGTCATTGTAAGTGGCACCTGTCGTTCTGCAGCAGGATCGTTCCCATGTCGTCGCCCCTCTCCACGATGGACAGCGAAGCCAGGTCCAGGCGGAAGGA
The DNA here is from genome assembly GCA_050261575.1 of Sphingomonadaceae bacterium. Classification (GTDB taxonomy): domain Bacteria; phylum Chloroflexota; class UBA6077; order UBA6077; family UBA6077; genus JBLNDL01. The sequence continues at coordinate 9,236 of JBLNDL010000027.1, read as the reverse complement.
CCACTGCATCTCGGGTGGTAGCCCGAGGAGCAGGCAGATCAGCACCCTCAGCGGCCCCGCGTGGGAGACGACGAGAACGGACGGGCGATGAGTGACGAGTGATGGGTGATGGGTGGCCGAGCCGCCACCACAGCCGGCCGGCACCGAGACCCTGAGCCACCGCCTCAGGCGCTCGGCCACCTCCTCCGTGGCCACGCGCTCCCACTCTGCGTATCCCTCCTGGTCCCTCTCCAGCAGCCCGTCTGCGGGAGGCTCCACCTCCCGAAGGAGCGGCGACTTCTGGAGGACCGGCCCCTTTCGCCCACGCAGGATGATCTCGGCCGTCCCGACCGCCCTAGGCAGGTCGCTGCTCCAGGCCGCATCGAAGTGCCAGCCTCTCAGGCGACGGGCCAGCGCCTCGGCCTCTGCCCACCCTTGGAGTGTGAGATCCGCATTCGGCGCCTGTGAGCCGGCCGAGGCGTGTCTCACCAGGACGAAGCTAGCCACGATCCACCACCTCCCGGACCGCATCCACCAGCATCCGGCACTCCGGGAGGGTCCGCACCCCGATCCGCACGTAGGCCGGCAGTCCGAAGGAAGCGCAGTCCCGCACGCAGATCCCTCGATCCAGCAGGGCCGCGCGGAACTCGTTCCCCCGGCCGACCCGGACCAGCAGGAAGTTGGCGGCGGAGGGGATCACCTCGAGCCCCAGGCCGGACAGCTCCTCGGACAGGAAGCGACGTGCTTCCTCGACCACCCGACGAGCTTCCTCCACGTGCCCTCCCTCGACGAGTGCCGCGAGGCCTGCCGCCTGCGCGGCGGCGTTCACGTTCCAGGGTGGGCGGACCCGATCCAGCCACTGGATCAGATCCGGATGGGCGACGGCGTAGCCCAGCCGCAGCCCGGCCAGGGCGTGGTCCTTCGTCATCGACCTCAGCAGCAACAGCTTTCCGTCCGGCAGGAAGGGAACCAGGTCGGGCGCGGGCCGGCAGAAGGGCAGGTATGCCTCGTCCACCACCAGCAGCGTCTCCTCGCAGCCCTCCAGCAGCCGAAGGATCGACTCGGCCTGCAGGATCTGTCCCGTCGGGTTGTTGGGGTTGCACAGGAAGACCAGTCTCGGCCGGAAGCCCGCGATCCGTCGCTCGATGGCGTCGGGGTCCGGCCGGAAGCCGTCCTGCTCGCCGGCCGCCACCGTCTCCACCGACGCCCCCGCCACCTGGCAGGCCCTGGCGTACTCCCCGAAGGTGGGCCCGACCACGAGCACCCGGTCGCCCGGCCGCAGGAACGCCGTGGCCAGCAGCCACATCAGTTCCGCCGAGCCGTTGCCCACCGCTATCCACGCAGCGTCCAGCCCCAGAGGGCGCGCCAGAGCTACCCGCAGCTCTGTGGCCTCGCTATCGGGATAGCGGCTCACGTCCAGGTTGGAGAGGGCTGCCAGCACCCTGGGCGCTGGTCCCAGGGGGTTGCAGCTCGCGCTGAAATCGAGGACCCGCTCCCGGGCTACCCCTCTCTCCACCGCCTCCTTGTGGGAGAAGGAGCCGTGAGGGCAGGGCTGCACCCGATGGAGGTAAGGCTTAGGTTTCAGCACCACGACGATTTCCCTTCGACTGCAGGTTGTGCCGAGGATTCAGGACTGAGCATTCGGCAACCAGCGCTCAGAACCCTGAACGCAGGTCTACCCAGGACTGCCCGGTACTCGGAACCGATCGGTCGAACGCTTTCCGAGGAGCCGCTGCGACAGGATGGCGACCGCTACGGCGGCTGCGAGGCCGGCGGCGGCCACGCGTCGGGCGTTCGCCAGGTCGCGCGCCCTCGGCGGGCGCCCGCCTTCGTTCAGGACGTAGTGGTTCACCTTCTCCAGCCGCAGGTCGAGCGCTCCGGCCATCGCGGCCATGGGCCAGCCAGCGTTGGGGCTGGCGGTCCGCCCGGAGTCCCGCACCGCCACGCGCCAGGCTCGGGTGGGGGAGCCACCGGCCATCCAGCAGGTCGCAGCGGTGGCCAGAGCCGCGAGCCTCGAGGGCAGCAGGTTGAGTGCGTCGTCCACTCGCGCGGCCACCTTGCCCAGGTACTCGTACCTGCCCCGGTAGCCGACCATGGCGTCCAGGGTATTGGCCATGCGGTAGAGATAGGCGCCGGGGAGACCCAGGATAGCGTAGTAAAGGAGCGGCGCCACCACGGAATCGCTGCCGTTCTCCGCGAGCGACTCCACCGCGGCAGCAGCCACCTCGGTCTCGCCCAGCCCTTCGACGTTCCGGCTCACGATCTGCCCCACGGCCCGCCGAGACTCCTGGAGATCTCCCGCTTCCAGCGCCTTCGCGACCCGCTCGGTGAACTCGAACAGCGCCCGGATGGCGAAGGTTGGCTTCAGCGCCAGCGCCAGCGCCAGGGTCCTGACGGGCGACCCCGAGGGAAGCACGCGCTGCAGCAGCCAGGCCGGCAGGGCGGCCGCCGCGAGGCAGGCGGCTTCCATCGTCGCGCCGCAGATCAGTTGCCGCGCCGGTCCCTCCCTGGGTGCCAGCCGCTCCAGCCGTTCCACGAGGCGTCCCATTCCCACCACGGGATGCCACCGCTCCGGCGGCTCCCCCATCAGCAGGTCGAGCGCGACCGCCAGGGCTATCACGTTCGCTCGCTCTGTCATCGCATCAGACAATGTTGGCTGCGATTCCGCGGAGCCGACGGTTCTCACCATGCCGCCACCGCGACCAGCAGCACCGCTGCCTCGACCATCTGGCCCAGGCCGCCGCAGATGTCCCCGGTGATCCCGCCCAGCCTCGCAACCGCCAGCCGCCCCCCTAGCCCCACGAGCAGGCAGGCGATGGCCATCGCCGCTCCGCCCGCCCATCCCATCGCTCCGAGAGCGATCGTGGCGGCCAGTAGGGTGGCCACGGCCGCGTGGATCCATCTCAGGTGGGGCTTCAGCCCCGCGGCGAGCCCCTTGGAGCCCGCGGCAGGGAAGCCCCACAGGGTGGCGACCATGGCCCAGCGGGAGAGGGCTCCCGCCGCCACGAGTACCAGGCTCCGGGCCTCCACAGGCATGGCTACCAGGGCCCCGTACTCGGTTAGCAGCATCGATCCAGCGGCTGCGAGCCCGAAGCTCCCCACCCGGCTATCCTTCATGATGGTCCGGCGGTCTGCAGGGTCCCTCCCCCCGAACAGCCCGTCGAAGCTGTCGATCAGCCCGTCCAGATGGAGGGCCCCGGTGATGGCAAGAAGGCTCGCTATCAGCAATGGGGCAACCGCCTGGGGCGGAAGCCAGAGGTCCAGCACCACCCCGACGGCGGCGACCACCGCGGCCAGGGTGGCCCCGGCCAGAGGGAAGCAGGCCACGGGCCAGCCCATCGGACCCATGGCCAGGGACCTGGGCGCGGGAACCGGCAACACGGTCAGGAAGCCAGCGGCCACCAGCGGGGCGGCGGCCAGCCTTCCCAGTGCTGAAACCCATCGTCGAAGCATCTGCAACCTTTCCGGCCTACGGAGTGCGCTGTGCGGCAATGCGCATCATGGGTCCCGGGGGTGCGCCGCGCAGCGCATTGAGAGACCGCGGGCGAATGTGCATCACGCGTCGATCGCGAGGCTCCCACCGAGCACTCGCGCACCGCTGGGATAGCCATCTCGCCCACGTGGTATCGGGGCGTGGGTTCTTGGCCAGACCCTGTCACCCGCGCCCGGGCGGGGGATAAGCCCTCGCCCTACCTTCGTCTCGCTCAGGCCCCGGCGGCAGGACGGCGGGCATCCCTCCCCGCGGGTGCGAGGTGAGGCACAGCTCCACCCTGAACACCTCCGCGAGCAGCCGGGGGGTGAGGACCTCCTCCGGCGATCCCGTGGCGACCAATCGCCCACCGGATAGCACTGCTAGGTGGGTGCAGTAGCAGGCCGCCAGATTCGGATCGTGGAACACCCCGAGCGCCGCCATTCCCCCCTTCACCAGCTCCGCCACCATTTCGGTGACGGCTATCTGGTGCTCCAGGTCGAGATGGGTGGTGGGCTCGTCCAGCAGTAGCATCTCCGGCTGCTGGGCCAGCGCCCTCGCCATCATCACTCGCTGCCGCTCGCCGCCCGAGAGATCCCCCACCCGCCGCTCGGCCAGATGGCGGCATCTGGCCATCTGCATCGATCGCTCAACTATCGCCCTGTCGGTCGCGCTCTCCCTTCCGAGGAAGCCGAGGAAGGGGGTTCTCCCCATCATCACCACCTCCCATGCTGTGAAAGTGGGCGGCAGGTTGGGGTTCTGGGGGAGAACGGCGAGGCGGCGGGCGATCTCGCCGCGGCTCATTCGATCCAGGGGACGATCTCCCAGGGTCACGCGGCCGTGGGTGGGCTTCAACAGCCCCGCCGCCAGCCGGAGCAGGGTGGTCTTGCCCGACCCGTTGGGGCCCAGCAGCCCCAGGAAGCTGCCCGGAGCCAGCCCCAGCGATACCTCCCGCAGGACCGGGGCACCCTGGAACTGGAAGCTGACTTTGTCGAGATACAGGAAGCTATCCACTAGAACACCGACCGCTTCTGTTGCCGCAGCAGATACAGGAAGAAGGGAGCGCCGCAGAAGGCGGTGACGACGCCGACTGGCACCTCCTGGGGGCCCGGCAGCAGCCGGGCCGTGGCATCCGCCACCACCAGGAAAGCCGCTCCCGTCAGGGCGCTCAGGGGGATCAGCGACCGGTAGTCGGGTCCCCACAGCATCCTGACGGTGTGGGGGACCACCAGCCCCACGAAGCCGATCAGCCCTGCCGCTGCCACCGCCGCCGCAGCGGCAAGTGTCGCGCAGAGGACGAGCACCACCTTCATCAGTTCCACGTTCAAGCCGAGGGAGCGCGCTTGGTCCTCGTCCAACTGCAGGACGTTGGCGACGCCGCCCATCAGCGACAGCACGAGCGCCGAAACCACCACGTGGGGCGCCGCGAGCGCAACGTCCCGCCAGCTGGCCGCGTTGAAGCCCCCCAGCATCCAGGTGTAGATCACCGCTATCTTGTCCCCTTGGGCGTACATGACGAACGCCGTGGCAGCGTTGGCGAGGGACCCCACGGCCACCCCCGCGAGCAGCAGGGTGGTGACCGGGGTGGACCGGCCAACCCTGGCCAGGGAGTAGACCAGCCCCACCGTGAGCAAGGCGCCGAGGAAGGCAGCGACCTGGACCGCTCCCAGGGAGTAGAGGATCACCGGCAGGGCGGCCACCATCGCCAGCACCGCCCCGAGACTCGCCCCCGCCGCCACCCCCACCAGATAGGGATCGGCCAGAGGGTTTCGGAACAGCCCCTGATAGGTGGCGCCGGCCACCGAGAGCCCTGCCCCTACCAGCGCGCCCACGAACACCCGCGGCAACCTCACCTCCCACAGGATGGTCTCGTAGCTAGCGGGCCACCAGGGGACGACGTCGAGGAAGGGGAGCCTGGACAGCAGGATGGCCAGGACGGTGCCTGGGTCCATCTGAGCCTTGCCGATCAGCACGCCAGCGGCCGACGTGACCAGGAGGGCCGCCAGTGCGATGGCGTAGCGCCCTATCCGGATCCCTCCCCTTTTCTCCATGGGCCTGGCCTTGGCCACCGTGAACTCCATCGCCCCCTCGCTTCCTTCGGACTGCAGAACGCAATTCACCACGTGACACGGAGAACGCCCTGTGTCTCCGTGCCTTCGTGGTTTCACGGTGACCCTAGCGACTCTCCGGATGGAGCTTGCTCACCATCAACTCCAGGCCCTCCGCCACCCTCGGGCCCGGCCGGTTGGTGAGGTCGGGGTCGATGGGGTAGATTCTGCCCGTCTTCACTGCGCTCATCTGCTGCCACCCTGGCCGTGCGGCCACCGTCTCGGGGCTCTGCCCGCCCTCAGAACCGTGGTCGGCCAGAAGGATCACCTCGGGGTCCGCCAGCAAGAGGGCTTCCTGGTCCATCTGCGGCCATTCCTTGCCGGCGCCCCCCGCCACGTTCACCCCCCCCGCGAGGCGGATCATCTCGTCCATGAAGGAGTTGGGACCGGCGGTGTGGAGCTCGGGCGACAGCTCGAAGAAGACCCGTACCGGCTCGGCCCCCTGCCACCTGGATTCCACCGTGGCGATCCTGTCGGCAAGCTCGTCGGCGAGGGTCTCCGCCTCAGCCTGGCGTCCGGTGGCACTGCCCGTCAGTTTGATGCCATCCAGCACGCCCTTGACTCCCTTCGGGTTCACGATCAACACCGTCAGCCCCCGCTTCTCCAGTTCGGGCAGCACCCCCTTCAGGTGCATCTCGGTACCCAGGATCAGATCGGGCTCGAGCGCGATCACCTTCTCCATGTCTGGCCTCACGAAGCTGCCCACCCGCGGCTTCTCCGTGGCGGGCGGCGGGTAGTCCGAGTACTCGTCCACGCCCACCACTCGGTCGCCCAACCCCAAGGCGAAGAGGATCTCGGTGTTGCTGGCGGAGAGCGAGATGATGCGTTGCGGCTCTTTGGGCAGGCTCACCTGTCGACCCGCGTCGTCGGTCAGGGTCAGGGGGAAAGCCGAAGGGGTGGACGGCGCTGGGTTCGTCGTGGGTGCTGCGCCAGGCTGCTGTGGGTTCGTCTGGGCGGGCGCGCAGGCCGAGGCGGAGATCGCCACGGCGGCCAGGATGAGGGCGAAGATGGGACGCAAGCTGCACCTCCTCGGGTGTTCTCTGCGTCGCTTCGCGGACCCGAGGGGGAGGGGACAAAAAACCCTTGTCCCGCAGAGTCGGTGACAAGGGGGCGGGCTCGCCGGGAGCCCATCCAGCCTGCGCCCTCTCTCTCGGAGGCCTACGGCAACGCAGTCGTGGTGGGTTCCTGGCTTTGGCCGGTGGGGCCGTTCACAGTTGCGGGACAGCGCCGGACTTGCACCGGACTTCCCCGAGCGGGCTCGATCACTCGGCCCGCACCACTCTATTCACTTCTCGATGCGACGATCATAGCAGAGGCCGAAAAGGGGTGTCAACGAGCACGCGAGCCGTTCCAGGGCCTCTTCGAGGCCGGCACGACCGTCATGCAGGGCAGAACCGTCGTGCTGAGCGAAGGCGAGCGTCTCCTCGGTGCCTCGACGGCGCGGCCGGCGTTCGAGAATGGCCGTGAGGAGATCCTTCGCCTGCGGCTCAGGATGGCAGCCAGGCATCGACGCTCTCCATCGTTTCGGGTGGCCCGAAGGGGTCGGGGAGTGCTCGGGGTGATGAGCGAAGGACCCCGGACCTGGTCACGGCCGAGACCCCGCACAGGCAGCGGCCAGCCCCGAACGCCGGAGTGCTATAATCGGCTGGCGGCGCATCGGCCGATGCCCGGACTTCATCGGTTTCCCCACCAGGCCCCTAGGAGGTGCTCATGAGCAGCTCAGCGGAGAAGGTCGTCGTCACCACCTGCACCCGGGACTGCCCGGACGGATGCAGCATCCTGGCCACCGTTCGGGATGGCCGGCTCGTCGCCTTGAGGGGCAACCCCAACCATCCGGTGACCCGGGGTTTCCTCTGCCGTCGCTCTCGGGATTACATCCGCCGCGTCTACTCCCCCAACCGCGTGCTTCACCCCATGAAGAGGGTCGACGGCTCCTGGGTGCGGATCTCCTGGGACGAGGCGTTGGACCTGGTGGCCAGCAGGATCGCCGAGTATCGCGACCGCTACGGAAACCTCTCGATCATGCACTACCAGGACAACGGCTCAACGGCCGCCCTGAAGATGCTCAACTCTCGCTTCTTCAACCTGCTGGGAGGCGTCACCACCGCTTCCGGAACCCTCTGCGGCGGGGCGGGGATCGCCGGCCAGACCGCCGATTTCGGCTACCGCACCGCCCACGAGCCGACGGACCTTCCCAACAGCCGGCTGGTGCTGATCTGGGGGCGGAACCCGTCGGCCACCAACGTCCACCTGCTACCGTTCCTGAAGCAGGCGAAGGCCAGGGGCGCCACCCTGGTGCTGATCGACCCGATTCGCACTCGCACAGCCGACCTGTGCGACCTCCACTACCAGCCGGAGCCCGGCTCCGACGGTTACCTCGCCGCAGCCATCGGGAAGATACTCCTCGAGGAGAACCTCGTGGACTGGAACTTCGTGAGGGATCATTCCGAGGGGTTCGAGGGGTATCGGGCCACCTTGGAGCGCTTCTCGCTGGAGTGGCTGGCCGTCCAGTGCGGGATCGACCTGGAGGAGATCCGGAGGCTGGCGCACATGTGCGGCACCACCAAGCCTGCCTCCATCTGGGCCGGCTGGGGGGTGCAGCGGCGCGAGTACGGGGCGGAGATCTATCGCCTGCTTGATGCCATAGCTGCCCTCACCGGCAACATCGGGGTGGCGGGCGGCGGCGTGAGCCACGGGATGGAGGAGCGGGAGTACTGGGATTGGGGTCTGAAGGCTCCCGAGGCCGCCCGATTCCAGAGGGGCATTCCAAAGGCCACCCTGGGGGAGGGGCTGCTGGCGGCGCAGGACCCGCCCGTCAAGATGGTGGTCGTCACCGGGGCCAACCCCGCCAACCAGGCCCCGCGCAGCTTGGTGGTGCGGGAGGCCTTCCAGAGGATCGAGTTCCTGGTGGTGATCGACGGCTTCATGACCGACACCGCCGACCTGGCGCATGTCTTCCTTCCCACCACTTCCCCGTTCGAGGAGGAGGACCTGGTGGGGAGCTACGGGCATCACTGGCTGGGTCCGGTAAACCCGGTCATCGAGCCGCTGGGGGAGGCCCGGACCGACCTGCAGATCTTCCAGGGCCTTGCGGAGCGGCTCGGCGTCCAGGGGATGGAGGGCACGGCCACCGAATGGCTGAGGCGGCTGGCGGCACCCCTGCTGCCCCTGGGGATCACCCTCGAGATGCTGAGGGAGGGACCCGTTCGCCATCCGACCCAGCCCGCTGTCCCCTTCGAGGGCAGGGTCTTCCCTACCCCATCGGGGCGCTTCCGATTCACCTCGGAGGTGCCACCCAATCCGGCGGCCGATCGGAACGGCAGCTTCGTGCTGATTTCCAGCCATCCGGAGACGTCCATCCACTCGCAGATCCTGCCCGAGGACCAGGGCAAGCCGCTGGAGCTTCGGATGAACCCGCAAGACGCCGAGAGGCTCGGCCTCGCCGAGGGCGACGCCGTCGTGATGAGGGGGATGGGGGGGCGAGTCGATGCCGTGCTCGCGCTGGACCCCACGCTGGGCAGGGGCGTCCTCCACTGCGATCAGGGGGGGTGGATCAAGTTCGGCGTCGGTGTGAACCGGGTGACGCCCGGCGTCCTCAGCCGCCAGGGGCTGTGCGCAGGCTTCTACGAGGCGATCGTGCACGTGGAAAAGGGTGGCTAGGGGACGGGGGTCAGGGGCCT
>JBLNDL010000026.1:0-35306 GCA_050261575.1 Sphingomonadaceae bacterium | reverse complement strand
GAATCAGGCAAAGAGGAAGTACGACGAGGGCTCCGCCCTATTCGTCGACGTCCGGAGCCCACAGGAGTACGAGGCATCCCACATCCCCGGGGCCATCAACATCCCGAAATCGGAGCCGCCTAAGAGCTTCTTCCGCCTTCCTCGAGATAGGGAGATCATCCTGTATTGAACTTGACCCCACGAGGCCTCCAGTGCCCGTGCGGCGCTGACGATGTTCCAGGGGGGGTACGACAGGATTAGCGTCATCGGTGGTGGGTTCAACGCCTGGAAGGCGGCGGGCTACCCCACCGCGAGCGGCCGGGAAACCCGGGCGGCCTAACACGCCGGGCGTCGCCCTGGGAACGAGGTGCGTTCTGTGGTCGAAGGTGGAGGCTCGCGGTTCCCGAACCGTGAGCCTCCACCTTGTTCGTCACTACGATGGATAGCTGCCGCTGCGGATCATCGCGTCCAGATGCTCGGCGCGATCGAGCAGCTCCTGGAGCAGTTGCGCCACCTCGACGTCCTCCTGCTGAGAGAACTTCGCGACGATCTGTTGAGCCTCCATGATGGCCTCTCGGGCCACATCCACCCGATCGAGCACGAAGGCCGCGGAGTCGACGTCCATGCCATCCTCCCTGGTCGACCCGTGGAATCACACGTGAGCACAGAAGCCAGTTCCATGCCAGCCGCACGAAGCCGGCCGGGAGGGCGTTCGTGGTGCGCATATTGCAGAAGAAGGGTTACCGGTTCTCTTTCTTAACATTTGGAACCAACTTATTATAGAATTGTGTGGCCACAGTCGGCTCCTGCGACGATGCCGAAAGACGTGCGCCGCTGCACTCGCGCTGCTTGTAGTACGTGCAAGGGGTGAAGGAATGTCAACGAGCAAAGGCGGTCTTGAAGGCGTCATCGCCGGCACCTCCGCCATCTGTGAGGTGGACGGCATCGCGGGGAAACTCAGCTACCGAGGCATCGACATCAACGATCTGGTGGCCCAATCCAGCTTCGAGGAGACGTCCTACCTGCTGTGGTACGGCCACCTCCCCACGCGCAACCAACGCCGCGAACTGGATGACAAGCTGTCCTGCTGCAGGGATCTCCCACACGGGATCGTGCGCATGATCGTCGACTTCCCAGAGACGGCGGAGCCGATGATGGTGCTGCGCACCGCCGTCTCAGCCATGTCGATGTACGATCCCGGAGGAACGGAACACCACCACGACGTGGATCTCAGCCGCGCCATCTTGCTCACCTCTCGGGTGCCGGTGATCGTCGCCGCCCACCACAGGTCCCGCCAGAAGCTGGACCCGATCCCCCCGCGCCGGGACCTCGGCTTGGCGGCCAACTTCCTGTACATGCTGACCGGGGAACTCCCCAGCGAGAGGGCCGCCAAGATCCTGGATACTTGCTTGATCCTGCACGCGGATCACGAGTTGAACGCCTCCACCTTCGCGGGCAGGGTCGCGGCGGCCACCCTCTCGGATCTCTACTCCTCCGTGACCGCCGCCATCGGCACCCTGGCGGGCCCGCTCCATGGCGGCGCCAACGAGCAGGTGATGCAGATGCTCCGCAGGATCGGTGATCCCAGCAGGGCCGAGGACTACGTCGCCGGGCTGCTGGAGCAGGGCAAGAAGGTCCCGGGTTTCGGCCACCGGGTGTACCGCACGCAGGACCCACGGGCCTTCCATCTGCGAAGGATGTCCGAGGAGATGGCCAGGGAGACCGGGGAGAGCCGCTGGTACGAGATGTCACGCAAGATCGAGGAGTACATGATCCGGCAGAAGGGGATCAACGCCAACGTCGACTTCTACTCCGCCTCGGTCTACTACGGACTCGGCATCCCTATCGACCTGTTCACGCCGGTGTTCGCCATCAGCCGCATGGCAGGCTGGACCGCTCACATCCTGGAGCAGTACTCCAACAACCGGCTGATACGCCCTCGCGCCGAGTACGTGGGGCTCCACAACGTGGCCTACGTGCCGATCGACGACAGGGTAGAGCAGGCGGCGGTCCAGAACGAGGTTTCCGTACTGTAGTCGGTCGTATGGGCGGACGAATGCGTCCGCCCGCACCGGCCGTTCTACCTCTTGCCCACAACCACGACCGATGGCTGGCGGGACTCCGTGCGAGCCCACCCCGCACCCGTCCCCAGCAACCTGAGGCGAAGCTCCCGGGTCTCCTCGGACGGCCACCTCGCCGACTCCATCGCCAGCAGCCGCTTCGACTCGCGGTACAGCCTGTCGACGGCCGTCCGGTCCCCCAGCCGGACATGGCACACCATCAGGTCTCGAACTACGTCCTCCTGCAGCGGATCGCTCTCGAGCGACTTCCGGCCGTGCCGAATCGCGTCCCGCCACCGCTGCAAGGCGATGTAGTGGTCCATCAGGACCCGCGTGGCCCACAGGAGCTGCCGGCGCAAATCCTCTCGCGGCGCCTCGCACCAGGCGAACTCCAGCCCGTCCAGGAACTCCCCACGGTAGAGGCTCACCGCTTCCTCTAGGAGCCCCACCGCGCGGCCCGGCAGGTCGGTTGGGCTCGCTTCCCCCACCAACACCCGCGCCTCAGCCACGAGCCCGCGGAAGCGCTCCGCATCGATCGCGCAGCCGTCTCCGTCCCATCTGTACACGCCCTCACCGTCGAGGCGTGGGTCCACTGGCGGATAGCCCGCTCCCAGCGCCTCGCGGATCCGGAACAGCGCCTCGTGCAGACGCAGGTTGGCCTTCCATGGCTCCTCCTGGGGCCACACGTCGCGCAGCAGCTCCTCCCTCGGAACCGCCACCCCCAACCGCACCAGCAGGTACGCCGACAGGTTCCGGGCATCCATCGACGGCCATTCCACTAGCACGCCCCCCACTCTGGCGTCGAACCGCCCGAGGGAGTGCAACGATACTTCGGCCCTCTCCCCGTCACTGGCCGAATCGATAGCGGGCCAGGTCAGACGCGGCGCGGGCGCCCTGCCCAACCCCTGCCGCATTCCCTTCAGCGTCTGCTCCGCCCTGGATCTCACCCGAGGGTCGCGGTGACCCAGGAGGGGCGCCAGCCGTCTTTCCGCCTCCGTCGGATCCACACCAAGCATAGTTGCCGCCGTCTCGTGGGCTATCCCCTTCCGCACCGCCAGCGCCAGAAGCCTGCCTTCCGAAGAGGGCAGGCCGAGCGGCATCCCGATCCACATCCCTTCTGCCGCGAGTGCCAGGGAACATCGCAGGTGAGCTTGAGCTTGCCACCGAAGTCCCAACCGATCGTAGCCTTCGGCCACGAGCCGAAGCCCGGCCGCGAGCCATCGCCGGTTGTCGCTCCCCTGCAGGGATCCGATCAACCTCCGGACCCGCGCCATCACGACGGGTACCCTGGCACCCACCATCTCGCCCGCAGCCAGAACGAGCTGGCACTGATCGGTCAGCGGCCGGTGATCGGATTCCCGCGCCGCCTGCAGCGCCGCTCGCGCCCGCTCCAACCCTTCCTTCCTCTTCCCCATCCGCAGCAGGGAGGCCGCCGACCACCGAAGGACGAGCGCCCGCTCCGGCCGTCCGGCCGCCAGTCTCTCGGATAGCTCCCGAGCACGGTGGAGCATCTCCTTTCCGCGGTCGCGTTCGCCCGACAGATCCATCGCCATCGAGAGGGCAAGCAGGGCACGAACCTGCCCGCCGAGGTCGCGCAGCCGCTGGCTCGTGGCCAGCAGTCCCCTCGCCACCTTCAGCGAGCTCCCCAACAGGCCCCGCTCCAGGTAGGCGGCCGAGGCGCTCCCCCCGGCGATGTTGATCGCCAGGGTTTCCCTTCCCCACAAGGCAGCCCTCTGCACAGCGCGCGCGCTGAGGGCTAGCGAGGCGTAGTACTCTCCCCTCCACTGGGCGATGGCGCCCGCCTGCAGTAGCGCCCTCTCCACCAACGGTGGCCGCCCGCTCCGCTCGGCCTCCAGCAGCCCCTGTCCCGCCGCGGAGAAAGCCGCCGCTAGGTCTCCCACCGGCTCCAGCGCCCGGGAGAGTAGCCACCATGCTTCCGCCCGCTCCGCGAACCACTCCTCAGGAAGCTCCTTCAGTGCTTCCAGCGCGAGGCTCGCCGCCTCGGGGTACCGTCTCTCCTGGAGACGGAGGGTGGCCCACTCGCACGCCTGCCGGCCCCGCGTCGCGCGGTCCTCCGAGCCATCCAACGCCGGCCTGGCCGCCAACAGCAACACCCTGGCCTCGTCCGGCCTCTCCCGTGAGAGATGCAGCCTGGCCTCCTGAAGCATGAGCCGCGGGTGGGCGTTTCGAACGGAGGCGGGCAGTCTCCTCAGCCATCGAAGCAGGAGATCCGGTCTCCCCTCCAAACGCCCAGCATCGATCGCGGATTCCAGCAGGCGAGCCGCATCCTCGTGAGCCTCCATTCGGAGATACCGCCCCAGGGCTTCGGGGAGTTCACCCCTGGAGGCGTAATAGGACGCCACTCGCCCTTGAAGAGAGCGGTACTCGTGAGCCAACGACACCCGGCCGAGCTCCTGCTCCAGTGCCGATCGGAAGAGGGGCTCGTAGTAGAGCGGTAGATCGCGGCCCATAGATCTCACCACGGGGAGCCCCGCCTCCTCCACCACGCTCAACGTGGACTCCGGATCGGCAATCCCCACCCCCTCCCTGAAGCCGTCCAGGTCGAGCCGCGCCAGCAATGAGCTCTTGAGCACGTCGCCCCTGGTCTCGGGGGGAAGGCCGGCCAGCATCTCGCGCACCAGGAGAGCGTAGCCGTGTTCGGTGGGCGCCAGCCGTGGGAAGGACAGAGGAGCCAGATCCCGCGCCACGATCAGGGAAGCCAGGTTGGCAGCACTTGGCCACCCACCGGTACCCCGCACCACACTGTCGAGCGCGGTCCGGGGAGCCTGCCGGTTCGCCCGGTGCCGCACTAGCTCCCACATCTCCTCCTCGGTGAACCGCAGATCCTCCGCTCGCAGCTCCACCAGTTCGTCGCGGGCCCTCAGGGGCGAGAGAAAAAGGCGAGGGTCCTCGGCCGTCGAGAGGATCAGTCGTAAGGGCCGCTCCGGGTCCAACAGTGCCCGTTCCAGGGCATCGACTATCGTCCTGTCCGTGATGTGATGAAACCCATCCAGCACGATGAACAGCCGCTCCGGCTCCGCCCCGCGAAGCTCGTCTAGGAACAGCTCAATCAGCCTGGGGATCTCGCCACGAGCGTCGGCGGCCGAATGCAGCGCGGCTCGGGTGAGACCTCCGAATCCCGGCAGCACCGACCCCACCGATTCCAGCAGGCCGGCCACGAAGGCCGCAGCATCGTCGTCGCGAGGATCGAGTCGGTACCAGGCCAATCGCGTGGCGGAATCGGGCTGCGCGAAGCGCGTCCACTCCCGGGCGACGGACGACAGGAGGCAGGTCTTGCCGTAGCCGGAGGGGGCATGGATCAGTACCAACCTGCCGCGCAGTCCGCGGGCGATCGCTTGATCGAGCCTGGGACGCGGGAGAAAGCCGCGTGGAGGGCTCGGGGGAACGTACTTGAGAGCATCCAGTTGGTCATCCTGCATGGGTGGACACTGCCTATCGTCGAACTGATGCAAGGCAGAAGAAGCAGGAAGCGTGCCGATTCGAGTGCCTGACGCGAGGAGGGCAGGGGATCAGGCTACCTTGTGGGACTCCGCCTGGGGTCGCGGCCCCAGGAGCAAAGCCACCTCATCCCCTGTGAGCGTCTCCTTCTCCTTCAGCAGTTCCGACAGGGACACCAACTGCTGCCTGTGTGTGACGAGTACCTCCCTGGCCTTCGCCCGACCCTCGTCGATCATCCTCCGGATCTCGGCATCGACCAGCGCCGCGGTGTGCTCGCTGTAGTTGCGTGGCTCCATCAGGTCGGCGCCCATGTAGTCCACGATGCCGTTGGAGGCCAGGCTAACCGTGCCGAGCTTTTCGCTCATCCCGTACATGGTGACCATCTTCCGAGCGATCTCGGTGGCCTGCTGGAGATCGTTGCTGGGACCGGTGGTGGTCTCGCCGAAAACGAGGTCCTCGGCGGCAAGCCCTCCCATGGCGAAGGCCAGCATCTCGGACATCTGGGACCGGGTCCAGAGGTGTCGATCCTCCATAGGCAACAGCCGGGTATAGCCGCCCGACTGGCCTCGAGCGATGACGGTGACCTTGTGCACGGGGTCCAGGTGGGGCATGTAGTAGGCGACCAACGTGTGGCCCACCTCGTGGTAGGCCGTGATCTCCTTCTCCTGCTCGCTGATCAGCCGCCCCTTCCTTTCAGGCCCCGCGATCACCCGATCGATGGCCTCCTCCAAGTCCAGTCTGGTGACCATGGTCTCGTTCCGCCGGGCGGCCAGGATAGCCGCCTCGTTGAGCAGGTTCTCCAGGTCGGCTCCAGAGAAGCCCGGGGTCTGACGCGCGATCTTATCCAGCTCCACATCCGGCGCCAGGGGCTTGCCGCGCGCGTGCACCTTCAGGATGTCCAGCCGCCCGGCCAGATCTGGGCTGTCCAGCACCACTCGGCGGTCGAAGCGACCCGGCCGCAGCAGAGCGGTATCCAGGATGTCCGGCCGGTTCGTCGCCGCGATCACCACGATGCCGGTGTTCTTGTCGAACCCGTCCATCTCCACCAGGATCTGATTCAGGGTCTGCTCACGCTCGTCGTTGCCTCCGCCCAGCCCGCGACCTCGCTGCCGGCCCACCGCGTCGATCTCGTCGATGAAGACGATGCAGGGAGCGTTCTTCTTGGCCTCGTCGAAGAGATCACGAACCCGAGAGGCCCCGACGCCCACAAAGAGCTCTACGAACTCCGACCCACTGATGTGGAAGAAGGGTACGGAAGCCTCCCCGGCCACGGCCCTGGCCATCAGCGTCTTGCCCGTCCCCGGAGGACCCACCAGGAGGACACCCTTGGGGATGCGGGCGCCCACGGCGCTGAACTTCTGAGGCGACCTCAGGAACTCCACCACCTCCTGGAGCTCCTCCTTCGCCTCCTCCACGCCGGCCACATCGGAGAAGTGAATGCTGGGCTGGTCTGCGGCTATCCGGCGCGCTCGGCTCTTGCTGAAGGAGAAGACGTTACCTCCGCCCGTCTGGGAGTTCCCCTGTCGAGAGAACAGCACCATCATCAGGATTATGAAGAGCAAGGGCAGCATCCAGAACAGTGGGCCGAGCCACCTCCAGTCCGACTGGCCGCGGACACGGAAGTCGATCCTGGCAAGCTGCTCGTCGGTGACGCCGTAGTTTCGCAGGGATTGAGTCAACCCCAGGTCGGGCTCCCGCCGTGACTTGACGACGGCGCCGTTGGTGAGCGTAACCTCCAGATTGCCGCCATCCTCGACGATGCCGGTGATCTGCCCGGCCTTGGCATAGGCCGCCACCTGGCTCAGCCCTATCTCCGAGGCAGCATCCCCCGACGACTGCATCTGCATGGTCGGCAGCGTCGCTATAGTCAGCACCAACAGTGCACCCACGGCAAACAGCGCCACGGACCGCCGTGAGGTCCCCTTACCGTCACCCGAGTCTTTCAAGCTCTTCCACCTTCCCCGATGCAGGCGCGAGTTCGGCCGGCACAGCACGGCAACCAGGGTCCACAAGTCCCTACTCGATCGGTGGGCTGGAGGGCGGAGCCGGCGTATCGGTGAACATTCTGCAATATCGATACCATCCCACCGTTCACCACGTTTTCACGGTTTCGAGGCACGCGTAGTGCTTTTCCCCTGCGCCCGGAAGCGCGTGCCCCCAGGTGCACAGCCGCCGATCCGATCACCGAAAGAGGAAAGGGTAACCCATGATCACCACCGGTTGGAGCATTCCCCAGGCCATCGCCACGGCCGTCACCGTCTCCCTCCTCGCGGCGGCCACGTCGGGGTGCCAGGTGCTGCCGGCCCAACGAGGGGAAGTGGTCGGACCCGAGCCGACCCCCGCCGCTACCACTCCCATGCCCGACCAGCCCACTCCCAGCGCAGTGGCCGAGACCGCCACGCCCTCGACCGGGGGGACCGCCACGCCCGCGGCCACCAGCACCCCCATCCCCGAGACCGTCGAGCAGGCATTGCGCAACGCCTACGCCGACGTCGAGTCGTTCCAGGCGCAGGTGGCGCTGACCGCCGGCACCGACGGTTCCCCCCCCCTTATACTCCGCCAGTGGTTCAAGCAACCGAACCTCATGAAGCTCGAGGTCATCAAGCCGGGCACGTCGGGGCTGCCGGTCGGTACGGTCTTGATCTACAACGGAAAAGGGCTGACCATCTACGATCCGTCCTCCGCGCAGGTCGTCGAGATCGGCGACCCACGCCAGCTTGCGCTCTTCCTCCACCTGCCCATGCAGAAGTACGCGCCGGTCATGCAGCTCATCCAGCTTGACGCTCTCATCTCCAGCTTGAGCGCTCGATCCACTGTGACTTTGGGAGGGGTGGGCACCATCGCGGGACGGACTGCGAGGGTGGTGAGGCTTGCCCCGCAGCCATCTGGCCGCCCCTTTCGGGAGGTCCGTCTATGGCTGGACAGGCAGACGCTGATGCCCCTCCACGTCGAGGCAAAAGGGGACGATGGCGCGATCCTTCTGACCATCGAGTACCTCCTCCTGGAGCGGGCTACACCGGTGAGCGACGACGCCTTCTCGTTCAGGCCCCCGGCCAATACCAGTCTGATCCGCCCCACGATGGAGGAGATGCTGCGTCTGGCAGGCTACCAATCCGCCTCCCTGCCCGACATCCAGGGCCGCGCCGGATACTCGATCCTGCAGCCTGCGGCCCTCCCTCCGGGCATCACGCAGAGGGACACGCAGTTCGCAGAAACAGACGGCGCAGTGGCAGTAGCCATCTCCTACGGCAACGCTGATTCCGCCTCGACGGTCCTGGTCCAACGGAGAGCCGACGGGCTTCGGCCGACGCTTCCGCGCGGCAAGGAGATCGCTCAGGGGGGATTCACCGGTCGGATCCAGGAGACCCACACAGTGGTTGCACTGGACTGGGTGAGCGGCAACACCGCACTCTCCCTCGTCTCGATGCTTCCGCGGGACGAGGCAGTCAGGATCGCCGCCTCGGTGAGGTGAAAGCTCTGAGGGCCCGAGGAAAGATATCCTCGGGCCCTCAGAGCTTGTCGCTAACCCCTGACCCACCTCATCACCTCAGAGGCATCCTCGTAGGTCGCCTCCGGGAGAAAGAGGAGCGTCTCAAGGGCCTCCTCCGAGGCCCCCTTGGCACGCGCGTAGTCCAGCAGTCTCTGCTTGGAGCAGGGAAATGGGGCTCCCTCCAGGGCTTCGGCCACATCCACTGGCGAGGTGGTGGTTCGCTTCTCCTCCACCTACGCGGCCACCGCCTGAGGCCTGGTGGACCTGACGGGCAGGGAGATCTCTCGAACCATGTCGGCCACGATCTTGTCGTCCCTGCAGTTCACCGCAATGTCCCCAATGGAGACGATACCCACCAGCTTGCCGTTTTCCACCACCGGCAGCCTGTGCACCTGTTCACGCCCCATCAGCTTCGCTGCCTCGCCCACGTCCATGTCCGGGTGGCCCTGGACCAGACTGGTCGTCATGAAACGGCCTACCTGGCATGTGTTGGGGTCTGTTCCAGACGCGACACACTCGACCACGATATCGCGATCGGTGATTATCCCCATCAGCCTCCCGTTCTCGCAGACGGGCATCGCGCCCACGTTGTGCCGCTTCATCTCCGCAGCAATCTTGCTCAAGGAGTCGGAAGGGCTAGCGCAGCAGAACTCAGTGGTCATCACTTCTCGCAGCTTCATGCCTCTGTCCCCTCTCGGTGTAGCATCCTGTGGTCTGTCCTTGGCCGACTAAGAGGCCGGATGGCAGCTTGCGGCAAGATGCATACCGTGAGAGCGGACCTTACTTCTCGCCCACTGGGTTCCGCCGGGATATCAGACGCTCCAGATCACCGCCCTTCAGCCCCTTGCGATCGATGAGGTGAAACAGAACGGGCTCGACTGCGCCACCGAAGATCCGGTTCACCACGTCGTCGATCATCCGGCCGCCTAACTCTTCCCGCTCCATCACCGGCGAGTAGACGTAGACGTCGCCGCCGGAATCCCGGCGAAGGATACCGCGGTCGCTGAGCCGCCGGAGCACCGTCAGCACAGTCGACTGTCCCAGACGCTTCCTCTCCCTCATCTTTTCGAAGATCTCGCGGGAGGTTGCCTGGCCCATCTCCCAGATGACGTCCAGCACCTCCATCTCCAGTGGGCCAAGCCCCTTGGCCAAGGTCGCGCTAATGGGTTTCGGGTCCAAAGTACCATCCGCTGCCAACTTGCTGCCCTCCTTGTCAGCGTAATGGGATGACTCCGCGCCTGTCGCGTTCTGTACAGTGGCAACCTTATGCGGCAGTTTAGTGGGTGGTAGCTGTAAAGTAAAGGGGTTGCCCATCAGATATCCTGGAATTCGTTGCAGAGTGACACATTGTCATTCGTATCCAAACTCCGCTACACTCTCGCAATATGACGAGGCGGCTCCGCTAACGGCAATCCTGCAGCTTGGGGGGGAACATGAGGACAGAGAGGTCGCAGAAGCTCTTCGCTGAGGCTCGCGAGTTGATCCCTGGCGGCGTCGACAGCCCCGTTCGCGCCTTTCGAGCGGTGGGGGGCCAGCCCCTGTTCATCGACCGAGCCAGTGGCTCCCGCATCTTCGACGTAGACGGCAACAGCTTCGTGGACTACGTGGGATCCTGGGGACCGCTGATCCTGGGCCACGCTCACCCGGCGGTGGTTCAGGCCGTCCAGCGCGCGGCCGAGCGGGGCACCAGCTACGGCGCGCCCACCCCGCTGGAGAGCGAGCTGGCCCGCGTCGTCGTCGAGGCCATGCCATCGGTCGAGATGGTGCGATTCGTCAACTCGGGCACAGAGGCGGTGATGAGCGCCCTGCGGCTGGCCCGCGCATACACCGGTCGCGAGAAGATCGTAAAGTTCGCGGGGTGCTACCACGGCCACGCCGACGGGCTGCTGGTCCAGGCCGGCTCCGGAGCCACCACCCTCGGCGTTCCGGACAGCCCCGGCGTCCCTGTCTCCGCCGCGCAGGCGACGATCTCACTCCCGTACAACGACGAGCGGGCCGTCGAGGAGGCGTTCTCCCGCTACCCTGACGAGATCGCAGCCGTCATCGTCGAGCCGGTGGCCGGCAACATGGGTGTCGTTCCCCCGAAGAGTGGCTTCCTCGAGGCTCTCCGAAGGATCACCCGGAACCACGGCGCCCTGCTCATCTTCGACGAGGTCATCACCGGCTTTCGGGTGGCGTACGGCGGCGCGCAGACCCTGTACGGAGTGATGCCAGACCTCACCACCATGGGCAAGATCATCGGGGGCGGGCTTCCAGTCGGGGCCTACGGCGGCCCTCGGGCGGTGATGGAGAAGGTGTCTCCGGCCGGCCCAGTCTACCAGGCGGGCACCCTCTCGGGAAACCCCCTCGCCATGACGGCGGGGATCGAGACCCTCCGGCAGCTACGACAGCCGGGAAGCTACGAGCGGTTAGAGCGGTTGTCCGCTCGCCTCTGCGAAGGGCTGGGGCAGGCCGCGCGGAAGGCAGGGATAGCCGTGTTCCAGACCCGCGTCGGCTCCGCCTCGACCACCTTCTTCACCTCGAAGCCGGTGGTCGACTATGCCAGCGCGCTGGCCAGCGACACAGCCATGTACGCGCGCTTCTTCCGTGGCATGCTCGAGCGCGGCTTCTACTTCGCGCCTTCCCAGTTCGAGGCCACCTTCGTCTCACTGGCTCATACGGAGGAAGACATCGAGGCGACCGTCGCTGCGGCCGCCGAGGTCATGGCGAGGATGTAGACCACCTTGACTACCCTCAGGATACATGTGCAACCAGGGGCATCCACAGACGAGATCAGCGCCCAGGAGGGCGATCTGCTGCGGGTGAGGCTGCGGGCGAGGGCCATCGAGGGCAAGGCCAACAAGCGGCTGGTGGAGTTCCTTGCGGAGGCGTTGGGGCTGCGCCCGAGACAGGTGACTTTGATCAGAGGTGAGAGGTCGAGGGAAAAGCTGGTCGAGGTGGAACTGCCATCCCTGGAGGAGGTGGCGGCGAGGTTGAGGAAGTAGCTGTAGGGGTTGGTCCGAGCCCCCCTACAGCTACTCGCTAATAGGCTATCAGCGCCTGCAGTATGAGGCTCTGCATGAAGCTCAGCAGCAGGATCGCCACGATGGGCGATATGTCCAGCATGCCGATCATGGGGATCACTCGACGCATAGGACCCAGGATCGGCTCGGTGATCTCGTACAGGATCCGTCCGATGGGATTGCCAGGGCCGACGTTAAACCACGACAGCAGCGCCCGTCCGACGATGGCAAAGATGAGGATATTGAATAGCAGATCGACGAAGCGGTACAGAAAGATCAAGTCTACTTCCTCCTGGAGCGCCATCCCCGACTACAGGTGAGGACGCTCACCGAAAATGGCCCGCCCGATTCTCACGATGGTGGATCCCTCCTCGATGGCCGTCTCGAAGTCGTCGCTCATCCCCATGGAAAGCTCACGCCATTCCACGTCGGGATAGCACTCCGCCAACTCGTTACGCAGCAGCCGCAGCCCGCGGAACACGGCCCGCAATCCTGCTCGGTCCAAACCGAGTGGGGCGATCGTCATTAGCCCCTGGACCCGCAGGTGATGCAGCGATGCCAACTCTCCCACCACCGTCCGCAACTCGTCGGGAGCGAACCCGGCTCGTTGAGGTAGCGAGGTGAAATCGACCTGCAACAGCACCGGCACTCGCCTGCCCGCCGCCTTCGCGTCGGCATCCAGGAGCCCCGCCAGTCTTACGCTGTCCACCGATTGGATTATATCAGACAACTGCACGGCAAGCTTCGCCTTGTTGGACTGCAGGTGGCCGATCATGTGCCAGCGGACCTCGTCCATGCCCTCCACCCCGTCCAGCAGGCGCCGTTTCTCGCGAAGCTCCTGCACGCGGTTCTCCCCGAAGTCCCGCTGCCCCAGCCGGTATGCCTCCGCAATCGTCTCCGGCTTGACCGTCTTCGAAACGGCAACCACCCGGACCTCCGAGGGTAGACGGCCGGCGCGCTCCGCGGCCAGCGCTACTCGGTGGTACACTGACTCCAGCCTCTCACGCAGACTACTCATCTCGTATCCCTGCGACGAAGGCAAACCGGCCGGTGAGCCCGCCGGCCGCCCTGTGAGAAAAGAAGAGATCGTGCTGGCATCGCGTGCAGATCCCGGCGACGGCAACGTGCTCCTCCGCGACCCCCGCCCGCAGGAGGGTCTCGACGTTGGCGCTCCAGAGGTCGAAGCGCATTCGGCCATCTGCCCCCGTCTGCAGTACGTTGGCCCCCACGAAAGCCCGGCCCACCTGAGCCGCAACCTCAGGCCCCACCTCGTAGCAGCAGGGACCAATGGAGGGGCCGATCCCCACCATCACGTCGGATGCGCGCGTGTGGTAGCGCTCCCTCATGCACTCTAGCGCAGCCGCCGGAGTCCCAGCCACGGTGCCCCGCCATCCCGCGTGGGCGACGCCCACCACACGCCGGACTGGGTCCCACAGCACCACGGGCACGCAATCGGCGAACTTCAGCAGCAGCAGCACACCGGGCTGGTCCGTAACCAAAGCGTCCGTCTCCGGCAGGTCGGGCCCGCCGATCCTGTCACGCCCCACGGCCTCGACCCTCCGGCCGTGAACCTGGTTGGCAGATACGATGCGTTCGGGGTCCCATCCCAGCGTCCGCGCCATCAGCGCCCGGTTGGCCCTCACCCTCACCGGGTCGTCCTTAACCGCAAAGCTGGCGTTCAGCGAGTCGTAGGGGGGTGCACTGACCCCACCGCCTCGCCCGAAGGCGGCTTGGGTCAACTCGGGCCAGCGCTCCAGATGACCGAAGGAGTATACGGAGATCCCGCCGTGGTGACGAACTCTCATCGCCTGATCCGAAAGCAAGTCCCGCACCTACCACACAGAATGCAGGGCGAGGCCCTTTGCCCCACCGCCCCCGCACACCACGCGCCGTGGGGCAGGGCGCTCCGCCCTGCCCCACGTATGCCCGCCCTTGCCGGCTACAGCCCCTGCCTTCTCCGCAGGAAGGCCGGCACGTCGTAGTCGGAGCGGTCGACGGTCCTATCCGCCGGCCTCGGCACCGGGGTCGGGATCGGCCGCAGCCGCTCGATCTTGTCCACCCTGTCTGCCGCTGCGGCGGCTATCGCGCTGCCATCGAACCCGGTGGCGATCACCGTGATCCGGATCTCATCCTCGATCTGCTCGTCGACGACCGCCCCGAAGATGATGTTGGCATCGGAGTCCGCCGCCGCGGACACCACCTCGGCCGCCTCGTTGATCTCCAGCAGCGTGAGGTCGGTGCCGCCGGTGACGTTGAATAGCACACCCTTGGCTCCGGCCATCGACACATCCAGCAGGGGGTTGGCGATGGCGGCCCTCGCGGCCTCGGCGGCGCGGTTCTCGCCCTTAGCCCGACCTATGGCCATCAGGGCAGAGCCAGCGTTGGACATGACCGTCCTCACGTCGGCGAAGTCGAGGTTGATCAAGCCAGGCTCCGTGATCAACTCGGAGATACCCTGGATGCCCTGGCGCAGGACGTCGTCCACAACCTTGAGGGCCGACTCCACCGGAGTGTTCCTCTCGATCACCTGGAGGAGACGATCGTTGGGAATGGTGATCAGGGTGTCGACCTTGGACTTCAGCGCTGCGATGCCCTCCTCGGCCACGTTTCGGCGCCGTGCCCCCTCGAAGACGAACGGCTTCGTGACCACCCCAACGGTGAGAGCCCCAACCTCCCGAGAAACCTGAGCGACCACCGGGGAAGCGCCGGTGCCGGTGCCGCCACCCATCCCGGCGGTGATGAATACCATGTCGGCTCCATTCAGCACCTGGTAGATGTCCTCGACACTCTCCTCAGCAGCCTTCGCCCCAATCGTGGGATTTCCGCCGGATCCGAGCCCTCTGGTGATCTTGTCCCCCACCCTCAACCGCAACGCCCCGCGCTCGGTCCTGGCCAGGGCCTGTTGGTCCGTGTTGACGGCCACGAACTCGACGCCACGCACCTGCGCCTGGATCATTCGGTTGACGGCGTTGCCACCACCGCCTCCAACCCCGACCACCACAATCCGAGGTATCCCGTCCCTTTCCAACTGTCGCCCCCCGTTTATCCCCGACTAGGTAGGGCGGGGCACAAGACCCGCCGCCCGGTCCCAACGATCACACGTCGGCAGGGGACCGGCCCCTGCCCCACTCCCCATCACTATTAGGGCAAGAACGCCCTCGCCAGTCCCTTCACCCTGGAACCCCAGCCCACCCGGCGGCGCATCGACCTGCCGCCGGGTGGCTCCTCGGTTTGGGCCAGCGCCCACTTGAGCAGCCCGGCGCCTGCGGAGTAGGCCGGGCTGCTGATGGAGTCGGTCGATCCCACCAGCCCCTCGGGGAGCCCGATCCGAACCGGCGCGTCGAATGCCCGCTGCGCAAGCTCCCGAATTCCTCGAAGCTGGGCAGTGCCGCCGGTCAGCACTACCCCGGCAGGTAGGACGCCATCGAACCCCATGTTCCTCAACTCGTCCATGGCCAGGCCGAAGATCTCTGACAGCCGGGCCTCTACGATCTCGGCCATGAAGCGCTTGGAGACCTGGCGCACCTCCCCATCGGAGAAAGCGCCCGCGTCGATGGTATCCTCTTCTCCGACGTTGGCCGGGACGGCGGTGCCGAAACGCACCTTGATCTCCTCGGCTGCCGAGAATGGCACCCCCAGCCCAACGGACAGATCGTTGGTCAGGTGGTTGCCGCCCACCGGCAGGGCACCCACGTACTGGACCTCCCCCTCCCGGTACCAAACGAGATCGGTGGTCCCGCCACCCACGTCCACAAGCAGCACTCCCAACTGCTTCTCCGGATCGCTCAGCACCCCGTTGGCCGAGGCGAGCCCGCCGGCCACGAAGCTGTCGATCTGGATGCCGGCCCGCTCTACGCACCTGGCCAGGTTCTGCATCGGTCCCGCGCCGGAGCTTACCACCAAGCCCTCCAACTCGAGTCGGGTGGCGAGCATCCCGATCGGATTGCGAACCCCGTCCTCTCCATCCACCACATAGCCCTTTGGGAGGACGTGCAGGACGTTCCTCCCCTCGGGCACATCCCCCAGCCTGGCAGCACTCAACAGATCGGAGAGGTCCTGCGACGAAACCGGGCGACCCCCCGACAGGGAGATGGCGCCACGAGCGCTCTCCGAAGCCAGGTGGGCGCCGGAAACGGAGACGTGCGCGCCGATGATCTTGTAGCCAGAGAAGGCCTCGGCCTTTCTCAGCGCCGTGGCGATTGCGCCTTCGGCCTCCTCCATATCTACCACGATGCCCTTCTTCAGCCCGCGTGAGGGCGAGATGCCCACGCCCACCACCTGCACCACACGGGAGCCTTTCACCTCTCCGATGAGTGCAGTGATCTTAGTCGTGCCGGCGTCGAGGCCGACGACTACCTGTTCTTGCGCCATGTTACCCCTGGCCTGCTTTCAACCTATGCCGCTGGCGAAGCTTGGCGACGAAATGCCTTCGAATAATGGCGAGGTTGTTGAACATCCGCGCGCCGAAAGCCACGATAGCCGCGAAATACAACTCCACGCCCAACCGATCGCCCAGGAAGGTCAGAGTCCCAGCCAGCAGCATGTTGGTGAACAGCCCAGCGACGAAGATGTCGTTCTCGTACCGGCCGTCCACCTCAGCGCTGATGGCCCCCAGAATGGAGTCCATCGCCGCCAGGATGGCCATACCGGTGTATCGGGCGTAATCGGCGGGTACCGAGATCGAGAAGGAAAGGCCTATCACCACTCCGGTCAGCAAACCGAGCAGAGGAAGCCACATGGGAGCTCATCCCTCCGGACTAGTGCCGGCACGACTCACCGGCCCTGCCTCGCCAAAAACCGCCGCCGGCAAGGCAGCGCCCAGAGCCCGCTCCCTAGCGGGCCTGGCCCGACTTGGCCTGGGTGTTTGGGGCGAGAACGTATACAGGCCGGCCCCGAAAACGGAGATCGATGACCTCGGCCTTGGCCTTGGAAGCCGCCAGGTGGTCTCGAATCGCCGCCAGGGTGGCCAGCTTCGACTCCAGGTCGACGGCATCGCCGAAGATGATCCTCGGTCCACCTTCGACGGGCACTGCCAGACCCGTTCCTCGAGAGTAGTCAAACCATGCCGGCCGAATGCCAGCCCGCTCGGGTAGCCATGCCGCCAGTGTCTCGACGGCAGCGAGCACGCCTGGGTCAAGGCGGCTACCCACTTCAGTTGGCGGCCCGTCCCACGCTTTGACCAGGAGCACGGGTGTCGGAGGGGGCTGCCGGCTGAAGACTACACCCTCTCGATCCACCAGAAAGGACCCCTCCCGGGCCTGCCACTGCACGAGAGGGGTTCGCTCGGTGATCTCGATATCGATCTTGCCCGGCAACGTCAGGCGCGCCCGAGCGCCCTTCACCTCGCTGATGTTTCCGAGCGATTGCTCGATCTCTTCGGTTCGAAGACGGAGGATGTTTCGCCCGAGAGATCCGGTTACGTCCCTCGCCTGGTCTGAATCGAGCAGCGTGTTCCCCGCCACCGAGATCTCTCGAACCGCAAAGTACGGGGAGGCAGTGGAATAGTATAGCAGCCAAGCAGCCAGAATCAATACGGCGAGGTAGATGGCCGGCGGTATCACGCCCAGAACCCACCGGAAGGACACGGGTTGCCGCCTCCGCAGGCGGACGGGAGAGGCCGACCGAATGGTCCGCCTGCGCGCCTTTCGTCGATTGTTGACTGCCTGGTCTCTCAATCCCACGACCCCTTCGTCAGTCAGGTGCCCCGCACCGGGTTCTGGATGCTCGTTCTGGCCCTCCTCGTCCCTACTTTCCGGACGAGGACGCCACCTTCTTACGGAGCCGGCACAACACGTGGTGACCGACCTTATACACGTCGCCCGCGCCCATGGTGATCACCAGGTCGCCGCCGGTCACCTCGCTCTCCAGCACCGCCGCAGCCTCGGCCAGACCCGCCACGCAGCGGGCGCCGGGATGACGCATTCGGGATAGAAGGTCACCGCTGCTGGTCCCCTCCCCCTCTTCTCGCCCGGCGGGGTGGTAGACGGGCAGCAGCAGCACCCGGTCGGCGTCGGCAAAGGCACGGGCGAACTCCCCCAGCAGCTTCTCGGTCCGATTGGAGGTGTGCGGCTGGAAGACACACCAGATGCGCCCCCGATGCCTCTCCCTGGCAGCCTTCAGCGTCGCCCGAGCCGCGGTGGGATGATGAGCGTAATCGTCGACGATGGTGACTCCCGCGACATCTCCCAGCATCTCGAACCTGCGGCGTGTTCCGCTGAAGTCCGCAACGATCGCCGCAGCCCTTTCCGGTTCCACGCCGACGTGGGCAGCAGCCGCGATCGCGGCGAGAGCGTCGAGGGCGTAGTGCTGTCCCGAGAGCCGCAGTGTGACCTCGTGGACTGAGCCCGAGGGCGCACTGAAGCAGAACCGAGTGCCAAACGGGACCACGGGTTCCACCTCCAGCAGCCGCCAATCTGCCGAGGACGAGTATCCGTAGCTCTGCCGCGGAACCGCCACCTGCATCTTCCTCAACACTGGATCGTCGGCCTGGGTGACCAGCAGTCCGTCCGGCGGCACCCGTGAGGCGAACTCCGTGAAGGCCCTGGCGATGTCGCTCAGATCCCTGTAGCAGTCCAGATGGTCCGCCTCCACGCTGGTGACGATGGCCACCTTCGGCCACAGCCACAGGAAGGATCGATCGAACTCGTCGGCCTCGGCCACCAGGTAGGAGCTTCGCCCCAAAAGCCCATGGGCCTCGAAGTCCAGCGGCTCCCCCCCGATCAAGGCCGTAGGGTCAAGGCCGGCGCGATGCAGCAGAAAGGCCACCATCGCTGTGGTGGTGGTCTTCCCATGGGTACCGGCTATGGCAACACCGTAGCCCTCGTCCATCAGCCAGCCGAGCAACTCCGCGCGCTTGATCGTTGGAATGCCCCGCCTCCGGGACTCCACCAGCTCGGGATTGTCGGGCCTTGCAGCGGCAGTGGTCACGACAAGGTCCGCGCCGGCCACCGCTGCGGCGGAGTGCCCCACGTTGACACGAGCCCCCAGCGCGGTGAGCCGCTCCACCAGAGGGGAGGACTTGATGTCCGACCCCGTCACGCGCTTGCCCCTTCTGAGCATCAGCTCCGCCAGGGCGCTCATCCCGATGCCGCCGATCCCCACGAAGTGGACCACTTTGGCGGCTGCTAGCACACTTGAGTCGTGAGTAGGCTGTCTCTGCATCATATGTCAAGTCCCCCGACGCGAACGACTCGTCCGAGCAAGAGCCAGATCGGACCCCGCGGCGGCCAGACGCGGACGAGATGGCTTCCTCGACAGCACCTTCACCACGTTCTCCCGCCGCTCCCCGCCGGTGGCCGGCGCTCCTCTGCGGTCGTGGCGAGAAACCCCCAGCAGCAGCCCCACCCCCACCATGCAGACCAGCAGAGAGGAGCCTCCAAAGCTGATGAATGGCAGAGTGATGCCGGTGTAAGGTATCGTGTTGGTGACCACGGCAACGTTCGTGACCGCCTGGATCAGGATCATGCAAGTGACGCCGGTGGCGAGCAACCTGCCGAAGGGATCGGGAGCGCGGAAGGCTATGCGGAACCCTCTCCAGGCGAAGACCGCGAACAGCAGGATGACTCCCGCGGCACCGATCAACCCCATCTCCTCGCCGATGATGGCGAAGATCGCATCGGTGTGGGCGTTCGGCACGTAGTAGAACTTCTGCCTGCTGGCCCCCAGTCCCAAGCCGGTGATTCCGCCCGACCCCAGGGCGATCAGGGTCTGTATCGTGTGCCAGCCGGTGTCCTTGGGGTCCGCCCACGGGTTGAGGAAAGCCTGCAGGCGATCGCTACGATAGCCGGAGTTGACCACCAGGTACGCGAAACCCAGCGCCCCTCCTCCGGCCGCCACGAGGAAATGGAGCAGGTTGGCGCCCGCCACGAAGAACAGGCACCCGGCGGTGGCCACGACGATGAAGGAGGTTCCCATATCCGGCTGCGCCATGATCAACGCCGTCATCGCTACCAGGAGGAGGGCGAAGGGGATGAATCCATAGGTCAGCTCCCTCACCCGGTTCCCCTTCTTCGCCAACCATGCGGACATGTAGATGATCAGGGCGATCTTGGCGAACTCGCTCGGCTGGATCGGCGGCAGGGGCCCCACCCGAAGCCAGCGGGTGGCTCCGTAGTTGCCAACCCCCAACCCAGGGATCAGCACCAGGACCATGGCGACCACGACGGCCACCATGATCGGCACGGAGATCCTTTCCAGGCGATGGTAGTCGATGATCGCGGCACCCACCATGAAGACTGCACCCAGCAGCACCGACACCACCTGCTTGCTCAGGAAGTAGGTGGCATCCCCGAACTCGGACTGGGCCACCACGAAACTGGCGCTATACACCATCTCCACGCCCAGCACCACCAGCACTATGGTGACCAGCAGCAGCACCAAGTCGGGTGTCGGTTTCGGATGAGCCCTGGCGCTCATCGGACCGTAGCTCCCATAGCTCACCCGTGTCCTTTCAGTCACCTAGGTTGCGGACACACTCGCGGAAGCGCTCCCCGCGCTCCTCGAAGTCCTTGAACATGTCGAAGCTGGTGCACCCCGGCGCCAGCAGAACCACGTCTCCGGCCCTCGCTACGCCGTGGGCGAGCTCCACCGCCCTCTCCATGGAGTCCGCCCGCAGGATCGGCAGCAGATCGGGACCGGAGGCCTCCAACACCGCTCGCTCGATCATGTCGGCCGCCTCCCCCATCAGCACCAGGGCCTTCACCCTCCGGCGGATCAACTCCCCCCACTCTTCCATGGGGAGGTGCTTGTCGCGGCCGCCGGCGATCAGCACTACCGGCTCCTGGAAGGAACGAATGCTTGCGATGGAGCGCTCCGGAGCCGTGGCTATGGAGTCGTTGCAGTAGGTCACGCCATCCACCACGCCGACCACCTCCAGTCGGTGAGGGACGCCCCGGAAGCCCGCGATCGCCGCCCGCATCGCCGCGGCCGGCACGCCGAGGGCCGAGGCCACGGCCACCGCAGCCACAACGTTGGAGAGATTGTGGCGTCCTCGCAGCCGAACGTCCCCCACCCGGCACACCGGCTCCACGCGGCCCTCTCGCTCCAGCACCACCCATCCCCCGTCGAGGTAGCTTCCCTCCACGGGCCGCTCGATGCTGAACCAGATCGGTTTCTCCACGGTTGGGAGCGAGGAGGCCACCGCATCGTCGGCGCTCAGGATCGCCCTGTCTCCCGGCCGCTGGTGGCGCAGGATGTTCGACTTGGCCTCCGTGTAGCTCTCCATGTCGCCATGGCGGTCCAGGTGGTTGGGGGTGACGTTCAGAACCGTGGCCACGTGAGGGCTATAGGGAAGCCTCTCCAACTGAAAGCTGCTCATCTCCAGTATCACCCAGTCCTGCAGGCCGATCTCATCGAGCCGCTCCACGAGTGGTAGACCGATGTTCCCCCCCACGTGGACAGGCATCCCCGCCTGTCTGACCATCTCCCCTACCAACGTGGTCGTGGTGGTCTTGCCGCTGCTACCGGTGATTCCCACCAGCCGGCCACGGCACAGCTCGAAGAAGAGCTGGGTCTCGCTGGACAGGGGGACCCCACGCCGCCTGGCCTCCACCAGCGGGGCCATCTGCAGGGGGACCCCAGGGCTGACGAATACGCTGTCCGCATCCAGGAACACCTCGGAAGGGTGCTCGCCCAGCACGAACCTCACAGGAAGGTGCTCCAGCGACGCGAGAGTGCCCGACATCTGTTCGGCGGTGGCTCGGTCGTTCGCAGTGACCCGAGCGCCTACCCCCGCCAGAAACCGGACCAGGGATACACCCTCGCGGGCGAGCCCCACGACGGTGACCTTCTTACCAGCGAACCTTTCCCGGGCGATCTCAGTCGGTGTCTTCATACTAGATCAACGCCAGCGCGATACCCACCATCCCGAGCAGCATCGCGATCAACCAGAATCTCTGTGTTATCTGAGTCTCCGACCATCCCAACAACTCCAGGTGATGGTGGATCGGGGCCATCTTGAAGAGCCTCTTCCCGTGGGTCAGCTTGAAGTAGGAGACCTGGGCAGTGACCGACAGGGCCTCGACCACGAAGATCGCCCCGATTATCGGCAGCAGCAGGACGTGTCCAGTCATCAGCGCCACCACCGCCAGGGTTGCGCCGAGGGAGAGGGAGCCGATATCTCCCATGAAGACCTGCGCGGGGTGGGCGTTGTACCAGAGGAAGGCGAGGGTCGCGCCCACCACTGTGAACGAGAAGGTGACCAGGTATGCCTGATGCTGCAGGTAGGCGATGACGCCGTAGCATGCAAAGGCGATTGCCACAGTGCCGCCTGCGAGCCCGTCCAGCCCGTCGGTCAGGTTCACCGCGTGGGCGCTACCCGCCACCGCAACAGCGGCCACCAGAGCAAACCAGAAGCCGACCTTCAACTCCCCCAACCGCGGGAAGTAGAGGGTGTCCATCCCCAGCAGGTAGTACAGCACCCAGCCAGCCACCAGGCCGATGGCGCCCATCAACACGAACTTGACACGAACGGAGAGCCCAGTCTTGTTGCCGCCGACTAGGTTCATCATGTCGTCCACGGCGCCCACTGCTGCACAGCTCGCCAGCACCCCCAACGGCAGCAGGATGGAGTACTTGTCCACCAGGTTGGCCACGGCGGTGATCGCCACCACCGAGACCACGATCAGGATCCCGCCCATGGTGGGGGTGCCCATCTTGACGATGTGGGAGCTTGGCCCCTCCACCCGAATCTGCTTGCCGATCCGGTGCCTCTTTAGTAACCGGATGAGGGGGGTACCCCAGATGACCGCGATCAGAAAGGTAAGTGTTCCGACGGTCAGGGCGTAGGACATCGAATCGCCTCTACTATCTCTTCCATTCGCATACCACGGGAGCCCTTCACCAGCACGCAGTCTCCTGGCTGAAGGATCCTCTTCAAGTGCTGGATGGCCTCCCGGTTAGTGGAGGCAAGAAACACGCTGTCCTCGCTCTTGCCGGCGGCCAGCGCCTCCCGTCCCACCAGTGCACCCAGGCTGCCCACCGCGACCAGCACGTCCGCGACGTCGGCAGCCCGGCGCCCGACCCTCTGGTGGCCTTCCTCGGCGTAGGAGCCCAACTCCAGCATGTCACCCAGCACCGCCACCCTGCGCCCCTCGAGCTCGGCTAGCAGGTTCAGGGCAGCGAGCGTGGATGCGGGACTCGCATTGTAGCTATCATCCACGATCGTGGAGCCGTTGATCCCGGCCACCACGATCAGCCGCAGGGAGGTCGACACCTCGTGAAGGCCCTCCGCAATCTCCTCCAGCGACATGCCCAGGTGATCGCCCACGGCCGCCGCCGCCAGAGCCGCGTGGACGCTGTGCAGCCCCAGGAGCGGCATGCGAACGTGCACCCACTTCTCCCCTCGGCACAGGTCGAACTCGATCCCCTGCAGTCCCCGACTTTGGACGGAATCCGCCCAGAAGTCGGACAGCGGATCCAGCCCGTAGAAGCGCACCTCCGCCCGCGTCTGGGTGCTCATGGCCCTGACGCGTTCGTCGTCGTGGTTCAGCACGGCGAGACCCCTCTCCGGTAGCTCTTCCACCAGCTCCGCCTTGGCCTGGGCGATCCGCTCGATGCTGCCCAGCCGCTCGAGGTGGGTCGGGCCCACGTTGGTCACCACCCCGATGTCAGGCCTCGCGACCCGAGCCAGCGATCGGATCTCCCCCTGGGCGTACATCCCCATCTCCACCACCGCCACCTGGTGCCGGGGGGTGGCCTGCAATAGGGTCAGCGGTAGTCCGATCTCGGTGTTCAGATTCCCCTCGGTCCTGAGGACCTTGAAGCGATGCTGCAGAAGCTCCGCCACCACCTCCTTGGTGGTGGTCTTCCCCACGCTGCCCGTCACCGCGACCACGATCAGATCCAGCCGCTGTCGCCAGTACGTTGCCAGATCCTGCAGCGCTGCCAGGCTGTCCCTCACACGAATCATCGGGAGCGGGCGCGTCGCCATCGGCGTCGGGGAGCCATTGGGTATCCTCTCCACTAGCGCAGCCCTTGCACCCCTCACGAAGGCATCGAAGACGAAATCGTGCCCATCGTGCTTTTGCCCCTTCAGTGCCACGAAGAGGGCACCCGGAGCCACGTGGCGAGAGTCCACTACGACCGAGGTGATGGGCCGCTCGTCCACCGGTTCCCCGACTATCGATCCTCCAACTGCATTGGCAATCTCTTGAACGGTCAACATGGCTTGCACGCCCGTTTCCTTGGTTCACCCGCGGGGCACTCCCGAGCCCTGCCCCAGCCGCGGGATTCGCACTTCGTCACCTGCTCGCCGCCGTGGCCCTCGCCTTGGCTGGCTCCGATGGGGGAATCTTCAAGTAGGCAAAGAGCTGTTCCGCTATCCGCTTGAAGACCGGGGAGGCCACCTGCCCGCCGTACTTCTTCTCCGGATCGTCGATTCGAACCAGCATGACGAACTTCGGGTCGTAGGCCGGCGCAAAGCCAACTTGCGACGCGTAGGTGGCGCCTGAGGTGTAGCCAGCCGCCGTGGGCAGGTCGGCTGTGCCCGTCTTGCCTGCGATCTTGTAGCCCGGCACCACCGACAGCTTGAGGGAGTTGTCCTCCACAACGTGGATCATCATGTCGGTCAGGGTCTTGGCAGTCTGTGAGGACACTACCCTTCGAACCTGCACGGGAGGAACCTCGCGGATTGAGTCGCCCTGCCTGAACGCCTTCACCAGCATCGGCTTCATCAGAACCCCGTCGTTGGCAATCGCCCCAACCGCCGAGATCATCTGGATCGCCGTGACGGCTATGCCCTGCCCATAGGAGTTGGTCGCGAGGTCCACCCTGGTCCAGGCAGGGTCCCCCGGGGTTCTGTAGTGGCCGGCGGCCTCGCCTGGCAGATCGATTCCGGTGGGCTTGCCGAACCCGAAGGTGTCCAGATACCGGTAGAACCGCTCCGGGCCCAGCAGCCCGGAGACGTACTGGGCACCCACGTTACAGGAGTTTATCAGAACCTGAGTCATCGTCTCCCGCCCGTGGGCCCCCAGGTCCCAGTTACGGATCCGCACCCCGCCGAAATCCGCCACGCCGGTGTCGTTGAAGGTGGTATTCGGGTTGACCAGCTTCTCCTCCAGGCCACCCGCCATGGTGATCACCTTCATCACCGATCCAGGCTCGTAGATGTCGGTCACCGCCGTGGGTTTGTACAGCTCCTGGCGATTGGGATCGTAGACATTCTCTGCCGTCAGATCGTAGGTGGGCTGATTCGCCATGGCGAGGATCGCTCCGGTCCGTGGCTCCATAACGATGACGAATCCGCCACGCCCCTTGTACTCCTTGATGGCGTTCGCCAACTCCCTCTCCACCATCCGCTGAATGGCACGATCGATGGTGAGAATGGCATCGGATCCCTCTCTGGGCGGCACCAACTCCCTGCGCCCGATGACGATCTCCCCCCCGACGGTGTCCCGCTCGGCTACCAACTGCCCGGGCTCTCCACCCAACTCCTTGTCCAGGCTGAGCTCCAGGCTTGCCAGGCCATCGAAATCCGTGCCCACGAAGCCGAGCAACTGAGCCGCGATGCTGCCCTCCGGGTAGCCGCGGAAGGGCTCCCGTTGGAGGAAGAACCCTGGCAGGTCGAGGTTGGCAATTCTCGTGCTAACATCCGCAGACAGCTTTCGCTTGATGAGGACGGTCGAGTTTCCGCTGGACTGCAGCTTGGAAAGGATCGATTCCACGGGCTCCCCTATCAGTCGAGAGAGCGTCGAGGCCGCCCCGTTCGGATCCTTGACGGAGGGAGGATAGGCGTAGAGACTGTCGTACATCACGCTGATGGCCAGGGGGTTACCGTTCCGATCGAGAATGTCCCCACGCCTGGGGACGATCTCCTTAATCATCCGGTGCTCCTCGCTGGCCAGATCCCGGAAACGTTGGTACTCCACCACCTGGTACGAGTAGGTCCGATACAGCAGCATCACCGCGCACCCCGCGAACAACACGCAGAGCGTCATCAGGCGCCATCGCTGATCTCGGACCTGGCTGACCATCCTTCTCCTCGGATCGGGGCGGTTTGCCGCCCCCTTTGAGTCTCCTGGACCGGCACACCGGCAACAGAACGGCCGCTAGGGGCGGGTTGCACCCGCCCCTTCGTTCTCCTGTCCTGTGTGCTACTCGCCTTCACTGCGGTTGGCTTGCAGGAGGGACGCCCAGGGATGCTATCCTGTCGCTGCGTGCCGGTCGGGCCCTTGGGGAACCCTACTGCCTGCGGGGAGCCAACAGACCCAAGATGGAGTCCCGTACCGGTTGCAGGCGGTCTGCGTCTGGCGGGGCAACCGTCTTTTCCAGCGCGGGAGCCGCTCGGGTCTCTCCACGGCTGGCCGGTGTTGCCCGAGCAATCCGGTTGTCGGTCTGGACCTGGAGATAGACCACTTCCTTGGGCCGAACCATCAGCAGCCGGGTGGTAGCCTGCTCCTCCACCGTGGCGAGCGACTTGGCCTTAGCCACCTCCAGCGCCAACTGCTCGTTCCGGAGCTTCCAGTCGCTCTCCTCCTGCCGCAACTCCTGGATGCTGTAGCCGGTAGTCGTCAGATCGCTGGTCTGCGCCAGGTAGAAGAGGCTGACGATGCCCAGGAGGACACTGGCCAGCGGGAGCCAGGGGGCAAGGCGCGGCGCGCAAAGCCGTGCGGGACCTCGCCCTTCCCGGCGCGGCAGCGCCACCGACTGGGGAGAGACCTGTGCCAATGCCAACTGACTACCTCCGACATCCTATTGAGAGCCCATCCGAGACCCCAACCACGAAGACGCGAACGACACGAAGCGGCGAGGCGGTATTGGCCTTGGCAAACCGTTCCGTCCGCGTACCCCGGTGGTTGGCGGATGGGTTCCTAGACGATCTTCTCCACGACCCTGAGCTTGGCGCTGCGCGCGCGGGGATTGCTGGCCACCTCCTCCGGACCGGGGACGATGGGCTTGCGGGTGACCAGCCTAACCGTCGCCTGCTTGCCGCACACACAGACCGGCAGCCCTGGCGGGCAGATGCACTGCGAGGCCTCCTGCCGCATGAACTCCTTGACGATCCTGTCCTCCAGGGAGTGGAAGGAGATCACGGCGAGCCGCCCACCCTTGGCCAGAATCTCAAGAGCCTGGGGCAGGGCCTCCCGCAGGTTCTCCAGCTCCCGATTGACCGCGATGCGCAGCGCCTGGAATGTCTTGGTGGCCGAGTGCCTGCCGCCCCGGCGCGGCCCCATCACCCCCGCCACCAGATCCGCAAGCTCGGTCGTGGTCTCGATCGGCTCGATGGCCCGGCGCCGAACGATGGCCCGAGCGATGGCAGGGGCGTAGCTCTCTTCGCCGTACTCGTACAACATCTTCCTCAACTCCGCCTCGCTGGCCCGGTTTACGATGTCTGCGGCGGTGAGCGGCTGCGTGGGATCGAAGCGCATGTCCAGCGGCTCCGCCCTCTGGAACGAGAACCCCCTCGAGAACCGTTCGAGCTGCATGGACGACAGCCCCAGGTCCATCAACACCCCGTCCGCTGGCACGAAGCCGGTCTGCCTGGCGACTTCGACGAGGTGGCGGAAGTTGACGTTCACCAGCGTCACCCGGTCACCGAAGCGGGCAAGTCGCTCGCGGGCGATCGACAGGGCCTCGGGGTCCGCGTCCAGTCCCAGCAGACGGGCCGATGGTCCGGCCGCGTCCAGGATGCCCTCGGCGTGCCCACCTGCCCCCACGGTGCAATCCACGTATCGACCGCCGTCCCTGGGTTTCAGCGCCTTGATGACCTCGCTGTGTAACACCGGGACGTGGAAGCTGTCGATCGTCATCGCCCCCTCGCAGCGGAGAGAGCGGGGCTAGAAGCTGATGCCGGCATTCGCCAGGTGCTCCGCGAAGGCAGAACTGTTCTCGGCCACCATCGCTCGCTCGGCATCCCAGCTCTCCTGGCTCCACACCTCGAGGCGATTGGGCATCCCCGCCACGACGACCTCGCCTTTCAGACCGGCGTAGTCCCGCAGGGGCTGGGGGATCACGACCCGGCCAAGCTTGTCGATGTCGGTCTCCACCGCACCTGCAAAGAAGTGCCGAGCCACACGGCGTGCGTCCGGGTTCATCATGGGCAGCTTGGCAAGCTTCTCCGCCAGGCCTGACCACTCGTCCCTCGGCCAGATGTAGAGACACCTATCCAGACCGAAGGTCATCACGAAACCCCCGGCCACGGAAGGGCGGAACTTGGCGGGAATCGCCAAGCGACCCTTGTCGTCGATGGTGTGCTGAAAAACGCCGAGGAACAAGACTCGCTCCGGGAAGATGGGCCTCGAGGGCGGGGGTTTTCCCCACTTCCCTCCACTTATCCCCACTTTTTTCCACAGCGGGCCACATTGTAGCCACCATTGCCCGCCATTTCAAGGGATTCCGAGCCACTTTCTTGATCAATTCCGGAAGAGTGCCCTTTCCTCTGAAACGGGCGGTCCCCTCCTTGGGGGCCGAAGCAGGCAGATCCCGTGCCGGGGACCGGTGTGCGGATGTTGCTCGAAGGGGGGGAGAGAGATGGAGAGGATCGACAGCACCGGGGCGGCGGGCGGCAGACGGATGCCCCGGTGCCTACTCCAGGGCGCCCAGGACGGCGTTGACGATCCGCTTTCGCGTCCGGCCGTCCAGCCCCACGCGGTTGGTCAGCAGCACGATCACCAGGTCGGCGTCCGGCTCGATCCAAAGGTAGCCGCCCGTCATGCCCCCGTGGCCGTACCCAGAGGGCGACACGAGGCGACCCTCAGCCGGAGCTGCCTTCTCCCAGGAGAGGCCCCAGTACTGAGGCACTGGCCTGCCTTCCTGGTAGGAGCAGAGGCCCTGGATGTGGTGGCAGGTCATCACCCGGAGGGCTGCCGGCCCCAACACCCGTCCGAAGCGGCCAGCGCCACCGTTCAGAAACGCCTGCCCGAAGGCCACGAGGTCCGCGGCGGTGCTGAAGAGCCCGCCCGCTGGCGAGGCCAGCGTCGCAAAGGAGTCTATCCCGCCAGGGATCTCGGGAAAGCCGATCACCGGCACCGCTCGGGACCTCTTTTCCGGTTCGAGGCCGAAGGAGGTATCGACCATGCCGGCAGGCAGGCAGACCTCTCGACGAATGTACTCCTGGTAAGACTGGCCGCCACAGCGGCAAACGATCTCACCCAGGACCCGGAATGCGGCGTTGCAGTACTCGAAGTGGGAACCAGGCTCGAAGCGAAGCCCGGCTTCGCAGGCCGACCTCAGATCCTCCTCGGGCGTTCCGGGAAGGTTCCCCTGCTGCCAGTAGTCGTGATCGAGGCCGGAGGTGTGGGTCAGGAGGTTCCATACCGTTACCCGCTCCTTGCCGCACGTCCCGAACTCCGGAAGGTACCGGACGACTGGGTCCTCCAGCAGCAACCTGCCACGCTCCACCAACTGCATGACCGCCGTTGCCACGATGGGCTTCGTGATGGATGCGATGAGGTAGATGCCGTCGATACCGGCTGGACCGTCGGGACCGTAAGCCTCGATTCGGACGGTCTCTCGACGGTTGGCCACGGCGAGAAGGGCGACGGGAAACTCACCGCTGGAAACCGCCCCTCTCAGCAAGTCGAAGGCCGGATCCAGACGATCGGGGTTGAGTCTTGGAACAGGTAAACCGGACATGTGGCACTCCTTGCCTCGCCGCTCTGGCCGATTGTGCGGAGCGGATTCGTCACCCCGAACTGCGCGATGGGTTTCCACGACGGGGAGGCAGTTCGCAGTTGCACGGCGGAGCGGGCGGCATCACGGCGAGGTTGACTCGTCGATTGGGCCTCCGAAGCAGGTATCTCCAGTCGATGTCGACTCTTCTGGCGGGAGACGTGTACCCTACCTAGAGATACCTGCCTAGCTGGGGAGGTAGAGGATTCGGCCGCAGCTCTGGCAGGTGATCGGCTCCGGGCTGGTCCGAGCCCTCTGGACCTCCGACGAGGACAGGCTGATCCGGCAACCCCGGCAGGAGCGCTGCTCGATCGCCACGACTGCGATGCCGCCCCGCGTGCGGCGGATCGCCTCGTAGTTGCGCAACGTCGCGGGATCGAGCTGTGCGGCCACCCGGTTCCGGTCCGAGGTGAGACGCTCCACCTCCGAGCTCAGGGAGGCGCACTCGGCCTCGAGGGCGGCTTGCTCCGCCTTCCAGGCCCGCTCCGCGTCCTCCAGTGCCGTACGCGCCCGCTCCTCAGCGGAGACGGCGGCCTCCACGGCGTCCATGTTCAGCAGCGCCTGGGTCTCCAACTGGCTGATCTGCGCCTTCTGCCTTTCAACATCCAGGGCGAGGCTCGCGAGCTCCTTGGGGTTCTTCACGCTGCCGTCGTACAGCTTCTTCTCCTCAGCCTTTCGCTTCGCCATCTGCGATTCCAGCTCGGAGTCCAACTCCCGACCCCTCGCCTGTAGCGAGTGCAGCCGCTGCCGGGCAGACTCCAACTCCTGCCGGAGAGGAACGAGCGCCGAATCGTCACCGCACCGGGCACGCCTCTGCTCCAGCCCCTCCCTGGCCCGATCCAGAGCGCTGTCCAGCTCCTGCATTTCCCTCAGCAGTTCGATCTTCCTCACGGCCACACCCTAACGTACGGCGTCGACTGTGTGGTCGACATGGCCACCGGAACGCCTGCAAGCCTGCGTTCGAGCCGTTCCCGAACGGAGTCCAGTACCGGGCGCTCCGTGGCGTAGTGGTCCAGGATCACCAAATCCAGTCCTCGAGCCACCGCGTCCTGACAATCATGGTACCGCACATCCGCCGTTATGAAAAGGGTGGCTCCGCTCCTCGCAGCCTCACCCAGGAAAGACGACCCGCTGCCCCCCATCACCGCCACCCGCTGGTGCAGCCTGTTCGGGTCGCCCCCCACCTGGCAGACGGCGCTGGAGAGCTTGGCGGCGGCATCCCGGGCGATCTCCGCCGTGGGACGCGGGTACGGCAGCGACCCCACGGCGCCGAAGCCGTAGGGGGTCACGCTGTTGGACAGGGGCAGCAGATCGTAGGCGATCTCCTCGTAGGGATGGGCGCTTCGCATCGCATCGAGCACGGCCCGCAGCCGCGACTGCGGCACCACCCCCTCCACCCGGTGCTCCTCTACCCGCTCCTCCTGGCCGACCGCCCCTAGGTAAGGGGTGGAACCCTCCTCCGGCCGGAACTGGCCGGTGCCCAACACCTGCCAGAAGCAGTGGCTGTAGTTGCCGATGTGTCCCGCACCCGCCTCCGCCATGGCGTTCTTCACGGCCTCCACGTGGCTGGGCGGCACATACACCACGATCTTGTAATCCGGTCGCTCCACCCTCGCCAGGAGGCGCACGTCGGAAAGCCCCAGGGCTTCCGCGAGGGCGAAGCTGGTACCCCACGCGGGGAGGAGGTCGAGGTTCGTGTGGGCGACCCAGACGGAGATCTCGTGATGAAGCAGACGTGAGATGACGGTGCCGAGAGGGGATCCCAGATCGAGCGACTTGAGGGGTCTGAAGAGAAGGGGGTGATGGGCGAACACTAGATTGCAGCCCGACCTCGCGGCTTCATCCACCACCCCCTCGGTAACGTCCAGGGTCAGCAGAATGCCGGTGATCGGTTTGCCAGGCAGCTTCACCTGCCAGCCGACGTTGTCCCAGCTCTCCGCCAGGGAGTTGGGAACCATCTCCTCAAGGACGGGGCCAATGCTGTCGGTGTCCATCCCGTCGCCTCACCTCTGTTCGATACGGTGAAACTCCTCGGCCAGCTCTAGACCGTGCGCCCGCCCGACGCGGCGCGCCCAATCGTAGATCCGCTCCTTCAGGTCCGGGATCCGAGATACCTGGCTCTCGTGGGCTTTGAGTGCGTACAGCTTTCCCTCGATGGTGCTCGACGTGTCCACCCACACGTTGGCCTCGTCGGTCCCGAACAGCAGGATCTCGGGCACAGTGTGGGGCATCAGCCCCTCGTGGAACAGGTGGGGGAAGTAGAGGTGGTCTCGAGCAGCCACCATCGCATCCAGTGTGCAGATCCCCACCGCTCGGTGATCCGGATGCAACTGATACCGGCGCCATGGATCGTGAACCATCAGGACGTCGGGGCGCACCTTCCGTATTATACGAGTGATCTTTTCCCGGTTGGACAGATCGGCCAGGAACTCGCCGTCCGGCCCGCCCAGGAAGGTGACGCTCGCCACCCCTAGGCGCCGCGCCGCTTCCCGCTGCTCCTCCTGGCGGATCGGCACTAGCTGCTCCGCGGTCATGTCCAGATCCTTGGTGCCCTTATCTCCGTTGGTGCAGACCAGGTAGTGAACCGTGCACCCCTGTTGGGTCCATCGGAGCAGGCTTCCCCCCGAGGAGAACTCCGTATCGTCCGGGTGGGCCCCCACCACCAGTATTACCTTCGGTGTCTCGACCTTTCCTATCTCCACTTCGACCTCGATAGAACCAGAACAGACTAATGTAGGGCAGGGGCTTGACCCCTGCCGCCGGGTACCTCTCGGTCTGCGGGCGGCGGGGTATAAGCCCCCCGACCTACAGTCATCACTAGTTGCATGCCAGTGCCATGTGCCTTCCAGACTCGGGCACCAACTCCCGATACAGCCGCAACGTCCGCTCCGCGGCCACACTCCAGGAGAAGCCTTGGGCCACCCCAACGGCGGCTTCCGAGAGGGAGGTGCGCAGCGCGTCGTCGCGGAGAACGGCGCTCATGGCCTCGGCGAAGGCGTCCGGGGTCCGGCGACCCACCAGGAGACCGGTCCGCCCATCCTTGATCGTCGACTGGAGGCCACCGACCCGCGAAGCCACCACCGGCGCTCCACAGGCCATCGCCTCCAACGCCACCAACCCAAAGGACTCGTACAACGACGGCACGACGACCAGGTCGACGGCCGAGTAGTAGAGCGGCAGATCGGAGTGGGGCACCGCCCCCTGGAAGATCACCCTATCCAGCACCCCTAGCCGCTGGGAGAGGGCCCTCAGCCTGCCCATCTCCAGGGCCTCCGGGTCGTTCGGATCCGCAGGGTTGCGTCCGCCCACCACGACGAGTCTCGGCTTGGGGTCCTCAGGCCACTCCTTCACCACTCTAGCGAAGGCGCGCAGCAGGAGGTCGATGCCCTTCAGCCGCTGAATCCTTCCCACGAAGAGCACCAGTCTCTCGCGCCCCAGCCCCAGGATAGTCCTCGCAACGTCCGCAGGGAATGGTCGGAACTGCCCGGTGTCCACGCCGCCAT
Source organism: Sphingomonadaceae bacterium (assembly GCA_050261575.1). Taxonomy (GTDB): domain Bacteria; phylum Chloroflexota; class UBA6077; order UBA6077; family UBA6077; genus JBLNDL01. The sequence continues at coordinate 2,206 of JBLNDL010000026.1, read as the reverse complement.
GCACGACCTGAATCCGGTCCTGCACCGCACTGTAGTAGCCGACCATCTGGTGCAAGTCGGCGGGGCTCACGGCCACGATCCGGTCTGCAGCCATCATCGCCAGGCGCTCGATCTCGATCCGCTCCGAGTTCTCCCTCTCGCTGTCATCCCGAGAGACACGGTTCTTCAGCCGTCCCAAGGTGTGGAACATAGTCACCAGAGGAACTCGCCACTGGACCGCGAGCGAGGTGGCGACCGGGCTGGAGAGCCAGTAGTGGCTGTGGATTAACGCGTAATCGCTGCTGGTTTCCTTCCGGAAGGCTTCCACGCCCTGGGTGAACTGGCCGAGGTGCTGCAGGACGTGGTACTTGTCCATGGGGCGGGCCGGCCCCGCGTCCAGGTGGATAACCCGGGCGTTCTCGCCGAACTCCACCACCTTTGGGACCTCGTGGTCCTGCCTCCGGGTGAACACGTCCACCCTCACGCCCCTGCGACCCAGGTGGCGGCTCAACTCCCGGATGTAGACGTTCATGCCCCCGGTTTCCCGACTCCCCAGCCGGGCCAACGGGCAGGTGTGAACGCTGATCATAGCGACGTGCAGCATCACTAACCCCGGCCGTCGCCTTCGACTCCCGCGTCACCACCTTCCGGCGACAGCGTGAGAGTGTATATCGGGTTGTCTCGCGCCCCCAGGTCGTACTTGTAGGGCTCGTTACCCCGCAGGAAGTCGTACCACTCCTTGCCCTCCCCGATGGCCTGCTGGAGGTCCGCCGCGTGGAGGGCTATCCCCACCGAGTGAACCCGGTACTCCGGATCCAGACCCGAATTGTAGAGTAGCACTCGCTCCCCCCGGGTGAAGGCCATGGTGGCCGCCACGTCCCGACCGTCGATCTGCATAAAGTTCAACCGCATCCAGCCCTCGGCAGCGAAGGCGGTCCCCACCCTCCGGAAGAAGGAGGCGGTGCGCTCGTCCAGAAACTCCGCCTTGTCCGGCCGTGAAATCCTGTGCAGTCTGAGGAAGCTCTCCATCCCATCGGCCACCTCATCGGGAGTCTGCAGTCGGCGAAGGCTCTGAACCCCCGGGGCCTGGGATCGACGGATCTTCCGCCTCAACTCGTGCCGGTCGCTCTTGCTGAGTCCGGCCAGGTACGACTCCCAAGAGTTGGTCAGGTGGGCCACGGGGCAGGTGTTGCTCTGCACCAACCGGCTCCGCAAACCCCGCCGCTGAGCGGCCTCCCTGAAGCCTGACAGAAGCATCGAGCGGGAAGGCAGGCTGCGAAACTCGACCCGTTCCCAGTGGCCGAAGCCGTCCACGACGAAGTCCGCGAGACGCTCGGCCAGCTCGTCACTGTACTCCGGCGACACCAGTACGTCGCCGTAGTCGGTGGTGCGATCGCTTCCGACGAGCGCCAACCGTTGTCCGCCGGCACCGTCGGGCTCGATCATCATCGGCACCACGCCCACCAGCCCATCCACGCTGCTCAAAGCCAGAATCCGCAGGTGGTTGCCAGCCCCGAATGCCTCCCACCAACTGTCGAACCACTCCCAGCTAAGGAAGAGATTCCAGCCTCCGTGCTGCCGGAATAGTGCCTTCCACTCCTGCTCGAGGAGGCGGAAGGCCGAGGGGTTATCGTAGACCCGGACCGCAGGGGCCGGGCGAAGGCAGTCTGCCGTCATACCTCATCTTCAGCATCGCGCCAATCGAAGCGGCGGACGACAAAACCGCCGGCTCAAGGGCCGGCGATCCTACGTCGATCTTCGGTCGTGCGCGGGATTCGATTGAGTGCCCATGCACAGTTGAAGTATTGTAGCACCGGTACCATACGGAGGCAAGCTTTAGCTAAAGGCGGCGCAGGCCTGAAAGCATTGTCCATGCTGTTGTGCGTTTGGCCACAAAGCAGTACCATCTCCATGCTGGGGGGAACCCGGGCAGCGAAGCTACGGTTCCCTTCGGCGACCAGGTCGGCACCAGCGGCGTCCCGGCAACGAAGCAGGGCACGGATACGCGGGCCATCTCTGCACCACCCTTGCCCTCCTTCCCCACGGACTCGCCTCCGGCTCCGCCCTGGCGCGCTCCCAATCCCACCCAACCGAAGCTACGGAGTATGACAGTGGAGAGACACATCGAGGTCAAGACGGAACAGTGCACGGGCTGCAAGCTGTGCGAGCTGGCCTGCTCCGCAGTCAAGACGGGACAGTTCAATCCCAAGGAGGCGAGGATCAGGGT
>JBLNDL010000025.1:0-117855 GCA_050261575.1 Sphingomonadaceae bacterium | reverse complement strand
CCCCCCGCCCCGGGGGGGCCGCGCCCCGCGGCTCGCGCACCCCCCCTGCGGGGGGCCCCCCCGGGGGGGCCCACCTCCGCGAGTACGGGATCGAGTCGTGGCTCGATCCGATACTCCAGCCCTGATAACGGGGGCTGATGTCTCCGAGGAGACACCGGCTCGGCCTACTGAGGACCCCGATGGTCCCGTTCAGCCTGCGGCTCCGAGGTCATTTTCACCGGCCCTCCGGCACCGCCTCTCAGCAACGCGGCTCTCTGGAGCTTTCAGAACCGGCTACTCGTCCTCATCGTAGCCTTTGCTTATACTGTTGTGGGGTTCCGATTCAGCAGGTTAAGCGATTATAGTCCGCAGCCACGGCCGTGTAAAGGTGGTTACCTCTCGGGTTGGTTGCGGGAAGGGGGAACCGCCACCTCCCGCGATGCAGCGGTGGAGCATCGGCATGCCTGTGTCTCCGCTCCGGCTCGCTGTTTCAGGTTACGCGCCATGCCGCGGATGCTTCGCCCCCACGCGCCGAAACCGCGCACCCTTCCGGGAGCCTGCTCCGCGCTCGGCGACGAGCCCGTTGTGGACCGGCCTGGATGGGGAAGGCTATAATGCGATCAGCGCGCCCGTGGCCTAGTGTGGCACGGCGCACGAAAGCGGGCACGATCCTCTCAGTATGACCGGCATCTCCTGATGGCGACTGCACGAGGGTCGGGGCGATTGGGAGTGACAGGAGGGCCGGTACCACGGGTTTACCTTCGACTTCGCATCCACCGGAACCTAATGCAGATTCGTCCGCCACCTCTACGAGACGCCGACGGGACTGGCGAACCAGGCTCCCCTTCTTCTACGGGTGGTTCATCGTTGGAGCCTCGTTCGTGGCCCTGGGGCTCACCTATACCGTGTGGTACTCGTTCTCTGTGTTCTACGTGGCCCTGCTGCAGGAGTTCGGCTGGAGCCGCGCGGCCTCCGCGGGCGTGTTTTCCCTCTTCGTCGTGGCAGTCGGTATCGCGGGGGCGGCTGCGGGAGCCCTGTGCGACCGGTTCGGGCCCAGCAGGGTAGTCGCTTTCGGCACTGTCACCCTGGCCTTGGGGCTGGTGGCGTGCAGCCAGATCACGGAGTTGTGGCAGTTCTACCTGGTGTTCGGTGTGCTGTGTGCCATCGGGTTAAGCTCTGCTGGCTGGATCCCGTGCGTGGCCACGGTGAGCAACTGGTTCTCGCGCCGTCTGGGGATGGCGATCGGGATCGCATCCGCTGGGATCGGCATCGGCATTCTGGTGATGGTGCCCATTACCCAACTGGTGATCAACTGGTTTGGCTGGCGGGTCGCCTATCAGGTACTGGCTGCCACGATCCTGGTGGGAGTCACTCCCGTCGCCCTCCTCGTGCTGAGGGGACGGCCGGAGGAACTCGGGCTGGCGAAGGATGGGCGAAAGCTGCCCCCTCAAGCGCCTGGGCAGGGAGACGGCGGTGTAGCTCCCCCGCCCCGCTCGCGGATCGTGGACCGGGAGTGGGCCGCCAGGGACTGGACGGTGTCCACGGCGATGCGGACCCGTCGCTATTGGTCGCTCGCCGCGATGCTGGTGCTGAACAACATCGCCACACAGATGATCTTCGTGCACCAGGTGGCTTTCCTGGTGGATGGCGGTTACGACAGTCTGCTAGCGGCCTCCGTGGTGGGGCTGGTGGGTTTGTTCAGCGTCGGCTCGAAGATCGGCTGGGGGTGGGTGTCAGACCGGGTGAGCCGTGAGGTGACCTACACGCTGGGATTGAGCAACATGCTGGTGGCCGTGAGTGCACTCATCGGGACGCAAATGGTCACCTTTGGCCCGTTGCTCTACGTTTTCGCCCTGACCTTCGCACTGGCTTACGGGGTTGCCACCCCCATCGGCCCCGCCGTTGGGGCGGATCTCTTCTCGGGCCGTCGCTTCGGCTCCATCTACGGTACGCTCGGTGCGGCCAACGGGGTCGGCAGCGCGATCGGGGCCTGGTTCGCGGGCTACATCTTCGATGCAACGGGGAGCTACCTTTTCGCCTTTGGCTGCGCGGCCGGCAGCAGCATGCTGAGCATCGTCGCCATGTGGCTCGTGGCGCCCCGGAAGGTCAGGGTGGTGCCGGGGAAGGCGAGATAGGCGGCATGGTTCTGAGTGCTGAGTGCCGAGCCCTGAATGCTCAGTCCTCGGTCCTCGGCCCTAGGTACTGAGGGCTATTATGGAGATGCTGTTTCCCCGGTTCGAGCCGTTGGAACCACAGGAGATCTACAGGGATCTGTCCTTCCCATCCGGCCCCCCGGGACGCCCCCACGTGGCCGTGAACATGGTAACCTCCGTGGATGGAAAGGCCACCATCGGTGGGAAGGCATACTCCATCGGCAGCCGGGTCGACCACCAGGCGATGCGCCGGATCCGCATGGCGGTCGACGCGGTGCTGGTGGGCGCCGAGACCCTGCGGAGGGAGAACGTCAATCCCAGCGTCCCGATCGATCTCCAGGATCGGCGGGTGGCGCGCGGCATGGCGCCCCAGCCGACCGCCATCGTCGTGACATCCACCGCCGACCTGCCCCTGGACCGCACGTTCTTCAAGTCGACGGCCTTTCCCCGAGTCGTGGTGACGACCCGGCGTGCTCCCCAGGCTAGGGTGGAAGTGCTGGAGGAGCACGCGCGGGTGGTCCGCGCCGGAGACGAGGAGGTGGACCTCGTCCTGATGATGCGGCTGCTGGCGGAGGATTTGGGCATCCGGTGGCTGGTCGCGGAGGGCGGGCCCAGCCTGAACTCCGCCCTGTTCGCAAGGGGCATGGTGGACGAGCTGTTCTGGACGGTTGCCCCGAAGATCATCGGTGGCACGGCGATGAGGACCATGGTGGAGGGTCGGGCCTTTCCTGCGGACCGCCTGCCACGGCTGCAGATAGTGAGCCTCTACCACCACGAGGGCGAGCTGTTCCTGAGGTACAGGGTCGCCAGGTAACAGGTCTCTCGACAGGGGCCGCGCCACCAAATGGCGCTGTGGGTGCAGGCCGGAGCGCAGTTCTACGATAGGTGTGATCCCCTACCCCGGTGGCTCCGCCGGTATCGGGGTCGCGGACTCAGGGGCGCTGCTCGAGTACGCGGGCGGAGGCGAACTCCGGGTGGGCCGCAACTGCTGCCTCGATGGCCGCGCGGACGGCGGCCCCGTCGGCGCAGTCCTCGACGAGCACCGGCACCACACCCCAACAGGTGGAGAGCCAGTTCGCCTCCAACGGCCGATCGACGATGGCCAGTATTCGGGATGCCCCTCTGCTCACCGATAGCCAACGCGCCGCGCTGCCGTCCCTGGAGACCACCACCACCGCGCCCGATTCTCCTGCCTGCGCGCCGTCGGGCCGGCCGGCTTCGCGGTCGCGGGCGACCGCTTGCTCGGTCCACGCGGCTATCTGCGCTGCGGCCCGAACCGCCTCAATCGGGTAGGCGCCAACGGCGGTCTCGTCCGACAGGACCAGCGCATCCATCCCGTCCCGCACGGCGGCCGCCACGTCGGACACCTCTGCCCTCAGCGGGATCGGGCTCTCCACCATGCTGGACAGCACCTGCCCGCCCATCATGGCGAACCGGCCTGCCTGGCGGCAAAGCCGCACCGCCTGTCGCTGGATCTCCGGCACCGAGCCGAGAGGCGTCTCTATCCCCAGATCGCCCCGCGCGATGCAGATGCCGTCGGCCTCATCCACGATCTCGGCGAGTGCATCCACTCCTTCCTGCCGCTCGATCTTCGCGACCAGGGGCAGGCGGGCGCCCAATCGCTCCATCACCCGACGGACCTCGCGGATGTGCTGTGCCGAACGGGCGTAGGAGAGGAATAGGAAGTCGGCACCGTTCGACACGGCGAAGGTGAGGTCGTCCAGATCCTTGTTGGTCAGCGAGGGCACCCTCAGCGGAACCCCGGGGAGATTGATTCCTTTCCTGGAGGTGAGAGTGCCTCCCTTCTCTACGTGGCAGATCACCGTTTCCCGCCAGGTCTCCACCACCCTCAGGACGATGGCACCGTCGTTCAGCAGGATGGCGGAACCGGGCCGGACGTCTTCGGCCAGGAATCTGTAGTCGACCGAGATGGTTCGATCATCGCTGGGCCTGCGGCCGGAGACCAGGTCCAGCCTCGCGCCGCGATCCAGCAGGACGCGGCCTCCCTCCACTTCGCCGATGCGCAGCTTGGGACCGCGCAGGTCGGCCCCTACGGCGATGGGCCGGCCGGTCTCGGCGGACAGACGGCGGATGGTCGCGACGAGCGTCTTGCCCAGGTCGTGGGAGCAGTGTGACATGTTCAGCCGGCAGGCATCCATGCCGGCGTCCGCCATCTGCCGAAGGGTCTCCAGATTGGTGCTCGCCGGGCCCAGGGTGGCCTGGATCTTGAAGCGTCTCGTAGGGATACCTCCAGATCGAGGGTGTGTGAACAACCGCTCGGGGCTGCAATTCGGGAGGCTGGAAACGGGGCGAACGGGGGGCGGCTACCCCTTGAGCCTTCGGATCTCCTCCTCCAACTCCTGGAGACCCTCGTAGTCCTCGTTGGCCAGCTTGTAGGCCCGGTCCAGGTAGAGTTGCGCGAGACGGTCCCCTTCGGCACCCGGCCGTCGTGCTGCCTGGAGTATCTCCTCCGCCTTGTACTTCTCGGGCAGGTATTTGCCAAGCCGCTGGATCTCGGCCACGGTGTCCTCGATCAGGTGGGTGTCGCGGCCGGCCACCGCGTAGCGCAACTGTCCGCTCAGCTTCGCCAGCTCGGCGAGCCGATCGCGTTCGCCCATGAGGCCGTACAGCACTTCGTTCACGTCCACGCTGCCGGATTCCTCGATCATCAGCTCCGGCTCGGGCGTGCTGGCGAGACTCTCGATGTGGGTGGTGTAGCTCTGCAAATACTGCTGAGCGGCCTCCGCGGCCGCGTGGAGCATCCTGTCTGGCGCCGAGGTATCGGCCGAGCCCCCGAAGATCAGGTCGTCGTCGCGCGCCTCGGCCAGTCTCTGCAGGTATGCCTGGCTCTCCACCTTCTCTGGGATCGGCGGGTAGGGGAACACGGCGATCCCACCGGTGCCCATCCCCATCTGCTGAAGCTGCCCGGCGAACATGGGCGGGATGTACTTGGAGATCTCCACGGCTATGGGGGGGACGATCAGGTAGGTGGCAAAGATGCTGTTGGGATCGGTCCAGCTCCGGAAGTACAGCAGGGCATGGCCCTTGGGCCGCTGGGCGTCCCCTCTCTCGTAGGTAAGCAACATCTAATGTTCCCTCCCCAGTGCCGATCTGCCTCCACCCAACCATTATAAGGCATGATGGGATACCCCGACATAGATGCGCCTGGCAGGTACGGGCTAGCTTCCAGGGCAGTGGCGCCCCCCCGCTCTACGTATCGCCGTCCGTGGCCCCGGCGCTCAGATGCAGCCGCTCTCAGGCAGCCCGACGGGCTGGGCGCTCCTCTCGCTCCGCCGCAGCGGGAAGCTCCACACGGCGGACCACCAGCGCCTGAGTGGGTTTGACGTAGATGTAGGGGAGTTCGTCCTTGCTGATGGCGCCGTGCCGAAACAGTTCGTCGATGACGGCCCTGGCCTTCTCCTGATCCAGCACCTCGACCTGGCACTCCTCCAACCGCCCGTGCTGCGCCAAGATCTGCACCGCCCGATCCTCGTTGAGTTGAGGTGGATGGTGGCGCACCTGGCGCTCGACCTCGAGGCCGTCGACCACCAGATGATCGATCCGTTGTGATGAGATGGACTGTAGGATCCTATCTCTCAGGAAGCGGACCTGCTGCTCTAGCCCTTTGCTCTGCTGCAGCAGGTCGAAGTAGAGCTCAACAGCTTCATCGATGGTCAGCACCGGCGCCGCACCGTCTTTGGTGGACATCCCATTCCCTCCTTGGCGGGTGTGCCCTCGCGAGGTGCACCACGTAGAGAGTCTTGCCGACGTGGGCGGTATCCCGATTATCCTTCGTCTCGATGCGCCCCTCGTTGGCGTCTCGTTTGGGGGCACGGGCAACCGCATCACCTCGCTGGGCAGGCGTCGTCTCGTGCACGGGGCATGCCACCAGTGGCTTGATGCGTCGGGCATGGTCTGTGCTATGCTGTAGATGCCGATGTGCCCGGCGCCTCTGCGATCCAACGGCCGCATTCTCTGGGGGTGTGGTCCTAGGTGCGAAGGCCGTAGCGATCGAAGACCGGGTGGGCGGCCTGTCACAGTCGTCGTGACGAGGGTGCTTCGTCGCTGATCTCGCCGGTGTGGGAGACGGTTCAGGCTCCTCGTCGAAAAGTACGCTCCCGGAGCGCGACGAGTTTGGGCACGATGGCGCCTTCTCGATACCAGAACCACCCTGGTGGTCTGCTGCTCTTGGTGGGACTGGCCTTCGGTGGGCTATTCCTCCTCGCTACGATCTTCAGCTTGCAGTCCTCCTTCGTCCTTCCACTCCCCCGTTACCTCGCGGTGCACGTTCTGATTGAGCTGGCGAGCATCCTGGTCAGTTTTGCCATCTTCATAGTGAACTGGGAGGCAACCAAGCAGAGTCGCAATGCCCAGAGCCTCTTCGTAGCCGCGGGCTTCCTGCCGGTCGCGGCCTTCAGCACCATGCACATCTTCTCTTTCCAGGGCATGCCCGATTTCGTGACCCCCAACACCTTGGACAAGGCGACCTACTTCTGGGTTGCCTCCAACCTCTGGCCCGCGGGCGTGCTGTGGATTGCAGCGCACGTCCATCCCGATGCCCGGGGACGCCTTCTGGACCGAAGTATTCTGGCGGCCGCAAACCTGCTGACCTGTGGGGTCGTGTTCGTCGGCGTCGTCTTCTTCGAATCGATGCTTCCGGCCCTCTACGTCGAGGGGCAGGGTGACACGCCTCTGAAGCTGGCGCTGGAGTACGCGGCCGTACCCCTGAGCCTGGGGGCGCTCTTGGCCTATGTGAGGCTGTACGCGTCCCAACGGGATGAGTCTCTGGTGTTGCTGATGGCTGCGCTGGTCGCCTACGTCTTCGCCATGGTGGCCTTCTGTATCTTCTTGACCTCCTTCGGCGTCTACGACTTGTTGGGACACGGGTACAGGGTGATCGCGTTTTACCTGGTCTTTCGGGCGCTGCTTGTTTCCTCCGTCCAGCGTCCCCACATCCAGCTAATAGTGGCGAAAGACCGACTGGAGCGAACCGTCGCCGAATTGGACGCTCGCAACCGCGAGTTGGACGCCCTTGTGGACATAGTCGAGGCGATCAGCGGCACGCTCAAGCCGGACCAGCTTCTCGAATTGGCCATCGAGAAGGTGATGAAGGTGATGCGCGCGAGCGGCGGGGCGATCTTCCTGCTTTCGGAGGGTACGGACCAACTTCGACTGTCCGCCTGGCGTGGGCTCCCGATGGGACTGCTCGAGGCACTCCGCGGCAGACGGATGCGCCTCCCCAAGGGGCTGGCCCTTTCGGGGGAATCGTGTGGTTCGCAGGCCGATGCGCAGGATCTCGAACCGGTGCGCAGGCTCGGGTTATCGCTCGCGCGTACCGCCCCCATGGGCGTGTGCACGTGCGCGCCGATCGCCAGCAAGGGGAGGCTGCTGGGGATGATCGCTATGGTCGGCAAGGAGGGAGGGGCCTTCGCCGTTCGGGACCGAGACCTGCTGACGGCGGTGGGCTACCAGTTGGGCCTTGCGATCGAGAACGCCCAGCTATACGAGCAGACGGACGAACGGTTGCGAGAGAAGGTTGGCGAACTGCAGCGCGCCGAGCGTCGGTCCCGACTTCTCTCCGAGGTGGGGGCGTTGCTTGGTGGTGGCGCCGAACTGCGGAGGCTGTTGGACTTGGTGGCGCGGCGCACCGCCGAAGTGGTGGGCGACTGGTGCAGCATCTATCTGCTGGACGAGCGGGAGAAGCTGTTGAGGCTGGAGGCTGCCTACCACCCTGACGAGGAGGAGTTGAAGGCGATTCGCTCTGTTCTGAGCAAGCGTGCGGTCAGGCTGAACGAGGGACTGGTGGGCGTGGTGGCCGCGACCGGGGAGGCGACGTTGGCTTCACGGGTGACCAGGGACGAGATCGCAGCCGAGGTGCAGCAGCAGGCTCAGTCGGTGGAGGAGATCGCCATCCTCCGGATGATCACCCCTACATCCCGCATGGCGGCACCGATGAGGGCGATGGGGCGTACCGTCGGCGTGTTGCTCGTCATGAATACCCACACGCGCCAGCCTTTCAGCCGCTCGGACCTATCGCTCGTGAAGGAGCTAGCCGACCGGGTGGGGGGCGCCGTGGAGAGCAACCGGTTGTTCCAGGAGAGCCAGGCCCAACGCCGGCACCTGGAGGCGATAATCTCGCAGATGGTCGACGGGGTGGTGGTCACCGACGAGTCTGGCGAGGTCTCCGTGATCAACGAATCTGCCCGGAGGATGCTGGGCCAGAGCACGAATCTGCTGTTTGACACTCAGAAGCAGGCTGTCGGCGATACGAAGGACCGAAGAGGAAGGGGCAATGCCTCCGGCACCTCCCTCATCGGGAGGGCATTGGGCGGCGCCACCGTGATCGGGGAGAGCATCACAGTTGCTGCTGGGGGTGGAGAACGGGTGCTGAGCGCCAGCGCCAGCCCATTGCGCAGGGAGGAGGGGGACATTGCAGGGGCGGTGGTGGTGCTGAGGGACGTGACTGCCGAGCGCGAGGTGGAGCGTATGAAGGATGAGTTCGTGGCAGTGGTGTCCCACGAGCTTCGAACCCCCATCACGGCTGTCCTGGGCTACACGGACATACTGCTGAGGGGTCTCAGGGGCCCCTTGGCTCCCAGTCAGGTGAAAGCGCTCGGCTCGGTGCGCACGGCTGCCCACCGGCTGCTGGCGCTGATCAACGACCTGCTGGATATGTCGCGCCTGGAGGCGGGCAAACAGGAACTCTTGCTTGCCCAGATCGACCTGCAGGCTGCGGTCGACCGTGCCCTCTCTGCCGTGTCGGTGCTGGCTTCCGCCAAGAGGATCTGCCTGGCGCAGGAGGTGCCGAGCGGTCTGCCCCCCGTACTGGCCGACGAGGAGCAGCTCCAGCGAATCCTCGGCAACTTGTTGTCCAACGCCATCAAGTTTACGCCAGAGGGCGGAAGGGTCAGCGTGGCGGCCCGGCTTTCCGAGGGTGTGCAGGCTTCCCAGAGACGCATGGTCGGCTCAGGCGAGGCAGGGCCCGGCACCATGGAGGTGACCGTTACCGACACCGGGGTGGGCATCCCGCCGGAGCAGCAGGAGCGCATCTGGGACAAATTCCACCAGGTGGATTCGTCTTCCCGGCGGCCATTTGGGGGGACGGGGTTGGGCCTCGCGATCGCCAAGGGGCTGGTGGAGTTGCACGGGGGAAAGGTGTGGGTGGAGAGCCAGGGCATCGCCGGGCGAGGCAGCACCTTCGGCTTCACACTTCCACTGGTACCTGGGAACGACAGGGGATGACCGGGCCTCGTCTGCTGCCGGTAAGTACTAACCCATTCCCGTGAGCCAGGAGACGACCCTGGCTGGGTAGTTGGTGGCGACCGCGTCGACGCCGAGGTCGAGAACCCAGCCCATCTCCTCCTTCTCGTCCACCACCCACGGGCTCACCGCTAGCCGGTGGGCGTGGGCCTCGCTCACCATCTCCCTCGTCACGTTGCTCCAATGGGGGAGGAGACAGTTCGCCTGGGCCTGCAGGGCCAGACTGGAGGCAGCCACCGGAGTGCAGGCGAAGAGGACACCCGTCAGCAGATCGGGGCACCGCTGCTTGACTCGGAGGAGAACGGCGTGGTCGAAGGATACGACGATGGCGGACTGGACCATGTCGTGGCGGCGAAGGGCTTCCACCACTCGGTCCTCGATCCCTGGATAGTGGATCGGGCGGTTCTTGATCTCCAGGGAGACCGGCATCCTCCCTGCTGCCCATTCCAGCAACTCGTCCAGGGTGAGGATCCTCTCCCCCGTGTGTTCGGGGCCGAACCACGAGCCAGCGTCCAGCGACTTGATCTGCGCCAGCGTCATCTGTGCTACGAGTCCGCGGCCGTTGGTGGTTCGATCCACTGAGTGGTCGTGTATCAGGACCGGCACGCCGTCGGAAGTAAGATGCACGTCCGTCTCGATCAGGTCGGCACCCTGCTCCATAGCCAGGCGGAAGGCCGCCAGGGTGTTCTCCGGAGCTTCACCGGAGGCGCCGCGGTGGCCGATGATCCAGGGGCGACCAAGCGTGGTGGAGCGGAGATCAAGCATCCCTCAGCCCTGCCAGACGCCGAAGTGTATCGATGTTGGGCTTGTCGGGCCCCTTGCCGTCCATGCCCGGGACTTCCAGGATGAAGGGAATGTGCCGTAGTGCTGGATGGCGCAAGATCCTCGCGAGAGGCTCCTCACCGATCAGGCCGTAGCCGATGTTCTCGTGGCGGTCCACGTTGGAACCCAGGGGTGTCTTGGAATCGTTGACGTGGAAGGCTCGCAGGCTAGCAAGCCCCACGTTACGATCGTACTGCTCCAGGGTTAGCTCGAGGCCTTCGATAGTGGTGATGTCGTAGCCGGCCTCGAAAATGTGCGCCGTATCCAGACACACCTGAGCCCTGGGGTCGCCCCCGAGTCTGCGGAGGATGGAGCCCAATTGCTCGAACCGTCGCCCGATGGTGTTTCCCTGGCCAGCGCAGCTCTCGAGCAGCAGCAGCGGCCCCGGCGGAGCCTGGCGCAGCACCTCGGCCAGGGAATCGCAGACGTAATCCTCCGCCTCCCGAGGGTTCCCATCCCTGCTGCTACCCAGGTGGGTGATCACCCCCACGGCGCCCAGGACCTCCGCGCAGGAGAGGGCAGCCAGGAGCGAGCGGCGCGACTTCTCCCGAAGGGTGGGATCGGGGGACGCAAAGTTGAGCAGGTAGGCGCTATGGATGAATGTCGGCCGGATGTCGTGCTCCTGGGAGAGGCGGCGGAAAGCGGCCACGTCCTCCTCGGGGAAGCGGGGTTCCGCCCAGCGCTGAGGGGTACCGGCAAAGATCTGTATACAGTTGGCCCCGATCTCGAGGGCTCGGCCGATGGCAGTGTGGACGCCACCGGCGGTTGAGACGTGGGCTCCAATCCTCATGCCGCCCCCTCCAACCTCGTGGCGGGCGCGGGGTCGGCCGGCGCGGCTCGATCGGACGGCCCGTCGGGAGCCTCCCCCTGCTGGACTGGGGTCTGGGGACGCTGCGGACGGCCCTCGACGCTGTGCTGCCACGCCAGGATGACCGTGTCGCCGGGCGGAACCACGCGCAGATGGCTCTCGACGCCGATGAGTCCGGGAACGCCGAGCGCCACGCGCCTGGCCTGCTCGGCGACTGCGGGTGCGGGCACGGCGCCGTACAGGCTGGCCACGCCCCCGGCAACCTTCACTGAGATCCTTTGGCCGCGGGTGGTTCGATCAGAGGCGAGGGCCAAAGCGACGTGCCGCTCCAGCTCCACGTCGGTCACCAGCTCGTTGACCACGTCGGCCACACCTGGAACGCCGCGGGCAAGCTGTGCGGCGGCGTGCTTGTGGGCATCGCTGGCCACCAGGCCTCGCAGCACCACGGTGCCTCCGCGAGCTACCACGTGAATGGTATCCAGGTCCAGTGCCCGTATCGGCTCTGACCGCCAAAGGGCTGACTTCACGGCGTGGGTCAACCTCTCGTCCGCGGGCTCTTTCTTCGCTCCAGTCATCCTTCAAGACTCCCTCACGGCGAGGAGCCGGGCGTCCCGGCGCGGGGATCCGGCCAAGATGCCGCCGGGTACGGCGGGCTATCCGATCACCGGCGCGAGGGACGTGCACGAACTGGCTCGGCGCTGCGGCCGGCTCCTTGATGGCAGCCCGAGTTGGTGGACCATCCGCCACAAGGCACAACGGTCCGAAGCTGATTGTAGCAGGTCGCGGGAGTGGCGGCGAGCTAGGGGCTGGGCTATCATGAAGAGAGCACCGCGTGGTCGGCGCGGAAGGGAGTAGGACGAGGTGGGCTTTCGATCCGAAGGCGACGGTGGACGGTGGACCTTCCAGGCCGAGATGCTCCTCGAGGTTGCCGGCCTGCTGAACTCCACGCTCGAGCGGGACCAGGTGCTCGGCACGCTGGCCTATCAGTTCCTGCGGATTGCTGCGGCGGATTGGGTCGTCGTGGCCGAGCTGGCGGAGGATGACGAGGGGGAACTGGTGCTGGTGGCGGGGGCCGGGGAGGGGCACCGCCCACTGGTGCTGCTGGAGGGGTCCAGGTTGCCCCTGGTGGATAACCCCTTCCTGGCGAGGGCCCTGCGAACTCGTAAGCCGGTATGGGTAGGGGAGGTCGAGCGCGAGCAGCCACCGTCGCGGCTCGCGAAGCAGGTCGGGGCATCCTCTGCGCTCGCCGTTCCCCTGCTGTTCCGAGGAGTGGCCCTGGGAGTGCTGGCCGCCGGGTGGCTTGGACCTGTTAGCGGTCCCTCCCCGAAGGAGATGAGGCTGATCCAGGGGCTCGCCAACCAGGCTGCCACCGCCATGGAGAACGCGCGCCTGTACGCTGCCTCCGAGCGGCGCGCGGCTCAGGTCACGGCTCTGTTCGAAATCGGGAGGGACATCTCCGCCAACCTAGCCCTGTCCGAGATCCTCAACTCGATCGTGCACAAGGCCAGGGAGCTGCTGGGTAGCGACACCAGCTTCCTGGGCCTCCTATCGGAAGATGGGCAGGAAGTGGAGATGGTGGCATCGGAAGGACTCCGGACGGAGGCTATGCGCCGACTCCGCCTTGGCCGCGAGCAGGGACTGGCGGGCGTGGTGGTGAAGCGCGGGGAGCCGATCATCGTGGACGACTACCCTCGGGAGGTCATCTTCAAGGATCCACCGATGGATGCCGTTCGAAAGGAGGGCCTGATCTCGGAGATCGGGGTGCCACTCAGCAACGGCACCGACCTGCTCGGGATTCTATACATCGGCAACAGGAGCAAGGTTCGCTTCCGGCAGGAGGACGCGCAGTTGCTGATGGCCTTCGCCAAGCAGGCCACGATCGCCATTCAAAACGCGCGGCTCTACGAGGAAGCGGTGTCGCAGCGACTCAGGGCCGAGGCCGGCCGCCGGTTCCTGCAGGTGATCATCGACAGCATGCCCGAGGGGGTGATCATCGCCGAAGGCGGCGAGGGCAAGATATCCACGATCAACAGAGCCGGAATGGAGTTGCTGGGGATCGAGAGAATATGGGACATCGCGCCGGAGGACGAAGCCTCCTCCCTGGGGCTGCACACCCCGGATGGCGCCCTCTATTCCTGGGAACAGCTTCCGCTCAGCCGTTCCATCAGACATGGCGAGGTATGCCTTGGAGTGGAGGTCGTTATCCACCGTCCGGATGGAAGGAAGGTTCCGGTCCTCGTGAACAGCGCCCCCTTCCGGGATCTGGAGGGACGGGTGTCCGGGGCGGTCGTGGTCTTCCAGGACATCACCAAGGTGAAGGAGGCCGAGCAACTGAAGGACGAGTTCGTCTCCCTAGTGTCCCACGAGTTGAGGACTCCCCTGACCTCCATCAAAGGGGCTGCGCGAACCCTCTTGCGTCACTATTCCACTTTGGATGAGAAGACGCGGATGGAGTTGGTGCAAGACGTGGACGAGGAGGCGGACCGGCTCTACCGGCTGGTGGAGAACCTCCTGGACTTCTCCAGGGCGGAGGCCGGGGCGCTGCGGCTCACGACGGAGCCGGTTCAGGTCGGCAAGCTGGCCGCGCGGGTAGTGGCGGAGGTCGAGGCGCGTGCCCCCTCCCATCGGTTCCGGCTGGACTTCCCGGCATCGTTGCCTCCCGCCGAGGCGGATCCCCTACGGGTGGAGCAGGTGCTGAGGAACCTCTTGGACAACGCGGTGAAGTACTCCCCGCAAGGAGGAGAGATATCGCTCTCGGGGAGGGTGGCCGAGGAGATGGTGATGGTGGTGGTGGAGGACCACGGGATCGGCATCTCCAGCCAGGACCAGGCGCGGGTCTTCGACCGATTCCAGCGGGCTTCCGACGCTCGGGTTGGGCAGACGGGAGGTGTAGGTCTGGGGCTCGCCATCTGTCGCCGCCTGGTCGAGGCCCACGGGGGGAGGATCTGGGTGGAGTCCGAGCCGGGGTGCGGGTCCACGTTCGCTTTTACGCTGCCGTTGGTGGAGGAGGCTAGGTGAGAAAGCAGACCGTGTTGGTGGTCGACGACGAGCCCCGCATCCTGCGATTCGTGAGGGCAGAACTGGAAGCTGCCGGGTTCCGGGTGCTCACCGCGCCGGACGGGTTTTCGGCACAAGGGATGCTGGAGACCGAGACGCCAGACCTGGTGGTGTTGGACGTGATAATGCCGGGCCTGGATGGGTTTCAACTGCTTCAGCGAATCCGCGAGCGATCGTCTGTGCCGGTGATACTGCTGACTGCCAGGGGGAGCGATGCCGACAAGGTGCGAGGGCTCGACCTGGGGGCCGACGACTACCTGACCAAGCCGTTCAGTCCCGATGAACTGTCGGCGAGAGTGAGGGCTGTCCTGAGACGGACGGCCGCCGCCAGCGGCGCGAAGGCCAGCCGCGCGCGGTTCACGGTGGCGGGCCTGGTGGTGGACTTCGAACGCCGCAAGGTGGTGGTGGATGGAAAAGAGGTGCAGATGAGCCGCACGGAGTGGCAGCTTCTGCAGCAGTTGGCGCTCAACGCCGGAAAGGTGATGCTGCATGAGGACCTGCTGGTGCGCACCTGGGGTCCAGAGTACAGGGACGACGTTGAGTACCTGCGGGTCTGGGTCAGTCGGCTCCGTCGGAAGATCGAGGAGGATCCATCCCGCCCGAGGTTCCTGCGGACGGTGCCCGGCGTCGGCTACGTGCTGGCGGACGAGGAGGATGTCTCGACAGCCTGAGAGCCCGCACGCCATTGTGCAGGCTCTCAGCACGAAGATGTTGTATCGGTCGCGAAAAGGGCGGCGAGGGCATCATTGCCTCGCCATCCACCTCGCGGTGGCTGCACCCCCTCGTGCAGACGGCTGGTCTTAGCAGATTCGATACCGCGTTAGGCTGTCTGTAGCAGCCGCGACACCTGCCCTATCAACTCGCCAGGATCGAACGGCTTCAGCCAGAACGTGGCAATCCTCAATCTCAGAGCCAGCAACCTGTCTTCCGGTTCGAAAGAGAGGATGACCACGGGAATGGGGTTCGACGGGAAATGAGAACGAAGCCAGGCCGAGAATTCGCCGGCATCGAACCCAGGCAACTGGGAACTGACGATGACCAACGCGATTTCGTGCTTCTGCAGGGCAGCCTGGCACTCCGATAGGGACGTGGCCTCCAGGCTCTCGAACCCTTCTCGCTCCAGGTTCAAACGAACTATGCGACGCAGTCGCGCATCCTCTTCGGCTACCAGCACCTTGAGGCCGCCGCGCTTTGCCGCTGCTTCGAAGTGCTCCATCGCTCCTCGCCCCACGTCCTCTTTGACATTGGTGCTCGCGGCGCGAGGAAGGTACCATGCGGGCCGTTGCAGTCGCATAAAAAGGGGAAGCGAAGACGTTGCAAAACCGTAACAGCCACCCGTAGAATGGTCGCCGCCAGGGATTCCTTGCCGGAACGGTGTTCTCTCCATGGCTAGAAGCTGGCTGCCGAAGCTACTGGCGATAGCGGCGCTCCCGCTGCTGCTGGGCTTGTCTGCCGCCACCCCATCCTCACCCTCCTACCATTTCACCCGTAAGGCAGCGTCCAACTCGGAGACTGTGGCAGGCTGGATGGTGGAGAACGCCGTGGCGAAGGCGTACCAGGCGGTGACCGGCACACCCGCTACCGTAGAGGGGGCGGTGGACTACTTCTCGGTGACCGGGCGGCCCGCTGCTGGTCTGGCGTCTCACCCGTTGGAGTTGGAGGCTCTCGAGCCCGGGGTGGAGTTGCTGATCCAGCAGCAGGTGGGCGAAGCGCTGGTGGGGCAGGGGTTGGGCCTGCGGGTGCTGGGCGCCGACCTGCTCTTTCCTCCCGTACTGTTCCGTTTCGAGGCTCCCCCTAAGCTGCTCGTCGTGTCGCCCCGTGAAAGGATCGAGCGGCTCTCCACCGTCTTGCTGCGTCCCGAGATCAGCCTCGCCGACGCCGAGGGTCTGGAAGAAGCGGTCTCCAGGGACGGCTTCTCGGCGCTGGTCACGCCCATTGGTGGGCTGGGTATCTACCCAAGCATGGTGCCGAAAGGCTCCGAGGTCGGTTGGACGCTGCGAACCGTGGCCCACGAGTGGGCGCACCAGTTCTTCGCACTTAGACCCCTCGGCTGGAAGTACGCCCTCGGTGCGGAGGGGGACGAGCAGATGGTAGTCGTGAACGAGACCGCTGCCGAAATCCTGGGGCGCGAGGTGGGCGACGAGGTGTACCGTCGGTACTACAGGGGAAGAGTCCCTGAGCAGCCTCGTCCGGCGTCCCAACAGGATTCCTTCAGGGCGTTCATGAGGGAGGTGCGGAGGATGGTTGACTCGCTGCTTGCGGATGGGAAAGTGGACGAGGCGGAGAGCTTCATGGAGAGCGCCAGGCAAAGCCTGGAACAGGAGGGCTATCAACTGCGGAAGCTGAACCAGGCGTACTTCGCCTTCCATGGCAGCTACTCCGACGAGATGCCTGTCGGCGGAGCCGTTGGGGACGACATCGGAGACCGGTTGCGCCGCCTGCGGGCCGCCAGTCCGTCCGTGGGCGAGTTCGTGTGGAGGATCTCCTCCGCAGGGAGCTACGACGAATTCCTCCGGGTCACGACTGCACCTTGAACGGTCTGTCAGGCGTATCCACGACGAGGGTCTGTGGAGGGCGAGCCTCCCGGCGAGCCAGGGCGAGCCACGGCGCGCCCGATCCGGGCACACCTCTTGCTCTTCTCCACCGGATCGACACCGGCGCGAACCGGCGTGCGGTGGTCGACGGGTTTATCTACCCTCGGATCCCACTAGGAGGATTGAGCATGAGCCCTCAGACCTTGCGCTCGGTGGTGCAGTACCTGAAAGGTCTCGACCTGCCCTCCAGCAAGCAGGGGATCATCGATACCGCCCTTCGAAACCGGGCTCCCCAGGACGTCGTCGACGTTCTGCAGAAGATACCGGATCAGGTGTATCAGGAGATGGACGACATCTGGCGTGAGCTGGGCAAGCAGATCTAAGCAGTTATCTCCAGTTCGTGTCGGCTTCTCTGGCGAGAAACGTGTAGCCTATCTAGAGATACTTGCTAGTGGCCCGCAAAGGCCACGGATTGCTCAGCGTGGCAGTGCACCTCCAATGGACGGTGGCACGGCACCGCCTGCGCGGGGCGACGCTCTCGCTAGCCGTCCCGATCACTGTGGGCGTAGTCTTCCGCGCTGCCGCCGGGGAAGAGCAGGGTTAGCACCATCCCAAGGAGCGCGGCAACGGCGATGGCGACGTAGACGGCATGCAGTGAGGATGCGAGCGCCAGCCTGATCGCGTCCAGGAGATCGGCTGGGAGCGCTGCTCTGGAGGCCGGATCCAGTACGATGCTGGCTGCGGACACGGACGCGTCGGGGGCCACGAGTCCCGGCCGGTCCTGGGCGATCCTCTGCATCCCGTGGAGCAGTCCATCGTTCATAAGCGTCCCCATCGCGGCGACCCCCACGGCGCTGCCGACGCTTCTGAAGAACTGGGTGGAGGCGGTGGCCACACCCCGCTGACTCCAGCCCACCGAGGACTGGACCGCGACCAGGAAAGCGGTGGTGCTAAACCCCATACCGAGGCCGATCACCATCATCACGGACATTAGGAACGGCTGAGACGAGCCGGCCCCCACGGGCAGCAGCAGAAGGGAACCGGCCAGGATGAGTGCCGACCCAAGCAGTACGATGGGGCGATAGCCGTAGCGGAGCAGCAGCCTTCCACCCAGCGTGCTGCCCACTGGCCAACCGATGGACATCGGAGCGAGGGTGGCTCCGGCGTTCATTGCTGTCCCGCCCAGGACCCCCTGGACGAACGGTGGCACGTAGGAGCTTACTCCCAGAAGGACTGCGCCGATCAGGAAGCCCACGGCATTGGAGACCGACACGACCCTGCTGCGGAAGAGCTCGAGGGGTAGGATGGGGTTCTCGATCCTGGACTCGTGCCGAAGGAAGAGCCCGAGCAGAGCGGCCGAGGCGGCCAGCAGTGCCCACGGCGGAACGGGGATGCCGCTCCCGTCTTCGCCCAGTCGCAGCAGCCCCAGGAGCAGGACGGCGACGCCGACCGCCATCAGCGTCGAGCCGTAGTAGTCGATGGAGCGGCGTCGGGCACCCACCATCTCGCGGAGGTAGATCGAGAAGAGCAGCATGGAGAGGATGCCGAACGGCAGATTGACGTAAAACACCCATCGCCAGTCGAGCCGATCGACGATGATGCCCCCCACGGCTGGCCCCAGGATGGCGGAGACGCCCCAGACCCCGCTGAGGAGCCCCTGGATGCGGGCCCTCTCCTGGATGGTGAAGATGTCTCCGACGACCGTGATGGAGGTTGGGAGCACGGCGCCTGCCCCCAATCCCTGGATGGCTCGAAAGAGGATCAACTGCTCCATCGAGGCGGAGAGGCCGCACAGGGCGGATCCCACGACGAACAGGGATGCCCCCGCAAGGAAGACCGGCTTGCGGCCGTACACGTCGGAGAGGCGGCCGAAGACGGGCGTTGTGGTGGTTGAGGTGAGGAGGTAGGCAGAGAAGGCCCAACTGTAGAGCGCCAGCCCACCGAGAGTGCCGATGATGGTGGGCATGGCGGTACCCACGATGGTGGTGTCAAGGGCGGCCAGGAAGGTGGCCGTGATGACGGCCACGGTGACAGCGCGGGTGTTGGTGCGACGCGACATGGGTGGAGACAGCCCCCAAGATACTTGCTGGGCTGCGCATTGTACATCAGTACCCTATAATACCGCTAATCTCATACCATCGAGGCCGCTATGCAACCAACTCGAGAAGACGCCATGAAGCTGCTCACCGAGTTCACCCAGAGCGACAGCCTGATCAAACACGCCCTCGCCGTGGAGGCGGCGATGCGGGCCTACGCTCGAAAGTTCGGCGAGGACGAAGAGAAGTGGGGCGTGGTAGGGCTGATCCACGATTTCGACTACGAGCAGAACCCCACCTGGGACAAGCACGTGTACGAGGGGGTGAGGATCCTGCGGGAGCGTGGATGGCCCGAGGAGATCGTGGAGGGCGTGGCCTCCCATGCCAGCTACATGAACATCCCCCGCGACACCCCGATGAAGAAGTCCCTCTTCGCGGTCGATGAGCTGACGGGCTTCATCTCGGCCGTCGCGCTGGTTCGCCCCAGCAAGAGCGTGATGGACGTGGAGCCTTCATCCGTACGAAAGAAGATGAAGGACAAGGCTTTCGCCCGCGCGGTGAGTCGGGAGGACATCGTGCAGGGGGCCGAGGCGATGGGTATTCCCCTGGATGAGCACATCGGCTTCGTGATCAGGGCCATGCAGTCCATTGCAGAGGAGTTGGGTCTGGACGGGGCCTCCCGTTGCTGACGGAGCGAGGAATCCGTGCGCCGGGCCCGATCTCAGGGCTCGGCGCCGTCTTTCGTCCCTTGCCCGGTGCGGTGGTGTCCCCGAAGACCGCGGGTTCGACCGCGGGCTTGGCTCGCCCAATCCGCTGTGGGATAATGAAGTCGATTCTATAAGGCACTCCTATGGACTGTCTGCATCCTGCCACGCATCCAGAAGTCATGGGCCTCAAGTCCGAACTGCGTGAAGTCTTGGCGCCATCGGTGCCAGAAGACATCCCGGAGCGCGACTGGCGCTATTGGAAGCTCTCCCACCAAAGACAGTTGGGGGAATGGATTCGGGCGTTGCGGTTGAGCCGACGCCAGATACACAACGGCAGGCCCTGGGCCCAGGAGGATCTGGCTGTTGCGATAGGGAGCGACAAGTCTCACATCAACCGCATCGAGCGCGGGCACCAGTTGCCGACCTGCGAGACTCTGCAGCGCATCTGCGATGCCCTCGAACTCCCCTGGGAGGACCGGTGCCGGCTGCTGAGCGTGGCCGGCTACCTGGCGCCCCCGCCATCGCCAAGTCCCGCGGAGGTGGATGCCGCTGTCCGCCTTGCAAGACCGTTTCTCCAGTCGGCCCAATACCCCGTTGCCCTCGTGGACCAAGAGCAGCGGTTCTGGGATCTGAACGACTTGATGGCTTACGCCTTCTTCGGATACCCCCGGCGTGAGGCATTCCTCGACGAAGCCCGAGGCTTGAGGTGCGTGCAACTGCTGTCTCTCGATCATCCGATCGGGTGGTGGTTGCGGCAGGTGATCGAGAATTACGACAGCTTCGCCCGACGCGAGGTAGCACTCTTCCGCTCCGTGTTGCGCTATTGGCAGCACTCCCCTCAGTATCGGTCGTTGATGAAAGAAGTGCTGTCCGACGGGCACCTGCTGGCGATCTGGAAGGATCCAAGGAGCAATCGAGTCGGGCCGATGGAACCCGAGTCGCTCGACCACCAGTTGCTTAAGGTCGATCACCCCGAGATAGGACCCTACACCGTCCACCTTTGGCAGGCGCGACTCGCTGCCGACGATAGGTTCAGCCTCGTTCACTTGATGCCGATCGGAGACCGAACGCGGCGAATGATGGGCGTCCTGGGAGACGGCCTGCGTCGGTGGAGTACCTCTTCCTCCGAAGTCGGACCGAAGGCGCTGGCCGGACGAGACAGCCAGACAGCCTGCACCGCCGTGCGAACCGGTGGTGCGGTTGACTTCCCCAGCCGCCCGATTACCCTCATGGTGCCTTGGCCTGTCGGCGGCACGACGGACTTCGGCGCGCGCATCGTGGCGTCGATCGCCGAGAAGGAGCTGGGACAGCCGATCGTCGTCGTGAACCGAGAGGGGGCCTGCTCCCAGGTGGGGTTAGCCGAACTCGCCGCGCAGGAGCCTGACGGCTATCATCTGGGCTTCGTCAACCTGCCGGCCTTCAACTCCAAGATCCTCTCACCCGGACAGAAGCCACCGTTCGGCCTGGATTCGTTCACCTTTATCATCAACCAGGTCTACGATCCCACTGCGGTGTTCGTCAGACCAGAAAGTCCGTACAAGAGCCTGCAAGAGCTCATCGAGGATGCGAAACGCCGTCCAGAACAGATCACCGTCGGTACCTCTGGCCCGCTCACGCCTGCCCACCTCGGAGCGCTGTTGCTGGAAAAGGTGGCCGACATCCGCTTCCGCTTCGTCCACTACGAGGGCAGCGCTTCGCACATCGCGCGCTTCTTCGGGGGCGAGACGGACGTTGCCTTCTTCACCCCGGGAATCACCCTTCCTGCCGTCAGAACCGGCAAGCTGCGAGTGCTCGCCGTCTATACTAAAGAGCGGTTCGACCTGCTGCCGGAGGTGCCAACGACGGCGGAGCTAGGCTACCCCACTCTCATGATGGCCTCCACCAGAGGTATAGCAGCTCCTAGGGGCGTCCCCAAAGAGATAGCGCGGAAGCTGGAGAGCGTCTTTCGTTCGTCTATGGAGAGTCCCGAGCATGTCCAGAGAATGGCAAATGCGGGATTCGGACTCAAGCTGATGGCGGGAGAGGAGTACTTCCGGCTGGTCTATCGCCAGGGACGTCTTTACCGAGACCTCATCCCTCACCTCATGCGAGCGAGCTGACTCGCTGGATCTGCCCCAGGGGCCAGATTCCCCACCAATCCTGCTGCATCCTCCGCACCGACGCCACAGACGGTTCCGGACGGTGTTGTTGCCTACCCAGGCAATCGGCTTTTGGGTAGGCGGTGCTATATTCCCAACGCCATATCTCAAGGAGGTGGCCAGTGAAACGGGCTTGGCAGGCAGCGAGTCTCGCATGCGTGCTCCTCGGGGTCTTCGTGCTGGTGAGTGCCCTGGATTATCCCTTCTTCGATTCCGCCGGTCCGGGCGCGGGTTTCTTCCCCGCGTGGCTGGGGATCATCTTGGCCGTGTTGGCTGCGGGTCTATTCGTCCAGGTGAGTCTTGCCAGGACCGCCCCCGTCGCCGAGGAGCCTCTTCTTCCGGATCTAGCCGGAGGACTCCGGGTGCTGTCGGTGGTAGGGTCTCTCGTCGCGGTGATCCTCCTCCTCAACGTCCTGGGCTTCCGCATCACGCTAGTGCTGTTCCTACTCTTCTTGCCCGCCGCTCTCGGGGTCCGGAAATGGGTCGTGACCTTCGTCTTCGCCCTCGTAGGGAGCTTTGGGGTCTTTCACGTCTTCTACTACTGGCTCCAGGTGCCACTACCGATAGGACTGCTGGGTATCTGAGGAGGCGACTGTGGACCAAGCTGTTCAGCAGTGGATTCAGGGGTTCGCCGTGGCCATGTCGCCCACCAACCTTCTCTTCGCGTTCGTGGGCTGTCTTCTGGGCACGGTCGTGGGTGTACTGCCGGGACTCGGCCCCGCTGCCGCGATGGCGATCCTGATCCCGATCACCTTCAACCTCGAACCTACGCCGGCGATCATCATGATCTCGGCACTCTACTACGGTACCCAGTACGGCGGGACGATCACCTCCGTGCTCGTCAACGTGCCCGGTGAGTCCACCTCGGTGGTCACTTGCCTGGACGGTTTCCAGATGGCCAAGCAGGGCAGGGGGGGTACGGCGTTGGGCATCGCCTCCATCGGATCGTTCGTCGGAGGTACCTTCGGCACCCTCGCGCTGATGGTAATGGCCCTGCCCCTCGCCAGCTTCGCACTCCGGTTCGGCCCCCCTGAGATGTTCTCTCTCCTGTTGGCGGGGCTGACCCTGGTGACTGCCCTAGGGGGCAGTTCACTGCCGGCCGCCCTGCTCATGACCGTCTTCGGGCTCGCCCTCTCGATGATCGGTATAGACCCGCTGCATGGCCTGCCTCGCTTTACCTTCGGCATTCCCGAGCTGTACGACGGAGTCGGGCTCGTCCCCATGGTGATGGGCCTCTTCGGGGTGGGCGAACTCCTGGCGAGCCTCGAGAACCCCAACCAGCAGGTCGTGAAGACCAGCCTTTCCAACCTGTTTCCAAGCCGTGAGGAGTGGGGGCGCGCCTCCAGGGCGATCGGGCGAGGGACGGTTGTGGGTTTCTTCCTGGGGCTCATCCCCGGCATCGCCGGCATCATACCCACTTTCGTCGCGTACGTGCTGGAGAAGAGGGTGTCCAAGCATCCAGAGCGGTTCGGCACTGGCGTCATCGAGGGGGTGGCAAGCCCGGAGAGCGCCAACAACGCCTACGCTCAGGCCTCCATGGTTCCGTTGTTCACGTTGGGGATACCCGGAACGGCGAGCCTGGCGGTGCTGATGGGGGCATTCATGATCAACGGGATAACGCCTGGCCCCTTCCTCTTCAAGGAGCACGCCGACGTGGTCTGGGGCGTCATCGCCAGCTTCTACGTGGGCAACGTGATGTTGCTGATCCTGAATCTGCCTCTCGTGAGTCTCTGGGCAAAGCTCCTGGAGATCAGATACGAGTACCTCTACCCCGGCATCCTCGTCTTCTGCGTCATAGGCGCCTACAGTCTGAAACAGAGTGTGTTCGATGTGGGGCTGATGCTCTCCTTCGGGTTGATGGGATATGTCTGCCGCAAGCTGCGATGGCCACTCGCGCCCGCCGTTCTCGCACTCATCCTCGGCCCGATGCTGGAGAAGTCCCTTCGCTCGGCGCTCGACCTGTCCGGTGGAGACTTCAGCGTGTTCTTCACTTCGCCCATTTCGGCCACTCTCCTGGCTGTGGCTGCCATCATCCTGGTGAGTTCCTTCGCCAGAAAGGCTCGCTCACGGGGCCGCCTGCTGGGAGGGGTGGCGGAGGCTGAGGTCTCGCGATGAAAGGGGAGGTGTGGTTGAGGAGATAGGCTTTCGCCTGTGGAATGGATGTAGTTGCGTTAGTCCTGGGGTGAATCTTGGGCCAAGCTAGGTATGGAGGAAACATGAATCGCACTCTAAGGCTCGGTCTTCTCGCAATGGCGGCATCGGTTCTCACAGTGGCGTGCAGTACGGCGGCGCCCGGCGGTGGCTCCGCGGCTCCGACCAAGGCGCCTGCCTCGACCGCGTCGCCGGCAGGGGCGGCTCCGACGTCAGTGCCCGCCGGTGGCGCCAATCCCGCTTCGGTCGATTACCCCACCAAGCCCGTCACCCTCCAGATCCCGTTCGCTGCTGGAGGCACCACGGACATAGGCGCGCGGATCCTGGCATCGGCCGCCGAAAAGGAACTGGGCCAGTCGCTGGTGGTGGTGAACAAAGAGGGCGCCGGATCTCAGGTCGGCCTAACCGAACTTGCTTCCCAGAAGCCCGACGGCTACTACATCGGTTTTGTCAACCTTCCAGCGGTCAACACGATCCTGCTCTCGCCGGAGCGCAAGGCCACCTTCAGCTTAGACTCGTTCGACTTCATCGTGAACCACGTGTACGACCCCATCATCCTGGCCGTAAAGCACGAGAGCCCGTACAAGACCTTCAACGACCTGGTCGAGGATGCCAAGAAGCGACCTGGCGAGATCAGGGTAGGCACCTCCGGCGCCCTGACCCCCGAGCACTTGGCGGCGCTGCAGTTCGAGGAAGCCGTTGGAACGAAGTTCCGCATCGCTCACTTCGACGGGAGCGCCGGCACGATGACGCAGTTCCGTGGCGGGCACACCGATATCGCCTTCACCAGCATGGCCCTGGGCAAGGACCTGAAGGTCCTGGCGGTGTTGAGCCCTGAGAGAGTCAAGCAGCTTCCGGATGTTCCGACGACTGTCGAGTTGGGCTACCCATCCATCGTGATGGCTTCGAGCCGCGGCGTGGCTGCTCCGAAAGGGACGCCAGCACCGGTTCTGAAGAAGCTGGAAGACGTGTTCGCCAAGGTGATCGAGTCTCCGGACCACGTCGAGAAGATGCAGACTGCGGGTTTCCCAGTAAAGCTGATCCGTGGCGAGGAATACCGAAAGTATGTTCAGGAAGTGCATTCGACCGCCGGCAAGCTGGTGGAGTTGGCGAAGAACCGCAAGTAGCCTGACCTCACGGTAGGCTACCCGCATCACGATAGGGACCCCTGGGGTTGAGGATCTGACTTCCCGATGGGGGAATCAGGGAGCCCCTCCGGGCACCAAGGGCAGAAGAGGCTTCGACTCAGTCCTAGGGGTCCCATCGTGTCCGTGAAGGGTCAACATCCACTTTGCCAGCGTGTAGCTGCAAGCGATTCGGAGGATATGGGGATGGCAGAGCTGAAGGAACGCAAATGGGAGCTGATGGAGGTTGGCGAGACCTTCGGCCCCATTGAGGTAGTGGTCACCGACCACATGATCAAGAGCTTTGCCTACGCAGTCGACGACTACGATCCCGCGTATATGGTTGGCGTTCCCGGCGTGGGCAGAATCGGTCACCCGCCGCTGCTGTGCCGCGAAGCCAGAGACGTCATCAGGACGTCGTACGATCTCGCAAGCGGCGGGGCAGGGCTCCACGCGAAGCACGAGTGCGAGTTCCTCTCGTCTCCCAGGTTGGGCCAGCGCGTAATCATCACCGGCAGCCACATCGACAAGTACATCAAGAGGGACAAGCAGTACATCATCCTCGAGTCCTTGGTGAGGGATGAGGCGGGCAACCTCATCCTGCGCCAGCGGTCGACTCACCTGCGAGGTCTCAAGCCGGGGGTGGCCAAGGCGGAACAGTCTCAGGGTGCGGTGGCGGAGGTGCCGACCATGGTGGGCAGCCCCGTGGTGGAGGTCGGTGATCGCGATCTCGCCGTTGGCGCCCAGTTGAAGCCCATCCGCAAGGTAATGACTCAGGAGCAGATGACGGTGTTCGCGGGGACAGAGTGGAAGAACATCCACACCGATCCGGACGTGGCTCGAGCAGCCGGGCTCGCAACCACGGTTGCCTCCGGGCTCCAGTCCTTCGCCTACCTCTCTGAGTTGATGACCCGTTTCTGTGGAGAGGGGTGGAGGAACGGTGGCAAGCTCGCCGTGGCCTTCGTCTCTCCGGTCTTCCTTGGTGACACGGTCTACGCCAGCGGGCAGGTGAAGGAGATGACCCAGGAGAATGGCGGCCTGCGTGTGACCGTCGATGTGTGGTGCGAGAACCAGGCTGGTAAGCGGGTCACAGTCGGCACCGCCAGCGGGCGGATTCTAGCCTGAGGCTTCGTCGGCACCAGACATAGACGAGGGGGTTCGCCGCCAAGACGGAGCGCGAGGCAGCGCCGCCCGCGCTCAGTAGAAGTCGGTCGGGGGTTTTCCGATGGGATTCGAGACGGTCATATACGAGAAACGAGGGCACCTCGCCCTCGTCACGCTCAATCGTCCGCAGGCTCGAAATGCCTACGACGACCAAATGCAGGGAGAGCTGGATCAGGTCTGGCGAGACGTGCGCGGGGACGCGAACGTCTGGGTGGTGGTCCTGACAGGCACCGGCGAAGCATTCTGCGCGGGCAGGGACGTGAAGGAGTTGGCAGCCTACCAGGCACAGGGCAGGCTGGTGCCGCGATACGATCCGGCCAGTCCAACCTACGGGCAGTTTGGGGCTCACCTGCATCGTTACGGGATACGGAAGCCGGTCGTGGCGGGGATCAATGGCTTCGCTGTCGGTGGTGGCCTGGCGCTCGCCCTCTCTTGCGACATCAGGGTGATGGCCGAGACCGCCTGGATCGGCGATCTCCACGTGAATATCGGTCAGGTTGGCGGGGCGCTCAGATACGTCCAGGCGCTGCCCTACCCGATAGCCGCGGAACTCGTGTTCATGGGCGGGAGGATGAGCGCCCAGCGAGCATACGAGGTGGGCCTAGTCAACAGGGTGGTACCCCGTGAGGAGGTGCTGCCAGAAGCGATCCGCATCGCCGAGCGGATTTGCGAGATGTCGCCCCTCGCGGTGCAGCGCAGCAAGGAGATCATGCAGATGTACCTCCAGCCAGAGGCTGGGCTGGCGCAGTTGGAGGAGCACTATATGGCGGAGATGCGTCTCACCGAGGACGGCCAAGAGGGTCCACGGGCGTTCAGGGAGAAGCGCAAGCCCGTGTGGAAGGGGTGTTAGCGGCACGCGACCAACCTCCGCGGAATCTCAATGGAGCGGATCCTCATGTCCATCAGCAATTCTGTAAAGCAACCCCTGGAGGGGATTCGGGTCCTGGACTTGAGCCATGTGCTGGCGGGACCTTACTGCACGCTGCTAATGGCACTGAACGGTGCCGAGGTCATCAAGATCGAGCGCCCCAAGGTTGGGGAGTTGGCTCGAAGACACCTGTTGGTGGCGAAGGACGGACGCAAGGTCGCGCATACCGTGGCCTACGTGCATCGAGGCAAGAAGGGAGTCACCATCGACCTTCGCTCGGAGAAGGGGAAGGAGATCTTCAAGAAGCTGGTGAAGGTCTCCGACGTGGTGATCGAGAACTTCACGCCGGGAACCATGGAACGGCTGGGGCTGAGCTACCGGGTCTTGCGAGAGATCAATCCTGCCCTGGTGTACACCTCTATCAGCGGATTCGGCCATGACGACATCTACCCGGGCCCCTACGTCGATAGGCCCGCGTTCAACATAGTGGCCCAGGCCATGAGCGGCATCATGGATATCACCGGGGAGTTGGGTGGACCGCCGATACCGACGGGGGTCGCCCTGGGCGACCTGGTTGCCTCGGTCTTTGCCCTGTCGGGCACGGTAATGGCGCTGCGGATGAGGGACTTGACTGGCGTGGGGCAGCACGTGGACATCTCCATGTACGACTGCCTTGCAAGCTTCGCGCAGCGGCCTCTCTTGCGCTGCTACCTGACCGGCGAGACGCCAACCCGCGGGGACGACAAGCGAGAGAACCCGCTTGGGGCCTTCAAGGTCAAAGACGGGTACGTGGTGATGACCACGATGGGCGACGAGATGTGGGGCAGACTCTGCAACCTGATCGGTCGGCCCGAACTGCGGACCGATCCCAGGCTGAACCCGGACACGGCCAGGGGCAGACTGTACGACTCGGTCTTGCGGCCGATCCTGGAGGAGTGGGCAAAGGACAAGACACGAGCGGAAGTGGTGAATGCCTTCCTGGGAGCAGACCTCCCATCCGCGCCGGTGCAGAACGTGGCTGAACTGATGGAGTGTCCGCACCTCAGGGCTCGGAAGATGGTTCAGGAGTTCGACGACCCCAACGAGGGACATCTGATGCTGACTGGCAACCCACTGAAGATGTCGGGGGTGGAGGAGCAGGTTCCTGCCCCGGCCCCGCTGCTGGGTCAGCACACAGACGAGGTGCTGCGAGATATCCTCGGTGTCCCCGACCACGAACTCGCGCGGCTGCACGAGGACGGAGTCGTCTGACTCCTTGGAAGCTGGCCCGCGTCGACGGACGAGGGCTACCATTCCCAGGCCGGCGCGTTCGAAACCGGATCGATAGACCCGACAAAAGCGAGTGGAGTCAGGATGAAGAAGATCATCAACGACCCGACCATGTTCGTGGACGAGGTGTTGGACGGAATCCTCAGGGCGCACCAGCCCCAGCTTAGGGCAGTGGGAAAGGATGGGCGAGCCATCGTTCGGGCTGATTCGCCCGTGCGGGGGAAGGTGGCCATCGCCACCGGCGGAGGCTCCGGGCACCTGCCGGTCTTTCTCGGTTATGTGGGGAAGGGGCTGGCCGACGGCGTCGCCGTGGGAAACGTCTTCTCCTCCCCATCAACAGGGCAGATGTTGGCGGTGACGCGCGCGATCGATGGCGGGGCGGGCGTCCTTTACCTGTTCGGCAACTACCAGGGTGACTGCATGCACTTTGGCACCGCGGCGGAAATGGCCACGATGGAGGGTATCCCTGTCGAGATCGTGACCGCTTGCGATGACGTGGCATCGGCGCCGCGCGAGCGGTGGCAGACGCGCCGGGGCGTGGCAGGCATCTTCTTTGCCTACAAGATAGCCGGGGCGAAGGCCGACGAGGGGGCCGACCTGCAGGCAGTCAAGGCCGCAGCAGAGAAGGCCATAGCCAACACCAGAAGCATGGGGGTTGCGCTATCCCCGTGTACCGTTCCCGAGATGGGGCGGGCGACCTTCTCCATCGGCGAGGACGAGATGGAGATCGGGATGGGGATTCACGGCGAGCCGGGCGTGCGGAGGGGCAGGCTCGAATCCGCCGATGCGATCGCCACCGCACTCACCACCGCCGTCGTCGAGGACTTGCCATTCGAGGCTGGTGACGAGGTAGCGGTGCTCGTGAACGGGCTCGGGGCGACTCCTCTCGAAGAGCTATACGTGGTCTATCGCAAGGTGTGGGAGCTGCTTCGCGAGCGAGACATCTCCATCCATCGACCCTACGTGGGCGAATTCGCTACCTCCCTCGAGATGGCTGGATGCTCGCTATCCCTCCTGAAGCTGGACGATGAGATGAAGAGGCTGCTGGATGCGCCGGCGGAGTCCCCCTTCTTCGTACAGAGGTGAGAATGGGTCCGCGCTTGGCAGTCGACGTTGCGGAGGGGTGGAGAGATGGGAGATAAAGTGAGCCTCGAACGGACTGTTGCAGTCCTCGAAGCTGTGGCGCTCGAACTCGAAGCGGCCAAGGATATGCTGGGAGAGTTGGACTCGGCGATAGGTGACGGCGACATCGGTATTTCCACGTCGAGGGGCTTCAAGGCACTCCGAGATGGCCTCGCTGAGCACCCCGCCGACATCGGTCGGTTGTTGATGAAGTCCGGCACGGACTTCGGGGAGGCCGCGGGCGCCACCATCGGCGCTCTTCTAGGCACGGCGTTCATGCGGGCGGGCAAGGTCGTGATCGGGCAGAGCGAACTCACCCTGCCCGACGTCGCCCGGATGGTGGCGGCCGCGGAGCAGGGTATCAAGGAGCGGGGCAAGGCGGAACCCGGCAACAAGACCATCCTGGATGCTTTGATGCCTGCCCGCCTCGCTTTGGAAAGGGCCGTCGAGCGAGGGCTGGGACCGAGGGAGGCTGCCCGGCTGGCTATGGAGGCAGCCGAAAAGGGGATGATCGCAACCATCGGCATGAAATCCGCTTTCGGCAGGTCCCGTTGGCTGGCCGAGAGGTCGGTCGGACACCAGGACCCCGGGGCGACGATCATCTACCTGATGTCTAAGGCGGTCGTAGACTACATGGACCGGGCCGGCGCCTGAGGCGCCGACAGGCGCGAGAGGCGGGGATCCCAGATACAGCGGCGAAGAAGCAGGGGCGGGTTCTGAACCCGCCCCTGCTGCGTTGTAAATGGCCTGCGGAAGGTCCGCAGGCGTGCGCGTCGCGGACGAGACGCGTTCGTGCTTGTCAGACACGATCATTAAGAGATGGAGATGCTGGGATCGTCCGGTGGGCACCCGTCTTGCGGTAGCTTGGGGCGGCTGAAGGTCGACCGGTGGCCGGCCGACTGCAGGGTGGGAAGAAGTTGGACGGGATGGTTGGTACGTTTCGTGCTCGAAAGGCGGACCCCGCGAAGCCTCGGCGGCCGGCACGTGGTCGACGGGGCCGGGGAAGCGGTCCCATTCTGGAGCAGAGGTAATCCTCCAGGTAACACTTCGAGAGGAGACGGAAGCGACAATGTCCAAGCTGAGGATATTGAGCCATCAGGGCGACACCACTGTAGAGTGGGACGAGAAGCGGGCGGAAGTGGGCGATCCTGAGGCCCTGGAGGCCATAAAGGAAGCCGAGCGGATCTTCGAGGAGCATAAGGCGAAGGGGGCCACCGCCTTCAAGGTGGAGCCCGGCAAGACGGCCGAGAAGCTCGAGAGGTTCGACAAGACCGCCGAGCAGATCGTCATGGTGCCTAGGGTTGCCGGTGGATGATGGATACAGTCGGGTCGACCGTGCAATGGGAGCTAGCGGCCTGGGTCGGGATAGCGGTTCTGGCCGCGCAGTTCGTCGGGATCGTGTTCTGGGTGCTGTTTGGCTCACGGGGCAGAGGCGTATCCGGTAAGGGGAACAACCTGCAACTGGAAGCCGAGCGGCGAGCAGAGGCCCTCCTGCACGAGATACTCGACCCGGAGCAAGTGCGCGAACTAGAGCACCGTGGCTACCTGGAGGTCCGGAGCCCCTCTCGACAGGGGCGGATCTACCGGGTGCCTCGTGGGAGGGGCATGGTTAGCGTGTACGAGGACGGCCGCGCCGTGATGAGCCTGTGTGTCCAACCGGTGGAGTGGATCCCAGGGGCCGACGTTGTCCTCATGCACAAGCTGATGATCGAGGGGAACGAGGAGGATTACCTCAAAACGGCCAATCAGTTTGAGCCGGGTTATCCCTACTACCTGCGCTGGGACAGGCGAACAGGAAGACCGGCCTAGCTGTCCCGCCGGGATCGCGCGATCGAGGATCGACCCCAGCCCATCGATGCTGCGGCAAACGGGCTGGGGTCGGCCTTTGCGCGCCACCCGCAGGGTGGAGCTTGCCCTACTTCTGATTCTGCGCGAATACCGGCTTCAGGTGGCGATAGAGGTAGTAGATCACCCCCGCCAGCAGGACCGCGAGGATGGGATAGTCGAAGTTGTGCAGCACCTGCCGCACGGCCACCCAGTTGTCACCCATGAGCTTCCCGGCGTAGGCCAGCGCCAGCACCCAGGGGAAGGCCCCCAGGGCGGAGTAGAGGACGAACCTCCCGAAGTGCATGCGCGATACGCCCGCCGGAAAGGAGATGAAGGTTCGCACCACCGGCAGGAGGCGGGACAGGAAGACTATCCTCTCGCCGTACTTGCTGAACCATCGATCGGCGATCTCCAGGTCGTGCTCCGAGATCAGCAAGTAGCGCCCGTACTTCTGCAGAAAAGGCCTACCCCCCCACGATCCAACCGCATAGGCGACACACGAGCCCAGGGTGTTGCCGATTGTCCCGGCGATGGCGACCAGCCACAGATCGAAGACCCCTCGATACACCATCCACCCGGCCAGGGGCATGATGATCTCGCTCGGCAGGGGGATGCAGGCGCTCTCGATGGCCATGGCGATCATCACCCCCAGGTAGCCGACCTGGGCGTATAGCTGCTCGATGGCCGGGATGACGATCTCTTCCAGCGCGGCAAGCAACAGCTTCTCTCCTTAAACAAAACTAAACCGAAAGCAAACTCCATCAGTAGCTTTCGGCTCCTGGCACACGGCTTGCAGCAAGAACCACTTAGCGGCACCCGCCGGTGGGTACCCGGTTCGCAAGCCGCGCTGACTATACACTGGCCATTTCAGGGTTGTCAAACCAGTTTGCTGAGGAAGCATCCAGACTAAGGGAGCGATACCATGAGGGGCTACATCCGCGCCAGCCGCTTCCTGGCTGCCTTCGTGCTGGCCATCCTCGTGTGGAGCGAGCTGCCCGTGCGTACCCTTCAGGCCGATGGGCCGGCGGAGGCCGTTGGCATCATGGAGCGGCCGACGATGAAAGTCACCAGCCGAGGGGGGCCGAGGCCACTCTCGGCAACCACCCAGGCCGGCGATATCCTGACGGCCCGACCCCAGGTTCCCACCCCCACCCCCATCCCGACGGCGACCCCCCAGCCACCACCCGCAAACCCAGCGTCGCAGTTAGTGCTGCGATCCCTCGGTCGTTTCAAGGTTACTGGCTATTCAGACTCCCCGCTGAACGGCACCGACGGACAGGGAATAACCGCTAGCGGGGTTAAGACCCACTGGGGCGCTGTCGCCGTGGACCCGAACGTGATCCCACTGGGCTCGCAACTGATGATCGAGGGGATGGGGGACACGATCTTCAAGGCTTTGGACACCGGCGGAGGGGTCATCGGCCGGTGGGTGGACGTCTGGTTCGAGAGCGACTGGCTCGCTATCCAGCATGGCGTCAAGTACCTCGATGTCCACCTGGTGGTGAAGTGAGCCCCTCGCGGTGACGACTTCAGGCTTTCGCTCTTGGCTAGGAGGCACGATCGACCGAAGCCGTCACTGGAGAGGGTGCGCAAATGCTAACTGCCGCCCCCGACGGGGGCGGCAGCCTGTGGAGCGGCCGATGGGATTCGAACCCACGATATCAACTTTGGGAAAGTTGCATGTTGCCACTACATCACGGCCGCATACGCCCAGGGCCATGCACCTGCTGGTCCCTTTTGCAGCAAGTAGTATACCTCCCGGAGGGGTTCCTGTCAAGAGTGGCTGCTACCACCTTGTTCCGCTATAATGGCTTCATGAACCTTCTCATCAGCTTTCTCACCCTGTGCGCGTGGGCTGCGTGGGGTTACGTGGTCCTGTTCGTGTCCCCGGAGTCACTTCTGGCTCCGGTGGCGTTCTACGCCGCCCTTTTCGTCGCCCTTACCGGAACGCTCTCCCGCATGTTGGGGGGAGGGGCGCCGGCCGGCGACGACGAGCCGGAGGCTAGGCCAAGTCTCGGCCATGCGGCGGTAGTCAGCATCCTGATCGTGTTCGCCTTGTGGCTGCAGTCTCTCCGCATGCTGACGCCTCTGAACGGTACCCTGCTGGCCGTAACCTTCGTGCTGATCGAACTGGGTTTCTTCCTCAGCGGCGGCCGGCGCAAGCCGAGGCAGAGGCGACGGCCGAGGCGGGCGGCCATCCACGAGGCTGGTACCGCAAGTGAACGCTAGGGCATCGGATCCCGCTGCCCTGTACGATCGGGTAGCGCGGTTCTACGACTGGGAGCACCGTGACTTCAGCGACGACCTCCCCCTCTACCTCGGCCTCGCCACTGCGTGTGCAGGCCCAATCCTCGACGCGGCCTGCGGGACCGGCAGGGTGACGCTCGCACTCGCGAAGGAGGGGTTCTCGGTTACTGGCGTCGACGCCTCGTCCGCCATGCTGGAGATCGCTAGATCGAAAGTGGAGGCGGCCCGACTCGTGCGGCGGGTGCGCTTGGTGCAAGGAGACATGCGAAGCATGGAGTTGGGCGAACGCTACGGCATGGCCCTCGTTGCCCTCAGTTCCTTCCACCATCTGCTGACGTTGGACGGTCAGCGAAAGGCGCTCGAGCGACTGGCGGGCCACCTGGCGACGAAGGGGCTACTGGTGATCGATCTGTTGAACCCCTCGCCGGAGTGGTTGGCCGCCGGGGACTCCACCCTGGTGCACCAGCTCACGGCGCCCTACCCGTCCCCGGACGGGCCGCATCAACTGAGCAAGTTCGTGGCGCGAACGACCCATTTCGAGACGCAGTCGGAGACTTCCGTGCTGCTCTACGACCAGACCGGCCCCGGCGGAGAGATGACCCGTTTCTGTTTCCAGATGGAGACTCGGCTGCTCTTCAGATACGAGGCCGAGCTTCTGCTGGAGGAGGCGGGCTTCCGCCTGCGGGACCTCTACGGGGGCTACGACCTGGAGAGCTACCAGGCCTCCAGCCCCAGAATGATCTTGGTGGCAGAAAGACGATGATCAAGGTTGGCATCCCTCGCGCTCTGGTTTACTACCAGCATTATCCCCTTTGGAGGACCTTCTTCGAGGAGTTGGGGGCGGAGACTGTGGTCTCCCCCGCGACGACCCGTGGCATCCTCTCCGCCGGCGCCTCCAGGGTGGTGGCGGAGACCTGCCTTCCGACGAAGATCTTCTGTGGCCACTGCGCCGCCCTCGGCCGGGACGTGGACTTCATCTTCATCCCGAGCGTCAGAAGCGTGGAGCGCAACGTCTACAACTGCTCCAAGTTCCTGGGGCTGCCCGATCTGGTGCGCCAGACGTCCAAGGACATAGCCCCCGTCGTGGACATCGAGATCGACATCAACAAGGGCGTGCGCAAGGTTCGGGAGGAGATCCATCGGGTAGGCAAGCGATTGATCCGCGCGCCATGGAAGATCGATCGGGCGATCGACGCCGCCCTGGAGACGGACAAGAGGTACCAGGAGATCATGAGGAGCGGCCTCACCCCTCCGGAGGCCATCGAGCAACTGTTTCCCGATCAGCCCTATCGGCCAGCCGCAATCAATCGGAAGGGAACCGTGTCCTCCGCGGGGCGGCGGTTGACCATCGCCATGATCGGCCATCCCTACAACATCTACGACGAGTACGTTAACCACAACATGGTTGGCCGGCTGCGGGCGATGGGCGTCGAGCTGGTCACCCCGGAGATGGTCTCGCTGGAGGGACTGGATCGCGGCATAACGGCGCTGGTGGAGCGGCCTTACTTCACCTACGAACGCGAGGTGGTGGGGGCCGGAGGCTATTACCTGATGGATGGGGTAGACGGTATCATCAGCGTCGTGGCCTTCGGTTGCGGTCCCGATTCCCTCATGATGGACATCGTCAGTCGGGCCGCGAAGCGGCGGTGGAACAAGCCCCTCATGAACATCACCATCGACGAGCACACGGCCGAGGCGGGCCTGGTGACGCGGCTGGAAGCTTTCGTGGATATGCTGCAGCGGCGAGTCGCTCGTCAGTCGAGGAACGGAGATAGTGGTGCAGGTTTATCTGGGAATTGACGTTGGATCTGTGACGACCAAGGTGGCCGTCCTGGATGACGCCGACGAGATAGTCGCCAGCAAGTACGGCAGAACGGAAGGGAGGCCGGTAGCCGCCGTTCAGCGGATGCTGAGGGAGGTGTTGGAGATGCTGCCCGCCGATGCCCAGGTGGCCGGTGTCGGCACCACGGGAAGCGGCCGGTATCTCGCGGGGGCGATGGTCGGGGCCGACACGATCAAGAACGAGATCACGGCTCACTCCGTGGCGGCCTCCCACTACTTTCCGGATACGCGGACGATCCTGGAGATCGGCGGGCAGGACTCCAAGATCATCATCCTGCGGGACGGGGTGGTGGTGGATTTCGCGATGAACACGGTGTGCGCGGCTGGCACCGGCTCTTTTCTGGATCAGCAGGCCTTTCGGTTGAAGATCGGCATCGACGAGTTTGGGCCCTTGGCGCTCCAATCCAAGGCCCCGGTCCGCATCGCCGGCAGGTGCACGGTGTTCGCCGAGTCTGATATGATCCACAAGCAGCAGATGGGGCACTCCGTCCCCGATATCCTCTACGGGCTCTGCGAGGCATTGGCGCGCAATTACCTGAACAACCTCGGCCTCGGCAAGGAGATCCTCGAGCCAATCGTCTTTCAGGGAGGTGTGGCGGCCAACCAGGGGATGATCCGGGCCTTCCAGGAGGCGCTGAAGTGCGAGATCCTGGTGCCACCCCACCACCACATCATGGGCGCGATCGGCGCGGCGCTCCTCGCCCACGAAGAGGTCGGGGCAAGCGGCAAGGCGACGTCCTTCCGCGGCTTCGGCGTTACCGAGTTGGAGTTTCGAACGTCGTCTTTTGAGTGCAAGGGCTGCTCTAATCGATGTGAGATAGTGGAGATCAAGGCAGACCGAGAATTGCTCGCCCGCTGGGGCGGCCGCTGCGGCAAGTGGGACGTTTAGGAAGGGTGTGGATCGATGATTGACGGTGTGGTGACGAAGCCGCTCAGGGTGATACCCGACGAGCGCGGCTTCCTGATGGAGATGCTCCGCAGCGACGACGAGGTCTTCGAGCGCTTCGGCCAGGCGTACATCACTGCCGCCTACCCCGGCGTGGTAAAGGGGTGGCACTACCATCGCAAGCAGACGGACCACTTCGTCTGCGTGAAGGGGATGGCAAAGGTGGTGCTGTACGACCAGCGGGAGGGCTCGCCCACCAAGGGCCAGGTGCAGGAGTTCTTCATGGGCGAGCGGAATCCGATACTGCTCAAGATCCCCCCTCTGGTGATGCACGGCTTCAAGAGCGTGGGGACGGAGATGGCGATGATTGTCAACTTCCCCACGGAGCTGTACAACTACCAGGAGCCGGACGAGTACCGCGTGCCTTGGGATTCGCCGGATATCCCCTACGATTGGGGACTGCGCAACGGCTGAGTCGGAGGGGCGAGCAGGCTGGATTCGACGGGCGGGTTGATGTGACCCGCCCTATTCGTGTCGGGAGAGTCCCCGTGAACCCTCTCGTGGGAGGAGAGGTATGAGGATTCTGGTCAACGTCAAGCTGAGCGGCGAGCAGGTGGCCTCGCTCGAACGACTCGATCCGCGTCTGGAGGTGGTCCGAGAACTCGATCCCGAGCAGGCGAGGCGCGAGTTCCGGGAGGCCGAGATCTTCTACGGTTTTCAGTTGCCTGGTCCCCTTGAGGAGGCGAAGAGACTGCGCTGGATCCAGTTGGTGAGCGCCGGTGCCGAGCACCTGTTCGAGATTGGGATCGATCGGACCGACATCCTGGTTACCACCGCGTCCGGCATCCACCGCCACGCCATCGCGGAGTACTCCCTCTGCGTGATGGTGATGCTGGCTCGCAGAATGCCTCTCGTTCTTCGGGAGTCGGAACGGCACCAATGGAAGCCGAGCCGACTCCGAACCTACTACGGCGAGGAGTTGTGCGGGAAGACCTTGGGGATCCTGGGACTGGGGGCGATCGGGCAGAGGGTCGCTACCGTGGCCCGCTGCATGGGCATGCGCGTCCTGGGATTGCGCCGCTCGGGTGGCGAAGGACTCCCCGAGGGGCTGGTGCACGAGGTGTACGGTCCGGACGGGTTGATGGAGCTGCTACCCCAGTGCGACTTCCTCCTGGTGCTGGTGCCGCTGACCAGGGAGACGCGCGGTCTGATCGGCCAGCGGGAGTTGCACGCCATGAAGCCGAGCGCGTACCTGATCAACGTGGCGCGTGGCGGGATCGTGGACGAGGCCGCCCTGGCCAGGGCGCTGCGCGAGGGGTGGATCGCCGGCGCGGCAGTCGACGTCTTCGAGCAGGAGCCGCTACCCGAGGACAGCGAGATCTGGGACCTTCCCAATCTGATCGTCACTCCCCACATCGCGGGGGCCACCCTGCCCTATCTGGATCGGGCGACTGAGATCTTCGAGGAGAACCTGCGTCGCTACCTCGCCGGGGAGCCGATGCTGAACCTGCTGGATAAACAGAAGGGATACTGATCGCATGTTGCGACCGATCGGTGTGTTCGATTCGGGTGTCGGGGGGCTGACGGTCTTGCGAGAGTTGATGAGGGTGCTGCCGCGGGAGTCTACCGTCTACCTGGGCGACAACGCTCGCCTGCCCTACGGCGGGCAACCGGTCGAGACGATTCGCCGCTACACCCTGGAGTGTCTGGATCACCTGTACCGCCGCGGGGTGAAGGCGCTGGTCATCGCCTGCAACAGTGCGACGACCGCGGCGCTGGAGGCTGCCCAGGAGCGGTACGACGTCCCCGTCGTCGGCGTCGTCGAGGCGACGGCGCGGACGGCGGCCAGGCTGGCGCGCTCGCGGGTTGGGGTGATGGCCACTCCCGCAACGGTGCGCGGCGGCATCTACGCGCGCACCGTAATGGAGTGCAACCCCAGCCTGGAGGTGCTTCAACAGCCCTGCCCGCGCCTGGCATCGCTGGTGGAGGCCGGCGAGTTGACCAGCAACAGGACGAGGAAGGTGCTGGCCGGCTACCTGAGCCCGTTGCTGGAGAAGGGTATCGACTGCCTGGTGCTGGGCTGTACCCACTACGGCTATCTCAGACCCATCATCGAGGAGCTGGCGGGGCCGGACGTGGGGCTGGTGGAGTGCGCGCCTCCCACGGTGGCTTCCCTGCAGAAGACGTTCGACGAAGGTGCCCTGGAGAGATCCTCTGCAGCTTCGCCCAGCCATCGACTCTGCACCACGGGAACCGCGGAAGCATTCGGGCGGGCTGCCTCGGCTCTCTGGCCAGGGGCACTACCGGAGATTGAAGAAGTGACGGTTGAGGTTGACCATGGGACGGTTCGTCGAGAGACTGCTTGAGTACAGCCGGCAGAAGGATTCCCTGCTCTGTGTGGGTTTGGACGTGGACCCTGCGAGAGTCCCCGAGCCGCTGCGCGGCCGGCCCAACTGGGTCTTCGAGTTCAATCGTGGCATAATCGAGGCGACTGCCGACCTGGTGTGCGCGTACAAGCCGAACCTGGCCTTCTACGAGGCGCTCGGCGTGGCGGGGCTCGAGGCGCTGGAGCGGACGATGAAGGTGATGCCCCCGCACGTCCTGGTGATCGGCGATGCCAAGCGCGGAGACATCGGTCACACCGCGAAGGCCTACGCCAGGTCGCTCTTCGAGGGGTTCGGCTTCGATGCCGCGACCGTGAGCCCCTACATGGGGAGGGACTCGGTGGAGCCGTTCCTGGCCTACCAGGACAGGGGTGTGTTCCTACTGTGCAGGACCTCCAATCCGGGGTCTGGGGACTTCCAGGATCTGACCTGCTCAGCGCTGGAAGGGTCGCTGCCGCTCTATCAGGTGGTTGCGCTGCAGGCGCGACGATGGAACCAGTACGGGAACGTGGGGCTGGTGGTGGGTGCTACCTACCCGGAGCAGCTCGGCGCGGTGCGGGGACTGGCTCCCGAGCTGCCGCTGCTCATCCCCGGTGTGGGCGCGCAGGCCGGCGACCTGGAGCGGACGGTGCTGAACGGCACCGACGACGCGGGGGAACTGGCCGTGATCAACTCGTCACGGGGGATCATCTTCGCCTCCTCTGGGCCCGACTGGCGTGATGCCGCCCGCCGGGAGGCGGCGGCCCTTCGTGATGCCATCAACAGCTATAGGAGACGGGAGGGGGTATAATAGGCGCGTAGTCTCATCTGCGCCCGCTCTGGAGTGAGGTGCGGAGGTCGTGCCTGGGATGGTTATGGAGATTCGACTGGGCGATGTCATCAGACTGCGGAAGCCGCACCCCTGCGGTGGAACCGACTGGGTGGTGGTGCGGCTGGGCGCGGACATAGGGCTTCGCTGCCTGAAGTGCGAGCACAAGGTGCTGCTGGATCGCGCCGTCCTGGAGCGACGGATGAAGCAGTTCGTCTCCCGGGCCAGCGCCCCGGTGGACCTGCACACCCTAGCCAGCCGGAAACAGGCTTGAGCGGCGAGGCGGTGACACTGCAAAGGCCGCCGGTGGACTCCATCTGGGGTAACCGGCCCTTCATGCTGCTTTGGTCTGCCCAGGCCATCTCTCAGACGGCGCAGAACGCCATCTGGTTCGCCCTGATGGTGCTGATCGAGGAGGCCACTCGCTCGACCACCCAGATAGGGATAGCCATCGTCTCCTACGTGCTGCCTTCCGTGATCTTCACCGTGCCGGCTGGCGTGCTGGTGGACCGTGTCGACAGGCGGGCGGTGCTGGTGCTCACCAACTGGCTGCGCGCCGTCACGGTGCTCGGCTACATCTTCTTCAGCGAGTCGGTGGCCACGGTCTACGCCGTGACCTTCGTCTTCTCCATCATCAGCCAGTTCTTCCTTCCGGCCGAATCGGCCATGATCCCCACGCTGGTGGGTCGGGAAAGGCTGATGACGGCCAACTCCCTGTTCAACCTGACCTTCACCATCTCGCAGTTGGTGGGCATCGTCCTGATGGCGCCCATCGTCATCAAGTTCTTCGGGACGGGCAGCCTCTTCGCGCTGATCGCCGTCCTCTTCGTGGTGTGCGGGTTCCTGGTGCTTCCGCTGCCGGGGCGGAGGAGGCGCGAAGGGGTTGGCGTGGCGGAGGAGGAGGTCCGGGCCATTCGCCGCTTCCTCGCCGACCTGCAGGAGACGTGGCGCTTCGTTCTCTCCGATCGGGTTGCCACCATGGCGATGGTTGTGCTGACCAGCGGCGCGACCCTCAGTCTGATAACCGCGATGCTGGCTCCGAGGTTCATGGTATCCGTGGTGGGGATACGTGCGGACGACACCGTCTACGTCCTGGCACCCGCGGGCTTCGGGATGGCCGTTGGCGCCGTGGTGATGGGCCGGCTTGCCCGTTTGCTGCCGAAGGAGCTCCTGATCGTGGTGGGCATGGGCGTCGTCGCGTTCGGGCTGCTGCTGCTGGCGCTGGTGACGCCGCTCTGGGGACTCATCTTCCAGATCCTGGCGCTGCTGGTGGACCCTGAGAGACTGCCGAGGATAGTCAGCCTGGTCACGGTGGTGATGATGGTGACCGGGGTGATGGGATTCGCCCTCTCCATGGTGCTGATCCCCTCGCAGACTCTGCTGCAGGAGCAGGCGCCGGTGGAGAGCCGGGGGCGGATCTTCGCCGTGCAGATCACGATGGGGAATCTGGCGTCGGTGCTGCCGCTGGTGTTCGTCGGGGGGCTGGCGGACCTGCTGGGGGTGTCGCGGGTGCTGATCCTGCTCGCCGTGGTGATGTTCCTGCTCGGGTCCATGGCGATGCGCGCGTACAGGGTGAGGATCTGGGTCGGAGCGACCGACAGCGGCTCCGCATCCTGATCGGGGCCGGCAGGTTGACACCGGTGGCC
This sequence comes from Sphingomonadaceae bacterium, assembly GCA_050261575.1. Classification (GTDB taxonomy): domain Bacteria; phylum Chloroflexota; class UBA6077; order UBA6077; family UBA6077; genus JBLNDL01. The sequence goes on along the minus strand of JBLNDL010000025.1, from coordinate 77,023 downwards.
CCAGTGCTATAATTGTGCTGTTAGCCGTGCGTCCGCGCGCCCCCGTGGCGGAATAGGTATACGCGGCAGGTTGAGGGCCTGTGTCCGTAAGGACGTGCTGGTTCGAGTCCAGTCGGGGGCACCCAGAGAGCATCCGGAGATCTTCGCCGTCGGCGAAGGTTTTCGTTTTGGGCGAATAGCTCAGCCGGTCAGAGCGTCCGGTTTACACCCGGGAGGTCACAGGTTCGAGCCCTGTTTCGCCCACTGAGATTCTGGCTCCGCAGTTGGTGCGGGGCTGTTATTTCGCCAGGTGGCTGGGCGCGCTGCGTGTCTGGCAGGGCGGGGGTAGCGGGTGTTCCACTCCATCGGTGGAGTCGATACCCAGCAGGGGGAAGGGCGGCCGAGCCCGCAACTCCTCCCGAGCGGCCAAGACAGCCTCCTGGCTCTTGTCTACGATCCCCTGACACTCTCTCCAGCCCGTTGCGATGTCCAGCATGTCCAAGGCGCACGGATAGCTGACAGCGATGGATTGTGAGGCAACGATCCAGCCTCGGGTCTGGCTAGTCGTGAGGCAATGCGCAGCCTTGACACCCTTGGGCGGGGTGGGCTAGAATCTGATTGACCTTGAGAGCCGAGGTAGCTCAGTTGGTAGAGCACGCGACTGAAAATCGCGGTGTCATCAGTTCGATTCTGATCCTCGGCACCGGTTCGCGCGGAAGTGGCTCAGTGGTAGAGCATCTCCTTGCCAAGGAGAGGGTCGCGAGTTCGAATCTCGTCTTCCGCTCCCGTTGAGCAGTCGGAGGCTGCGGGCGTGCCTCGCAGCCTCTTCGGGCTGAACGGCGGTGATCGGCGACGTGGCCAAGTGGCAAGGCGGAGGTCTGCAAAACCTCTATCAGCGGTTCGAATCCGCTCGTCGCCTCCAATATGTTGGGCTCTGGAGCCGCTCCAGAGCCCATATCCTGTGTCTTCGCCTTCCAGGCCCGGGCGCTCCAGGTGCCGCTGCAAACATTCTGCTTTCGTGCGACGTGCGTGCGCCACTATCACTAGGGTCTTGGGGCCGGAACCGTGATCTGGACCCGTAGAAGCGGAGCCCCGACCATCGACAACCGCCCCTGCTGGCGGACGGTATGGTCATCGCGACCGCTACAGGTAAGTCGGGAGGGCAGAGGGGGCGTGTCAGGAAGGAGCGGCGCCGGTCCTACCTGGAGTAGCGGTGGAAGTCGCCCTGCTTCAGCAGCAGATCCAGCTTGTCCAGCATGATGCAGCACGTCACGGGCACGCTCTGGATATCCAAGGTGGTCCACTCCAGGGGACTCTCCCGCCACCTCTCCAGCGTGGCGAGTATCTCGAGCATGGCGCTTTCGGCCGCGTCGGCCAGCGCGGCGGCTATCTTGAGTCTCTTGGACGCGATAACATCTGCCAGGTCCGGATCGGCTTCGGCCTCCCGGACCCACCTCTGTACGGTGCGAGCCGGAATCCCGTACTCCCTGGCGGCTCCCCGAGCGGAACCCGAGACCACCGCGAGGGCCACGGCCTCGGTCTGCTTCTCCTTGGTGTACCTCGCTGTTCTTCCCATGCCGGCAGTGTACCGTGCCTGATTGCAAGTTGTCTGTACAATGTTGGGAGACCCCTTCTAACCCAGGGCGGATGCCGGACGGTACATCTATCGCCTGCGGTGGCATGAGCTTTTGGGGGATTGCAAACCGTGGTGTTCTCTGGTAGTAGCTGATGCACCTGAGCGGTCCCTGCCGGGCGCAACCGCGCGGTCCCGCTCCTGCTCCGGTTTCCTCGTTTGCTGCCGACCTCCTGAATTCCGCAAAGGAGCGTTCACTCATGGGAGTTCTCACAGGCTGCAAGCCTCGACCAGAAGTGCTCAAAGGCGACCTCGACGACGCAATCTTCGCCGCGGACTTCTACCACGTCATCACGGGGGAGGCGCCCCCGGTTTACGGCAACCCCGCACTCTTCTTCCGCAACACCCACCCGGCCGAGCGGCTGAGGAAGGTGATCTCCGCGGTCTTCGGGCGGCTGGCGAGCACCACCGAGGCCGGCATCACAGTGGGGCTGAGCACCGGCTTCGGTGGGGGCAAGACCCACACCCTCATCGCGATGTGGCACCTGGCGAAGAACATCGCCGACGCGACCCTGGGCACAGAGCTGCTCCCCCATGCGGGGAGGCCCAAGAGCGTCAAGGTTGTCGCCGTCGATGCCGGCAAGGCCGGGGTGCCGGTCTTCGATGTTCATGAGGGGATCCAGATCCACAGCCTGTGGGGGGAAATCTTCTATCAACTGGCCGGCAGGGATGGCCTCAAGATCCTGGGCGAGGCGGACGATCCCGAGGCCTCTCCCCACGAGGGGCAGATCAGGGACGTGATGCCGGCCGAGCCGGCCTTGTTCCTCCTGGACGAGCTGGTGATCTACATGGCGAAGCTCTCCGAGCGAGGCCAGGGGAACCTGCTCGGCTTCATCACGACCCTTGCCGGGGTGGTGGGAGCCCGACATCAGGCCGCCCTCGTGGTCACGGACCCGAGGGAGCAGCGGGCGTACGCGGGGGAAGCCGACAGGCTCGCCAGGGCGCTGCCCGGCGCCGGAGCGAAGTTGGACGACATCTTCGGCAGGAAGGCCAGCGAGTTCGACCCGATCGGCGGGGAGTCGGCGAGGGTCATCGTCCGTCGGCTCTTCGAGCACGTCGACACAGGAGCGGCGCAGGCCGCCTCCGCCCTCTACCACGACCTCTACCAGCGCGTTTCCCAGGCCTATCCCGGCCTGCTGCCCGTTGCGGCAAAGACCCCAGAGTACGACCGCCTGCTGCTGGAATGCTATCCGTTCCATCCGCGTCTGCTGGAAACCGCCCAGGAACGGCTCTCCGCCCTGGGAGCCTTCCAGAAGAGCCGCGGGGTGCTCCGACTCTTCGCCAGGATCATCCGAGACGTCTGGGAGTCGGGGCGCGACTTGGAGGTGATCAGCGCGGGGGACGTGGATTGGTCGAGTGACCGGATCAAGGCCGACCTCCTTCAGCGGCTGGACAGGGACCGCTTCATCGCCGCCGTGGAGGCAGACGTGATCACCCATGCCGGAGAGTTGGACGGCGAGGAACCGAGGGGGATCCACCGCCGTGTGGCCTCGGCCATACTGCTGGAAAGCATCCAGATGGCTCCGAATGCCGGCCTGGACCGGCAGCAGGTCACGCTGGCAGTGCTGCGGCCGGATGAAGCCGGCCCCGAGCCCGTGGACGCCATGGACCGCCTGGCCGGGGTGTGCTGGCACCTCTACCCGATGGCTGGGGGAGACGGGTACCAGTTCCGATACGAGCCGAACGTGCTGAAGCAGATCGAGGAGCAGATGGCAAAGGTGCCGTTGGAGGACGCTCGCGGCTGGGTGATGGCCGAGGCGCAGGCCTACTTCCAGGGCCCGGTGTTCAAGCTCGTCTCCTTGCCCGCGAGCCCACGCCAGGTGCCCGAGAGCCGCGAGCTGCAGTTGGTCCTGGCCGAGGACGAGGCGATGGCGAAGCGGGTGTGCAGGTACGAGGACGACTCGGTGCCGGAAGCCCCTATGCCGCGGCGCTTCTTGAACTCCATCCTCGCGGTCGCGCCGAACATCCCTGCATTCAACATCGCCGTGGAGAGGGCCCAGCGGCTGATAGCGGCGACGAGGATCGAGGAGGAGGCGAAGGGCGAGCAGGGGAAGCTGGTCAAGGAGCAGCTCGGCAGGGTACGGCCGGGGCTGGTCAAGCGCTTCCGCCTGGACACGATGAGGGCGTTCGACCGGGTGGTGCTCGCAAGCGGGACAGTCTACAGGTTGGAGGAGCCGCTCCAGACGAGCGACGACGATCTGCTCCGCCAGGTCAAGGGCCAGGCGATCGTGAAGAAGTTCCTGGACGAGAAGAAGCTGATCTACCAGCCAGGGGACACGCTGGATCTCGACCGGCTCATGAAGGAGGTCCTGCCGGGCGCCGTCCCGGAGGCGGGCAAACAGGAAGTGTACAGCGCAAGGGCGGTCCACGAGCGCTTCCTCTCCATGAAGGGCCTTCGCCTCCTCCCCAACTCGAGTGTGGTTTCCCAGACCATCCTGAAGGCTGTCGAGAAGGGCCTTCTGGCGGTACGGCTGGAGGACGGCTCTGCCTACTGCGGCGGCTACCGGACTACCGGCGACCTCGGGGAGCGCCGGAAGAGCGAAGGAATGCTCACCACGATTGATCTGGACGACGCGACGCTCCTGTCTCGCGCCGACAGCGCCGAGGCCGTGGAGTGGATGCGCGAGGACGTAGAGGAGGCACCGAAGGAAGACGACAGCACCGGAACCGGTGGGGGCGGTTTGCCCGATGGTGGAGGGGGGATATGGACCCCGCCCGATCCACCGAAGGTGACCGCGACTACCTGGGCGAAGGCGCTGGAGTACGCGAGCGGGCGCCCGCTCCTCTCCCTGAGGCTGACCGCCGGGAAGCCCGCCGATGCGGCGCTTCTCGCGGCGGTGGCGCAGCCTTTCGGTGCGGAGAGCGTGACACTGGACGTCGACGTGGACGGGAGCGCGAAGCAGGGAGGCACCCTCTCCTTCAAGGCGTGCGAGGTAAGCCTCAACCACCCCGCGAGGCCGCTCGAGACAGCGAGAACGCTGTTCAACGCGCTGGCGGAAGGCGCCGCCTACGAGGCGGTCCTAACGCTGAGCTTCGGCAGTGGAAGATCTGGGATGGCTCACACCATCGAGCAGGCCGCGGAGAAGGCGGGAGAGGCGATCTCCCCCACAGCCACATTCGGCAAGACCTCCGAGGCGAAGGGAGGTGCGAGATGAAGCTCAGAGAGGCGCCCTTTGCCCTGAGGGTAGTCCGCCGCCGCGAGGGCGACGCGGCAATAGTGTACAGGCGCAGGCTTGTCGACGGGGGCAGGGACAGGCTGCGGAAGATGGCCGCCATCTCGGCCCTGGCCTTCTTGTCAGGGGGACCCCTGTTGCGGGAGGCCGCCAGGGCATCCGGGGGCAACGGGACGAGGCTCGCGCCCGGGCCGTTCCTACCTTTAGACGAGGATTGGGGCGCTCGGACGGCATTGTATGCCCTGATTTCGACCGGCCTGAGGGACGCCGAGCGGCTCTTCCGGTCGGGAGAGGCGCTGAGGAGGCTGGACGGGGCTGAGGCTGCCTGGTGGCTCGGGCTGACCGACGGCGGCGCCCGCTCCAGGGCGGTGCGTGCGCTGAGGATCCTGACGGAGGCCGTTGAATGACCGAGACTCTGTCGAAGGGAGAGGTAAGCAGGGGCAGTGAGCCCCCGCGGCTGCTGATCGAGGAGTGGCTCCCGGCCGCGGCCATCGGGGTTGAGTGCATGAGAGAACGGGGAAGCGCCAGCGCACTCGCTCCCACGACGTTTCTGCACGTGTGGTGGGCGCGACGGCCGCTTACCGCTTCGCGTGCTGCGGTGCTGGCGTCCTTGCTCCCTGCCGACTTCCCCAGGGACGTCTTTGAGCGTTTGCTGGGGTTCGGCAGGCCGGGCGAGGAGATCGTACAAGTAAGGCAGTTGATGGACACTGGCTACCAGGTGCCCGGCGGTTTCGGCTGCGACCGTGCCTTCAAGCATGTGCTCCGCGAGGATGATCTCCGGAAGGTCCACGATGCGGTACTTGCGCTCTGGGGCAGTGTCACGGTGATTGACCCCATGGCGGGTGGTGGCTCCATACCGCTGGAAAGCGCACGGCTGGGCATCCAGACCATTGCCAACGAGTACAACCCGGTCGCCTGCTCAGCACTCGAGGCCACGATCGACTACCCGTTTCGCCATGGTGCCTCAATAGCAGCTAAGGCTCGAGCATGGAGCGAGGTCTGGTTGAATCGAGTTGAGGAGAGGGTCGGGAAGTACTTCCCTAAGCACCCCTTCTCCTCGGTGCACGCTTACATCTTCGCCCGCACGGTGCCGTGCCCCGACACGCCCGGCAACCCGCACACACCCCTGGTGCCGGACTGGCATCTCCTCAGACCGTCCTCCGGCAAGAGAATCGTGGCCGAGCCGATCGTGGATTCGCGGCGGGGCACGTGGACTGTCAGGATCAGGGAGATTGGGCGCATGGCGGGGCAGCTCAAGATGCCCCCGGCTCCTACTTACGCCGACGGAAAGGGCGTCTCCATCTTCAGCGGGCACCAGATTCCGTCGGAGTACATCAAGGCGAAGGCCCAGGCAGGGGAGATGGGCAGTGCGTTGTACGCCGTGGGAGTGAAAACCCCTCAAGGGCTCACCTTCCAGCCGCCCGAGCAGGAGGACCTGCGCGCTCTGGCTGCCGCGGAGAAGGAGTTGGCGCGGCTGCGACCGGCCTGGGAGCGGGATGGGATCATCCCGACTGAGTTGTATCCCGAGGTGACAAGCGACGAGCGCCCGAGGGTCTACGGCATGCCGCGGTGGGCGGACATGTTCTCCCCGCGGCAGTTGCTTGGCCTCGGCGTGATGGTGGAGGAGCTTCGGAAGCTCCGCCCAGAGATTATCGAGGCCGAAGGTGAGGAGGTCGGAAGGGCAGTCGAGCACCTTCTCGCCTTCGTCCTGGACAAATGGGCCAACTACAACTCGATCCTGGCATCGTGGCATGCTCCCAGGCAGGTGATCAGAAGCGTCTTCGATCGCCATGACTTTGCGTTCAAGTCTACCTTCTCCGAGATGGCCCCATGTGGGAGTGGGGAAGGTCTCGCCTGGGCGATCGACAACGTCTTGAGCGCCTATGAGGACATCTGCAGACTCCCTCGTCGCCCCGCTGCTAACCCCGCCACCGTCTTCTTCGGCTCGGCCACCAGCATGCCCCAGATCGAGGACGGGAGCATCACCGCTGTGGTGGTGGATCCTCCTTACGCGGATAACGTCCAGTACTCGGAGTTGGCGGACTTCTTCTACGTCTGGCTGAAGCGCACCCAGGGGCACCGCCGGCCCGAGTGGTTCTCCACCTACCTGTGCGACCACACCGAGGAGGCGGTCGTCAACGTGGAGCGCCACCGAAAGGGCGGCGAGCTGACCGCCGCCGAGGCACGGGCCGAGGCCAACGCTTTCTACCAGCGGCTCATGGGCGACGTGTTCGCGGAGTGCCGGCGCATCCTGCGCGACGACGGGGTCCTTACCGTGATGTTCACCCACAAGAAGCAGGAGGCCTGGGAGGCGCTGTTCTCCTCGCTGATCAAGGCCGGCTTCACCATCACCGCCACTTGGCCGGTGAAGACCGAGAGCCAGCACTCGCTCCACCAGGCCCGCAAGAACGCCGCCCAGAGCACCGTGCTGCTGGTGGCGCGCAAGCGCCGTCCCGGGGCGGGGGTCGGCTACTTCGACGCCATCAGGGAGGAGATCCGCGAGAGGGCCCGGGCGAAGGCGAACCAGTTAAAGCAGGAGGGCCTCAACGCGGTCGACCAGCTCGTCGGATCCTTCGGCCCCGCTATGGAGGTGTACAGCCGGTACTCAGAAGTGCGGACCGACACGGGGGAGCCGGTGGCCGTCGCGGCCGCCATCGACGAGGCCGCCGACGCCGTCAGCGAGTGGCGCGTAGAGCAGCTTGCCAGACGAGGCCTGGAGGGAGTCGAGGCGGAGGGACGCTTCGCACTGCTCTGCTGGGACGTGTTGGGGGCGGCCGAGTTCCGCTTCAACGAAGCGAAGCTGCTAGGCCACGCGGTGGGGATGAGCGTGGACTCTCTCGTTGCCGCTGGGCTCGTCACGAAGAGCGGCGACAGCATCCGCATGGTGCCCGCCAGGGAGCGGCGCCGCGACCAGGCGCTGAAGCCGGAGGAGTACGAGGAGACGCTGTTCGGCACCGTGGCGAAGGGAAAGAAGAAGGTCTCGAAGAAGCAAGCGCTGAAGGTCCACCCCAACGACCCGCGCTTCCGGTCTGCCATGGACGGCTGCCATGCCCTCGCTCTCGCGTACATCGAGGCGGGGAGCGGCGGGGGTGGAGTCGGCGCGGCCAAGGCGGTCGCGAACCAGCAGCGATGGACGAGGGAAAGCCCCGTGGCTAAGCTGATGGAGGCGCTGGTCCTCGCCGCGCCCGAGGCCGTTCGACACGACACCGGTAAGCTCTCCGTTGCCTCCATCTTCCCCGAGTTCCGCGCCTGGCACGCCCTACTCAAACCCGTTTTCGGGATCGAGCCGCCGGACTGGACGGAAAGGACCTCTCCGCAGATGGTCTGGACGCAACTGGAGGAGAGCCTGGAGTCCGGCGAGGATGAAGAGGAGGGAGACGGTGAGTAGGTTGACCGCCCAGCCGGCCGGCGTCGCAGCCAGCCACATTTCGCTTTCCGGCGGCCTCCGGTCCCGCGCGTGGCGGCGCTTCCTGCGGGGGCCGGACCAGGCTCTGCTGGAGGAACTGTACGTGCCAGCGCTGAGGGAGGCGGTCAGGTACGATCGCTGCTGTGCCTACTTCTCCAGCTCCGTCCTCTCCGCGGCGGCGCGGGGCTTCGGGCCCCTCATCGAGCGGCTCACGGCAATGGGGGACGCTGCTCCCAGGCCCGCCGTACGTCTCCTCGTCAACGAGGAGCTGTCCGCCGAGGACGTGGACGCGCTCACCGAGACTGGCGATACGAAGGCGCTGGAGGCCCACCTCAGGCGGCGCTTCAAGAACCCTCAGCAGGCACTTGAGAAGGCCCGCCTGAAGATGCTCGCCTGGCTCGTCAAAGAGGGGCTTCTCGCGGTGAGGGTGGGAGTGATGCGCCGTGGGGAGGGGATAGTCCACGGCAAGTTCGGCATCGTCACGGACGGGGCCGGCGACGCGGTGGTATTCGCGGGCTCCGGCAACGAATCGGCCCAGGGGCTCGCGGGCAACTACGAGCAATTCGAGGTCTCGACGTCGTGGGAGGATCTCGAGCGACATCAGGAGATGACGACGCAGTTCGAACTGCTCTGGAGCGACACCCATCCTGATGTCCACACCGTCGATCTTCCTGAGGCGCTCAGGCTCCGTCTGGTGAAGCTGGCGCCCCCGAAGCCGCCGACCCAGGAACCGACGGACGCGCTCCCCAGGCAGAGGGCCGCCATGGTCTGGCGCTTCATCACCGAGGCGCCGTTTCTCTCCGGCGGCGGCGCGTCCTGCGACGCGACGGCCATGGTATCCACCTGGCCCCACCAGCGCCGTGTCGTGGAGGAAACCGCCTCGGCCTGGCCGATGGGCCGGCTGCTGTGCGACGAGGTCGGCCTGGGGAAGACGGTGGAAGCGATCCTGGTGATGCGGCGCCTGATGGCAGGGCGCGGGGTGAAGCGGGTGCTGGTCCTGCCTCCGGCAGGTCTGCTCCGCCAGTGGCAGGGGGAGCTACGGGAGAAGGGCGGGCTCGTCTTTCCGAGGTTGGAGGGCGCCTCGCTGATCTGGCCCGACGGCTCGACCCGGTCGAACGTCGACCTCGCAGCCGCGTTGGAGGAGGACTCGCTGATCTTGAGCCGCGAGCTGGCGAGGCTGGACGCCAACGTCCAGAAGATCCTCGCGGGGCCCACCTGGGATCTCGTGCTGATGGACGAGGCGCACGCGGCCAGGAGGGCCAGGCCTGTCGAGGGCGAGTTCAACGGCGCCAACCTCCTCCTGAGCCTGCTGCGGAAGCTCCAGTACGCAGGGAAGGCCAGGGGGATCCTTCTCCTCAGCGCGACTCCGATGCAGACCCAGCCATGGGAGCCATGGGACCTCCTGTCCGTGCTCGGCGAGGGGGGCGAGTGGCTGGCGGAGTTCGGGAGGGTACGCGATTACTACCAGGCGATCTCCGCCGTGGCAGGCGGACGATGCGACCAGGAGACGGCCATCAGCGCCGCGAGCCTCATCTCCAGCGACCCTCACTTCCCTGCCCCCGATGGAGCCGAAGCCTGGAAGGGCGGCGTGTCGGACATCGCCCGGCGGCTGCGTTTCTGCAAGTCCTCGGAGCGGGCGAGCGTGGCGGGCTGGATGAGGCGTGGCTCGCCTCTAGGCCGCAGGATGCACCGTAACACGCGCGATACCCTCAGGCACTACTACAGGATGGGCTTGCTCGACACCGCGCCTCCGGACCGCCGGGTCGAAGACGTTCGCTACGACTTCACCGATGAACGGGAGCGCCACGTCTACGAGGGGATCGAGACCTACATCAAGCGCCGCTTCGAGGAGTTGGAGAAGGAGAAGGCCGGTAAGGGCTTCGTGATGACGATATACCGGCGGAGGGCGTCCAGCTCGCCCAGGGCGCTCTACGAGAGCCTTAACCGGCGAAGGCGCGGCCTGGAGCGCGTGGCCGCCCAGCAGGCCCTGGACTGGGACATAGAGCCGGAGGACGCGCCGGATGCCCGCGATCTGCCGGACGCGGGGGTGGGAGATGACGTGCTGAAGGTCTCCGCCGCCTACCCCACGAGCCCCGACATTGCCAGGGCGGAGTTGGAGGAGGTGAACCACCTCCTTCGGGAACTGGCGGACCTCGGAGCCAAGGACAGCAAGCTGGAGCAGTTCTACGACCAGCTACGGCGAGTGACCGAGGACGGTCGCCCCGTGCTGATCTTCACCGAGTACTCGGACACGATGGTCTACCTCCGGCAGAACCTTGTAGCCCACTACGGAGAGGCGCTCGGCTGCTACTGCGGAGAGGGCGGAGAGAAGTGGGACGGCAAGGATTGGAAGCCGGTTACCAAGGACGCCATCACCAGGGATCTCAGGGATGGCAAGCTGCGCATCCTGGTGTGCACCGACGCCGCGAGCGAGGGCCTCAACCTCCAGTCCGCGGGGGCGGTGATCAACTACGACCTGCCGTGGAACCCGAGCAAGGTGGAGCAGCGGATCGGCCGCATCGACAGGATCGGCCAGAAGCAGAAAGAAGTCCGGGTCGTGAACTTTTTCCTGGAGAAGAGCGTCGACGAGCTAGTATACAACGCGCTCAGGCGGCGGTGCGGGCTCTTCGAGCACTTCGTCGGTCCGATGCAGCCTGTACTGGCGATCGCGAGGAAGATGCTGCTGGGCCAGGTGCCCGTGGACCCCGACGCGCTCGAGAAAGCAGCGGCCGCGGTCGAGGGCGACGCCCTGGCTACCGAGAGCTATCTCCAGAGCGAGGCGGTCGTACCGGGAGACGAGGTTGCCGGGCTCTCGATGGCAGAGATCGAAGCCGCGCTAGGAATGCTCACCGGCGAGTTCGGGCCGACGGCGAAGAAGGACAAGAAGCGCAGCCTGTGGACGGTCACGGTGCCCGGGATGAAGCGGGCCGTCTACTCGGGCACTCTCCAGGAACTCGAGCGCGACCCCCGGGTCCTTCCCCTCTCGCCGCTGGACCCGAGGTTCAAGGAACTTGCCAAGGGACTGACCAGGGCAGGGGAGAGGTTGCCGCTGGTGGTGGAGAGCCACAGCCACGGCTCCTTCCGGCGCTCGGTCGCGCTGTGGGTCGACGGGGCTGGGTGCCGACCGGTCACCTCGATGTCGCAGCTTACCTCCCTGGTGAACAACTGGGACGGAACCGGAGCCGACGCCTCGGCGCTCGCCGCGGCTCGGGAGAAGGCAAGAAAGCTGGCGGAGGCAGAGGTAGCGGCCATGGAGGCTACCGCGGCCCAGCGAGAGCGGGAGGGGCTGGAGCAACAGGTTGCAGCCGCGAGGGAGCGTCTGAAGATGGAGTTGGGGCGGTACCTGGTCACCATAGGGCCTGGCGCAGGCGATCCCAACGAGGTGTTGATCCAGGTGTTGAAGCGCCGAGGCGCCGCGGGCCAGAGGATGAAGCAGTGTCTGGAAAAGCTGGGCGGTTACCCCGTGTGGTCGCCAGAGCTTCAGGCCCGCCTGGCGGCCTTTGCGGAGCAGCTCACACCCGGCCAGATCAAGGCGAGGCAGTCTTTCACCGAGCTGGACGCCGCCCTCCAGGACCCACGCTGGGGGGTGCTCGAGATCATGAGAGAGAGGAGCGAGAAGTGGATCTGAAAAGGTTCCTGCCCAGATCTCACTCCTCGGGGCAGCCACCCAAGATCACTTCCCAGAACATGGAGGTTGAGGCCGGTCACATCCTCGCCAGCACCCTATCCTCACAGGGGAGATACACCGAAGCGATTGAGCTTTTCGACAAGGTATTGGCGATCGATCCGAGAAGAGCTGGCGCCTGGGCGGACAAAGCAACCTGTGTGGCGCTCATGGGAGAACCGGAGAGAGCGCTCGACCTCTACGACCGGGCGATACAACTCGACCCGAATAACTCGGGATTCTGGATGAGCAAAGGCAACCGGCTACAGGATCTCGGCAGAGCCAGAGAAGCGATCCAATGCCACACCAGAGCCGTTGAGATCGATCCCCAGAACAAGGCGGCCTGGGTCTGCGCGGGGCTGTGCGCGGTGGACCTGGACCAGCCTGCAACCGCGATCGACTGCTACCAGAGGGCCATAGAGATCGACCAGCGCTACGCGCCTGCCTGGATCAACCTGGGTCGCCTGATGGTGATGCTGGACGAAAACGAGAAGGCAGTCGAGGCCTACGGGTTCGCCAGTCAGTCCGATCCGGACAGCGCAGTCCCCTGGGACAATAGGGGGCGAGTGGAGGAATCCCTCGGTAGGAGGAGCGATGCCATCCGCTCCTACCGGTGGGCCGTGCGGCTGGCGAAGGCCGGTGAGGAGTCGATACGGGAGCACGCCGAGAAACGGCTCAGCGAACTGGAAGGCCCTGTGGTGTTCCCGCTGATGCAGGAGGCAATGAGGCTGGGAGACGCCGGGGAGGGCGAGAAGGCCCTAGAGCTCCTAAGAGCGGTGGTGGAGGAGTGCCCCGAGCACAGCGTGGCCTGGTACTACCGAGGCGGCGCCGAGGGCCTCCTCGACAGGCAGGATGAGGCCTCAGAGTCGTTCAGACAGGTGGTCCGGTTGGACCCGGAAAACGCCAGAGGCTGGGACTTCCTGTCGGCCGAGTTGTGCAAACTGGGTCGCTATCAGGAGGCGCTGGAGGCGTCGAACAGTGCTGTCGAGGCAAACCGGTGGTTATGGGAGTGCTGGTACCAGAAGGCGATGTGCGAGAGGGCTCTTGGCCAACTGGAAGAGGCGCTGGGGTCTCTGTGGAATGCCAGGCAAGTGGTGATCGCCAGCAACTCCGCGGCCACGGAGTTGATCGTCAACACTATGACAGAGGTCATCAAGGAGAACGGTGGGTGGCGTCCTGCCGGAATCGCCAGGATAACCGAATGAAGAGCAGCACGAGCAAGGGATGCTGAGAGGAGTCTCCCTGAGGCCTACCGGGGGATCTGGTGTACTAGCCGAAGGTCCTGCTGGTGATGCCGGTGTGAAGGCAGCGGCGTGCCCAGGTCTTGCCGCGCAGCCTTCGGACATCGTGGGAGTCTCCAGCATCCAGCTTCCGCGAGGTCCGGAGCTGTCCGACCCCAAGTTGGAACCTGGGGGAACGGGTGGGCATCCCCTTTGGGCAGACCCTGCGGACGTTCGGAACACCGCCTCCGGCATTCGCGTGATGCTTCCTCCAATGGTGCCGAGATCTACAAACATACTGCTAACAAACCCCCTGGGACTGACCTCCCGGAAGGGTACTGGTTGATCGTAGATACCTGTAGAGTAGGCACGCGTTGGCAGCACTTGGCAGCGGTTGCCCGCTCCGGGCAGAACTGCAAAACCTCTATCAGCGGTTCGAATCCGCTCGTCGCCTCCAAGATTTGGGGCCTGGAGCTTATCCAGGCTCCGTGTTTTGTGCCTTGAGCCTCTCTGGAAGCCTTCCAGTGTCGCTCCTGCCACCCCGCGGCCAACTCGTGCTTGCTCTGGCGCCTCACTCCCAGCCCCCAGCCTCCAAAGAGAGTAAGACAGATTTTGAGGCAACGACTCCCAGGGATACTACCTTCAGCACCTACTTCGCTGGCTTCGACGGGGGGATCTTCCCTGGGGTCGGCGGGGTTTGGCGTCGTGAGCCGGGGCCGGGGCTTCGGCGTTATGTGGCCTCTTGCAGCTACCTGCACGCTGCTGGGCTTGCTCGGCCTGCTCGACCGGCGTCCCCCTTACGGCGCCCTCTTCCCGCCGCACTCCTGAGTCAAAGGCTGGGCCGTTACTCGATCCCGAACGCCGCCATGCCCACCATCTGGTAGACGAAGAAGATGGCAACCCAGAGCAACCACCGCCGCCACACCCATTTGAGGTTGTCGGAGCCCACTTGCTGAAACGGTCGAAACGCGAGCCGGAAGAGGTCGCGCCCAAGCCGCCGCCCCGCCATCACCAGTCCGATGGCGAGGAACCCTACGGTGGACGACGAGAGTCCCAGTCCGCTCGCAACACCTACCCCATCGCCAACCCCGAAGAAGGCCAGCGCGAGGTAGGCCGGGTTTACTATGATCAGCCAGGCGGCGGCCATGGCCAGCAGCGGCTGCACCAGAGGGCGCCCCCTGTGCCACAGGCGCCTCGCCAGAAGGATGGCGTAACCCACCAGCAAGCAGCTTCCGATTCCTGCGGCGGCGACCATCCCCCACTCGACGCTGGCCGGGTCCCCCGGCTGGGCCTCGAACCAGACCCGGCCCCACCCGAAGGGGCTGATGGCTATCCCCCGGACCGGGATGCCGAGCAGCGTTGCTGCCACGGCGTGGCCCAGTTCGTGGACGATGACGGTGCCAAACCAGCTCACGAGCATCAGACCGCAGCAGTAGATGAGGAGCGCCGTACGGTTCCGCTCCCACACACGATCGAACGCCCCGATCGACATGGTGCCGCCTCCACGGTCAAGTTGCTGGACCTCTATTGGTGGCGCCTGCGTAGGGGAGAGGATTTCACACACTTCGCTGCCATCGAGGTACCGAGCAGGTTGCTCCACGAGGCCCAGCGAGGCCAGAGCCATCTGGATTCCCTCCCCCGCCTCCCACTATAATGGCGGCGTCGTGGAAGATGGCGTGCATGCCGGTGGCCGTTCCCCGTCGGGCGGCCAAGGTGCCGGCCCACGAGTTGACCCCGCCACCCGACGAATGCATCGGCAGAGCCTCTCGCGTCTCCCCCACCCGGATCGGTTCGGGGCGGACCCCGCGGCGGCCGCCGTCCGATCCCGCTCCACCTGGGCGTACCACAGGCGTCCCGCTCCCGCCCGTCGCTGCCCCGGTGAGACTCGACCCGCACGAGGAGAACCGTGGTTGCTTCTTCCAAGAGAAGGCCCCGTGCCTCTCGACGCGCTCGTCCCAGCATCTCGCTTCTCAAGCTCGAGCGGTCCGCCGCCCGGACCGCCCGGCGCCACGCGCGGCGCCTCGCCAGGAAGGGTTACACTCGCCTGGTTCGCACTGTTCGACGTCTCGCCAGGAGGGAGGGGGCGGGCATCGTCCTGCTGCTCCTGTCCGCCCTGGGCACACTATCCTTCCTTTCCGGCCACGAGGCCGAGGGACCCCACAGGAGGATTCCAGGAGACGGTGGAGGCCCGCTGGGTCACCTGGTCGTGTCCCTCCTGCTCGAAACCCTGCCCCCGGTTGCCGCCCTCCTGGCGCTGCTTGCGGGAGCAGTGGCCGGGCTGCTGCTTCTGGTCGGGGTGGAGAGGCTGATCCCGCTCGGCGCCACCAACGTCCAGCCGCGACCCCGGCCTCGGCAGACTCGATCCACCCGATCGTCGCGCAAGGCCGAGCGCAGTGCGGCGTCGACGCCGGGAGTTGCCTCCCGAGCCGACACGGTGGGCGGCCTCTCGCCGGAGGGTCCTCGGGAGGGGCCTGCCGACGCGGCGATGGCGCCGGAACCGATGGCACCTGGCTCGCGGGTGGCCGAAGGCGGGCGGGCCGGAGCGGGCGGCCCGCCCGCCCTCCCACCGCGGTCTCACCACACCGATGCCGCGGAGGCACCCGCGATGCCGGTAGGGCTGGCGGGGGATCCGGCCTCGACGCAGTCCGAGGAGCGCCGGCTGGAGTCGCCCTCCGGCAAGCAGCACCCCGTCCGCAGGGCGGGTCGCTGGCCCCTGCCCTCCCTCGACCTGCTCGAGACGGTCTCAGCACCAGAGTGCGCGGGGACCGCGGAACTAGAGCGGCGGGCTCGGATAATCGACGAGACCTTCAAGAGCTTCGGCGTCGACGCCAGGGTGGTGAACGTCCGGCACGGGCCGGCGGTCACCAGATTCGGGATCAGCCCGGCGCCAGGGGTCAAGGTTGCCAGGATACTGGCCCTGAGCAACGACATCGCCCTCCGGTTGGGCGTGGCCCCTCTTCGGATGGAGGCTCCAGTCCCCGGGGAGTGCGTGGTCGGGATCGAGGTGCCGAACGCGGTGACGGAGACGGTCTCTCTCCGTGGACTCATGGAGACTCCAGCCTACGCGGCGCGCACGGACCGGCTGAAGATAGCCCTGGGTCGCGATGTCGCTGGCAAGCCTGTGGTGGCAGACTTGGCCAAGATGCCCCACCTGCTGATCGCGGGAGCCACCGGCTCGGGCAAGAGTGTCTGCCTGAATGGGATCATCCTGGCGTTGCTGCTCCAGTACTCGCCCGACGATCTGCAACTGGTGCTGATCGACCCGAAGAAGGTCGAGATGACCCCCTACGACGGCGTGCCCCACCTCCTCAGCCCCGTGATCACCGAGATGGAGCAGGTGGTCCCCTCCCTGAGGTGGGTGGTGAAGGAGATGGAGCGGCGGTACCGCGTCTTCGCCGCCAAGGGCTTCCGGAACATCGAGGGCTTCAACAAGGCCTCCCCGGAGAAGAGGGGAGGGTTTGCGATGACCTACATAGTGGTGGTGGTGGACGAGTTGGCGGACCTGATGATGACGGCCAGCGACGAAGTGGAGCGGATCCTGTGCCGCCTGGCTCAGCTCGCCCGGGCCACGGGCATCCACCTGGTCATCGCCACCCAGCGCCCCTCCGTGGACGTGGTGACGGGGCTGATAAAGGCCAACTTCCCCACCCGGATCGCGTTCGCCGTCACATCCCAGGTGGATTCCCGTACCATCCTGGACCAAATGGGCGCCGAGAAGCTGGTCGGGCGCGGCGACGCCCTTTACCTCGCTGCCGACTCGGCCAAGCCCCTGCGCCTCCAGGGGGCCTACACCTCCGATGCGGAGATCCGAGCCGTGGTCGAGTACTGGAAGTCCGCACGGCCTTTCTGGGGAGAGCCGCGATACGAGGGCGCGGTCGCCTTCGAGGCGATCGAGGACGACGAGGCCGACGAGCTGTACGAGAAGGCGGAGGAGCTGGCCGTGGAGCACGACGGCAGGCTCTCCGTCTCCTTCATCCAGCGGAAGCTGCGGATCGGCTACGCGCGAGCCAAGCGGCTTAGGGCGGCCCTGGAGAAGAACGGGCTGCTGGAGTCCGCCGGGGAATCGGGGCAGGACCCCGACGAAGAGGACGGCTTCTGAATGGTCAGATTGTCAATTACGTTATAATCAAAAGGCATTTCTCGGACGGGCTCGAGATGGCCGAACCGCGCGACGAGGTGACGATGGAGGCTTGGCGAAAGCAGGGGGTGGCGCTGCCGACCCCACGGATGGTGGCCATCGGGCTGCTGGCGGCCCTGGTGCTGTTCGTGGTGGCGCAGAGCAACTATCTGCTGTTTCACACCGTGGCCGAAGGGTTCGCACTGGTCGTCGCGCTGCTCATCTACGTGGTTGGCACCCAGACCCGCGACCACTCCGGCGACGACTTCCTGCTTTTCCTCGGGAACGCCTACCTCTTCGTGGCGATCCTGGACTTCTTCCACACGATGACCTACCAGGGTATGGGCATCTTTCCGGGACTCGGTCCGGATACCCCCACGCAGTTGTGGATCGCCGGCCGCTATCTGGACGCCGCCTCTCTGCTCGTGGCCACGTTCTTGATTGGTCGTCCCTTCCCACGAACCGCCTTCCTGTGGGGCTACAGCCTGGTGACCGCCGGCCTGATCGCATCGATCATGGTGTTTGGGGTCTTCCCAGCGGCCTTCGTGCCGGGTCAGGGGCTGACTGCCTTCAAGGTGGTCAGTGAGTACGCCATCTGCCTCATCCTGGCAGGCTCCATGGTCCGCCTTCGGCGCAACAGAGGGCGGCTGGACCCGACCGTCTACAGGATGATGATGGCAGCCATGGGGGTGACCATCCTAGCGGAGCTGAGCTTCACCCTCTACACCGACGTGTACGGGCTGATGAACCTGGTTGGCCACCTCTTCAAGTTGCTGGCCTACTACCTGGTCTTCGAGGCCATCGTCGTGCGAGGGCTGAAGGCCCCATACTGGGAGGTCCAGAGGCTGAACGAGGGGCTGGAGCGACGCGTCGTCGAGCGAACTGCCGAGTTGGAGTCGGCCAACCGCGCGATGGAGAGGGAGATCGCCGAGCGACGCCGGACCGAGGAAGCGCTCAGGGAGAGCGAGGAGCGGTTCCGAGCGACCTTCGAGCAGGCTGCCGTGGGGATGGCTCACGTGGGGTTGGATGGGCGGTGGCTCCGGGTCAACGAGAAGCTGTGCCACATCCTCGGATACACCCGGGAAGAGCTGTCCACCAGAACCTTACAGGACATCGCCCACCCGGAGGACCTGGAGGCAGATTTGGCACGGGTCCCGCTGCTGCTGGACGGAACGATGCAGACCTACTCCTTGGAGAAGCGTTTGATCCGGAAGGAAGGTTCTGTGGTGTGGGTCAACGTGACCGGGTCTCTGGTACGGGACAGCAAGGGTGAACCAGCCCACATCATCGCCGTGGTGGAGGACATCAGCCGTCGGAAGGAGGCCGAGATCGAGCGAGAGCGACTGCTCGCCGAACTCGAGGCCACCTTCGCGGCCATGACCGATGGTGTGGTGATCTACGATCCAGCGGGCGGGATCGTGAGGATCAACCCCGCTGCGCTGTCGATGATGGGCTACACCCCTGAGGTGGTGAGGCTGCCGCCCGCTGAGCGCTTCCGGACCCTGGGCCTGGAGACTCCGGACGGGCAGCCGATGGCACTGGAAGACACCGCCTCTCTGCGTGCACTGCGAGGTGAGACGGTGGTGGGCCAACTAATGTTGACCCACGTTGGCGGGAAGACCCGCTGGATATCCAGCAGCGGTGCGCCGATCCGCGACTCGGCCGGGAAGCTGGTTGGGGCTGTGGCTGTCTTCGTCGACATAACGCCGATGCACGACCTGCAAGCCGAACGGGAGGAGTTCGTTCACACAGTCTCCCACGACCTGCGAACGCCGCTCACGGTCATCCAGGGGCACGCCCAGATGCTTCAGCGGTACACGGCCCAGGAGAACCAGCGGGCCAGGCGGAGCACCGAGGCGATAGTCACGGCGGCCCAGCGGATGAACGCGATGATACAGGATCTGGTCGACTCCGCGCGGCTGGAGTCCGGGCACCTGCGACTTGATCCGATACCCATGGACCTGCGGGCCTTCGTTCTGGACCTGAAGGAGCGGTTGGGCAGTGCGATCCGGACCGACCGTATCCAGGTGGATATCGCGGAGGAGTTGTGGCCGGTGTTGGCGGATCCAAACCGTCTGGAGCGTGTCCTGACCAACCTGCTCAGCAATGCCCTGAAGTACTCCCTGGAGGATTCCCCTGTGTTGCTCCGGGCGCAGCAGTACGATGGACACGTGACGGTCTCGGTTGTAGATCGGGGTGTGGGCATCTCCCGCGAAGATCAGGCCCGGCTCTTCCAACGCTTCTATCGGGTGGACAGGACCCGCAGGACCGAGGGTCTGGGACTGGGGCTGTACATCACCCGGATGCTGGTCGAGGCAATGGGCGGGCAGATCTCGGTGGAGAGCGAGGCAGGAAAGGGCAGTACCTTCAGCTTCACCCTTCCTCTGGCGTAAAACGCTCGATTCTATTGCCGCGCGGCACGTGCAGCGGCCGCGGGCGGTTAGGGGTACCGGCCCACCACCGCAGGCCATCGTCTCCAATCTGCTCGGCAGGCGCGAAGGATGCGGAAAGGACTGCGTCCTCCCCGTGGCCAACAGGTCGTCGGGAGGTGTGGTGGCGACTTTCCAGAGGGGGCGCGACGTGCTATAACACTCCCCTGGTGGAGACGACCCTGGGATCTTCCACAGAGTCGAACTCAAAGGGCGGTGGCGGGAGGGAGGCACTCTCCGCGGCGAGGTATCATGAATCCGACCTGGATGGACGTTGCGATACTGCTGGTGGTTGGTGCTGGTGCCCTCAGGGGCTACCAGCGAGGCCTGATTCGTGAAGGTATGGCCTTCGGCGGGCTTGCCGCGGGCTTGATCCTGGCTGCCGAGTGGGACGAGCAGGTCGCCGAGGTGCTGGAGCCTTTCATCGGTGGAGGCCGCCTCCTCAACGCCCTGTCGTATCTGTCCGTGGTGCTCGCGGTGTTGGGGCTGGCGACCCTGCTGACGGTGCTGATCCAGCGTCTGATGAGGGTTTTCCTGGTGGGATGGCTGGATCGGCTGGGGGGCGCGGTGTTCGGTGCCGGACAGGGGGCCATCGTGGCCGCGCTCCTGCTGATACTTGCCATCAGGTTTCCGGTCATGGGGCTCGACAAGGCCGTGAAAGGCTCCGAGGTGGCCTTCGAGATCCTGGAGACCGTGCCCGCCGTGCTGTCTTTCCTTCCCTCGCAGTTCGCCTCGGTGGCCGATTTCTTCGACACGAGGCGCCTCCCGTGAGAGGGATCGCGCATGGTGCGTAGGGAGTGTCGTAAGTGAGTGAGTTGCCGGAGCGGGTCGCGGAGATGCTCGAGGCCGCCGTGGAGGCGGGTGAGGGGTACGATAGGGCTGGCCTTCTTCACGAACTGGCCCGCTTGCCCGACGCCGGTGCACGCGAGGTGCTGACGCGACTGGCAAAGAAGAAGGGGGCGGAAGCCGTACCCCTTCTTCAGGGATTGGCCACGGTGGCGACGGGGCCGTTGGCATTGGCTGTCGTCGAAGCCCTATCTTCCATTCGGGATGTCGCCGCTGCCTCCTGCCTGCAGGTGCTGGCTGCCGGGGCGAGCGGGGACCTACGGAAGGCGGTTCGCCGCGGTCTCCATCGGCTGGCCAGTCTGGGGGTGCACCCCTCGGTGGCGGCCGCCGCTCCAGCGGAGGAGCAGGTGCGGGGCTGGTACTTGGCGAGGGCGCTGGTCAGCCCCTTCGACGGTGCAGGCAATCGAGCCATGTGGCTGGATTTCCCTCGGGGCTCGGACGCTGCTCTGCTAGGGCTCGTGTGGAACGAGGAGAAGGGGATCCTCGACGTTTTCACTGCCGAGATGGCGCGCTCCCGCTTCGACCGAGAGGCCGCTCGGCTCGCCTCGGACGAGGATTTGCCCTGGGTCGAGGTCCCCGTCGACTACGCCCGCCATCTGATCGAGGAGGCTCACGCCCTGAACGCCGCCAGCGGGACCCACCTACCGTTCGAGTATCTGGTATGGCGAGACCGAATCGGTAGACCGCTTCAATCGTACGAGCGACCTCTGGTCTACAGTGTTATCAACCCTGCGGAAGTGCGGTGGGACCCTCGCTACCTCGAGCGATCCGCAGAACTGCTGGGGCTGGAGATGTTCCGCATCTGGCTTCTGGACCAGGAGGCGTTGGGGCCGTTTGTTCGGGAGAGAGTGGCGGCTGAGCAGAGTGGGCTGGTGCTGGCCGCCGTCAGCCGCGAGGCTCAAGAGCGCTCGCTGGTGGACAGGGCGATTCAGGCGCTGTTCGATGCGCGAGTGCGTGCCCTGTTCAAGCGGCGGCTGGAGGAGACTTCGTACTTGCTGTGGAAGCTTGGCCGCGAGGACCGGGCGCGCATCGCGGTGGCCGCCGCACTGGCTTTGGAGCCCCCCGAGCGGTCGCTGCAGAACCATCCCTTCGTGCGCGGTCTGGTAGAGTGGAACCTGGAAGTGGCCGTCGCGTCGGCCGTGGGAAAGCGTTCCCGGGAGGTCAAGCCGGGGGTGCGGCTTCATCTTCCCTATTGAGCACCGGGTGGTCGATCCGCCGAGTCCGCAGGCTTCTTGACGTAGGGCAGGGGTTCGTCCCACCGTCGTATCCTTGGAGTGCAGAAGCATCGCTGGTGTGAAGGGCCAAGGAACTGCGTCTGCATCGGACGAACCCGAGGCGACACGGCAAGCTGGGTGCGTCTCAGGCCGCGAAGCCCCCGCTGGCGGCGATTCAGAAGCTGTTCGATTTGTACTTGGCCAGGCTTGCCTTGGTAATGTGGTAGTTGACCAGCAGCCGGAAGCGGTTGTTGGTCCGAGCCATCTCGCCAATCCTCAGAAGGCTGGATCTCAAGGTCTCGTCAGCGGTCAGCGTGTATGCGCCCTCGTCGGGATTTCGGCTGTTGCCGTTGGTGATGATGCCGGTTCGTGCCAGGCTCTCGAGCGCCTCTGAGATCTGACGAACGTCCTTGTTCAGTCGGCGGGCGAATCCCCTCGCAGTCTCCGCGGCGTCTGGGTTCTCGGCGAAGTACTTGAGCATCTCCCACTTAGTGTAGGAAGTGAGGTACTTCTGGATGAACACCAGAGTCTCGGGGTCGACCTTGTTGGCGGAGCCTTCGTCACTCCTCGTTGTGCCGGTGTCCCTTCGATAGGCACCGCGGCGTGAAATCACTTCACTCTCCTCGTATCAGGATTGCAGCGACGGCTGGTATGGATCCAGGGATAGGCCCATGCACGATGGGACTAGTACGCTCGGCTGGAGCAAAGGGGACAAGAAAACCGTACCCATACAGACCTTGCACCCGTCACCTTCTGCAATTGTTGGACCAACCTGTTCGGCATGGACTGAGCGCGGCGAGTCTGGTGTCTGAACGCCACAACACACCTTGCGTGCCCCCTGCGGGTCGCGGAGGGCCGGCCAGAGTCTCCTGGTCGATCGCTGGTTCTGTCGGAATGACGGGAGCGAGAAAGAGCCGGAGACAGCAGAATCGGCCCCGGGCGAGGGGGACCGTGTGCGATCCACCCGTTCATCGCCAAGGATCCAGCAGGCATCTGTGGATAGGGTACTCACTCCCCGCCGAGGGGCTGGCACGATCTGGAGATACCTGCGTAGGGCCACTGCCCAGAGCACGCGGTCCACATGGCGCGTCAACCGCTGATGTCATTTTACCAGGTTGTATGTGTACTCCACAAGAGCTATGTCTGTAGATTTGATCGTTTATCCAGGGTGATGGTCTCTTTGGCAGCAGGCGACTGCTTCCAAGTCGGGGCTAACCCCAGTGCCGAAAGAGCGGTAGCAGCCGCTCCGCCAGTGTCTCGAGAAAGCGGCGGTCGTGCCGAGTGAATCCGTTGACCCGCTTCGAGTCCACGTCGATCTCGCCGCGCACGAAGCCACCGTCCTGGATGGGGACGACGATTTCCGCGCGGGCAGAGGCGGGACAGGCCAGCCATCGAGGATCTCGCCGAAGATCGGGCACCAGCACCGTGGCTCCAGATGCAGCGGCCAGCCCACGCGGTCCTGCGTGAGGAGGGACTGCGGCAGGATGGGGCGGGTGATCTGGATCCGTATGGGGTCCCAACTCCAGCCGGTCGCCGTTCAGCCGATAGAAGCCAATCCACGTGTAGCGGCGGACTCGGTCGCGCAGCAGCCGCGCCACGCATGCCAACCCCTGATCCGGGGTTTGGGCGGTGCGGACGAGGTCATCCACTTCTCGAAGGAGTTGCAGTTGTTTGCGGTCTGCTGCGGCTTCCTGCAAGGCGGCTTCCTCGGCCGGTGTCTCCGACTCGGGTCACGGAAGGGGAACCCCTGCCAGGGGATGGAGCAAGCTCTGCGCCACGACCTGTGCTATAATCACGGCCATGAAGCTTCGGGAGATCGGCGAATTCGAACTCATCGAGCGGATGGCTCGCATCTTTCGGCAGGAGGGCGCGGTTGTGGCCAAGGCCGCAGCCGCGTTTTCGCGCCTGTCCCTCGGCATCGGCGATGATGCTGCGGTGTGGGAGGACTCCGCCGGCAGGTACACCATAGCGACGACCGACGCCATGGTGGAAGGAGTCCATTTCACTCGAACGACTACCCACTGGTACGACCTCGGTTGGAAGGCGATGGCCTCCAACTTGAGCGACATCGCCGGTATGGGAGGCATCCCTCGCTACGCCCTGGCGGTGCTGGGAGCGAGCGGAGACATGGAAGTGGAGAGCGTGCTGGAGATCTGCCGGGGTATGGCAGACGTGGCGGGCCGGTTCGGCGCGGCGATCGCTGGCGGGGACACAGTCTCCTCGGCTCTCACCATGGTCAGCGTGACCCTCATCGGCGAGACCATCGGAGGGAAACGTCCCGACGGCTCCCTTCCCATCCTCAGTCGGTCCGAGGCGCGCCCGGGCGATCTGATCGCCGTAACCGGGCAACTGGGGTCGTCGGCCGCAGGACTGGAGTTGCTTCTTCAGTACGAGGGTGATGTTCCCGAGGAGTATGCACCGCTGGTGGAGGCCCACCGCCGGCCGATGCCGCGGGTCGAGGAGGGGCAGCAGTTGGTGCAGGCCGGCATCCGATGTGGCATGGATCTCAGCGACGGTCTGATGGGGGACCTCACCCGGGTGTGCCGGGCGAGCGGCGTGTCGGCACGGGTCGAGGTAGAAGAGATCCCGATGCACCCGCTACTGCGGGAACGCTTCGGCCCCAAGGCTCTCGACCTGGCCGTGTCTGGGGGAGAGGACTACGAGCTGCTGTGCGTCGCACCCGAGGATGCCGTCGCGCGGGCCCAGTTATTGCTGCACTCGGCCGGGAAGAGCCTCACCGTGGTAGGACGAATCCTCGAGCCCCGCGCCGAGGAGCCACCGGTGATGCTGGTCGACGCGCAGGGTCGCGCCTATCTGACCAATCGCTTGGGATGGGAGCACTTCACTGCAGATGACAGAGCCACCAGCTAGGCATGTGGGCTTCGTCAGTCGCAGCGCGGAGCAGACGAAGGAGTTTGGGGTCCAGTTGGGGCGCCGGCTGGCGCCGGGCGATGTTATCCTGCTGCACGGCCCCTTTGGGGCCGGAAAAACCACGCTGGTACAGGGCCTCGCCGCGGGGATCGGGGCGGAGGGGCGGGTCACCAGCCCTTCCTTCACCCTGATCAACGAGTACCGCGGACGGCTCCCACTGTATCACATCGACCTGTTCCGACTAACGGCACTGGATCCCGAAATGGAGCAGGCCATCGAGGACTGCGAATCTGGCGACGGGGTGACCGTGATCGAGTGGCCCGATCTTCTCCCCATGGACCTGAGGGAGGGTGCCCTCCGGATCGACATGGAGGTGCTGGGCGACGACGAGCGGAGCCTGCTGGTCCACGCGGAAGGCTCTCGCTGGAGCACCGACGAGCTGGTGGCCATGATGGAGGCTGCGATTCGGGGCGAAGGCCTGGAGGCTGAGTAAGGGTGATCCTGGCTCTCGACACGTCTACCGCCATCGCCAGCGTCGCGCTGTACGATGGCGCCGTCTCCGGAGAGGTGACCTGGAGATCCGGGCGGGGGCACTCGGTGGAGCTAATGGTTCAGACGCAGCAGTTGCTGCGGCTGCGCCGGGTGGAACCGAAGCAGTTGACCGCCATAGCCGTGGCCACGGGGCCCGGATCCTACACCGGCTTGCGCGTGGGGTTGGCCGCTGGAAAGGGTCTCTGCCTGGCCCTGGGCATCCCGATGATCGGGGTCTGCACCCTGGACATCCTGGCAGAGGCCCAGCAGTCGGCGTGTATCCCGGTCAGGCCCCTGCTGGATGCCGGACGGCACCGATACGCCACCGCGCTTTACCGCAGGCAGGATGGGGAGATGAAGAGGGTCGGCCCCATCGAGGGCAAACGACTCGGTGAGATAGTGGAAGCGATCCGAGAGAGAACCCTGCTGTGCGGCGACCTCGGGGAACTGGCAACGGCGGGGGAAGGCGAGGCCGGCGATCTCGTGGAAATCGCGAGCCCAGCGGCATCCCTACGGAGGGCTGGCTACCTGGCTGAGATAGGGTGGAGGCGCTTCAGGCAGGGCGACGTTCAGGACGCCGAGCAGGTGGAGGCATTCTATCTCGCGAGAGAGGAAAGCTGAGCGGGTGGCCGGCGCGCGGCCCGTGGCGTTGCCTTCGGTGACCCCGAGAGCCACGAACATTTCTTTAGAGGAGATCTGGCGATCAGCTCCGAGCAGCAGCTTCCCTTCGTGGTGGAGCCGATGCGAGTGGAGGATATCCCCGCGGTGATGGCCGTGGAGCGCGAGTCCTTCACCATGCCGTGGCCGAGCCACGCCTACCGGCGCGAATTGAAGGAGAATCGCCTCGCGCGTTACGTCGTGGCACGGCGCGCCTTTCCGGTGGCCGGGTCCGATGGGACCGTCCAGTCGGAGGTGGCATCCGCGGAGCAGACTGGGCGTGGCGCGGCGGGGCTGAAGGGATTGCTGGACCGGCTGATCGATGCCCTGGGCGGGTCCGGAGAGGCGAGCGAGGAGCTTGACGAACCGGCCAGGAGGGTGGTGGGCTACGCCGGGCTCTGGCTGATGGTGGACGAGTCGCACGTGACCTCCATCGCAGTGGCTCCTGCCTACCGCGGACTCGGGGTAGGCGAACTGCTCTTCCTGGCCTTGATCGATCTCTCCCTCGAGATCGGTGCCCAGTACGTGACGCTGGAAGTGAGGGTCAGCAACACGCTGGCCCAAAACCTCTATCGCAAATACGGTTTCAAAGAGGCAGGCGTCCGCCGTCGCTACTACAGCGACAACAACGAGGACGCCCTGATCATGTGGTCGGATCCCCTAGGGTCCCCGGGTTTCCAGCAGATGGTGCGAGAGCACCGGGCGGCGTTGATAGAGCGAATGCGATCCCCGAAGATGGAGGCCAAGCTGCGGGCTAGAGGGATCCTGGCCTAGAGCGGCCAGGGTCACCCGCCCCTACGACCGTCCGCTGTCTGTGCATGCGCCGCTCGGCATCGTGCATCGCCCGGTGCAGGGTGCGGCTACAGTCGGCGTCCCCCAATGCCACGGAGCCGGGCGCAGCGCCCTGCTCGCCCGAGCCGCACTCTAACGCGGGCGAAGGTGCCTCCGGCCGCAGGAGAGGACAACCCCTACCCCGGCGTGTCGCTTCAGGCCCACGCGATTGGGTACGTCTACTCTCCGCCTCAGGCCCCGATCGCCCCGTGTGGTACAATTTGCCTAACCCCCGTGAGACGTTCCTCGTGGCCCGAACGGGCCAAAACCTCGCCTCGGGGGCCTTCGAGGAGGCGGCATGGCAGAGAGACTGATCCTGATAGATGGAAACGCGCTGGTGCATCGCGCCTTCCACGCCCTTCCTCCCCTCACGAGCCCCAAGGGCGAGTTGGTGAACGCTGTCTACGGTGTCGCCACGATGCTGCTCAAGGTGCTGCAGGAGATGCGTCCCCAGTACGCAGCCGCCGCTTTCGACACCGCGGTTCCGACCTTCCGGCACGAGGCATACGACGGCTACAAGGCGCAGAGGGGTCCCGCCCCCGAGGGGCTCCACGAGCAGTTCCACCGAGTCTACGAGTTGATGGAGGACATGGAGATCTCCATCTTCCGGGTTGACGGCTTCGAGGCCGACGACCTGCTGGGGACTCTGGCGAAGCAAGCCCGGGAGCGGGGTGTCGAGGTGGTGATCGTCACCGGGGACACCGATGCCCTGCAACTGGTCGCGCCAGGGGTGAGCGTGCTCACCTCCAGGAGGGGGTTCACCGATACCGTGCTGTACGACGTCGAGGGCGTGAGGGAGCGGTACGGTGTGGAGCCGACTCAACTCGTCGATCTGAAGGCCCTGAAGGGGGATGCATCGGACAACATTCCCGGGGTGCCGGGCATAGGGGAGAAGACTGCCTCCAAGCTGATCCGCGAGCACGGCGGGTTGGACGGCATCTATGCGAACCTGGACCGGTTGCCGGACAAGCTGCGCCGGCAGCTCGAAGAGAACCGCGAACAGGCATACTTCTCCAGGCGGCTCGCCCAGATCGTAACCGAGGTGCCCGCGGAGTTGGACCTGGAGAGGTGCCGCCTCGGCAGCTACGACCGTGCACGACTGGTGGACTTCTTCCGGGAGCTGGGCTTCAAGAGCCTGGTCGACAGATTGCCCAAGGACTGGGTCGACAGGAATGGCGGGGACGCCGCCGTGGAGCTGCAGGCTCCCCAGATGGCGCTTTTCTCTCTGGAGGAGCCTCGGGACTCCACTGGCCCGGGCGAGCCATCGGGACCTTCCGCAGGCTCGGGCTTCTCGCCCGAGGGCTCGCCGGAGGGTACGGCCTCGGGAGGTCCCGAGGCCATACCCGAGCCCCGCTACGAGGTCGTGGCCGATCGGGATGCGCTAAAGCTGCTGGTCGCTACCCTGCGGGACTCCGCTATCTTCGCGTTCGACCTAGAGACCACTGGCAAGGACGAGATGCAGGCGGAGTTGGTTGGCCTGTCCTTCGCCACCACTCCCGGCGTCGCCTATTACGTCCCCGTGGGCCACCTGGCGCCTTCGTCGCGGGGGCTCGGGCTTCTGGTGTCGGAAGGCACGGAGGCGGAGGACGAGACCTTCGAGCAGCTTCCCCTGAACTGGGTTCTGGAGCAGTTGAAGCCGGTGCTGGAAGACCCCACGATCCCCAAGTGCGCCCACAATGGCAAGTACGACATGCTGGTGCTCTCTCGATACGGGATCGAAGTGCGGGGCATGCAGTTCGACACCATGATCGCGGCCTACCTGCTGGAGAGCACCCAGCGGTCCCTGGGTCTCAAGGACCTCGCATGGTCTCGCCTGAAGGCAGAGATGCAGAGCTACCAGTCGCTCGTGGGCAAGGGGAAGAACGCCCTCACGCTCGATCGCCTGCCGATCCGGCAGGTGGCCGACTACGCCTGTGCCGACGCCGACATGACGCTGCGGCTGAAGCTGGATCTGGGGCCGGAACTGCGATCCACGGGTCTGGAGGACCTCTTCGAGCGCGTCGAGATGCCCCTGGTGCCTGTGCTCGTCGATATGGAGCGTAACGGGGTGGCGGTGGACGTCGCCTATCTGATGGAGTTCAGCCGCGAGCTGTACCAGCGGATCCGGGAGCTGGAGGCCAGCATCGCAGAGGCGGCAGGGCACAGCTTCAACGTGGCGTCTACCCAGCAACTCTCGACGGTCCTCTTCGGGGAGCTGAAGCTCACGCCGACGCGGCGAACCAAGACCGGCTACTCGACGGACGCCGACGTGCTGGAGGAGTTGAGGGGCACCCATCCGATCGTGGATCTGATCCTGGAGCACCGGCAGATGACCAAGCTGAAGTCCACCTACGTGGACGCGCTGCCCCTGTTGGTGAACCCGCGCACTGGACGGGTCCACACTTCCTTCAACCAGACGGCGACCTCCACTGGGCGGCTATCGTCCAGCGACCCGAACCTCCAGAACATCCCGATCCGTACCGAGATGGGCCGGCGCGTGCGGAAGGCGTTCGTGGCCAGCCAGGAGGATTGGGCGCTGCTTTCGGCCGATTACAGCCAGATCGAGCTGCGTGTTCTCGCCCACATGACTGGAGACCCGGCGCTGGTGAGCGCATTCCAGCGCGGCGAGGATATCCACGCGGCCACCGCCGCCCAGGTGTACGGGATCCCGATCTCCGACGTCACGCCCAACGAGAGGCGGATCGCCAAGACCGTGAATTTCGGTGTACTGTACGGAATGAGCGACTACGGGCTGGCTCGTGACACCGGACTCAGCCGCAAAGAAGCGGCCGCATTCATCGAGAGCTACTTCAATCGCTACGCGCTCGTGGGAGAGTTCTTCGACAGGATCAAGCAGGACGCGGAGCAGAAGGGGTACGTAAGCACCCTGCTGGGGCGCCGAAGGTACATTCCGGAGATCCGGACGGCCCACAAGGGGCTCCGCCAGGCGGCAGAACGGATGGCGATCAACATGCCGATCCAGGGCACGGCCGCGGACATCATGAAGATCGCGATGATCAACCTGCACCACCGGCTTCGCGAGATGGGGCTCAAGGCCAAGATGATCCTGCAGGTGCACGACGAGTTGCTGTTCGACTGCCCTCGGGAAGAGGTCGAGCTGCTGGCACCAGAGGTGAAGCGGATCATGGAGTCGGCCATGGCGATGCAGGTGCCGCTGGTGGCGGACGTGAAGCTGGGGTACAACTGGAATGAGATGGGGCGGTTGCCCCAATGAGGGCGGCGGCCGAGGCGGAGGACCTGCCCCTGGTTGGAGGAAGCAGATGACCGACTGGGCCGAGGGATCGCAAGTCTACCTCGGCGCCGGCCACGAGTTGCTCGACCTCGCGTACACCCTGGACTGTGGCCAGGCCTTCCGCTGGCGTCTCCGCGATGGCTGGTGGGTCGGGGTGGTGCGGGGGCACGCGGTGCGGCTGCGCAGGGAGGGTGGCGGAGTGCTTGGCCAGGTCTACCCGGCGCTTCCCGAGGCTGACGCGTTTCTCGCCTCCTATCTGCGGCTGGATGTGGATCTCGAGTCCGTCTACCGCGAGTTCGCCTCGGCCGATCCCTGGATAGTGGAGGCTGTGGCCGGATACCCGGGTCTAAGGGTCCTCGACCAGGAGCCCCAGGAGACCCTCCTCTCCTACGTCTGCTCCACGGCAAACTCGGTCCCCCGCATCTCGAAGGCGGTGGAGGAAATCTCCAGACGGTACGGGCGCCTCATCGCCACCATAGATGGAACGGACTTCTACGCCTTCCCCACTGTGGAGGCCCTGGCGGCGGCTCCCGAGGAGGATCTATCGCGCGGGACCGGTCTGGGATGGCGTGGGGCCAACCTGAAGCGTGTCGCCGCGGATCTGGCGGGGAAGCCGGAGGGGTGGCCCGAGCAGCTACGCGCCCTACCCTACCGGGAGGCCAAGGCCAGCCTGATGGAGCTTCGGGGCATCGGGGCGAAGATCGCGGACTGCGTCTGTCTCTTCTCGTTGGGCAAGGACGAGGCGGTGCCTGTTGACACCCATATCTGGGCTCTGGCGAATGAGATCTTCGATGCCAGGGTGCCGACGAAGACGATCACCCCCACCACCTACGAGGCCGTCGCGGGGCTGTTCCGGCAGCGATACGGCCGCTTCGCGGGCTGGGCGCAGGAGTATCTCTACCTGTGGAGGCGTGCCGCCCAGGGAAGGGTGAAGTCTCTCCCGAGGGAGTAGCCTCCGGGAAGCCCAACTGGAAGACTCTCCACTCGGCCAGGCGGGTAGCGACCGAGACGGCGAAGACGGGCGGAAGGTCGAACCGATCCGCGAGGAAGCCTTCGATCAGGGCCGCGGTGAAGGCCGCGGGGCCTGGAAGACCGATATCCAGGCGAACCGGCTGAGCCCTCCGGCCAGCAACAGGTAGCGCCGCGGATGGCGGGAGCAGGCACCCCCCGGAGGCGGGGATCTGGGCCGGGTTGCCGCCGGAAGGGGCAGGGCGGCCACCAATCCGGCTGCGGCTCCCGCCGGCCCCGAGGGTATCACGGGGGGCCACGAATGGTGCCGTCATGGCGGCGGACAGACCGTTGAGGACCGCCTCCAGGCTGCCGAGGAGGAGCGGATTGCCGCGCGGCGACGCCGTCATGCGGTGGTTGCTAGCTCGCCGCCTCGCTGGGTGTCGAGGGCAGCGATCGCCACACCTCCCAACAGCCCTGCATCGTCGCTGAGGGCGGCCGGAACGATCTCCAGGTTGTCGAGACAGGGGCCCATCGCCCTGGCCTTGACGGTGACGCGAATGGCGTCCCACCACAGCGGGCCTGCGTTCAGGCTCACCCCTCCACCCAGTACGACCCTCTGGGGATTGAACAGGTGGGCGAGGTTCACGATCCCTACCCCCATGGCGACTCCGGCGTCACGCAGCAACCGCCGCGCGAGTGGGTCCCCCTGGTAAGCCATCTCCGAAACCGTCTGCGCGGTGATCCGATCCAGCTCCAGGGCTCGAAGCGCCGTGCGGGCGCCAGACCGCACCAACTGCCGCGCTTGCCGGCTAATGGACGTTCCCGAGGCGACCCACTCGAGGCATCCCACGTTGCCACAGACACACCTCTGGCCATGGATGTCGACAGTCATGTGGCCCACCTCTCCCGCGAACCCGCTCGCTCCGAGCAGCAGCCTGTCGTCGACGATCACCCCACCACCGATGCCTGTGCTGACTGTCACGAAGACCACGTTCCGGAACCCCTTGCCGGCCCCGTATCGGTGCTCTCCCACCGCAGCAAGGTTCGCGTCGTTGGCGACTCGAACGGGTAGACCGAATCGGTCTTCGAACAGTTGCTTCAAGGGCACCCGGTGCCACCCCGGCATGTTGGGTGGGTTGAAGATCACCCCGGTCCACGGATCCAGCGGCCCGGGGGCGGCGATTCCTATGCCTTGCACGCTATCTCGGTCTTCGACTGTGGACAGGGCGTCGGACACGGCGTCGTAGAGATCGCCGAGGACGGGTTGGACGCCTCTGTGGGTGCGGGTTAGACGGGAGACTCGCCATTCGATAGCGCCGTCGTCGGTCCCGACTGCCACTCGGAATCGGGTCCCGCCGAGGTCGACGGCCACGGCACGCCTGCAACTTTGGAGCTTCTGCATTGCAGCATGTCCTCGATGAGGAGTGTAAGGCAAGCAAAGAAATCATATCACGATTAGGCAGGTTATGCGATCGGCACGGCTCGTGATATGAAGGAGCGACCGGGTGTACGAGGAGGAAGGGGGTGGCTACGATCGATCATCTGCGGGCCCGGGCGCGGACTCACCTGTTGGAAAGCGCAGAGGTGAAGCGGCTCCTTGCCGAACTGTCGATTGACGGTGTCCTGGTGGCCGCGCGCACCATCGCGGACAGTCTGCGGGCAGGCGGGAAGCTACTGCTGTGCGGCAACGGGGGAAGCGCCGCCGACTGCCAGCACGTGGCCGCCGAGTTCGTCAGCAGGCTCACGGCCGATTTCGAACGGCCCGGCCTTCCCGCGCTGGCGCTGACCACCGATTCCTCCTTCCTGACCGCCTTCGCTAACGACTACAGCTTCGAGGGGGTCTTCGAGAGGCAGGTGCAGGCGCTGGGAAGGCCGGGGGACGTGCTGATCGGGATCAGCACCAGCGGCAGCTCCGTCAACGTCATGCGAGCGGTGAAGATGGCCGGGGCGATGGGGCTGCGAACGATCGTCCTGACCGGCAGTGGCGGGCCGTTGGCAGCCATGGCCGACGTGGCCCTCACCGTACCGAGCGCCAACACCCAGTTCATCCAGGAGGCCCACCTGGCCCTGGAGCACGTGGTGGTGGATCTGGCGGAGCGGTACCTGTTTGCCGATGCCAGTGACGAGTGACGACGGCGGCGGTGGATCGGCCTCGGCCTGAGGACCTCGGCCGGTGGTTGGACAGGCCAACCTCGGAATACGCGCCGCGGGCGCGTCCTTTCCTCACGAGGCAGATGTCGGTTACAGATCGAGCAGGTTGAGGAAGCGATCCTCGCTGCGGTAGGGCCCGACGATGGCCAGGTTCAGGCGGTCCTTCGCGAACAGGCGGCGAGCCACCCGCTGGATGTCCTGGGAGGTGACGGAGTCGATGTGCTGAATCGCCTCGTCGACGCTCATGATGGTGTTGCGCAGCAACTCCTGCGCGCCCGTCCACGAGGCCACCGCTCGGGTATCCTCGAGCCGAAGCAGCAACCGGCCCTTCATCGATTCCTTCGCACGGGAGAGTTCCTCGTCGGGGACTCCATCCCGGATCTGGGCGAGTTCCGCCAGGATGGCCTGGACCGTCTGGTTGGCCTTCTTCGTGTCCACTCCGGCGAACACCACGTGGGAGCCGGTGTCTCGGAAATGGTTGACGTAAGAGTGGACATCGTAGGCGAGGCCCAGCCTCTCCCGAATCTGCAGGAAGAGCCGCGAGCTCATGCCCTCGCCGAGAATGGTGTTCATCACGTCTTGAGCGTAGCGATCCGGATGCTCCGATGGCAGACCCTGCACCGCGAGGCAGAGGTTGGCCTGCTCGGTTCGCTTCGGCTTCAGGCTGACCCTTGGGCCGCTCTGACCGTCGATGGCCGGGAACCAAGAGCCAGTGGCCTGGCTGGACCAGCGGCCGAAGTGCCGATCGGCCACCTTCTCCGCCTGCTCTACCGTGACCTGCCCTGCGATGGCGACGACGGTGGCGAGAGGGCCGTAGTGAGCGGCCATGTACTGCTGCAGGTCTTCCCGGGAGATCCGAGCCACCGATTCCCTCGTGCCCGCGGTGTCCCGTCCCAGAGGTTGGTCGGGCCAGACGACCTCGTCGATCATCGTGTTGACCAGGTCGGTGGGGCTGTCGTAGATCATGTTCAGCTCTTCCAAGATCACGTCTCGCTCGCGCTCGATGTCGATGGGGTCGAGCTTGGAGTTGAGGAGGATGTCGGAGAGGACATCCAGGGCGAGCTCGAAGTGCTGGGAAGGGACCTTCGCCCAGTAGATGGTGAGTTCCTTGTCGGTGGCAGCGTTGAGAACGCCGCCCACCCCTTCTATGGCCTCTGAGATCTCTTTTGGGGTCGATCGCCTGCTGGTGCCCTTGAATAGCATATGCTCGACGAAGTGCGAGATGCCGGCGATCCTATGCTCCTCGTACCGCGAGCCTGCGTTGACGAAGATGGAGATGCTAGCCGACCTGGTATGCGGCATCGTGGTCGTTACCAGCCGCAGGCCGTTGTCGAGTACGCTGAGGGAATGCTCCAAGGTGCCCCCTTATTCATTAGCTTGGCTTCACAGTGTTAGCTTACATTCGGACATATCGGGTGTCAAACGGTAGCATGTGGAATCGCTTGCATGCCCCTTCACAATCTGATATTGTAGCGCCCGGCACGTTTAGCAACGCGACCCGGCGGACCTTCGTCCTGGTTCCTCGGCAAGGCATCCCGCATGCGGATCTAGCGCAGAGACTAAACTGTGACCACACTTCTCCACCAGCGAAAGGGGTCAGGGAACGTGAGCTTTGCGGACAAGACCTTGCATTGCCGCGACTGCGGGCAGGACTTCGTGTTCACGGTGGGTGAGCAGGAGTTCTTTGCAGAGAAGGGGCTCATGAATGAGCCGCAGCGATGTCCAAGCTGCCGGGCTGCCCGACGGCGCGAGCGAGCAGGACGCGATCCCCGTGAGATGCACACGGTGATCTGTGCGCAGTGTGGGGCTGAGGCAACTGTGCCCTTTGTGCCGAGGAACGACCGGCCGGTGTATTGCAGCAGCTGCTTCGACCAGATTCGCGGGCAGGCTAGGGCCGAGAGCTAATCGACCCGAGTGCCCCGACAGTAGCCCCGACACGACGAAGGAGGCCGCCTCAAGGCGGCCTTCCTCGTCGTGTCGGGCAGCTCAGACCAGAAGACGGCGATCCGCAGGCATGTTGTTGCACCCCGAGACGGGGGCTGCTAATCTGCGCTCACGCTGTCTCCGTGTGTCTGGAAAGGGGGATGGGTGGATGATCCGCGTCGGTACCAGTGGCTGGTCCTACCCTACCGGCGAAGGGCGCTGGGATGGCGTCTTCTATCCCAAAGGTAAGAGCGTCGATCATCTCCGGTTCTACGACGAGTACTTCGAGGCGGTGGAGATCAACAGCTCTTTCTATCGTCCCATCCAACCCAACGTGGCCAGAAGTTGGGCGAAGAAGACCTCCCCCACCTTCCGTTTCACCGCGAAGCTGTACCAGAAGTTCACTCACCCCAAGATGTTCAAGGAGGCCACCGGCCAGGAGGCGGAGATCGGACCGGAGGACTTCGATCGCTTCCGGGCAGGGGTGGATCCCCTGGTGGAGGAGGGGAAGCTGGGAGCGCTGCTCGCTCAGTTCCCACCCAGCTTCAAGCGGGACGACGAAACGCTAACGTACCTGGAGGACCTGCTCCGGCGCTTCCAGGACTATCCGCTCGCCGTCGAACTCCGGCACCGCAGTTGGACAGAGGGGCGGGAGGCGTTCCGCCTGCTCGAGTCGCACGGGGTGGCATGGTGCATGATCGACGAGCCCAAGTTCCAGACCTCGGTGGGTGAGGGCCCCCTCACGAGCCGGCTCGCCTACTTTCGATTCCATGGGCGCAACGCCAGGGAGTGGTGGACTGGGGACCGCGAGACCCGCTACGACTACCTGTACTCCCCGCAGGAGCTTGCTTCCCTCACTAGCGAGGTGAGAGAGGTGGGAGAGCGCGCAGAAGAGACCTACGTCTTCTACAACAACCACTTCGGCGGCAAGGCGGTGGTGAACGCACTGCAGATGCGGCTGGAGCTGGGGCAGCCGGTCGAGAAGGAGATCCCGAGATCCTTGCTGGAGCGGTATCCGGATCTGAGAGAAGCTCTGGAGAAGGGGCGTTGAGAGCCGGCCTTCCGATCCTCCCTTCGGTCCGATCCCACTGGTTCACCCTTCATCGCCTCGTCCTCACCGCCGTGCTGTTCGTGTCCTTCTTCTGGGTCTACTTCCAGCGGATGGGGCTTCCGGTGGTCATTCCCCAACTGGAGGCGACCTTCGGCCTGTCGGCCGTGGCGCTCGGGCTGCTTGGCGCCGCCTACTTCTATCCTTACGCCCTCATGCAGATCCCCGTGGGTGTCCTGGTGGATGCGCTAGGGGCACGCTGGATACTGACCCTCTTCGTGGGGGCCGCAGGGGTCGGTTCCCTGCTCTTCGCCTGGGCCGGCAGCTTCGAGGAGGCGCTGGCGGGCAGACTGCTGGTGGGCATAGGTGCTTCAGCGGTCTGGCTCGCCGCACAGCGACTGTTCGTTTGCTGGTATCACCCGCGCCAGTTCGCCACGATCAACGGACTGATGAACGCCGTCGGGAACCTGGGTGGGTTGACCGCGTCGATGCCTCTGGCGGTCGTCGCTGCGGCCTTGGGCTGGCGGCCCGCGTTCGCGCTCGTCGGGGGGATACTCCTGTCCATGGCGGCTCTCTGCGTGGTGGTTGTCAGGGACCAACCCCATGGTGGAGCTCCTCGGCCACCGCAGAAGGCGGGATCGGCTGTGGGGAGGGCGTTGCCCTCCATCACTGGAAACCTCCGTTTGGTGCTATGCAACAGGGAGATCTGGCTGCTGTCCGCCGCCATGCTACCCTTCGTCGGGACTCGCTTTGGGTTCCAGAGCCTGTGGGGAGGACCCTACATGACCGACGTGCACGGGCTCGACAGCGCGGAGGTCGGCCTCCTGCTGATGGTCATGTCCCTCGCGGTAGCCCTCTCGGGTCCCATCGTCGGGTATCTTTCGGACAAGGTGTTCACATCCCGCAAGCGCTTCTCGGTACTTGGATTCTCCCTCTATACCGTTGTCTGGGTTCCTTTGGCGTTCGCGACCGACAGCGTGCCCGTGCCTGTGCTGTACCTGCTGGTGATTGGAATGGGCTGTGGCAGTTCCTTCTGGCTGACCGTCTTCGCTCAGACGAAGGAGATGTACCCCGTCGCGCTGGCTGGAACGGCATTGGCCGTGGTGAACTTCTCATCCACACTCGGTGGTGCGGTCTACCAGCAGGCCATGGGGGTTGTGATCGGGCTGTTCGAGAAGACCGGAGGGGGCTACCCCGTCTCCGCCTACTCCGCGGCGTTTCTGTTCTGCCTCGTCAGCGCGGCGCTCTCCACTGCACTGGTGTCGATCTCGAAGGAGTCTCGGCAGGTGGGATAGGTCTTGACCATCCTAGTAGGTGGGGCTATACTGACGTTCATCCAATGAGGGATGGTATCCCGCAGTGAGGGACAAGTCCACAGCCTCGGTCGAGGCTATCGAGAGGGCCATCAGGATACTCGATGCTTTCAGCGTCGATCGTCCTGAGTTGGGCGTCGCCGAAGTTGCGAGAATCCTCGGTCTGAAGCGCAGCACGGTGCACCGCGCGTTGGTGACGCTGGAGGCGGGCGGGATCCTCAGGCAGGTCTCCACCACACAGAAGTACACGCTTGGCCCCAAGGTCCTT
This sequence comes from Sphingomonadaceae bacterium, assembly GCA_050261575.1. Taxonomy (GTDB): domain Bacteria; phylum Chloroflexota; class UBA6077; order UBA6077; family UBA6077; genus JBLNDL01. Next base: position 39,566 of record JBLNDL010000025.1, on the reverse strand, counting down.
CATCTCGCCTACATTCTCCAGTCGCAGCTTTCCATCGGCTCCATCGCGCAAGTGCCGATGAGGTTGTTGCGGGATCGTGTCAACGAGACCGTCGCGCTACACCTGCTGATGAACGGCAACCAGCGAGTGGTTGTCCAGCAGGTTGAGAGCACCCACGATCTGCGCCGAACCTATCGAGACATCGGCAAGGCTTTGCCGCTGTACGCCGGCTCCCCGGGCAAGCTTCTGCTGTCCTACCTGCCTTCGGAAGAGATCGAGAAGGTCATCGGTGAGACAGGGCTGCAGCCTTTCACCCCCATCACCATTACTGATCCCAAACGGCTTCGGCAGGAGTTGGAGGAGATCCGAAGGCAGGGCTACGCCATCTCTGTGGGGGAGCACTCGCCCGGCATCGCCTCGGTCTCCTGTCCGGTCAGGGATCAGGAGGGGCAGGTCGTCGCGGCCATCAACATCTCCGGACCGACGGTGCGGCTCACCGAGGCCAAGTTGCTGGAGCTGCTGCCGTATCTCCGTGAGACCACCCTCACCGTCTCGCGCCAACTGGGCTACCGTGGCGCGAGTGCATGATCGGCTTTTGAGGTGCTTCCCGTCGAGCCTCCCCGAGTCAGTCACCCCTAGCGAGAGGCCGCCCGGCAGGGCCGGCAGTGGAGGAAGGTATGCGGATAGACGAGGTATCGTGCACCGGCTGCGAGCAGTGTGTGCCCTATTGCCCCGTCGGTGCCATCGTTCCCCTGGACGGCATCGTGGCCATCGATCAGGACGGGTGCGTGGAGTGTGGAACCTGCATGCGGGTCGCCCCTTGCCCCGCGCAGGCGATCTACCGGCCGCCGGAGGCCTTCCAGTGGCCTCGTTCGGTTCGGACGGCATTCAGCGACCCGTTGGTGCCCCACAAGGAGACCGGTGTTCGAGGCCGCGGCACGGAGGAAGTCAAGACCAACGACGTGACCGGTAGAGTGAAGCGGGGACGCATCGGCATGGCGATGGAGTTCGGCCGGCCGGGCGTCGGGACCGATTTCGACGACGTCGAGAAGATGACGATGGCGCTGGCGAAGATCGGGGTCAACTTCGAACCGAACAACCCCCTCACCTTCCTGATGGTGGACACCGCCACGGGGAGAATCCGAGACGACGTGAAGGGTGAGAGGGTGCTCTCCGCGATCGTTGAGTTCGAGACCGAGCCTGCCAAACTGGCGGAGATCGTGCCCGTGGTCCGCCGGGTCTCGAAGGAGATCAAGGGGGTCTTCTCCTGGTGCGCGATCACCAGGCTCGGCCCCGGCAAGAGCATCCCCATAATGGGCCAACTGCGGGAGTTGGGTCTTGAGCCTCGCATCAATGCCAAGATCAACGTCGGACTGGGGCGCCCCCTAGCCGCCGACTGAACGACGAGCAACCGAGTGATTCTGGGTTCCGGGTTCCTAGCGACCAGACCCAGGACACAGAACCTTGCCCTCAGAACGCAGAACTGAGATGGGAGACTGTGATGACTCACTCTCTGCATCGCGTCGGGACCGCCGAATCCCTGAAGGACGACTTCGTACTGATCGCCAGGCCCGCCATCGGCTTCAACGAGAAAGGGGCCGGTGCAAAGATCGGCCGAATGCTGGAGATCATCTTCGAGGTGGGGCCAGCCAACCTGGGGGTGTTGGAGACCGGTGACCTCATGCCTCTGGGGATGGATCTGAAGAAGGTGATCTCCCAGATGAACGATACCTCCGGTATCCGCTGCTCCTTCTCCAGCGGCGAGAAGCTGAAGGAGGTTCTGCGGCGGTTCAAGGAAGAGGACCTGGGCATCTCGGTTACCATCAGCGGGATCATAGACGACGTCTTCGCGATGTGCGATGACCTGGGGCTGGAGCCCCACTCGATCAACCTGTCTCTGGGGGTTCACGGGAACACGGCGGTCTTGCCGGACGAGCAGGTTCGGGAGCTAACCACCATGTGTGGCCATGGCTTGGTGGCGTCGGCGCTGGCCCAGAAGGGCATCGACGACGTACGGTGCGGCCGGATGAGCGCCCGCGACGGCTCCGTCATGGTGGGATTGCCCTGCGCGTGCGGCCTCTTCAACCTTGACAGGGCGGAGGCCATACTTGCGCGACTGTCGACGGAGGGCTGACGGCCTGGGGCCGTGCGCCGGAGTCGCGCAGTCGTGGGGGTAGGGCAGCTCGCTCCTACCCGCACCTCATAACTCCACTGGAAAGAGGAGAGCGATGCCAGTCATCAACGAGGAGAAGTGCAAAGGGTGCCGGCTCTGTGTGCCCTACTGTCCGGTGGACGCCTTCGTGGTCGTAAGCAAAAAGAAGGTGGCCATCGATCGGGACAAGTGCGTGGAGTGCTACGTGTGCGTCCGCAAGGAGGTGTGTCCCCATGGTGCCATCGAGAGGGTGGACCTGGAGGGGAGCCTGCGCAACTTCAGCCACTTCCTGAGCGATCCCACGGAGACGAAGGCGACCACTGGGGTTCCCGGGCGGGGGACAGAGGAGTCTAAGACCAACGACGTGACCGGCCGGACGAAGATAGGTCAGGTGGGCATAGCCATCGACATGGGGCGGCCCGGGGTCGGGCTGAAGCTGAGGGACGCCGAGAAGGTGGCTATGGCCGTGGCTGCAGCGGGACTCGAGTTCGAGGACGCCTCCCCGCTTACCGAGATCATGGTCGACAAGAAGACGGGCAAGCTGAAGCCGGAGTATCTGGACGTACACCTGCTGTCGATCATCGTGGAGGGGAACTGTCCGGTCGAGGGTTTCCCACGGATCATAGAGGCCCTGAGGGATGTGGAAGGGAAGATAGACACTGTGTTCTCCTTGGGCGTCATCAGTCGGGTGGATGCCGATGGGAACTCACCGGTGATGGCCGAAATCGAGAAGCTGGGGCTGCCCAGGCCGATTCGGGGGAAGGTGAACGTGGGGTTGGGCAGACCGCTGTGCCTGGACTAAGCCGGAGGACTGAGTCCTGAGTGCTGCGTCCTGGGTAATGATCTTCCCAGGACCCAGCTTTGGAAGGGGATAGAGATGACGCACTCATTGCATCGATCGGGGACTCCCGAGTCCCTGCGAGGGGATTACGTGTGGTTCATGTACCAGGCCAAGGGGGTGAACGACAAGGACATAGCTCCCAAGGCGATGGAGTTCATTGCGGCGGCGGAGGCCGTTGGATCCGAGAACTGGGGCGACGTGAAGTCCGGATCGATCCTCGAGTATCCGGTGGATGAGATCAAGGCGAAGGTCACGGACAAGTCCAGGCTGCGTGGCGTGTTCACGACCCGCAAGCAGGTGGTGGACTTTCTCAAGATCATGAAGCAGAAGGACACCGGACTCTCCATCGTGATCAGCGGCCTGCTGGACGAGGTGCTGCCGGCCTGCAAGGAGGCGGGGGTGGTGCCGCACACCATCAACTACTCGCTGGGCGTGTGGGGCAAGAAGGAGTTGCTGCCGAGCGAGGAGACTCTGGCGGTGACGACGATGTGTGGCCACCACCAGATCTCGCCGCAGTTCGTGCGTAAGCAGGTGGAGGCGGTCCGGAAGGGACGCAAGAGCCCGGAGCAAGCGGCGAAGGAGTTGGCTCTCTTCTGTCCCTGCGGCATCTTCAACCAGGTGAGGGCTGCCAAGCTGCTGGAAGAGGAAGCGAAAGCCCAGCCGTAATCGGCTATAATAGGGTGCAGCCGCCATGGCCCGCCTCGGATAGGCATTTGCAGCACGACGCACCCCGAATCTGGGGTGGAAGTGTGGGCGCGGACGGTTCCGTCCGCGCCCTCTAGCCAGCAGACCGAACGACTGGCGAGGCGGAGAGGCTCCTGGCGGCTGAAAGGGCCGTCTTCGGACGGAGGTGGTTGCCGCTGGCAGGCACTTCTGGCGAGGACCGCTCGGCAGCCAACTGATAGCTGAAGGCTGTAAGCATGCCGCACCAATCACAGAGCGATGGACGGTCCCTCTACCACCGGTGGCGTTCGCGCAGCTTCTCGGAGGTCGTTGCCCAGGAGCACGTGACCCGCACGCTGAAGAACGCTGTGGCGAGTGGGCGGATCGTTCATGCCTACCTCTTCTGTGGGCCACGCGGCACGGGCAAGACCAGCACAGCCCGCATCCTGGCCAAGGCCGTCAACTGCCTCGATCCCCAGCAGGGGGAGCCGTGCAACCGCTGCGCCTCCTGCCGTGCCGTCAACGATGGTCGGGCGATAGACCTCATCGAGATCGACGCCGCATCCAACCGTGGTATCGACGACGCGCGCGATCTGAGGGAGAAGATCAAGTACTCTCCGGCGGAGGCGCGCTACAAGGTCTACATAATCGACGAAGCCCACATGCTCACCTCCGAGGCTTCCAACGCTCTGCTGAAGACGCTGGAGGAGCCTCCCGAGCACGCGATCCTGATCCTTGCCACCACCGAGGCCCACAAGATCCTCCCCACCATCTCCTCTCGGTGCCAGAGGTTCGACTTCCGTCGGATCCCGCTGCAGGCCATCGCACAGCAACTCGGGATGATCTGTGAGCGCGAGGGGCTAAAGGTGGAGCGGGGGGTGCTGGACCGTGTGGCCCGGATGGCCAGGGGGAGCCTCCGGGACGCCGAGAGCCTGCTCGATCAGTTGGTGGCCTACTGCGGGGACGAGATCGGGCTCGAGGCGGCGCGGGAGGTGCTGGGGCTAACCGGTGAGGAGACAGTCCCTGAGTTCGCAGAGGCGGTGCGCTGCGCGGACCTGGCGCGCGGGTTGCGGCTGATAGACCAGGCGGCCAACACAGGGGCGGATCTGCGGCATTTCTCGAGGGAGCTGATAGACTATCTCAGGGCGCTCGTCATCGCCAAGAGTGGCGCCGAGACCGGCGCGGTGCGAGAGTACCGAGCCGAGGAGCTCGAGCGACTGCGGTCTACTGCGGCAGAGTGGGCTTATTGGCAGCTTCTCTCGGCGCTTCGTGCCTTCAGCGACCTTGAGGGCAGGATGCGGCAGGAGGCGTTCAGCCAGTTGCAGTTGGAGATAGCCTTCATGGAGGCCGCCATGAGGGCCGCTGGCTCCGGCTCCGGGGCCGCGGTGGATGCCAATCTGCAAAGCCCCGGGACGCCGGCGGCGCCGGTGCCCGATCAGCCCCAGGGGGTCCGGCAGCAGACGGCGCAATCGGAGCCCCGTGCCGCGGATCCGACCGTGGGGGCCGGTCCCGTCCAGGTGGCGGGGACCTTGGCCGAGGGGGCGGCGCGAGGCGTCGAGCAGGGTGGGCCGGAGGCGGGCGAGCCGAAGGTGGCGGAGCCCAAGCCCGCCCCTGCGCTGGAACTCGCCAGCATCCGAAGGGAGTGGCCGCGGATCATCGAGGAGTTGACCGCCTCGGGCGGTCAGGTGATCGGCATGGCCCTCGCTGGGTGTACCCCGATGGAGTTGGCGGGCAACAGCCTGACGCTTGGGTTCAAAGGAGACGGTTGGCGGCGGACCCTGGAGCGGCCCGGTGTGCGCGACATGGTCGAGGAGGGCCTGGGGAGGGTGTTCGGGACCAAGGTCACCGTGCGGCTCAAGTTCGGGGTAAAGGACGGAGGGGGGGCGAACCGTACGGGGCGCGATGCCGTGGTCGACGCGGCCGTGCGGGAACTGGGATTCGAGATCTCCCGGGTCGAGCCGATCGACGATTAGCATGGAAGGGCGGAGAAACATGCAGAACATGCGACTTCTTCAGCAGATGCAGGAGCGGCTGCTGAAGGCTCAGGAGGAGTTGGGGAAGGAGACCGTCGAGGGGACCGCGGGTGGCGGTGCTGTCAAGGTCGTGATGACGGGTCACCAGAAGGTGCAGTCGGTCAGCATCGATCCAGAGGTCGTCGATCCCGAGGACGTCGAGATGTTGCAGGATCTCGTGGTGGCCGCGGTGAACGAGGCTGTGGCCAAGTCCCACGAGTTGGCGTCGAAGCGGCTGGGATCGGTTACCGGTGGGATAAAGATACCTGGTCTGATGTAGGGGTCATTTCAATGCTACCTGTTGCGGAGCCCGTTGCCAGGTTAATGGAGGAGTTCGCCAAGCTGCCCGGCATCGGGCCTAAGACGGCTCAGCGCCTGACGTACCACCTGCTGAGGTCGACGGAGGATGAAGCGAACGGCCTGGCGGAGGCGATCCTCTGGATGAAGCAGAAGGTTGGATTCTGCAGCACCTGCTTCAACATCTCGGAGGAACCGCTGTGTGCCATATGCGCCGATGAAACCCGAGATCCGAGCGTGATCTGCGTGGTCGAGGAGCCGCTGGACGTTCTGGCGCTGGAGCGTACGCGCGAGTACAAGGGACGCTACCACGTACTCCACGGAGCCATCTCTCCCATAGATGGTATCGGTCCGGAGAAGCTGAAGATAGCCGAGCTGGCGGCAAGGGTGAGGGAAGGGTCGGTGGCCGAGGTGATCATCGCCACGAACCCCAACACCGAGGGCGACGTCACCGCGGCGTATCTGTCTCGAGTGCTGGCGTCCGCGGGGGTCAAGGTCACTCGGCTGGCGAGAGGATTGCCGGCCGGTGGAGACCTCGAGTACGCGGACGAACTCACCTTGGCGCGGGCGCTGGAAGGTCGAAGGCCGATGGGATGAAGTAGGAGTCGGGATGCACGGGAGGGCGCTGTCCGGCCCGCCGATGGTGCGAACCCGTGCCCACGAGGACCGCTCTTCGTGCAGAGGAGCCAACCTGCCGAGTAGGGCGGGGACGTCGCCACCCCCGGCATGGCCCAAGGCCGGGTGACGTGGCTGACCACCCTGCCCTATTCGCTCCAGTGGAGGCGAAGCAGGAGGGGGCGGACGGGTGCTTCTGCCCGGGCGAGTGCATGCCATGCGAGGGAGTGCGGTGTTGAGGCTCCCGTGGTGTGCCCAGCGGTACGGTGGGCAACAGAGGCCTTCGTATGGGAATCCTTAGCCGGGGCTTAGCGGGGAGTCGAATCTTGGGCCTGCATTTTGATTTTTGATAGGTCTTGCCGTATAATTTGGGCACGACTATCCGCGGGGGGGGAGGATGGAACAAGAAGTACGGTCGGTGGACATGGTCAGCAGCAGTCCGGAGGCGCAAGCATCCGAGGGCATGCAGGACCTATTGGAGGCACACGGCCACGGCTACCGAACCCTCAAGAGAGGCGACATCATCGAAGGGGTGGTCGTGCGCATCGACAAGGACGAGGTGCTGGTGGACATCGGCTCCAAGTCGGAGGGTGTCATCCCGGCGCACGAGATGCGTGACGTCCATGGCAACCCCACGGAGACCCTGCACGTGGGCGATGCCATCCTCGTGTACGTACTGCAGCCTGAGAACCAGGACGGGCACGTGGTGTTGTCCCTGAACCGCGCTCAAGCGGAGAAGGGTTGGCGGGTTGCCCAGAAGCAGTACGAAGAGGGCCAGATCATCGAGGCGGAGATCATCGAGTACAACAAGGGTGGTCTCATCGCCAACGTCGAGGGTGTTCGCGGATTCGTCCCGCTCTCGCAGATAGTTGATCTGAGGTCTGTGGCAGGGACAGAGGAATCCGTCGAGGAGCGTCTTAAGGCCATGAGGGGCCGGAGGATGTTCCTGAAGGTGATAGAGATCAACCGTCGCAGGAATCGCCTGATCCTCTCGGAGAGGGCAGCCGCACAGGAGCGGCGCGCTGCTCAGAAGGAGAGGCTGCTGGCCGAATTGCAGGAAGGCGAGATCAGGCACGGTCGAGTCAGCAGCCTTTGCGATTTTGGCGCTTTCATCGACCTGGGCGGCGCCGACGGCCTCGTGCATCTCTCGGAGCTGTCATGGGGCCAGGTCGGACACCCGTCGCAGGTGCTGAAAGTAGGCCAGGAGGTCGATGCCGTCGTCGTCGGTGTCGATCGAGAGAACAAGAAGATCGCCCTAAGCCTGAAGCGACTCCAGCCGGAGCCCTGGGAGGGGATAGCGGAGCGCTACCATGTGGGTGAGATCGTTTCCGCCAGGATCACCAAGCTGGCGTCCTTCGGCGCTTTCGCTCGAATCGAGGAGGGCGTCGAGGGTCTGATCCACATCTCCGAGCTGAGCGACGACCGTATCGCCCATCCGAAGGGTGTGGTCAAGGAGGGCGACGAGGTTCAGCTTCGGATAATCCGCATCGACGCGGCCCGGCGCCGCCTTGGCCTGAGCCTGAGGCAGGCCAAGGAAGAGGTGGCCGTCGCCGAGGAGGGGGCCGAATCGGCCGTTTCCCAGACGGATGGCGGAGAGATGGCACACAAAGTGCCCTCCACCGTAGTGCAAGAAGGGACCGTCGGTGAGGAGGGCGAGGGTACCCAGGACCCTGGCTCCCGGCGAGTGAAGGACGAGGGAGACTGCGCGGACGCGGGCCAAGCGGAGGGAAAGTCTGAGGAAGACGACTCCACGGGTGCCGCAGCTTCCTTGGTGCTGGGTGGGTAGGACTTATCCCTTGGAGTTTTTGGCATGAGCGATCGATTCGACAAGTTCACTGAACGGGCGCGGAAGGTCCTCACCCTGGCGCAGGAGGAGGCCCAGCGCTTTAACCATAACTACATCGGCACCGAGCACCTGCTCCTCGGCCTGGTCCGCGAGGGAGACGGTGTAGCGGCCAAGGTGCTGGCGAATCTGGGTGTGGAACTCAACAAGGTACGGAGTGCCGTCGAGTTCATCATCGGGAGGGGTGACCGGACGGTAACCGGGGATATTGGCCTCACGCCCAGAGCCAAGAAGGTGATCGAGTTGGCCGTGGACGAGGCTCGCCGCCTCAACCACCACTACATCGGCACCGAGCACCTGCTTCTCGGTCTGGTCCGCGAGGGCGAGGGCATCGCCGCGGGCGTGCTGGAGAGCCTGGGTGTGAGCCTCGACAAGGTGCGCAATCAGATCATCCACGTCCTGAACCAGAGCCAGCCCTACTCCCAGCAAGAGTCCAAGCAGACGAGCCGTACTCCGGTCATCGACCAGATGGGCATGGACCTCACGGCGGCTGCCAGGGCCGGCAAGCTCGATCCCGTCATCGGCCGAGCGCGGGAGATCGAGCGGGTGATACAGATACTCTCCCGTCGCACCAAGAACAACCCTGCCTTGATCGGCGAGCCGGGTGTGGGCAAGACAGCGATCGTGGAGGGTCTGGCCCAGCGTATCGCTTCGGGCGACGTGCCGGAGACCCTTCTGGGCAAGCGGCTGCTCACTCTGGACATCGGGTCCCTGGTCGCTGGCACGAAGTACCGGGGCGAGTTTGAGGAGCGGCTGAAGAAGATCATCGAAGAGGTCAAGGGCAGCGGCAACTCCGTGCTCTTCATCGACGAGCTCCACACTCTGGTGGGTGCGGGAGCCGCCGAGGGCGCCGTGGACGCCGCCAACATCCTGAAGCCCTCCCTCTCTCGGGGTGAGTTGCAGACCATCGGCGCGACCACCCTGGACGAGTACAGGAAGTACATCGAGCGGGATGCTGCTCTCGAGCGGCGTTTCCAGCCGGTCATCGTGGAGGAGCCGACGGTCGAAGAGACCGTGGAGATCCTGCGCGGCATCAAGGAGCGGTACGAGCAGCATCACAAGCTGATCATCTCCGACGAGGCCCTGCAGGCGGCGGCCGAGCTGGCCAGCCGGTTCATCACGGATCGCTTCCTGCCCGACAAGGCCATCGACCTGGTGGACGAGGCCTCCTCCCGCGTGCGTCTGCGAAGGGCGGTCTCGCCTCCCAGCCTGAAGGAGGCGATCCGGACCCTGGAGACGATCCAGACCGAGAAGGAGTCTGCCATCAACGCCCAGCAGTACGAGCTGGCTGCCGAACTGCGGGATCGGGAGGCGAAGCTCAGGGCCAAGATCGACAACATGGAGTCGGGCTGGCACGAGCAGCAGGCCGCCGAGAAGCCGGTGGTCGGCGTGGAGGACATCGCCGAGGTGGTCTCCATGTGGACCGGCATCCCGGTGATGCGTATCGCCGAGGAGGAGACGTCCCGACTGCTGCGGATGGAGGAGGAGCTGCACAAGAGGATCATCGGCCAGGACGAGCCGATCTCCGTCGTCTCAAAGGCGGTGCGTCGTGCGAGGGCCGGTCTGAAGGATCCCAAGCGGCCGATCGGCTCCTTCATCTTCTTGGGCCCCACGGGCGTGGGCAAGACCGAGTTGGTGCGGGCTCTGGCGGAGTTCATGTTCGGCAGCGAGGACGCCATGATCCGCATCGACATGTCGGAGTTCATGGAGAGGCACTCCGTGGCCCGACTGGTGGGCGCACCTCCTGGATACATCGGCTACGAGGAGGGCGGACAGCTTACCGAGGCGGTTCGGCGGAAGCCCTACTCCGTGGTGTTGCTGGACGAGATCGAAAAGGCCCACCCCGAGGTGTTCAACATCCTGCTCCAGATCATGGACGACGGCCACCTGACGGATGCAAAGGGCCGGAAGGTGGACTTCCGCAACACGATCCTGATCATGACCTCGAACGTTGGTGCCGACCTGCTGCGGCGGGATGCGGTGCTGGGCTTCGCGGTCACCCAGGACGAGATCAAGAGTGCCGAGCAGGCTTACGAGCGGATGAAGGACAAGGTGCTGGGGGAGATGAAGAACCTCTTCCGGCCGGAGTTCCTGAACCGTATCGACGCCACTGTGGTGTTCCGTGCCCTGACTCTGATGGAGATCCGGAGGATCGTCGATCTGATGCTGGGTCGGGTGCGTGGCGCTCTCACCGAGCAGCAGATCGAGTTGGAGGTCACCGACGCCGCCAAGGACTACATGGTGGAGAAGGGGTTCGACCCGAAGTTCGGTGCCCGGCCGCTGCGGCGGACCATACAGAACCTGGTGGAGGACCGGCTGGCCGAAGGGCTGCTGAACGGCGAGTTCCAGCGTGGGACGACCGTGGTGGTAGATTGCCGCGATGGCGAGCTTGTGTACGAGACCAAGTCGAAGGAACTGGTCGAGACTCAGGCATAGGCGGGGGGCGGGTCGCAAGACCCGCCCCTCTGGTTTTCTTTCCCTCGATAGTTCGTCTTCCGGGGTTGCTTCATGCCCAAGAACCGAACCAAGTACGTCTGCGATCGCTGCGGCGCCGAGAGCCTCAAGTGGATGGGGCGCTGCCCGGAGTGCGGTGAGTGGAATACCCTGGTGGAGATGACGGAATCGCCCGCCACTACCAGGTCCATCGTCCGCGCGGGGGGCGGTGGCGCCCCCACCCGACTGAGTGAGGTGCCTTCGGTCGGATTGGACCGGGTGCGGGTGCCGACAGGGGAGTTGGATCGGGTACTGGGCGGGGGCATCGTTCCCGGATCGCTGGTGCTAGTGGGAGGTGACCCCGGCATCGGCAAGTCGACCCTCCTGCTGCAGCTCTCCTCCGCCATGGCGGACCAGTTGGGCACCGCGCTGTACGTATCGGGTGAGGAATCGGTTCAGCAGGTCAAGATGAGGGCAGAGCGGCTGGGGCTGAAGAGCGAGGGGCTCTACTTGCTCTCCGAGTGCAATCTGGATCGGATCATTGAACACGTCGGCCGACTCTCACCCGGCCTGGTCGTCATCGACTCCATCCAGAGCGTCTTCGTCGAGGATCTGCCCTCCACCGCGGGAAGCGTGAACCAGTTGCGCGAGTGCACCGCACGGCTCCTGATGCTGGCCAAGGGAAGCGGGATACCGGTGTTCCTGGTGGGGCACGTCACCAAGGAAGGCGCAATCGCCGGGCCGAAGCTGCTGGAGCACATGGTGGACGCTGTACTCTACCTGGAAGGCGAGCGTTTCCACGCGTACCGCCTGCTGAGGAGCGTGAAGAACCGGTTCGGGTCGACCCACGAAGTGGGCGTCTTCGAGATGCACGAGGAGGGAATGCTGGAGGTCCCGAACCCATCGGTTGCCTTCCTTGCGGACCGCACCCTCATGCGCAGCGGTTCGACGGTGGTGGTCACCGTCGAGGGCAGCCGGGCGCTGCTGGCGGAGATTCAGGCGCTGACCAGCTACTCACCCTCCCACATGCCCAGGCGGAACGCCAACGGCATCGAGTTGAGCAGGGTCCTCCTGTTGACCGCCGTGCTGAGCAAGAGGCTTGGCCTGAAGCTGTACGACCAGGACGTGTACGTGAACGTCGTCGGCGGGTTGAGGATCGACGAGCCGGCGGCCGACCTGGGAGTGGCCCTCGCCATCGTGTCCAGCTTGAAGGACAGCCCCATCGACCCCGAGCTGGCGGTTGTGGGAGAGGTTGGACTGTCGGGCGAGTTGCGCGGGGTTGGCCACCTGGAACAGCGGCTGCGCGAGGCTGCGAAGCTCGGTTTCAAGCGCTGCCTGGTGCCCCAGGCAGTGCGGCTACCGCGTGTTCCCGAACTGCAGCTACTGGTTGCTCGGAGTCTGGAGGAGGCGATCGCGCTATCCCTGGGCTGAGCTCGAGTTGACTAGTGCTTAGCCATGATCTACACTTTGACCCAAGCTCAGCGCCGAGCCGAAGACCGCGTTGTAGGCGGATCACCACCTGCATGGTCTCCCGTTCGTTCGCTTCGGCGCGGACCGAGCTGAATGGATGCCGGCACTAAGCAGGTGTCTCTAGTTCATGTCGGCTGCTTTAGCGGGCAACGTGTGCTCTATCTAGAGATACCTGGCCAGAGGCTGGGCCGGCGGAGTAAAGTCCCCACATTCCATGGCTGCCAGCGGCTACGATGCCGCTGCTTAGACGGAGGGAGGACATGGCTCAGGTTCAGACCAAGCCCCTCGGTATCACCGACACCGTACTTCGAGACAGTCACCAGTCACTCCTGGCCACACGCATGCGCCTCGACGACATGATCCCCGCCATGGAGATGCTGGATGAGGTTGGCTACTGGTCCCTTGAGGTCTGGGGTGGAGCAACCTTCGACTCCTGCATGCGGTTTCTCAACGAGGACCCGTGGGAGCGGCTCAGGATCATTCGGAAGCGCATGCCCAAGACCCGGCTGCAGATGCTGCTTCGGGGCCAGAACATCGTGGGCTACCGCCACTACGCCGACGACATCGTGGAGCGGTTCGTGGCCAGGGCGGTGGACAACGGAATGGACATCTTCCGCATCTTCGACGCGCTGAACGACATCCGTAACATGGAGACCGCCATGAGGGCGGTCAAGAAGTACGGTGGCCACGTCCAGGCGACCGTCTGCTACACTCTCAGCCCTGTCCACAGCAACGAGGGCTTCGTTCAGATGGCGAAGGAGCTGCTGCAGATCGGCGCCGACTCCATCTGCATCAAGGACATGGCGGGGCTCATCTCGCCTTGCGACGCCTACGAGCTGGTGTCGCGGCTGAAGGCCGAGACCGACGTCCCGATCTCCCTCCATTGCCACTACACCAGCGGCATGGCCTCGATGGCCTACTTCAAGGCGGCGGAGGCGGGGATCGACGTGGTCGACTGCGCCATCTCGAGCATGTCGCTGGGCACGTCGCAGCCGCCCACCGAGACCATCGTTGCCGCTCTCGCCTGCACCGACAGGGCGACGGGGCTGGACCTCGCGAAGCTCTCCGCGATCGGCAAGTACTTCGCCAAGGTTCGAAAGAACTACGCTCACCTGGAGATGGGGTCCTTCGGCGTCGATACCGACGTGCTGCAGTTCCAGATCCCTGGCGGGATGATTTCGAACCTCGTGAACCAGTTGCGGGATCAGGGCCAGGAGGAGAGGCTCCCCGAGGTGCTGAAAGAGGTCCCGAGGGTGCGGGCGGAGTTGGGTTATCCTCCGCTGGTCACTCCCTCCAGCCAGATCGTGGGTACGCAGGCCGTCTTGAACGTGCTACTGGGCGAGCGGTACAAGATGGTGCCGAAAGAGGTCAAGAACGTCGTCAAGGGGATGTACGGCAAGACCCCTGCCCCCATAGATCCCGAGGTGAAGAAGCTAGTCCTGGGAGATGAGGAGGCCATCGACTGCCGGCCGGCGGACCTCCTGGAGCCGGAGTTCGAGAAGGCCAAGGCAGAGGTCGGAGACCTCGCGAAGAGCGAGGAGGATGTGATCTCCTACGTGCTCTTCCCTCAGGTGGCCAAGGAGTTCCTGGCCAAGCGCGGGAAGAAGGACGAGGGGCTGACAGCGGACCAGTTGGCGGCAATTGCGGCGGTGGTCGGAACGAGGCTGTAGCGATCGCCGCAGTTGGGTGCCTGTGCTAGCCGGCGGGCGGCGCCGCCCGCCGGCTGTCGAAATCCTTGAGAAGGTCGGTGCTGCAATCGACCTTTCCAACGCGGAGGGACAAAGTTGGACTTCATGCAAGCCCTAACCGTCACCATCTACGGCCTGGGCATCGTCTTCCTGGCGTTACTGGTCCTCATGTTCTCTATCATGGTGCTGGGAAAGGTATTCTCGCTGGCGACCGGCAAGGGGTTCCTGGAGGCCCCGAACAACGCGGTGAGAGAGGCCCCCAGTCCCGCAGCCGCTAGCGCTGCGCCCGCCGCCCCGGTTGCGGCGGCCCCCGCGCCCGCCTCTGCGGCTCAGCCAGCGCCCACGGTCGTGTTGATGGGCTTTGGCGGAAAGCAGTACAGGGCGGAACTGAAGGACGTCACCGAGTCGGCGGTCACCGTGACGATCGACGGGACGAGCTACCGGATCGAGCGGAACAAGGCCGACGCGAAGACCGTCACGGTGAATGGTAAGGCCCATACCCTGGAGGTCAAGGAAGTCACCGACAAGACGGCCTCCGTGGTGATCGACGGAGTGGCTCAGACGATCCAGATCTCGCGCGAGGCACAGGTCGCCCCCGCTCCCGCCCCTGCTGCCGCGACGAAGGTGGTGAAGCGGAAGAAGGTGGTCTCCGGCGGCGTCGAGCAGGTCACCGCACCCCTGCCCGGCAAGATCCTGTCGGTGGCCGTCCAGGTGGGCGATACCGTCAATGCCGGCGACGAGGTCTGTGTGATCGAGGCCATGAAGATGGGGAACAGCATCAAGGCCCAGCGAGGCGGCACCGTCAAGGAAGTGCTGGTCTCCGCCGGCCAAACCGTCGGCTTCGGCGATGCTCTCGTCGTCCTCGCTGTGGGTGCTGTGGAGGAGGCAGAGGTCGAGGAGGTGGTGCCCGTCCAGGCAGCGCCTGCTCCGGCATCCGCACCTGCTCCCACACCCGCACCTGCCGCCGCTCCGGCACCCTCCCCCGCCGCGGCAGCTCCCGCGTCGTCCTCGGGTGCGGAACGAATCACCGCCCCACTGCCTGGCAAGGTCCTGTCGGTCGCCGTGCAGGTGGGACAGTCGGTGAACAAGGGCGACGAGTTGTGTGTGATCGAGGCCATGAAGATGGGGAACAGCATCAAGGCCCAGCGCGCCGGCACCATCAGGGAAGTGCTGGTTTCCCCGGGCCAGACCGTCGGGTTTGGCGCCCCGCTGTTCGTGATGGAGTAGCCAGGCGGCTTGCCGCTTAGTGCGCTGGAAGGTGATCAACGATGATTGACTCGGGCGTGACTGTGAAGCTGGTAGAGGGATTACTCCATCTCCAGTGGGGCCACCTGGTCATGATTGGGGTGGGCGGGATCCTGATCTACCTGGCCATAGCCAAGGAGTACGAGCCGGTGTTGCTGCTGCCCATCGGGGCGGGGGCTATCCTGGCGAACATCCCGGCGACGGAGTTGAATGCGCCAGGTGGGCTGTTTACCGTGCTCTACGACGCTGGCATCAAGAACGAGCTGTTCCCTCTGCTTATCTTTATCGGCGTCGGCGCGATGACCGACTTCGGCCCGCTGCTGGAACGGCCCTACACGGTTATCCTGGGGGCGGCGGCTCAGTTCGGGATCTTCGGCACCCTCTTGGTGGCGACCCTGCTGGGCTTCAAGATCAACGAAGCTGCTTCCATCGGGATCATCGGATCCGCCGATGGCCCCACCTCCATCTACGTGGCCTCGGTCCTGGCGCCTCATCTGCTGGCTCCGATCGCGGTGGCGGCATACTCCTACATGTCGCTGGTGCCGATCATCCAGCCACCCATCATGCGGGCGCTGACGACGGAGTCGGAGCGGGCGATCCCCATGGCGTACACCAGCAAGCCCGTCTCCAAGCAGACGAAGATCCTCTTCCCCATCGTCACGACGCTCGTGTGCGGCCTGATCGCCCCCATGTCCGCGCCCTTGATCGGCATGCTGATGTTCGGGAACCTGCTGCGAGAGGCCGGCGTGGTGGAGCGACTCTCCAACGCTGCCCAGAACGAGCTGATCAACATCGTGACCATCTTCCTGGGCATCACCATCGGCTCGACCATGGTGGCGGAGAAGTTCCTAACGACGCAGACCCTGCTGATCATCGGAATGGGTCTGGTGGCGTTCATGCTCGACACGGTGGCCGGCCTCTCCTTCGGGAAGGCGCTGAGCGTGATTACCCGCGGGAAGGTGAACCCGCTGATAGGCGCCTCCGGCATCTCCGCCTTCCCCATGTCAGCTCGAGTGGTGAACCGGGTCGGCTTGGAGGCGAACCCCAACAACTTCTTGATCATGCACGCGATGGGCTCCAACACGGCGGGCCAGATCGGCTCCGTGATGGCGGGCGGCGCAGTGCTGGCACTTCTGGCCGGATAGATGTGATTATGCCCGGGGAACCGGCAGTGGCTCCCTTCGCCTGCGGACAGAGTGGGGCGGGTCCCAGACCCGCCCCACTGTCTTCAGCTACTTTCAGCCTTTGACACAAAACCGTTAGCTGTGCTAGTATCGAGACTCAGCTAGATCGGGATCCTGTGTGCCCTCGTGCGTTTCCGTCTGGCTCCATGGCGAGGGAACGGCTGATGCGTTCAGCGGCATAGATGCGTAGAGCCGAATGTACTTGAGCCGCGGCAAGTACATTTTTTGTTCTGTTTGAGGGGGTGCAGCAAAGTAGACGGAGCATAGACGTCTGGACGGACAAGGAGAAGTGACATGAGTATCGAGTTGGCCATCCGCGTTGTCGGCGCAGTGGTGGCGGCGATGTTGGGCTGGCAGTTCGGCCTTATTCTTGCTGATACTTCATCTCCCAATCATCTACTCTACGTCTTCACCATCGCCGCTGCCTCGTTCGGACTGGGGTTGCTGGTGACCCCGTACGTGACGACCAGGCCCTTCAATTGGGCGAGATCCAAAGCCACCGCCATGCCCGCTCAGGACGTGGTAGCCGGGGCGGTGGGCCTGGTCGGGGGCTTGCTCACTGCGGCCCTGCTCGCCCTTCCCCTGTCCATGCTTCCGTCGTATCTGGGGCGGTTTCTGCCCGTGGTGGCGAGTCTGGTGCTCGGATACTTCGGGGCCACCATCATGGTGACCCATCGGAAAGAGGTGTTCCAGTTGATCGGCTTGCCCAGGGAATCCGGGAGAGGAAAGGGAGGGCAGGACCACAGCCGTGTGCTGGTGGACACGAGCGCCATCATCGATGGCCGGGTGGCCGACATCAGCCACACCGGCTTCATCGCCGGGACGATGGTGATCCCGCGATTCGTCCTGGCTGAGTTGCAGCAGATTGCCGATTCGCCCGACGCCGTAAGGCGCAATCGGGGCCGGCGGGGATTGGAGATGCTGAACAAGCTGCAGAAGGAATCCGTGGCGCCGATCGAGATCTCGGACGTGGACGTGGACAACATCCCCGACGTGGACGGGAAGCTGGTTCGGCTGGCGAAGAACATGCGCTGTGCGATAATCACCAACGACTACAACCTGAACCGCGTCGCCGAGCTGCAGGGCGTGAAGGTGCTCAACATCAACGAGCTGGCCAACGCGGTGAAGTCGGTGGTGTTCCCCGGGGAGGAGATGGTGGTGCGGATCATCCAGGAGGGCAAGGAGTTCGGGCAGGGTGTTGCCTACCTGGACGACGGCACCATGGTGGTGGTCGAGAACGGACGCCGGCATATCAATGCCGACCTCGACATAGTGGTCACTCGAGTGCTGCAGACGGTCGCCGGGCGGATGATCTTCGCCCATCCCAAGGCGCCGCACCAGAACTAGACGGGGAGATAGATGCGAGGGCTGAGGACGGGGGACTCAGGGCTGAGTGATCAGGGATCTGCACAGTCCTCAGTCCCCAGTCCTCGGTCCTCGTCTCGTGCAGCGATAATCGTGGCGGCGGGGCGCGGGACGCGGATGGGCGAGGACAAGGTGTGGCTGCCGCTGGGCGGCCTGCCCGTTGTCGCCCACTCCCTCAGAGCTTTCGCCACCTGTCCGTCTGTCGAACGGCTGATCCTGGTAGTTGCTCCGGCGAGAATGGATCGAGGGCGGGAACTGGTTGCGCGGCTGGGGATCCATGCCACCGTGTGTGAGGGCGGCGAACGCCGGCAGGACTCGGTGAGGAACGGGCTGGACGCGCTGCCTGAAGAGGGTTTGGTGGCGGTCCACGACGGTGCTCGACCGATGGTGACACCGGCGCTTATCGAAGCGTGCTACCGCGCGGCGGAGAGGGACGGAGCAGCCGTTCCGGCGGTCGCGGTGAGGGACACGCTCAAGAGGGCGAGCAGCGATCTGTGGGTCGTGGAGACCGTCGATCGGTCGAACCTGTGGGCGGTGCAGACGCCTCAGGTGTTTCGGACTGAGTTGATCCGAGAGGCGTACGCCAGGCTGGATCGGGAGGTCACCGACGATGCGGCTGCGGTGGAGCTGCTGGGCCGACCCGTCAGGATCGTGCCCGGCGACCCCCGCAACTTCAAGCTGACGACGCCGGAGGATCTGGAGGTCGCAAGCGCACTGGTGGAAGGGTGCCGTTCCGACTAACGTCGCAGCCCGTCTCCCGCGTGCTGTGCGTCGCGGGCTAGGTCAGAGCCGCGGGTGCGTCACACCCGCCGATGGAGAGGCGCGAGGCCACAATCTCCGCGCTGGGTGAGGGCAGGGGCTGGGGGATGTCTCAGCAGATACGTGTGGGCATGGGCTACGACGCTCATAGGCTGGTGGAGGGGAGAGCCCTCGTGCTGGGCGGGGTGAGGATAGAGTACTCCCGCGGGCTCGAGGGCTACTCCGATGCCGACGCCCTGCTGCATGCCGTGATGGACGCGATGCTCGGGGCGGCCGGGATGGAGGATATCGGGCACCAGTTTCCGCCGGGCGACGAGCGGTTTCGCGATGCCTCCAGCCTGAAGCTGCTGGCGACCGTGCGTTCCATGGTGGAGCGTTCGGGCTGGCGTGTGGTCAACGTGGATGCCACGGTGTTGGCGGAGGAGCCGAAGCTCTCGCCCCATTTGGACAGGATGAAACGCGCTATGGCGGAGGAGCTGGGCATCGGCGTGGGGCAGATCGGGATAAAGGCCACCACCAACGAGGGGTTGGGCTTCGTCGGTCGGGGTGAGGGCATCGCGGCGATGGCCGTTGCCCTGCTCGCGCGACGTGAAGAGGATGATCTGGAGGATCAGATTGGGGCTTAGAGTCTTCAACACCATTTCGGGGACGGAGGAGGAGTTCCAGCCGCGGGGCGACGTGGTGCAGATGTACGTCTGCGGGATGACCCCGAAGTTCCATCCCCACATTGGGCATGCCCGTCTCTTCGTTGCCATGGATGTGATCAGGCGGTACCTCCGTTACAGGGGATACCAGGTGCATCACGTACAGAACTTCACGGACGTGGACGACAAGATCATCGCGCGGGCCAACAAAGAGGGGATCCCGGCCCACGAGGTGGCGGAGAAGTACACTCGCTCCTACTTCGAGTCGATGGACGCGCTGAACGTGCTCCACGCGGACGACTATCCCAAGGCGACGCTGGTGATTCCAGCGATCATCGAGTTCGTGGAGAAGCTGATCGCCGAGGGGTACGCCTACGAGGTGGAGGGCAACGTCTACTTCGAGGTGGCCAAGTCTCCGGAGTACGGCAAGCTGTCTGGGAGGAGTGAAGAGGGGGTTATGGCCGGGGCTCGCATCGAGGTGGATGCGAGCAAGCGGGACCCGAGGGACTTCGCGCTGTGGAAGCGGGCGAAGCCGGGGGAGCCTGCGTGGGACAGCCCGTGGGGACCGGGGCGGCCCGGATGGCACATCGAGTGCTCGACGATGATCAAGGAGACGCTGGGCGAGCAGATCGACATCCACGCGGGGGGCCGGGACCTGATCTTCCCCCACCACGAGAACGAGATTGCCCAGAGCGAGGCGTACTGCCATTGCTCGCCGTTCGTTCGGTACTGGATCCACATCGGGCTGCTGAACATCGGTGGGGAGAAGATGTCCCACTCCCTCAACAACTTCCTCACCATTCAGCAGATGCTGGATCGGTACGAGCCCGCGGCGCTGAGGTTGTACCTCATATCCACCCCGTACCGGGCGCCGATGACGTACACCGACGAGTCCATCGACGTGGCGGTGAAGGGGTTGGCGCGGCTTCGGTCGGCGCTGGAGCCGGTGCGCGGGGCGGCGGCCGGGCGGCCTGCGAGTGCTGCGGAGCGAGAGGCCGTGGAGCGGCTGTTGCAGACGGCGCAGCAGGCGTTCGAGTCTGGGATGGACTCGGACTTCAACACGGCCCAGGGTCTGGCAGCGCTGTACGATCTGGCGCGGGAGATCAACCGACTCCGTACGCAGGAGCGCTTCTCAGCCGAGGCGTTGGGGCCGGCGAGGGCGAAGCTGGTGGAGCTGGCAGGTGTGCTCGGCCTGGAGCTGGAGGCTGAGGATGTCGGGGAGGGCCGCGCGGCGGATCCCTACATCGATCTGCTCGTGGAGCTGCGCGGGAAGCTGCGCGCGGGTAAGCAGTGGGCACTGGCCGACGAGGTGAGGGATCGGCTGAAGCTCCTGGGGGTTATCCTGGAGGACACGCCCGAAGGAACGATCTGGCGATACAGCGAGAAGTCGTAGCGAAAGGGGCCGCCCGTGGGCTAAGGCGACCACAACGCGACGGCGGGTGATGCAGATGGTTAGAGGCAGCGGGCCGGAATCGGATCGCCGGAAGGGGAAGGCCCAGTCGACGGAGGGTGGGGAGCGGCGACCCACGGGTGGCGCTAAGGGGAAGAATCGAGCATCGCATCGGGGACGTACGCTCGAGCGAGATTCCGGGCCGGACACCAGGGCCGACAGGGGACGCGCGAGGGGGCCTGCCCCTGCCAAGGAGGGCGGGCGGCGGCCGGAGAGCCGAGCGGTCGAGAGGCCGGTCGTTCGGATGGCTCCCGAGCAGGAGATTCTGTACGGGAGGAACGCGGTGATGGAGGCGCTGCGTGCCGGGAAGCGGGTGCGGCGCCTTCTCGTGTCCGGCGAGGCGACGCGCGAGGAGCCGGTGCGCGAAGCGATACGGCTGGCGACGGCGGCGGGTGTCGTCACGGAGGAGGTGCGGCGGGAGCAGTTGGACGCGGTGGCTCCGGAGCACCAGGGTATGGCTGCGGTGGTGGCTCCGTTCGAGTACGTGGGGTGGGGCGACCTGCTGGAGCGGTTGAGTGTCTCGGACCACCCCCCAGTGGTGCTGCTGCTGGACACGCTGCAGGACCCGCAGAACCTGGGAAGCCTGCTGCGGACCTCCGAGGCGGTTGGGGTCGATGCGGTGGTGCTGCCGAAGCGGCGGTCGGTCCATGTCACCCCCGCGGTGGTTCGTTCGTCGGCCGGCGCGGTGGAGCACATGGCGGTCGCGCGGGTACCCAATCTCGTGCGAGCGGCCGAGGAACTGAAGGGAATCGGGATCTGGGTGGCGGGAATCGACATGGCGGGCGACCGGCTGCACTGGAAGCTGGACATGACCGGCCCCACAGCGCTGGTGCTAGGGGGCGAGGATCGGGGGATCGGGCAGTTGATGAAGGAGAGTTGCGACTTCCTCATTCGTCTGCCCATGAAGGGGCATGTGAGTTCGCTGAACGCGGCTGTTGCCGGCTCGGTCGTGCTGTACGAGATGCTGAGACAGCGGGGTGGATGAGACTGGCCTCTCGGGTAACCCGGGAGGCCAGTGGTACGGAGCCGACGATGGGACTCGAACCCGCAACCGGCGGTTTACAAAACCGCTGCTCTGCCAATTGAGCTACGTCGGCCAGATGGCAGCGCGCACGCGCCGCTGCCTAGATTCTAGCAAAGGTCGGGCCTGGCCACAAGCACTTGGAGATCCTTTACGGTGCCTCCACGGAAGGGTGTGGCCACTTAGGAATCTCGTTGCACGAGCCGGGCGCGGGCGACTGCGTTGGTCCATAGGGTGACGGTCGCACGCGGTCGGACATAGCGTGCGCGGCAGTGCCTGCAACCGGTGTGGCGACCCCTTTGCCAAGTTGCAGGGCCTCGGCGACGGTCGCACCGCGCCGAGCACGCTGCACTGGACGGCTTCTAGAATGCCCCACGCCTCGAGGAATGGAAGGGCGGGCTGGCCGTACCGTATGCAGGAGCCGCGGTGCTTAGAGGCTGCAGATGTACCGCATGTAGCAGCCGACCATGACGAGCAGGCCAGCAGCGCACGCCGCCCACCAGTAGCGGCGATTCCAGCGGGCGAGCCGGCCCTCGTAGTGGGTGACCACTCGCCGAATCCGGAGCAGCCGCTGAGGGACGCGGTTTTCCACAGCCACCTCTCCCTCCAGCGACTCCATCGCGAGGAGCATCCTGCAGTCCGCTAGCGCGAAAGCAAGCTCCTCCGCGGCCGCATCGTCTCCGCACTGCTGGATTGCCTGCTCGGCGGCGTATTGGAGGCGCACCAACTGCTCCCGCTGATCCAGGCCAGGGGCGTCGAAATCGAACTGAGTTCGCAGTCCGGTGAGGCTTGCGAGCCTCACTAACCCAGCAACCCCACGCGCCAGCTCCATTGCTGTCCTCCGGTTGCCCAGAATGGGTTTGCCAGGCCCATCAACGTCAACGGGCATGCGGGGCAACCGTCGTCGGCCACTCCATTACGAGCTATTAGATGTCAGCTATCAGCACGGGCGACAGGGAACATGCCCCTGCCCACGTCATGCGGGCGGCTCGGCACCCGGAATCCAGGCTCCGCCTACATCTCCTTCATCCGGTGAATGATCGCGTCGGCGAACTGGGCAGTCCCGACCGCCGACGGGTCGTCCGGGGTCGGCTTCATGTCGTAGGTGACGTACTTGCCGTCGGCGACGACGCTGGCGAATGCGCGCTCCAGGCGGTCGGCCGCATCCTTCTCTCCGAGGTGGCGCAGCATCAGCATGCCGGAGAGGATGGTGGCGGACGGGTTCACCTTGTTGAGGCCGGCGTACTTGGGAGCGCTGCCGTGGGTGGGCTCGAAGATGGCGACGTCGCCCTCGCCGAAGTTCCCGCCCGGAGCCACACCCAGGCCGCCGACGAGCCCGGCGCAGAGGTCGGAGACGATGTCACCGAAGAGATTCGGGAGGACCAGCACGTCGTAAAGCTCGGGCTTCTGCACCAGTTGCATGCACATGTTGTCGACGATCCGGTCGTCGAACTCGATGTCCGGATACTCCTTGGCCACCTCGGAGGCGACCTGGAGGAAGAGCCCGTCGGTGAACTTGAGGATGTTGGCCTTGTGGACTGCCGTGACCTTGCGCCGCTTGTTCGCCCGCGCGTACTCGAAGGCCCACTTGACGATGCGTCGGGTGCCGGAAACCGAGATCGACTTGATGCTGATGCCCGAGTCCTCCGGAATGACGCCCGCGCCGGTTTCCGCCGCCAGGGCGATCAGCCTCTTGGCGCCGTCTGAGCCCTTCTGGAACTCTACACCTGCGTAGAGGTCCTCCATGTTCTCTCGGACGACGACGAGGTCGACGTTGTCGTACCGGCTCCGAACCCCCTTATAGCTCTTGCACGGCCGCAGGCAGGCGTAGAGGCCAAGGCTCTTGCGCAGCGCCACGTTGACGCTGCGGAAGCCCTTGCCGATGGGGGTAGTGATGGGACCCTTCAGGGCGACCTTGTTCCGCTTTATGGACTCGATGACCTGGTCCGGCAATGGGGTTCCGTACTTCTCGAGCACGTCGACCCCGGCTTCCTGCAGGTCCCAGTCGAACTGCACACCAGTCGCTTCGAGGACACGCCTCGTCGCCTCGACGATCTCAGGCCCGGTGCCATCGCCGGGAATCAAGGTCACTCGGTACGCCGCCATGATAGGTATCCTCCCCTCTCTCTACCCTCGAGACCGCTCGACGGCAAGAGCAACCTGACCATCTGCTTCAGCCGATCGGCTCGCCGCCCGCCGCCGAGTGGCTCCAGTATAGCGCCGTCGCGCGCCCGCAACAAGGATTGGAAAGTCGAAACGGGCGGGCCGGCCGGCCCGCCCGGAGGGACATGGGGTCCGAGGTTGCCTAGCAGGTATCTCTAGTTCATGTCAACCTTACTGGTGGGAAACGCGTACTCCATCTGGAGACACCTGCTCAGGTGGCTGGGGCGGACTTGATCTTCGCGTACCTTGCCGGGCCGATCTGGTAGAGGTCGTTGCCCTCGGTGTCGATGATGACGATCACTGGGAAGTCCTCGACCTCTATCTCCCTGATGGCCTCGGTGCCGAGATCGGGGTAGGCGACGACGCGTGCCGCCTTAATGCACTTGGAGAGCAAAGCGCCACTGCCGCCGGTGGCCCCGAAGTAGACTGCGCCGTTTCGGACGATGGCGTCCTTCACCTCCTGGTTGCGCAGCCCCTTGCCGACCATGCCCAGGAGACCCCTGTCCATCAACAGCGGGGCGTACTTGTCCATGCGGTAGCTCGTGGTGGGTCCGGCGGCGCCGATGACCCTGCCCGGCGGCGCGGGAGTCGGGCCGACGTAGAAGATGCACTGGTCCCGGATTGGAACGGGGAGCTCCTTGCCCTCTGACAGCAGGTCGTAGAGTCGCTTGTGGGCCGCATCCCGACCGGTCAGCATCCTGCCATTCAGGAGGACCCGATCGCCTGCCCGAAGGCGCTTCAACTCGCCACGTTCCAAGGGCATGCTCAGTCTGATCGCATCACCCATGGCTTCTGTCACCTCCTAGCAGCACCGCGCTCTTGTGACGGTAGGCGTGGCATCCGAGGTTGATGCCGAGCGGCAGGGTGGCGATGTGGGTGGGGTAGGTCTCGATGTGGACGGCCAGCGCGGTGACGGTGCCACCGAGGCCCGCGGGGCCGATGCCGGTTGCGTTGACTTCCTCCAGCAGCTCCCGCTCGAGGGCGGCGATCCGAGGATCCGGATTGGGCTCGTCCACGTCACGCACGAGAGACTTCTTGGCGAGGTACGCGCACATCTCAAAGTTGCCCCCGATGCCCACGCCGACGACGATGGGTGGACAGGGGTTGGCACCAGCCTTCCGCACGGCCTCGACGACCTCTCGCTTTATGACTTCCCATCCGGCAGAGGGCGCGAGCATGACGACCCTGCTCATGTTCTCGCTGCCTGCGCCCTTTGGGACTACGGTGATAACCAACTCGTCCCGCTCGCTCTCCTCTATGTGGATGATGGCCGGAGTGTTGTCGCGAGTGTTGGCCCGCTCGAAGAGGGGCTCGGCCACGACGCTCGCGCGGAGGTAGCCCTCGGTGTAGCCACGACGGACTCCCTCGTTTATGGCGGCAGTCAGGGTACCGCCCTCGATCGTGACCCCCGGTCCCTTCCTGACGAACACCGTCACCATGCCAGTGTCCTGGCAGTAGGGGATTCGCTCGGTCGAGGCCACTCGGGCGTTCGTCAACAGTTCGTCGAAGATCGCCTTACCCTGAGGGGATTCCTCGATCTCCATCGCGCGACCAAGGGAGTGGACGACATCCTGCGGCAGCTCGTAGGCGGCCGCGATGCAGAGTTCCCGCACCTTCTCCGTGATCGCCTCGGCGCTCACACTTGGCACGGCAGTCACCTCCAACAGCATTGGTGTGGGCGTCGAGTGCTGAGGCCACGGCCCGCGGAGCCCAGCACTCGACACTCGCTGCTGACGGGCACTACAGGCCCACCGACGCGGCCGCCTCCTTGAGCACCTTGAAGGAGTTCTCGAACTGGGCGGCCTCGCTCTCCGAGAAGAGCGGATCCAGCACCTTCTCGCGGCCGTTCTTCCCGACGACGCAGGGGAGCGAGATGGTCATGCCCTTCAGGTCCTTGTACCAGCCGTCGATCAGGGAAGATATAGGGAGGACCTTCTTCTGGTCGTTCTTGACCGCGCGCACCACGGACGCTATGGACGGGGCGACGGAGTAGAAAGTGCCGCCTTTCCGCTTGATCACCTCGGCGCCGCCGAAGCGGGTGGCGGTTATCACCTCCTCGAGCATCTCGTTGGAGAATCCCGGGAACTGCTGGAGTGGGATGCCGGCGACAGTGGCGTGGGAGATCACGGGCACCATGCTGTCGCCGTGCTCGCCCATCATGTAGACAACGACCTGGTCTGGCGAGACCCCGAGCCGCTCGCCGAGGAGTGCCCTGAAGCGGTTCGTGTCGAGCACGGTCCCGAGCCCGAAGACCTTGTTGGCAGGGAAACCGGAGGTCTTGAGCGCCTGGAAGGTGAGGACGTCGACGGGGTTGGAGACCATGAAGAGGAAGGTGTCCTTATTGTACTTCAGAACGCCCTCGAGGATGCCGCCCATCAACTCGGTGTTACGCTTGAGGAGGTCCAGCCTGGTGTCGCCCGGCTTTCTGGGGATGCCAGCCGTGATGATCACCATGTCGGACCCCTCGGTTGCGTCGTAGTCCCCCGCGGTGATCTTGCAGTTCTGAGTGAGTGCCAGGGCATGGCGGAGGTCCAGCGCCTCTCCTTCGGCCCTGGGCTTGTCGACGTCGACGATCACCATCTCCGTAATGCCGCCCTCGAGCAGCAGGGTGTACAGCGTGGTGGAGCCCACCCTACCGGCACCGATCATCGAGATCTTCATTGACCGCGCTCCTTTCGTGAGTCCATGTTCGTCACACCATTAGGCCTATTCTATTCCGCCTCTCGACGGATGTTCAAGCACCCGATGGCCGCTGCCCTGCGTGGCACCTGCTCGTGCCTCTCCCTGAGTGGGGCAAGGGCTGATCCCATGCCGCCGGGCGCCGGGGCGCAGTGCGGTGCTCGCGTGACAAGCCGCGGCCCTCTTCGGAGCTGCGATGCTGGCACGCTGCACCGCTAGAAGACCGCCGGATCACTCGGGCCGGGGACTCACGACGAGGACGGCGGCGCCTTCGATGCGGCCTGCCCTGAGCAGGTCGAGGGCGTGGTTGGCCTCCTCCAGCGGAAAGGCATGGACGTGGGTTCGGACGGGCACCTTGGGAGCGAGCTCCATCAACTGCTCGCCGTCCTGGCGGGTGAGGTTCGCCACCGAGCGCACGGAGCGCTCCTCCCACAGGAGGCGGTATGGGAAGGAGGGGATATCGCTCATGTGGATCCCGCCGCACACGATAGCGGCGCCTTTGTCGGAGGCGCGGAGGGCCGCGGGGACGAGCGCGCCGACGGGGGCGAAGATGAGGGCTGCGTCGAGCTGATCGGGGGGTAGCTCATTCGACGATCCTGCCCACGTGGCGCCTAGGCTGAGGGCGAAGCGGCGGCCGGCTTCGTCGCCGGGGCGTGTGAAGGCGTAGACCTTCTTCCCCTGGTGGACGGCGATCTGGGCAACGATATGCGCGGCGGCCCCGAAGCCGTAGATGCCGAGTCGCTCGACCCCGTCGCCAGCCAAACGGTAAGTGCGGTAGCCGATCAGTCCGGCGCAGAGGAGTGGGGCGGCCTCGTCGTCGGTGTAGGTCGAGGGAACGGGGAGGCAGTACCGCTCGAAGGCGACGGCGTACTCGGCGTAGCCACCGTCCAGTGTGTAGCCGGTGAAGAGGGCGTTGTCGCACAGGTTCTCGCGCCCCCGGCGACAGAAGCGGCAGGTTCCGTCGGTGTACCCGAGCCAGGGGACACCGACGCGGTCCCCCGGGCGGAAGCGCCGGGTGCCGGCCCCCAGCCCGACGACGGTTCCGACGATCTCGTGGCCGGGCACCAGGGGTAGCTTGGGGTGGGGAAGCTCGCCATCGACGATGTGAAGGTCGGTGCGGCACACGCCGCAGGCGTGAACGCGAAGGAGAAGCTGTCCCGGGCCGGGGCGAGGTACCGGGAGTTCCATCGCGCGGAGTGGCTGGCCAGTGGCCTCCAGGACCATCGCGCGCATGTTGGTCGGGGTTTCCATCTGTCACCTCCCAGGCGAGCAGGACGGGTCGGTACCATCGGGCATGCGGCCGGCATGTCCGCGTGGCATCGCCGGTGGGACCATATTAGCACTCAGTGGGCCGGCTGCAGCAGGCATGGTTCACGAGGTCCAGCCGTTGGGGGAACAGTGACGGGTCGCCGCCCTCGCAACCCACGTCCAGGACGACCGGCGGACTGGCAAAGGTGGCCTGTAGAGCGACAACAGGATAGATGACATCTGGACAAGGCCGTGGTATCCTGTTATATGGGGGAGGTTTTCGATTTCTTCCCGACGGTTGGCACGCTGCCACCGGGTAGGCACTCTCCTCGGCACATCCTCACGTCTCATGTGAGCGAGTGCGCCGCCTTCCACAGAGGGCGGCGCGACTGTGCCCCGCAAGGTGCGAACCGGGAGTTGCGAGGGCCCGTCGCCCACCTGCCCGCAGACCGCTTCGTCGCCCGCCAGAGCAGGAGGTATCTCCCAGTGCCATTGGGGGTGAGTCCTCCTTCTGACGGGGCAGCCTCCCCACGATTTCTCTACAGGAGGAGCCGGTGTCTTACGTTGTCAATCACAAGGGACTGACTGATTGGGTTCGGAGCGTCGCGGAGATGTGCCAGCCGGATGCCGTGTATTGGTGTGACGGCAGCAAGCCAGAGTACGACCGGCTGATGAGGCAGATGGTAGCAAGTGGCGCTGCCATACCGCTGGCGAAGAGACCCAACAGCTTCCTTTTCCGTTCCGATCCGAGCGATGTGGCGAGGGTGGAGGACCGCACCTACGTCGCCACGCCGACTCGGGAGGATGCCGGCCCCACAAACAACTGGGTCGACCCCGACGAACTGAAGCGGACGATGGAGGGTCTCTATCGCGGATCGATGCGGGGACGGACGATGTACGTCATCCCCTTCTCCATGGGGCCGATCGGCTCACCGATCGCGAAGATCGGCGTGGAGGTGACGGACAGCCCCTACGTCGTGTGCAGCATGCACATCATGACGAGGGTCGGCCGGAAGGTGATCGAGGCGCTGGGCAGCGATGGGGAGTTCATCCCCTGCGTCCACTCCGTGGGCGCTCCCCTGCAGAACGGGCAGAGTGATGTGCTCTGGCCCTGTGCCCCGATGGAGCAGAAGTACATCAGTCACTTCCCGCAGGAGAACCTGATCTGGTCGTATGGGTCTGGCTACGGCGGGAACGCGCTGCTGGGTAAGAAGTGCCTGGCGCTTCGGATCGCATCGGCGATGGCGAGGCGCGAGGGGTGGATGGCGGAGCACATGCTGATCCTCCGGCTCACCAGCCCTGAGGGTAGGCGGTACCACATCGCCGCGGCGTTCCCGTCGGCGTGCGGCAAGACCAATCTGGCGATGATCCACCCCACGGTTCCTGGCTGGAAAGGGGAGTGCCTCGGCGACGACATCGCCTGGATGAAGATCGGGCCAGACGGCAGGCTGTACGCCATCAATCCGGAGGCCGGGTTTTTCGGTGTGGCGCCGGGGACCTCTTACGATTCCAATCCGGCCGCGATGGACACGTTGCGGGAGAACGTGATCTTCACCAACTGCGCGCTGGACGATCATGGAGACGTGTGGTGGGAGGGTATGGGTTCCGCGCCGCATCACGCGGTGGACTGGACTGGGCAGGACTGGCATCCCGGCAATGGCCGTGCGGCCGCGCATCCCAACGCCCGCTTCACGGTTCCGGCGCGGCAGTGTCCGGTGATATCCCCAGACTGGGAGAAGCCGGAGGGGGTGCCGATCGACATCTTCATCTTTGGCGGCCGACGCGCTGGGGTGGTGCCGCTGGTGACGGAGTCCTACAACTGGGATCACGGCGTGTTCCTCGGTGCGACGGCGTCTTCCGAGACGACTGCCGCCGCCATCGGGGCCGTGGGCAACCTCAGGCGGGATCCGTTCGCAATGCAGCCGTTCTGCGGCTACAACATGGGGGACTACTTCGGGCACTGGTTGGAGATGGGCGACCGGCTTGGGGAGAAGGCCCCGAGGATCTTCTACGTGAACTGGTTCCGCAAGAGCGCGGACGGCAAATGGCTGTGGCCGGGATACGGTGAGAACAGTCGCGTGCTGAAGTGGATGTGCGACCGGGTGGACGGCAAGGTCGGGGCGCGGGAGACTCCTATCGGGCTGCTGCCCGAGCCCGGGGACCTGGATCTGGCTGGACTGGACCTGCCGCGGGAGAACCTGATGGAGCTGCTGCAGGTAGATGAGGCGGCCTGGAGGGCGGAGGTGCCGGACATCGAAAGGCACTTCGCCCGGTTCGGCGACCGGCTGCCCGAGAGACTGAGGAGGCAGCTCCTGGAGTTGCGGAATCGTCTGGAGCGGTAGACTCGCCCCGAGCGGCAGGATTCGGCCTGGTAGGGGCTAAGCATTGGCGCCTCGACGTTGCCCGGTGGCACCGGCCTCAACCGCCGACGCTTCCCCCGCCCGTGGGTGGGATGCTTCTTCCCTGCCGTCCGAGCCTGGGGCGAAGCATCCGCCGCGGCGAATGCTTCGCCCCGGCGACCCGACAAGTGAGCCTCCCGGAGAGTAGCGCCGCGTCCCACGTGGCAGCTACTCTTGACGGGAGAGCTATCCGACGGGTAGACTCACGATGTCAATAGAATAGCGCCTGGTTGATGGCTGCCGGAGAGACCGCTCGAATGCGGCGCCGAAGGGGCAAGACAGTAGACTGGAATCTCTCAGGCAGAAGGACGGCAGCCGGACAGGATCCTGGAGACGCTCTGTTAGGAGGGCACCGAAGGGGATAGCCCAGCCGGGAGGTGGGCAGTATCTCTCAGGTAGACGGGACAGGAGGCGAAAGCTCTTTCCTGTCCTTTTCTGTTTGTGGTGAGTGTTGCGGAAGCGGATCGATTTGCTGCTGGTGGAGAAGGGGCTCGCTGCGACTCGTGAGCAGGCTCGGGCGCTCATCATGGCCGGCTCCGTGACGGCGGGTGGCGAGGTGGTAGACAAGCCCGGCACGAAGGTGGACGAGGGCTCCCCGCTGGCCGTTGCGGCGCCACCCAGGTACGTGAGCCGGGGCGGTTTGAAGCTGGAGAAGGCGCTGGAAGCCTTCGGGGTGGATGTGTCTGGGCGGGTCGTGGTGGACGTGGGGGCCTCCACCGGTGGGTTCACCGATTGTCTGCTGCAGCGCGGGGCAGCGCGGGTGTACGCGGTGGATGTGGGGTACGGCCAGTTGGATTGGCGTCTGCGCACCGACCCGAGGGTAGTGGTGATGGAGCGGACCAACGCCAGGTACCTGACGGGGCTACCGGAGCCGGCCGACCTGGCGGTGATGGACGTATCCTTCATCTCGGCGCGCCTGATCCTTCCTGCGGTGGCGCGGTTGCTCTGCGAGGGTGGGATGATCGTGCTGCTGGTGAAGCCGCAGTTCGAGGCAGGCCGCGAACAGGTTGGGAAGGGCGGAGTGGTGCGCGATCCGGAGGTCCACAGGTCGGTGTTGCGCGCCATGGTGGAGTGGGCGGACCGCGAGGGGATGGGCGTGCGGAGGGTGACAATCTCGCCCATCAGAGGACCTGCGGGGAACGTGGAGTACCTCGCCTTGATCGTGCCGGGCGAGTCGAGCAGTCCCGACGTGGGGGCGCAGATAGAGGCGGCGGTCGGCGAGTCAGGACTGAAGACTGAGGACTGAGGCCGGGTGCTGGGTGCCGGCGGCTGGTTGGAGTTGTGACCCTTCGGAGTCGGGGTGGGGCCCCCCCCGACGTATCGCGGGCGTCGACATCTGGCAGCACGTGGCCTTCGACCGCCTGGGTTGGGACAACCCAGGCTCCATGCTGATTGCTGAACGGAGAGAGGATGCCGAAGGCTCGAAAGATGGACGGTGGCGAGCAGGTCGTGGTACTGGTGTTCCAGCCGATGCTGCAGGAGGCCCGGCGGCTGGCTGAGCAGTGCGCGAGACTCGTCGAGGCAGAGGGGCTGGTCCCCAGACTGATCTCGGCCTGGGAGCTGGGGCCCGTGGCCGCCAAAGATGGGGTGCGCCTGGTGGTGACGTTCGGCGGCGACGGTACCATCATCAGGGCGGCGAGGTGGCTGGCGGGGACGGGCGTTCCGATCTTGGGGATAGGCATGGGGAAGCTGGGCTTCCTGACTGAGTTGCCGCCCGGCGATGCCTGCGACTGGCTTCCCAAGGTGCTGCGGGGCGAGTACTGGATCGACGAGCGGCTGATGCTGTCGGCCAAGGTGGAGTCCGGGCAGCAGCGCGACGACCCGGCGGGCTCCCCGTTGATCGCCTTGAACGACGTGGTGGTGGCCAGGGGGGCGAGTCCGCGAGTGGCCCAGATCGACGTGTCTGTGAACGGGGTGCACCTGGTTCACTACGTGGCCGACGGGCTCGTGGTGGCGACACCCACGGGGTCGACGGCCTACGCCCTGTCGGCGGGCGGCCCTGTGGTGGCGCCGGGGGTGGAGGGCATGGTGGTGGTGCCGGTGGCAGCTCACCTGGCGGTGCTGCGGTCGCTGGTCGTGCCGACGTCGGCTCGGATCGAGGTGCGAGCTTCCGCCGACCAGCCGACGCTGCTGGTGCTGGACGGCCAGGTGCAGATCCCACTGAGGAACGGACAGCCGGTGGTCATCGAGAGGGCCCGGGAGCGGACCGTCTTCGCCCGAACCGGGAGCGCCAATCGATACTACGAGACGCTGGTCGAGGGCCTCAAGAAGAGGTAGGGGGTCCCAGTGCTGTCGGAGCTGTACATAAAGAACTTCGCGATCATCGAGGAGCTGCGGGTGAGATTCGGCCCGGGCCTCAACGTGCTGACGGGCGAGACTGGGGCCGGAAAGTCGATCATAGTGGATGCCCTGGGCGCGGCGTTGGGCCAGCGGGTGGGCGCAGAGGTGGTCCGATCTGGGGCCGAGCAGACCGTGGCGGAGGCGGTGTTCGAGCTGAATCCGGGTAGCGGCGGGGGGCCGGGGGTGGATGCCGTTACGTCGTTGCTGGTGGAGCACGGGATCGAGGTGGACGACGCGGTGCTGATCCTCAGTCGGGAGGTCAACCGCGGGAGCGGCCGGACGGTGGCGAGGATCAACAGTCGGGCCGTGCCACTGTCGTTGCTGCAGCAGGTCGGCCAGTTGCTGGTGGACATCCACGGGCAGAGCGAGCATCTCTCGCTGCTGAGGGTGAGGGAGCACCTGGAGTACCTGGACCGGTACGCCGGGCTGATGGATCTGCGGCAGGAGGTGGCGCGCGGGGTCAGGGAGCTGAGGACGGTGCGGGCCGACATCGAGCAGATGACGCGAGACGAGCGTGAGTCGGCCCGGGAGATCGACCTGCTGCGGTATCAGATCGAGGAGATCCGCGCGGCGAGCCCGACCGTGGGGGAGGAGGAGCACTTGCAGGCCGAGCGGGTGCGGCTGCGAAACGCCGAGCGGCTGCGGGAGCTCGCCCATTCGGTGCGGCAATTGACCGGGGGTGGGGAGGAGCAGCCCGGTGCGGCGGACCTTCTGGCCCAGGCGGAGAGGGTGTTCCTGGAACTGGCGCGACTGGATCCGAGTCTGGAGCCCGACAGAGAGGCGCTGGAGGGCGCGCTGTACGCGGTGGAGGAGGTAGCTCGGCGGGCCAGGTCCTATGCCGAGGCTGTGGAGGACGATCCGGAGCGGCTGAACGAGGTGGAAGAGCGGCTGGAGCTTCTGGCCTCGCTGAAACGGAAGTACGGCCGTACCCTGGAGGAGGTGCTCGCCTACTGCGACGAGGCGGAGGCGAAGCTGGAGAAGCTGTCCAACCGGGCCTACTACGTGGGCGAGCTGCGGGAAAGGGAGAGTGTCCTGCTGGCCGAGGTAGGGAAGCTGGCGAGCGACCTCTCCGCAAGGCGGAAGGAGGCGGCGGCGAGGCTCGCCGAGGAGGTACAGCGCGAGTTGAGCGCGCTGAACATGAAGGGGACCCGGTTCGAGGTGTCGTTCGGGGTGGCGCCGGACGAGACCGGGGTTGTGTACCAGGTGGTGGATGCCCTCACCCCGGCCCTCTCTCGGAGGGACGTGGGGGGATCTCGGCGCGTGAGCGTGCAAGACGGCACGTTCACGCCTCTCCCTGAGGGAGAGGGGGCGAGGGTGGCTGTGGAGGTGACAGGGGTGGACCGGGTGGAGTTCCTGGTAGCGCCCAACCCGGGGGAAGAGCCGAAGCCGCTGGCCAAGATCGCCAGTGGGGGCGAAATGGCCAGGTTGATGCTGGCGCTGAAGAGCATCCTTAGCCGGGCGGACGCCATCCCGACGCTGGTGTTCGACGAGATCGACGTTGGAGTCGGGGCTCGCAGTGGTGCTCGGGTGGGGGAGAAGCTGTGGGATCTGACCGAGGGCCACCAGGTGCTGTGCATCACCCACATGCCGCAGATCGCCTGCATGGCGGATCGGCACCTGTCTGTGGCGAAGATCGTCGAGGGTGGGCGCACCCGAACCACAGTGAGGCTGCTCGAGGGACAGCCTCGGGTTGAGGAGCTGGCGACCATGCTGGCCGGCACGGCCGAGTTCGCTTCGGCTATCGCCAGCGCTCAGGAGTTGCTGGGAAAGGCCGAGGAGCACAAGGTATGGAAGAGACGGGGATAGCGCTGGAGGAGTTGAGAGGAGCGCACACGAGTCGCAAAGCGCGGATCGGCGACGTTCCGGCGATGCATCGGTTGATCAACGAGCACGCGGAGTCCGGGGTCATGCTGCCGCGTCCACTGAGTGAGCTGTACGAGAACCTGCGGGACTTCTGGGTGATGGAGGCCGACGGCGGGCTGGTGGCCTGCTGCGCCCTGCACGTGAACTGGGCCGACCTTGCCGAGGTCCGTTCGCTGGCAGTGGACAAGCGCTATCAGCGGCGGGGATTGGGGAGTGCGCTGGTGACGGCCTGCATCGCGGAGGCCAGGGAGATGGAGCTGACGAGGGTGTACGCGCTGACCCGGGAGGCTCCCTTCTTCGAGAGCCTCGGCTTCGTCCGAATCGACATGAACGAACTGCCTCGGAAGGTTTGGGGCGAGTGCATTCGCTGTCCCAAGTTCCCCGAGTGCGACGAAGTGGCGGTGGTGTACGACCTATGAGCGAGGACGGTGGATTGATGAGGACTCCGCTGTACGACCTGCATCGTGCTGCCGGAGCGAGGATGGTGGGTTTCGGGGGATGGGAGATGCCGGTGCAGTATTCCGGCATCGTCGCTGAGCACCGGATGGTCAGGGAGTCTGCCGGGGCCTTCGACCTGTCCCACATGGGGCGGGTGCACGTGAAGGGCCCGGATGCCACGCGCTTCCTTCAGACGGTCACGAGCAACGACGTCGAGAAGCTGGCCGTCGGGCAGGTGCAGTACTCGCTGATCTGCAACCGGCAGGGTGGGGTTCGGGACGACATCCTGGTGTACAGGCTGGGCGGCGAGTCTGCGGCTCTCACCCCCGTGAACGTGCCCTCGGGCACGTTCACGCCCTCCGAGAGGGAGAGGGGGGACGAGGGCTACCTGCTGGTGGTGAACGCCTCCAACCGGGTTAAGGTGCTGGGGTGGATGGGCGAGCTGCTGGACGAACTGCGGACTCGGGGCGGTCCCGCGGACGTTGCCATCGAGGACCGGACGCTAGAGACGGTGATGATTGGGGTGCAGGGGCCTTCCTCGATGGAGGTGTTGCAGCCGCTGTCCTATCTGCCGTTGGGGCAGTTGCGCTACTATCACGGTGCGCAGGGTCGGGTCGTGGGCGTGGAGGGCTACGTGTCCCGTACGGGGTACACCGGGGAGGACGGCTTCGAGGTGATCCTGCCGGTGGAGGCCGGGCGGAGGTTGTGGCAGAAGCTGTCGGAGGCTGCGTCGAGCGGCGCTGTGGCGTTGGCCGGGCTCGGGGCTCGTGACACGCTCCGGCTGGAGGCCGGAATGCCGCTGTACGGACACGAGCTTGGCGAGGACGTCAACCCCTTCGAGGCGGGGCTGGGTCGCTACGTGAAGCTGGAGAAGGCTGAGCTGGTGGGTAGGGAGCGGCTGCTGGAGCTGGAGAGAAGCGGGCCTCGGCGCGTGCTCGTCGGCCTGGAGGTGACCGACCGGGCGATCGCTCGGCAGGGAACACCAGTGGTGGTCGGTGGCACACAGGTGGGCGCGGTCACCAGTGGCAGCTACTCGCCAACCCTGGAGCGGAGCATTGCCATGGCGTTTGTCGAGCCGGAGGTGGCATTGAGCCGACCTCCCGTCGAGGTGTCTGTGCGCGGCACGGCGCACCCGGCTCGGCTGGTGGATCTACCCTTCTACAGCCGCAAGAGAAAGAAGTGAGAGGGAGCGAAGATGGTACCTAAGGATCTACGCTACTCGAAGGAGCACGAGTGGGCCAAGGTCGAGGGCGACGAGGCCGTGATCGGCATCACCGATCACGCGCAAGAGCAGTTGGGCGACGTGGTGTACGTCGACCTGCCATCGGTGGGCCAGCAGGTACAGCAGTTCAAGACCTTCGGTGTTGTGGAGTCCGTCAAGGCGGCGTCTGATCTCTACTCCCCCGTCAGCGGCGAGGTCGTCGCGGTGAACACCGAGTTGGCCAAGGCACCGGAGAAAGTGAACGAGGACCCATACGGTGGCGGATGGATGATTCGGGTTCGGCTGAAGGACAAGAGCGAGCTCGAGGCTTTGATGGACGCGTCGGCCTACGAGAAGGAGATCGCGGAGGGGTAGGGGCGAGGACCGGGGACTTAGGACTGAGTGGTTCTGAATCGTGATCCTCCCTGGACCCAGGACCTAGGGTCCGGTACTGGTGGTGTGGATGGAGGTGAGTAGACAGATGGACTTCGTGCCAAACACCGAGCAGGACACGCAGGAGATGCTGCGGGCGATTGGGGTTCGGAGCGTCGACGACCTGCTAGAGGTCATTCCTGCCGAGGTTCGGCGGCCGACGCTGGACCTGCCGGCGCCGTTGACCGAGATGGAACTCGTAGCCGAGTTTCGGTCGATGGCGGAGCGGAACGCGGACGCGCAGCACTACGCGTACTTCCTTGGGGCAGGCGCCTACAACCACTACGTGCCATCCGCGATATCGCAGTTGCTGTTGCGCAGCGAGCTGTACACCTCCTACACCCCATACCAGCCCGAGATCAGTCAGGGGACTCTCCAGGCGGCGTTCGAGTTCCAGAGCATGATCTGCGCTCTGACCGGGATGGATGTGGCGAACGCCTCCATGTACGACGGCGCAACCGCCCTCGCCGAGGCCGCGTTGATGGCCGTGGCCGCCACGCGGCGGGACAAGGTGGTGGTGTCGGGCAGCGTGCACCCGGAGTACCGAGCGGTGCTCGAGGGTTACGTGCGGAGTCGGGGGATCGAGATGGTCACCTCCCGCGTGGGTCGCGAGGGTGACGGGATCGTGGAGGAGGACCCAGCGGCACTGCTGGACGGGGAGTGTGCCTGCTGCATCGTGCAGCAGCCGAACTTCTTCGGCGGAATACGGGATCTGACCGAGTTGGGGCGGAGGACTCACGAGGCGGGCGCCCTGTTCATCGTCGCCTGCTACCCAATCTCGTTGGGGATGCTGAAGCCCCCGGCCGAGTGGGGCGCGGATATCGCTGTGGGCGAGGGGCAAGGGCTCGGATCGCCCCTGGCCTTCGGGGGACCCTACCTGGGCCTTCTAGCCTGCAAGGAGCAGTACCTGCGGCAGATGCCGGGGAGGCTGGTGGGAGAGGCGAAGGACCACCAGGGTCGGAGGGGATTCGTCCTCACGCTCCAGGCGCGGGAGCAGCACATCCGGCGGGAGAAGGCTACCTCCAACATCTGCACGAGCGAGCAGCTTCTGGCGACCGCCGCAGCGATGTATCTGGCTTTCCTCGGACCCAGCGGACTCCGGCAGGTGGCCAAGCTGTGCTACGACAAGACGCATTACGCCGCCGATCGGATCGGAAAGCTGAAGGGATACAGGTTGCTGGATACGGGCCCCTTCTTCAACGAGTTCGTGGTGGAGGTCCCGCGTCCCCCAGCCGAGATCAATCGCCACCTGCTGGGCCGACAGATCGTGGGCGGATACGATCTCTCGGCCGTGAGCCCCTCGCTAGAGGGCTGCATGCTGCTGTGTACCACGGAGACCAACACCAAGGACCAGATCGATGCCCTGGTCTCGGCCCTGGCGGAGATCGGTGGCTCCGAGGGAGGGACGCTATGAGTGAGCGCCTGCTTTCCGAGATTTCCCGACCCGGGCGGGTGGGGCACGAGGTCTCGCGCGGGGACGTTCCTTCGGCGGAGGGGTTGCCGCCTGACCTGGTGCGGGATCGTCTCGACCTGCCCGAGGTATCCGAGAACGAGGTGGTGAGGCACTTCGTCCACCTGTCCAGCCTCAACTACTGTGTGGACACGGGCTTCTATCCCCTCGGATCGTGCACCATGAAGTACAATCCCAAGGTATCGGAGGAGGTGGCCCGGCTGCCTGGCTTCTCGGCGATACACCCCTATCAGCCGGAGGAGGTATCGCAAGGGGCACTGCAACTGATGTTCGAGCTGCAGCGGGCGCTGGGGGAGATCACTGGCCTGCACGCCGTGTCTCTCCAGCCTGCGGCTGGGGCCCACGGCGAGCTGACCGGCATGCTGATGGTGCGGGCCTACTTCGAGGCTAAGGGGGATAGGAAGCGCACCAAGGTGCTGATCCCCGACTCTGCGCACGGGACGAACCCCGCCACGGCGACGATGTGCGGCTTCAAGACGGTGCCGTTGCGCTCGGATGCCCGCGGCAACGTGGACCTTGAGGCGCTGCGAGCGCTGGCCGACGAGGAGACGGCGGCGCTGATGCTGACGATGCCCAACACGCTGGGGCTGTTCGACGAGCATATGCTGGCGATATCCGAGATCGTTCACGGCTGCGGCGGCCTGATGTACGGCGATGGGGCCAACCTCAACGCCCTCTTGGGTGTCGCCAAGCCCGCCGATCTCGGCTTCGACGTGATGCATATCAACCTGCACAAGACCTTCGCGACGCCCCACGGTGGCGGAGGACCGGGTGCCGGTCCCGTGGTGGCCAGGGAGACACTAGCGGACTTCCTACCGGTGCCTGTGGTCAGGAGGCGCGGGGACGCGGAGACGCGGGGAATCCTTCTCCCAGAGAGAGAGGGCCAGGGTGAGAGCGGCGACCCCGCACCCGGCATCCCGTCCTCACCCGCCCTTCGGGTGGCCTCTCCCAGAGGGAGAGGCGCAGAGTCGGTGGCGGGTGGCGGCTCCTACTACCTGAGCTACGACGTGCCCCACACGATCGGTCGAGTCCGCAGCTTCTACGGCAGCTTCGGGGTTCTGGTGAGGGCCTACGCTTACATCAGGGCCCTCGGTAGCGACGGATTGCGGAGAGTCGGCGAAAACGCTATTCTCAATGCCAACTACCTTCGCGTTCGGCTGCAGCACGCCTACGAGGTACCCTACCCTCGGACCTGCATGCACGAGTTCGTCCTCTCCGGCCGCCGGCAGAAGGCCCTCGGAGTGCGGACCCTCGACATCGCCAAGCGGCTGATCGACTTCGGGATCCATCCCCCCACCATCTACTTCCCTTTGATCGTGGAGGAGGCGATGATGGTGGAGCCGACCGAGACGGAGACGAAGGAGACGCTGGACGCCTTCGCAGACGCGCTCCTGGCGATAGCCAGGGAGGCCGAGGAGAACCCCGAGGTTGTGAAGTCCGCTCCCACCACCACAGTCGTGGGGCGAATGGACGAGACCGCGGCGGCGAGGCAGCCGAAGCTGCGTTGGTAGGTGGGGCTGGACCCGGACCGCGTGACTTCTCAGGATTTTGGGGGATCAATGGCTCGACTGCTGGAGGTAGAGGATCTCAGGACGCAGTTTCACACCCAGGACGGGGTGGTGAAGGCGGTGAGCGGTGTGAGCTTCACCCTGGACGAGGGTGAGACTCTTG
>JBLNDL010000024.1:0-5807 GCA_050261575.1 Sphingomonadaceae bacterium | reverse complement strand
GGGTCACCCTCGTCGGCGTTGCAGATGACGTACTTGACATCGCCTGGGGCCTTGCGGCAGAAGTCCCACTTGAGAGCGGTGGGGAAGCCTGCGCCGCCACGACCGCGCAGACCAGCCCTCTTGACCGTGTCGATGATCTGTTCCGGCGTCATCTCGAAGATGGCCCGGCCCAGAGCCTCGTAGCCGTCTTTGGCGATGTACTCCTCGATGTTCTCGGGATTGATGATGCCGCAGTTGCGCAGGGCTATCCGCGTCTGCTTGGAATAGAACGGGATGTCCTTGTAGGTTGGGAGTTTCTTGGCCGACTCCGGCTCCTGGAACAGGAGCCGCCGTACGGGGCGCCCCTTAATGAGCGTCTCGCTGACGATCTCAGGCACATCGTGGGGTTTGACCTGACAGTAGAAGAGGCCTTCCGGATAGACTATCATGACCGGACCCTCAGCGCAGAAGCCCCGACAGCCCGACTGGATGATCTTGACTTCGCCATTCAGTCCCTGGCGCTGAACCTCGGCCTGCAGCGTCCGCATCACCTCCAACGAATCGGAGGTGGTGCATCCCGTGCCGCCACAGACCATGACCTGGGCGCGGTTGCAGTCGTTCGTCATCGTGCCATCTCCTTTGCCACCACCCATTGGGCCACAACCTTCCCCTTGACCAGGTGCTCTTCGATCAAGGTCGGCACCATGCCCGGGGTGACCTTGCCATAGGTCACTTTGGGAGTACCGGCCTGCTCGATATCCACCAGGGGCTCCTGGGAGCAGACGCCTACGCAGCCGACGGTCGCCACGTTGGCCTCGATGTCTCGCGCCTCCAGCTCCCGCAGGATGGCGTGCATGACCTCTCGGGCGCCGGCGGCGATGCCACACGTTCCCATGCCTACGGTGATCTTGGTGCCGGTGTCACCTCGGACCCTGATCTCCTTCTGCGCCTGCTGTTTGAGCCTCTTCAGTTCCTCGAGGCCGTCGATCTTTGCCATAGCGCTCCCCTCCTATAGGGGCGGCGTGCCGCCACCCACTTCTGATAGTCCATTGGATAGGTACTTCTCCAGCCACCGCAGCACCGATGGGTGGGCCAGGGGTATCCCCTCCAGTTCCCGCTTGATTGCGGCACCGTCGAGCTCGAAGCTGCGGCCATCCATCCTGTGCCGGTAGACGACATCCACGTCGGGATGGCCGACCAAGGCCGCGATCAGGGTGGCCTGCAGGTCGCCCATCGGGGGGCGGTCCACGTGGCTTCGCCGGAACCGCGCCGTCACCTCGGTCCCGCGGCCGGGCGAACTCTCGATTCGCAGTGAGCCGCCACACCTCTGAGCAGACGCCTCCAGGAGGGGTAGCCCCAGCCCGACGCGCCTGCAAGCACGGGTGGTGTAGAAGGGATCGGTGACCCTATCCACCGTCTCCGTTGGCATCCCGCGGCCGTCGTCGGCCACGCGGATGGTGAGGAGATCGGCCTGGGTATCCTCCTCCACCTCGATCACCACCCTGCGGGCACCCGCCCGTGTCGAGTTCTCCACCAGATCGGTGATGTGCTGCGATAGCTCTCTCACGGCGCCTACGCCCGCAGGTCCTCCACGATCTTGTGCATCCGCTCCGCGGTGCACCGACCTTTCACCTCGTCGTTCACCACTGCTACCGGGGCCAGAGCGCAGGAGCCGAGGCAGTAGACGATCTCGTAGGTGAACTGGTAGTCGTCCGTCGTCTCTCCCGGCTGCACTCCCAGGTCCTTCTGGAGGCCTTCCAGGATGCGGGGTGCCCCCCGGACATGGCACGCGGTTCCGTCGCACACCTTGATGACGTGCTTCCCGCGGCGAGTCAGGTAAAACTGGGAGTAGAAGGTGGCTACGCCATACAGTTGGCTAAAGGGCACCGCAAGACGCTCCGAAATGAGCGCCAGCGCCTCCCGGGGCAGATAACCATAGGCTTCCTGCACCGCCTGGAGGATCGGGATGATGGTTCCCCTTTCCGCAGATCTCTCCCTGAGTATCGCGTCGACCAGGGACAGATCCACTCCTTGGGACTGCGTAGTCTGCATCAATTGACCTCCGTCCTACATCGCAATTGGCTGCTTCTAACGAGTTTCCGATTCGTGGTAGGCTTGGACGGCCCGCGGGGACGTCCAGCCGGTGATTCCCCTTCCCTGCTCGCCCCGACATGCGAGGGCGAGCTCAGCGACCGTCGGGGCGGCGATGAGGAAGGAGGTGGTGGCCCTACCGATCTCCTTCAGGGAATGGGCATCGGAGGAAGTGATCAGCGTTCGATCCGCCAGTTCCGGAAAGCGCTTCCTCATCCCCTCGGGGGTCACCAGGGGCGATACCTCAAGAGCCGGTGCGTCCAGGCCGGCGGGCAGGAAGCCGAGGACCGACAGGAGTCCGTTGGCCGGGCGGTCCACGTGAGCGGGCACGCATATCCCACCCAGCGGGCACGTCAGGCCAACGATGTCGTCGAGAGACAGGTCCACCGCTGTGATGAGCAGCCGCCTGTTGACCCCCTTGAGCTGGCCCTCGGCGTCGACCACAAGCTGTGCGCCGAACACTCGCTCCGCGTTTTCGCGAGGTGGAAGGGCAGCGTAGACCGTGTCCTGCCACCGCTGCAGCGCCTGAACCCCGTCGAACAGCGTTAGGACGTGGACGCCCTCTCTGCTCTCAACCTCCATCCCCGGCAACACCGCCACTCCGCTCCGGCTGGCTGCCTCCACGACGGCTGCCGCGTTCTCGCCAGAGTTGTGGTCGGTGATACCCAGGAGATCGACGCCGACCTCGGTCGCCCGCTCGATTATCAGGTAGGGCACCATGCGGTAATCGGCGCAGGGGGACAGCAAGGTGTGGACGTGGAGGTCGGCCACGTAGTTCTTCAGCACTTGCTGCCCCTCACTCCCAACCCGGCCAGGGCGGCGACGATATCGAAGGCCGAGCGCGGGCAGGAGAGGACAGGAATCCTTTCCTGCTCCGCCTTCTCGACGGTGGCTGGGTCTATCCTCGCCCCTTCGGCAACGATGATGGCGGAGATGCCCGCCAGGGTGGCCACGGCCGCTACGTTGGGGTGACCCTGGACGGTGACCCAAACGTCGCCCGACGAGGCGTTGGCCATCACGCAACTGAGCAGATCGCCGACGTACCCACCGGACACCTGCCGGCCGAGATGGCCTTCCCCTGCCACCACCGTCATTTCCAGCCGCTGGAGTACGTCCCTGACAGTAAGCATGCTTCTCTCCCCGGTAGGGGGCGACAGTGGCGCCGCGCCCCCGCGTTCTCGCTAGGCGGTGATCTTCTCGCCGTTTCGCTGCTCGACGTCGATAGCGATCCTGACGACAGTCCCCTTTCCCACCTCGGACTTGATGGAAAAGTCATCTGCGCAGTTCTGTATGTTGGAAAGTCCCATGCCTGCGCCGAAACCCAACTCCCGTATCCACTCCGTGGCCGTAGAGAAACCCGGCGTCAGGGCCTTCTCGATGTCCGGAATGCCGGGTCCATCGTCGGTGGCCTGGATCACCAGCCTGTGGGGGCTGATGTGGGCCATGAGCTTTCCGCCATTGGTGGCGTGGATGGCCAGATTCATCTCGGCTTCGTAGGCAGCGGTTCCCGCACGGCGCACGAGTGGCGGAGCGAGGCCGAAGCACTCCAAAATCCGCTTGATGGTCGTGGCAGCCGTCCCCGCCTTGTGGAAGTCACCGGCCCTCACGTCGTAGCGAAGGATCACTCCGGTGCCCCCCGTGAGCAGCCCCTTCAACGCACAGTGGACCACGGGGTAGTGGGGCCTTTCCCGCGGGCCACCCCCTTCTAGCGCCCGCACCGCCCGCTCCATCACGTCGCCCGGGGTGACGATGCCAACCAACACCCCCTTGGGATCCACCACCGGGAGCCGTCCGACCTTGTACGCGGCGAACTTGTTGATGGCCGAAGCTACCGTGTCAGTGGAGCGGACTGTGCGTACCTTCCGTATCATCCAGTCGGCCACCACGTTGTCGGCGCCGCCGCCCTCCAGCCATCTGAACAGGTCCTCGACGGTCACGATTCCGACGAGGGCGGCATCCTTGAGCACGGGCAGACCAGAGATCCGGTGGCTCTTCATCAACTCCCGGGCTTCGCGCATGAGAGTGGTGGGCGCAACCGTTACGGCCGGGCTCGTCATGATCTCCCGTACCGGCACCTGGTAGGCCAGCTCCTGGATCCGGGTTGCCTCCGATCGATTTGACCCAGAGCCGCTGTCCTCGTCGGGCATCACCCTCTCGTCCATCCGTCACTCCACACCCGTCGTCCAGCTAGACGGTGCCGCGCAGCCCCGCCTGGTAGAGCCGACCGCAGGCGTCAAACATCTTCAGGTCGGTTCGAAACAGGGGTATGCCGGCCTCGCGGGCGAGTTCTTCGGTCTCCGGAAGGGCATGCTTGCCGCGCACGAACACGATGGCGGTCACGCCGGCCACCTCGGAGGTTCTGACGACCTGAGGGTTCGTCAATCCGGTCAGGAGCAGGGTGCCGGGGCCCGCGAGGGCCAGCACGTCGCTCATCAGATCCGCGGCGAAGGCGTGAGTGACCTCGGCTTCGAGGTCGCATTGGCCGGCTAGCAGTCTGGCGTCCAGCAAGTCACGTATCTGCTCCAATCGCATCAGAGTGATTCACCCGTGCCTTGGGATGCGGAGTTGCCGTTCGACTTGGATCGCTTGAGTGAACCGACAGTGATGCGCTTCATGGTCTCGTGGAAGGAAAGCATCTGGATCTCCGTAGCTAGATCTATGTGGCGCACGGCTACCCCGTGAGGTACCGTGATAGTGGCCCTCGCCAGATTGAGTAGGGATGTCACCCCGGCGCTCACCAGGAGGTTGGCCCACTCCTGGGCGGAGTTGGCCGGCGTGGCCAAGACGGCGATGTCGATGCCTAGTTGCTTGACGGTGGCGTGGACCTCCTCCGGAGGCTTCACGACCAACTCTCCGACACGACGGCCGATTCGCGCAGGGTTCTTGTCGAAGATGGCGACGATCTGGAAGTTGCGCTCGGCGAAGCCCGTGTAGGCCGTCAAAGCGGAGCCCAGCGTCCCGTAGCCGACGAGGGCGACGGGCCAGACTCGAGA
Organism: Sphingomonadaceae bacterium; assembly: GCA_050261575.1. Lineage (GTDB taxonomy): Bacteria > Chloroflexota > UBA6077 > UBA6077 > UBA6077 > JBLNDL01. The sequence continues at coordinate 744 of JBLNDL010000024.1, read as the reverse complement.
CAGGCCGATGCAGTCGGCGATGACCTGGCGCAACTGTCGCACGTCGTATCCGACCCCGGGGGTGCCAAAGGCGCCCAGATAGGAAAGGTCTCTCCGAATGCGCGGTGCGCCGATGCCCGTTGCTTCGGCGAGCCTCTCGGATGACGCGAGTTCTTCTCCCGCGTTGGCCAACGCCTCCAGGCCCTGGAGGTAGATAGGAAGGCGAGCAACGGTAGCTGGAGAGATACGTTGAACCTTCATCGCTTCCCTTTGGCGCAGCACTGCGCCCCAGTCGGAGTAGCTGGCGGCGGCATTTGTGAAAAAAGACACAAACATGCCGTGAAAAAACGACTCGGGCGCCACCGGCCGCTCCCCGGACCCGGCGCCAGAGCCTCCCGTCAGCCCCAGCCTATGTGCCCTCACCACCATTGGTGAAGGATTTCACAGACATTATACACTGCGCGGCGGGACTGTCAACGCCCGGGCGGCTCGCGTGGTGGATGTCGTGGACGTGGCTGGGTGCGCCCGCGCCTCTGATCGGGCGGGCTCGGCGCGGACATCCGAAGTCCAATGCCAGGCTCGTGCCGGGCATGCGCTGGGGCAGGGGGTGCCGGAGACTGGCGGCACCCCCTCCCCAACGGTCGCCTACCTATGTCTTGGGGTGTAGTGTGTATGTAGGAGGTGGTGGGACTTATCGCTAAGGGGTCTGCCGAGGAACTCCCTGTAGATCTGCTGGACGTCTGGGTTCTCGTGGCTCTTGCGCCA
>JBLNDL010000023.1:0-21571 GCA_050261575.1 Sphingomonadaceae bacterium | reverse complement strand
CGCCGTATTGACGGACGAGACTGTATACACCACGGAGTTCCTGCCGTGGTAACGTTGGTGGGGGCGTCCGGCCGGCCGCCCCCACGAGCTGGCCCTATGATGCCGCCAGCACCTTCCTGGCCGCCTGGATCGCCCTCTCCACGTCGCCCCTGCTGATGCCGTGGTGGGTCACCATCCGCACCAGGTTGGCGCCGAATGGGGTCGTCTTGACGCCCAACTCCCCCATCCGCGCGATGAACTGCGCGGCCGAGATATCCTCCCGCACCAACTCCACAACGACGATGTTGGTCTGCACGGTGCTCAAGTCCAGCCGAACACCTGGAAGGGTTGCGATCCCCTCGGCAAGGATCCGAGCATTGGCGTGATCCTCGGCCAGCCGATCGACCATCTCCTCCAAGGCCACGATGCCGGCTGCAGCCAGAATCCCCGCCTGCCTCATGCCTCCCCCCACGGCCTTGCGGTTCCGACGAGCCTCGGCGATGAACTCCCTCGACCCCACCAGGAGGGAGCCCACCGGTGCGCACAACCCCTTGCTGAGGCAGATGTTCACCGAATCGCACCCCTCCACCAGCGTCGCGGCATCCACTCCCAGCGCGACGGCGGCGTTGAACAGCCGTGCGCCGTCCACGTGGACCTTCAATCCGTGTTTTCGAGCCACCGCCACGACGGCGCCCACCTGCTCGGCGGTCAGGGCTACTCCACCGCAGCGATTGTGGGTGTTCTCCAGGCATACCAGCCGCGTTCGCGGATAGTGCACGTTGCCGGGGTCGCGGACCGACGCCTCCACGTCTGCCGGGTCCAGGGCCCCTTGCCGGTTGGGGATCGCCCTCACGTGCACGCCGCCCAACGCGGAAGCCCCGCCGACCTCGTAGTAGAACATGTGGGCCTGATCCCCCACGATCATCTCGTCACCTCGACCGCAGTGGGTGAGCACAGCGACGAGATTGCTCATGGTCCCGCTCGCCGTGAACAGGGCGTCCTCTTTGCCCAGCATCTTCGCAGCCAGTTGCTGCAACCGGTTGACCGTGGGGTCCTCGCCGTAGACGTCGTCTCCCAACTCGGCCCGGCTCATGGCCTCCCGCATCTTGGCCGTCGGCAGAGTCACGGTGTCGCTACGAAGGTCGATGACTTCGTCCATTGCCTTCGCGAGACCCGAGCCGTAGCCTGCCCGGTGCTGCTGGTCGCTACGAAGGTCGATGACTTCGTCCATTGCCTTTGGCTCCTCATTCGGCGGAGTCACGCGACCGATGGGCGGCCGGCAGACCAGAGATACCTGCTTCGCACGCAGCCCGCCAGAGTATCGCGAACTCGATCGCGCAAGTCCCGTCATTCGTGATGATCTGAAGGATTATACCAGGCACGTCCTGTGCTTTCTCCCCAGGGCTCACGTGCACGTGAGGCATGCAAAGGGTACAGCGGGAGGAAACCGGCGTGTCCATGCTGACCTGGGCACTGGTTGGACTGGCCGTTGGCCTGTCATCGGGCATTCTGGTCGGCGGCAGGAGTGTCCTGCAGGCGACGATCGTCGGCATGGTCGGAGGGGTGATCGGGGGCTGGCTCTTCGTCGCGATCACCGGGACCGACGTGACGCAGCCCAGCCTCGCCAACGCCCTCATCGCCCTGGTTGGGGCAGTCCTCTTCGAGGTCCTCGCACGAGGCATCACTGAGGGCCGAACCGCGGTATAGCCCGCGGTCGCAACCGGCCACTCCCAGACCGTCTCCGGCCGAGTCTGGGCCACAGCCGGCCGGCGGAATCCGCTCCCCATCCGGCCCTCGATGCTATACTAAGCGGGTATCTCTAGTTCGTGTAAACTTCTCTGACTGGAAACGCGCACTCTATCTAGAGATACCTGGTTAGGCGCACCATTCCGCAAGTCCCATGGGGTAGGGCGAGGGTTCATCCCCCGCCGCCGGGTGCGTCCGATGGACCGGGCGGCGGGGCACACGTGAGGCGAGCGAGCACACTGTGACTGCCGGCCCTGCTTGCAGATCGACGCGCCAGCCCCTCCTAAGCCACACCTCGGCGGCAACTCGTCCGCCGCACCGACAGGAGTGACCGCATGGGGAAAGGGAGATCACTGCCATCCATCCTGACCGCTGCCATCCTCAGTCTAACCAGCGCCATGCTGATCACCGGCTGCGCCCTCCAACTGCCCGTGCTTGGCCAGCAATCGGTGCCTCGCTCCTCCCAGCCTGAGCCCACGAAGATAGCCCAATCCCCCACGGCCGCCCCGGCTTCGACGGTTGCGCAGGCGCAACAGCCCGAAGCCACCAAGCCAGCACCAACTGCAGCGCCTGGCAGTGGCGGGGTGTCCACCCAGCTTCGGCCCGAACCGATCCTGGCTTCGCCGCCGACTGCAGCGATGAACGTCGTGCAGGTGGCCGCGAAGGTGCGCCCTGCCGTCGTGCAGATAGTGGTCAAGGGCACCTCTCTCGGCTACTTCCTCGAACCGGTCCCCACCAGCGGCGTCGGCTCCGGTGCCATCATCGATCCAAGGGGATACATCATCACCAATAACCACGTCATCGAGGACGCAGAAGAGATGGTGGTCACCCTGCCGGACCGCGACGAGCCGTACAGCGCGAGCCTGGTGGGACGAGACCCATCCACCGACCTAGCGGTGATACAGATCGAGGCGGACAACCTGCCGGTGGTCACACTCGGTGACTCCGACACCCTTCAGGTGGGCGAGCCCGTCGTCGCCATCGGCAACGCACTCGGGCTGGAGGGCGGCCCCACCGTCACGTCCGGAGTGGTCAGTGCGCTCAACAGGAGCATCGACGAGCCCAACGGGATAACCCTCCACCAGTTGATCCAGACCGACGCCGCCATCAACCCCGGCAACAGCGGTGGCCCCCTCGTCAACGCGGCCGCGCAGGTGATCGGGGTCAACACCGCCGTTGCCACCGGCTCCAGCGAGGCTCCAGCTCAGGGAATCGGCTTCGCAATCTCCATCAACAGTGCCAAGCCGATCATCGACGACCTGATCGCGTACGGCATGGTGCGCCGCCCATTCCTCGGCATCGAACTCGCCACGGTCACACCCGCGCTCGCCCGCCAGTACCGGCTACCAGTAGAGAGGGGCGTCTACGTGGTGCGTGTCACCCGCGGCGGCCCCGCCGCCCGAGCAGGGATGGAAGCAGGCGACATCATCGTCGCGATCGAAGCGGACGAAATCCGATCCGTCGCGGATCTGAGGAGAAGCATCAACAAGTTCAAGATCGGGCAGAAGGTGAAGGTTCAGGTGGCGCGGGGCACCGGTCGCCGGACCTTCGAAGTCACCCTGGGAGAGATGCCTACCCCTTAACCCCAGGACTCCTTCTCTACTTCTAGAGGGAGGCAGGGAGAGGACTCGAGGTGCATTTCCGCGGCGAGAGTCCTCCACCCACCTCCCTCCTCCCCATCCTCCCCCATTCCCTCTGCCTCTTCCCTGGCACATCTATTGCCTCAACTCCGGCATGCTTTTCCTAGTGGGATCTCTGTGATATGGCACGCGACTTCCCCTTCGACGCGGACCGGAGGCGACGCGGTCTGAGGAAGAGCCCTCGCCTCTCCTCCAAGTACCTCGCCCGAACGAGATCGGAGAGGATGGCCAGGATCCCTGAGAGGAAGCTGGGGGCAAGCTTCTTTCTGATGGTGATCGCGACCTTTGGAGCCATGCTCCTCCTGGTCACCCTCGGGGCAGTGTACTCCGTCTACACCGCCTACACGACGGACCTTCCGCCTCTGACCCAGATGTCGGAGCGGCTCTCATTCAAGACCACGCAGATCCTCGACCGCAATGGCAAGCTGCTGTACGAGGTCTACGATCAGGAAGGTGGCAAGCGAACCCCCATCCACCTGGGCGACGTATCGCCCTACGTGATCGCCGCAACCATCGCTACCGAGGACAAGGACTTCTACAACAACTGGGGCTTCGATCCCGCTGGGATCGCGAGGGCAGTTCTAAACAACGTGACCTCTGGCCAGATAGTGTCCGGCGCCAGCACCATTGCCCAACAGCTCGCGAAGAACGTGCTCCTCGACAAGAGCGAGCGGACCGACCAGAGCTACGGGCGCAAGCTGCGAGAGGCAGTGCTCGCCTTCCGGATGACGCAGCAGTACCCCAAGGACCAGATCCTGGAGATGTACCTGAACGAGATCTACTACGGCCACCTATCGTACGGGATCGAAGCAGCAGCGCAGACCTACTTCGGCAGGCACGCAAGTGAGCTGACCCTGGCGGAGTCCGCACTGCTGACCGGCCTGCCCCAAGCGCCTAGCCAGTACGATCCGTTCGTCAACTTCAGCGAGGCGAAGGCGCGCCAGGCGCACGTGCTGGATCGGATGGTCTCGGAGGGATACATCACCAGGGCTGAGGCGGAGCAGGCCAAGGGGGAGCCGCTACATCTGCGGCCGGACCAGGATGTGAAGATCCTGGCACCCCACTTCGTCATGTACGTCCGCCAGTTGCTCGAGCAGAAGTACGGGGCCAACGTGGTCTACCGGGGGGGGCTGAAGGTCATCACCACCATCGATCTGGATTACAACCGCCTGGCGGAGAACGCGATCCGCGACCAACTGCAGTATCTGCAGAGGCAGAACGCCAACAACGCCGCCCTGGTCTCCATCGACCCCAAGACCGGCGAAATACTGGCCATGGTGGGCAGCAAGGACTACTACGACGCAAGCATCGACGGTCAGGTAAACGTGGCAATCTCCAAGAGGCAGCCGGGCTCCACTATCAAGCCGATCGTCTACGTGGCAGCCTTCTCCAAAGGCTGGGCGCCCGAGACCATCGTCGTCGACGAGCCGACAGCCTTCCCCAACGCGCCGGGCCAGCCACCCTACAGGCCCCACAACTACGACTTCAAGTTCGACGGGCCGATGACGGTGCGCCACGCGCTGTCGAACTCCAAGAACATTCCGGCGGTGAAGGCCCTCATGTTCGTCGGCATTCCTGACTTCGTGAAGATGGCCGGAGCCTTCGGCATCCACTTCGAAAACCCGGACCTGTACGGGCTCAGTCTCGCTCTCGGGGGTGGCGAGGCCAGATTGCTGGACATGGTCTCAGCCTACTCCGGCCTAGCCAACGGGGGGGTCCTGGTGCCTCCGGTGGCTGTCTTGCGCATAGAAGACGCGGAGGGACGCGTCCTGGAGCAGTACACCCCGCCCGAGGGCCGGCAGTTGGTGAGCCCCGTTCACGCGTACATGATCACCAGCATACTCTCGGACAACACTGCCCGCGAGCCACTTCAGGGCCCCAACAGCCCACTGAAGCTCACCCGGCCAGCGGCCGCCAAGACGGGATCCACCGACGACTACAAGGACTCGTGGACCATCGGCTACACCCCGAACCTGGTAACCGGCGTGTGGGTGGGCAACACCGATAGCACACCCATGAGGGAGGTATTGGGCTCGTTGGGCGCCGGCCGCATCTGGCACCAGTTCATGGAGGACGTCCACGCGGGCACACCGGTCGTGGACTTCGTGCCACCGCCAGGGGTTCGGGAGTATCGGGTGTGCAGGGAGACCGGCCAGTTGCCTACCCCCGACTGCCCTCACGTGCTAGTGGAGGTGCACCCCGAGGGCTACGACCCCGTCCGTTACGCGGTGATTCAGGGGCTTCCCACCCCGTCCGCGGAGAGAAGGGGCGCCTCGCCACAGGCCACCCCCCTCGGGCAGACGGTTTCCGAGTCCGGAGTGGCGCTGCAGCCGACCCCCACCCCTCAGCCGGGCGAGCCGACCCCAACGCCTGAGGCCCTGCCCACCGAGGAGCCCACCACGCTCGGCTCCGCTCAGGCACCCAATCCGGCCCCGACACCGCTTCCGGCGCCTCAGGGATCCGGGCCGCCCGCAGGCTCAGCCCAACCCGACGGGTCCGCCCCCGCCAACGCAGGACCGGCCGGGTCCGGCGCGGCCATGCCGATTGGCGCCGGCCCTTGAGTACGACGGGAAAGCCCGCGGGATAGGCAGGGATACGATCGTGAAGCGAGACGTCGCCCGAGAACTGGAACAACTTAATAGGGAGTTGGAAGAGTGCAAGACCTGCCCGCTGGCGGAGACGTCGGAGAAGGTTGTGTTCGGTGAGGGCGACCCCACTTCGCCCTTCGTCATCGTGGGAGAGGGACCTGGGGAGCGCGAGGAGATGGAGGGGCGCCCCTTCGTCGGGCGAGCCGGCCAGTTGCTGGACAAGCTGCTGGCAGCGGCAGACCTGGATAGGCGGGAAATCTGGCTGACGAACGTGCTGAAGCGCAGAGCCTCCAAGACGGTGGATGGAAAGATCAAGAACCGTCTGCCCAGGGCCGACGAACTGACGTACTACAAGGAGATGCTCGACCGCGAACTGAAGATCATCTCCCCAAAGCTGATCCTCTGCCTGGGCAACCTCGCCGCCAACGTGCTGATTCACCGCGGCTTCCGGATGACCCAAGAGCACGGCCAGTGGTTCAGCGGACCCTCGGGGAAGAAGCTGATTGCCACCTACCACCCCGCCTACATCCTCCGGCTGGAGGGCAGCGACTACGACGTGGTGCTGCGCCAGGCCATCGAGGATTTCAAGACAGCCGCCGCCGAGTATCGCGCCCTTCGCGCAGAGAGCAAGTAATCGACCGTCCTGCACTCCCCAGTCGATCGATCGATGGCTTAACCGGCAACCATGTACTTCTAGCTTGAATGGAGGGCCGTAATCGGCTATAATAAGGTGTGCAACTATTAGCAATAGGGAGCAACGGTAATGACAAAGAGGCAAATCCTAATTGCTGATGACGATCCGTCGATCCGTTTGCTCTTGCGCAACTTCTTGGAGAGCGAGGGGTACGACACCACCGAGGCCAAGTCCGGCGGTGAGGTGCTGCGGATGCTGCCGGAGCACACCCCCGATCTCGTCATCATGGATCTTCGTATGCCCGAGTGGGACGGGATCGAGGTGATGAAGAAGCTCGGAGAGCAGAACATCAAGGTCCCGGTCCTGTTGATGACAGCTCACGGCACCGCCAACTCCGCCATCCAAGCGATCCAGTTGGGTGCGTTTGACTATATAACCAAGCCCTTCGAGCTCGATGACGTCCTGCTCACCGTCCGCCGCTTCTTCGAGTATCAGGAGCTCACGGCGGAGGTCAAGAAGCTACGGGGGCAGTTGGAGAAGCCCGACCCTTCCGACAAGATCATCGGCAAGACCCAGGCGATGCAGGAGGTCTACAAGACCATCGGCCGCGTGGCACGCAGCGACGCCACGGTTCTGATCTGGGGAGAGACCGGCACCGGCAAGGAGTTGGTGGCTCACACCCTCCATCAGCACTCGACACGTCGCCAGGGACCGCTGGTAAAGGTGAGTTGCGCCGCCCTGCCGGAGACGCTGCTGGAGAGTGAGCTGTTCGGCCACGAGAAGGGCTCATTCACCGGAGCCATGGTCCAGCGGAAGGGCCGCTTCGAACTCGCCCACAAGGGGACCATCTTCCTCGACGAGATCGGCGAGATGTCTCTGGGCACCCAGAAGAAGCTGCTTCGGGTGCTGCAGGAGAAGGAGTTCGAGCGAGTCGGCGGCTCAGTGCCGATCCAGGTGGACGTTCGCGTCATCGCCGCCACAAACAAGGATCTCGCCGCAGAGGTGGCTGCTGGCCGCTTCCGGGAGGATCTCTACTACCGGCTCAACGTGATCTCCGTGTTCATGCCCCCGCTGCGCGATCGCAAGGATGACATCCCACTCCTGGTGGAACACTTCCTCCACAAGCACCGCTTCAGCGTGAGCAGCCCACCTTCCCGCATCAGCGAAGAGGCCATCAAGGTGCTGATGAAGCACGACTGGCCGGGCAACGTCCGCGAGTTGGAGAACACCATCGAGCGAGCTGTGGTGATGGCTCAGGGCGGCATCATCACCAGCCAGTATCTCTACCTGACCCCGGCCAAGCAGAAGCGCTTCGTGGATCTGGACCAGAAGCTGCAGGAGAACCAGTCCTACCAGCAGATCATGTCCGACATCGAGACGCAGCTTCTCCAGCAGGCGCTGAGCCGAGCAGAAGGCAACGTAGCGGCGGTCGCCAAGATGCTCAGTCTCGATACTGCGGAGCTGGAAGCCAAACTGAAGGCCCTCGAGATCCAGCCGTAAACACGACTTCTACGCGAGCAGGGGCGGCAGGTGGGACTTCATCGCGCGATACTCCGGCAAGCGACGACTTCTACGCGAGCAGGGGCGGCAGGCTGCCGCCCCTGCTCGATTCCATCGGCATGCATCTTGCCCCTCTTGCCGCCCGGGCTGGAGGGAGGCCCGTCTCCAGCGGATCGACTCGCCGGACGCGCCACCTCCCTTGGGCAAAGGCTAGCAGGAGGAACGATAATGAACACGAACAGGTTCCCGATGGTGGCCGTGCTTCTCGCCAGTGGTCTGGTTGCAGGGATCCTGGCCTACACCATGGCTCGCAGGCCGCCTCGGGAGGAGAGGGGGATATCCCCTCAGATGGTTATCGAGCGAGCGAAAGACATCGGCGAGACAGAGGCGGCTAGGTTCGGCCGTGAGTTCGTTTCCGAGAGGGTGATCCCCGAGATGAAGCCGGTGCTTCTGAACCTGCTGAAGGATGCGGAACAGTACGTCGACAGCTACTTCAAGCGAGCCGAAAAGGCCGTCAGATCGATGTAGCCCCTTTGGCGCGGGGGCGACCTACGGTCGCCCCAACAGCGCGGATTCCCGCCACCGTCGCACCAAGTAAGGCTTCAACTCCTCGAACCGCCGCGCTACCTCCTCGATGGTCCCCGACTCCACCTGCGCAGTGGTCATCGTAGCTGTCTCCCGGCAGAAGGCTGCCGTGCGCCCGTAGTACAGCCCGGTCAGCGCCTCCACCACCCGGCTGGAGTCGAGGTCCGCCCGGTGATAGGCCACGGCGAAATCGTAGACGATCTTCACCCACAGATCCACAGGAAAGAGGAAGCCCTCCTCGGGCGTCTCGCTGATGGCATCCAACTGCCTCAGGTTCTCCTCCGCCAGGAAGCCTGCCCAAAACCCCCTCTCGGCCCGATACGCCGCACGGAATCGCTCCACCATCGCGGACACGGTCACCGGCACCGGCTCCGGCTCGACCGAAACGGGCTCGCCCACCAGCGGCGCCGGGGCCGATCCGGCGGCGACCGCCCATCTGCGCTCGTGCCGCTTCATTAATGCGAACAGAGTGCCCACCACCTGCCGAAACATCGGGCCGAGCGAGGCTGCCGGATCCTTGGCATCGTGGATCTTGGCGCCCAGGTGGGCCTGGCACACCCTGAATCCCTGGTTGATGGCAGTGGTGGTCATCCAGATGTCGATGCCGAAACGGGCCACGTCGCTCTCCCACACATCCTGGCCGAGGTAGTGGTCCAGAAGGCCCGCTGAGAAGCCGAAGTCGCCACCGATCGGCTGGCGGACGGCGACGCCGTACAGCGCACGGGTCATCGGGTAGGCGATGCTGTTGGTGATGGTTCCGTCGTACTTGTGGCGAACGTAGAAGGGGGCCACGTATCCGTAGGAGCCGTCGGCCACCGGATTGCCCAGCAGCCGGATCCAATCGGGAGTGATGCTACGAAGGTCAGAGTCCACCACCACGCAGCCCTTCACACCCAGCGCCCGGGCGATTTCGAAGATGGCGCGGAAGGCGCTGCCCTTGCCCGGTATCCCCTGGTAGGTCAGCGCCACCTTCTCCACGCCGTCGGGCACGGGCGTGCGTTCCACCACCTGGAGGGTGCCGTCGGTGGAGCCACCGTCCGAGGCCACTATGACCCCCCTGACGCCCGGAAAGTGGAGCGCGAGCCCCTCGGCCGCCGAACTCACGACGTGGCCGATGGTGAGGGCGTTGTTGAAGCAGGGGATACCAACCAGCATCCCGGCGCTTCCGATCCCGCGAACCTTCGCCCAGGCGTCCCCGCCCACCGCGCTGTCCCATGCTGCCATGATCCCCTCCTGGTGAGCCGTCTGCCATCAGAACAGGTACACGAAGGTCAGGTCGTTCACGTTGGTGTTGGTCGGACCGGTCTTGATGAGATCCCCGAGCCTCTCGAAGAAGTGGTAGGCATCGTTGTTGGCCAGGTACTGCGCCGGGTCCATCCCCGCGGCCAGCGCCCTCGCCACGGTCGTACCGTCGGCTATGGCTCCAGTCGCGTCCGTAGGGCCGTCGGTCCCGTCGGTGGCGGCCGGCACGATCATGACGTCCTGCAGCCCCGCGATCTTGATCGCCGCCGCCAGGGCCATCTCCTGGTTTCGGCCACCTTTGCCATTGCCTCTCACGGTAACCGTCGTCTCCCCGCCGGCAATCACGCACGCCGGTCTGGCCAGTGGCCGGCCATACACGACCATCTCGCGGGCGATCGCGGCGTACATCTTCGCCAACTCCCTCGCCTCACCCTCGACGAAGGTGGAGAGAAGCAGGGTGTTGAAGCCGAGTTCTCGGGCCTTGGCCACCGCGGCCTCCGCCGCCAGTTCGTTGCTGGCCACGACCACGTTCTGGACCCTCTCGAAGACTGGATCGCCCTCCTTGAGGGTATCCGGGATCTCTCCACGCACGCCAGCCCGCAGCCGCACCGCGATCGGCTCGGGAACGGCCTCGGTGAGCCCGTACTGCTCCAGCACACGCCAGGCATCTTGGAAGGTGGTGCTGTCGGGAACGGTCGGGCCAGAGGCGATGAAGTCCAGCGGGTTGCCCACCACATCCGAAAGGATCAGGGACACCACGCGAGCGGGACTGGCGATCCTCGCGAGCCCGCCGCCCTTCACCTGGGATAGGTGCTTGCGTATAGTGTTGATCTCGTTGATGGTGGCGCCACTCCGCAGCAGCGCATCGGTGAGCGCCTTCATGTGATTTAGGGTGATGCCATCGACCGGCAGGTCCATGAGGGCCGAACCACCGCCGGAGATGACCGTGATCACCAGATCCCGCGGACCGGCACCCTCGAGCAGATCCACCATCTCCCGAGTGCCCTCGAGCCCTTGCTCGTCCGGCATCGGGTGCCCGGCCTCGTGGATGCGCACACGCTTGGTCGGGGCAACGTGGCCGTACTTCACGTTCACTATGCCCCCGGCAACACGGTCGCCCAGCACCTCCTCCACCGCCGACGCCATGGAGGAGCCCGCCTTGCCCGCGCCGACCACCAGCACGCGATCGAACCCCCGCAGGTCGTACTTGCGGTCGGCCACCAGCAGGAGATCACCTTGGAGCTGCAGAAAGCGTTTGACTGCCTTACCCGGATCAGCCGCCTCCAGGGCCGCGGCGAGCACCTCCAGTGCAGCCCTTCTCTGTCCGCTCATCCTGCCGGACTTGAGTAGTTCGTCGTCGAACCGGTACATTCCTCAATCCCCCACTGCATGGAGTTCTGGGCTCTCGTTGTCGCGCTCAGTATATGGGGGAATGGCGGGAGTGGCAATCGAATCCGGCAACCTACCGGCGTGTCGGGGTTGCGGCCGGAGCAGGGGCGGGCGTGGGTTGCCCACCTCCTCCGGGGGTCGCCGTCGCCCCGGGACCTTGCCCCGGGGCGGCCTCGGGCTTCTTGGTACCCACCATCAACACGTTGCGCGAAGGCTGGTACTTGCTCTTCAAGTTGAGGGTCCGAACGTCGTTGCCCTGGGTCACCCTACGGATGATCTCCACATCCATGCCATCGGTAGCCCGCTCGACCCACAACTCGCGCCCCACTTCCCAGGTGGGCTCCTCCTGGCGCACGGTCTTCGGGTCCGCCTTCACCACGTTGGTGATGAACGGACCTTCCACTTCCACCTTCCAGTTGGGCTTGGTGCCGTACAGCGCGAACTCCAAGGTGTTGCCCTCGACCCGGCTCTGAATCAGCAGGTAGTTCTCCGTGTTGTTGATGAACTTCAGGTCGAGTACTGGGTCATCCACCGTGGCATCCAGACCGACCATCCCCCTGGGAGGCTGCCCATAGGACGCTATCCAGTACAGGTGGGGGTATCGCTCCTCGATCTGGTAGCCGGCCCAGAACACCGCGTGCAGCAAGGTGGTCGCCACTTGGCAGATGCCTCCGGCCACCGAAGGCACCGTCTGCATCTCCCCGTTGTTGACGGATATGCCGAACCCAATCTGGAAGCCGCTCTTTAGGGTTGTGGGGCCCAACTCCCGATTGAAGGAGAACATCTCCCCCGGGCCGACCAGAACGCCGTTGAGCCGCGACGCTGCCAGCTTGATGTTGTGTACCTTCTCCGGCACCCCTGCGATGGTGGTCTGTCCGTATTCGATCCGCTCCTTGATGCCGAGGCTGGCCGGATCGAGTGAACCACCCGCGGCCTTGTCGACCTCGACGGGGAGAGCCACCACCTTCTGTTCGCCGGAGATCGCCGAGCTCAGCATCTCCAGAGTCTTCGTCCTATCCAGCTTCCGACCGTCCTGGCCCGGCCGCAGCAACTTGAGATTGCCGCCGTTCCAGTCGTAGCGGGCATTGCTCTTCGGCTGATCGATGTCGGCCGCGATCTGCTCCACCAGCTTCTTCAACGATTCGTCGCGAAGGGTCACGGTGGGCGCCCGCACCCCCGGCTTCTGCTCCACCGAGATCAGAGAGGCGATGTCCTCGAGGCTGAGATCCCACCGCCGCCCCTGGAACTCCAGAGCCACCGGACCGGAGAGCATTCTGCTCACTCTGGCCCTGGCCTCCTCCAGGTCCTTCTCCACCCGCGTCGGCTGCGTCTCGGTGACGGGGAGATCCACAGTGGCGGAGGCGGTCACTATCGCCCGCTCGATCGCGGACGCGGCGCCGGCCACGTCCAGCTTCCTTCCCACCACCGAAGGGGTGACTCGAACGCGGAGATCCTCGCCGATCACCAACTCCGCGTCCTCGACAGGGCGGTCGATCTCCTGCGCCAGACGAGCCAAATAGCTTTGGAGCTTCGGGCGATCGACGGCCGCGCCAGAGGACTCGACGGTGTGGCCTCGAACTAGTGCGCCCCACTGGGCAGACAAACGTTCCCCCCACCCGCCGGTTCGCCCCACCCTGTACGCCTCCTCCACTGCAGCGTTGGCGTCGAAGGTGGCACCAAGCTCGGCCGCGGAGGCCTGCCGATCCGCTCCGGGTCCACGCAGCAGTATGGGGCGAGCTGACCGCTCCTGATACACCGGCCGCAATACGGTGAGCGCCTTCTCGCGGGTCATCCCCCCCACATCCACGTTACCGAGACGCACGCCGGGGAAGATGTGGTTGGAGTGAACCAGCCGATATGCCACGGTCGCCCCTACGAAGAGGATGCCGATGGCGGCTACCGCCACGAGGCCTGCCAGGAGAGAAGCCTGCCAGCGGGCAGGGGTAGCACCATTACGTTGTCTGGCGCCGGTCCGCGCCCTCCGTATCTCATCTGGTCTGTCCATCAGGGGATTACCTTTCGCCTTGGCACGTCTGGGGCCGGAACGCGTGGCTCCGCCCGAAGGGATGGGGACTGATTGTCCTAGATGCCTGCCGATCTGTCAACTCAATCTACAAGAACGCGGCAAAACCGGAAAAGTCACGGCATAAGGCGAGAATAGCCCTGCTCCTCTGAACCCTTGCGGTATCTGGCTGCCGACTCCTACAATCTTGGCATGTCCAGGGACCCGCTCCCGATACCTCATCCCAATTCCGAGGTTCAGTATCAGATGCACGCTAACCGGCGAACCCTGGTCATCGTAAACCCCGTGTCTGCGGGCGGAACGACAGAGCGTCGATGGCCGCGGATCCGCGACCTTCTCGCTGCCAGCCTTCCGTTCGATTCCGCGATCTCCGAGTACGCCGGCCACGCCATCCAACTGGGCAAGACCGGAAGGGATGAGGGATACGACTGCCTAGTGTGCGTCGGGGGCGACGGCACCGTGAACGAAGTGGTCAACGGGGCCCTCTCGGGCGACGCCCGCCGGCCGATGCCCTCGATCGGGCTGATCCCCAGTGGTACCGGCTCCGATCTGGCCAGATCCCTCGGGATCCCGCACCGGATGGAGGAGGCATGCAGGAGGCTTGCAGACCCGCGAGCGACGCTGTCCGACCTGGGCGTGGTATCCTATGTGGGTAGAGAGGGTCCGGAGCACCGCTATTTCGTAAACGCGGCCGGACTGGGGTACGACGCCGAGGTGGTGTACCGCCGGAACGGCTTCAACCGCTTCGTCAGAGGGACCATCCCCTACGTGGCGAGCCTTGCGGTCACCTTGTTCGGCTACCGGAACAAGGACGTCCGGATCGCCCTGGATGGGGTCAGCCATGCTCGGCGCATCAGCTTGCTCGTGGTCGGCATTGGTCGGTACTTCGGCGGGGGGATGAGGATCGCCCCAGGGGCAGTGCTGAACGACGGCTACTTCGACGTCATCACCGTGGGGGACGCCGGCCGCATTGAGCTGGTTCGCAACCTCCCGGGGGTCTATCGAGGCACTCACCTCCAGAACCCCAAGGTGAAATGCGAAAGGGCCGCGGAGGTCCGCGTGGAGACCGACGATCGATTGATGGTCCAGGCGGACGGGGACCTGTTGGGCCTGGCTCCCGCCCAGTTCCAGATAGTCCACCGTGCCCTCACGATTCTGTACTGATCTAGAAAGGTACCGCATGGCCAACGGTAAGCTCGCATTTCGTGCGGGCATGATGGTGGGTGCCGCTGCGGGCGCCCTCTGGGTGGTGGCGGGGCGTCGGTGGCTCGATAGCGAGTACGAACTGCTGGACTGGAACAGGGTGGAGGAGATCGCCATCCGAACCTCTGGCAAGCCCCCCCTGGGAACGCCGTGGAGTTCCCTCAGGCTCCGCTCCAGCTACGAGAAGATGGTCCGGGAGTTGGAGGCCCCCATCTCAGAGTACACCAGAACCAGCCTTCCCTCCTCCGAAATCTCCGTGTCAGTCATGGGTCGCAAGGAGTGGATCGAGGCCAACGTGACCGGATTCCGCTACCTGTTCGAGCCCGTGGAGGAGATGTACCGTGAGCTGGGCCGCCAGACTACGGTGGTGGTCCCTGGACTCGCCAAGCTGAGCCAGATGGCCGTCAGCAGCCAGATCGGCCTGCTACTCGGATACCTCTCACGCCGCGTGCTGGGGCAGTACGACATGAGCGTGCTGGGGCGAGAGCCTCTGCAGGGTTCCAGCGGCGGCAGGCTCTACTTCGTCCAGCAGAACATCGAGGGCGTTGAGGCCCAGTTGGGGCTGCCGGCAGAGGAGTTTCGATCCTGGATCGTGCTCCACGAGTCCACCCACGCCCACGAGTTCGAGGTCTTCCCCTGGCTCCGGGACTACATGAACCACATCCTCCGTGCCTATCTCGACTGCGTCCTGCATGAGGTTCGCGGCGCCTCTGGCGGCTCGGCGGCCGGGCCGATGATCGTGGCCCGGATGATCGACAACCTGAGGTCTGGTAGAAGCATCCTCGAATCGATCATGAGCCCGCGCCAGCAACGCTACATGCGGCAGTTGCAGGCGCTGATGTGCCTGCTGGAAGGGTACAGCAACCACGTCATGAACGAAGTGGGAAAGAGGATCATGCCCCACTACGACGGAATCAAGCGGCGAGTGGAGTCCCGATCGAAGGAGAAGAGTCCAGCCGAGCAACTCTTCCTGAAGCTGACCGGCCTCTCCATGAAGATGGATCAGTACCGACTGGGAGAGGTCTTCGTGGATCGGGTGGTGGCGGCCCGTGGTATAGAGTTCGCGAATCGGGCCTACGAGGGACCCGAGAACCTCCCCACCATGGAGGAGGTGCTGCATCCGGAACGGTGGATCGCTCGAATGGAGAGCGTAGTCTAGGGGGATTCGGACCATGAATGTCATGCGCTACACGGTGATAGATGGCCGAGGCACGGTGAGCTTCGTCGCCCCATGTGACGCGCTGCTGCCGCTGGTCGCCGGCTGTGCTCGGGACCCCAGGAGCCTGGAAGAACTCCTCGCCTCCGCCGACGAGTACGCCGCGGGGATCAGGGAGAGGGTGCTATGCAGTCTCGCGGTCTTCGACGAGCAGAACACAGCGGAGAGCTTCGAGTCGATTCTCAAGGCGTTGGAGATCTGCCAGCCTCACGAACTGCCAGCCTTTCGGGTGCTGGACGACCGAACCCGAGAAGCGAGCCTGACGCCGGTTCACGCTGGAGTGGTGATATTCAACCTAAAGGCGAAACGGATCGTGCAGATCCACAACAGCTACGCGGAGATCAAGCGCCGCGACAGGGTCCTCGCGGCGAGGCCATCCTCGCCGGAGCGCCGAGTCCTCCGATACGAGCTGCCCGCCTACTGGTCGCTGGTGCCGGGCACCTGATCGCCCCCGGATGCTGGATGCCGGGTTCTGGATTCTGAGTACGAGGCGAGGTCTCTGGACTTGCCTCGGGGATTAGGCACCACCTCTGTATGCTATAATCACCTTGAGCTTAGTTGGTCCCGGAGGGCGGAGGTCGGTCGGCTCCCCCCTGCGGGAACGGGATGCGGCGTCCCGTCTCCACAGCATGGCTTCGCGAATCGGTGCATCAGATGCCAGGAGGTGGTTAAGGTGCCGAAAGACATCGAATGGCTTGGGCACGACGTCTTCAAGGTCTCGAACGGTTCGACTGTGATCTACACGGATCCCTTTCGGCTGCAAGAGGGAAGCGACAAGGCCGATCTCATCCTGATCACCCACGACCACTTCGACCACTGTTCACCCGAGGACGTGGCGAAGATCCTGAAGGATGACACGGCCATCGTCGCGCCGGCATCCTGCGCGGCGAAGCTGAAGGGGAAGGTCGAGGTTGTGCGCCCTGGCAGCAGACTGGAAGTCAAGGGTGTTCCCATCGAGGTCACCTGGGCCTACAACGTCAACAAGTTCCGTAGCCCTGGCGAGCCATTCCACCCCAAATCCACGGACTTCGTGGGCTACATCTTCACTGCCAACGGCCGGCGGATCTATCTGGCTGGAGATACCGACCTCATTCCGGAGATGAACGACATCGAGGTGGACGTGGCGTTGTTGCCCGTGAGCGGGACCTACGTGATGACCGCCGAGGAGGCCATCGAAGCGGCCAACACGGCGATCAAGGCCAAGACCTTCATTCCCATGCACTACAACGCCATCGTCGGCACCGACGACGACGCGCAGAGGTTCGCCGCCGGAGTTAGAACCGCCCGAGTGGAAGTCCTGCCCCAATCCTGACGTGGAAAGGGTGCGGGGTGGCCATCCCGCACCCTCCACCAGATCCGTCCGAGCAGCGCGCGACCCGTACTGGCCGCCTTCGGCACCAGGCAGCCCTCTACAGCCGGAAGCCGGCCTGCTCCTTCGGTGGCTCGATCGTCTCCACGATGGAGTCCACTGTCTCGAAGATCCTCTTGGCGGCAGCGCACACAGAGTCCACATCCCTCGCCTGTTCTGGACTGTGGGAGATGTAAGCCACCAGGATCTCCTTCGCAATCTCCACTTTCTTGTCGTTGCTCGCCTTCATTCGTCACCTCGCGATTGCTAAGAGGGCATGTTCCTTCAAGATTGTACCACGCCAGGGACACCGTTTTCTGGCACGCCCTTTGCCTGCCCACGTGGACGGCCCGAGGACGCCAGGGAGGCCAGGCCGAACTCGACATGGCGAGGCGAGAAGGGAGACTGATCCTATGGCCGAGAGTGGCCAGGAGTTGGAAGCTGAGAGCCGCGAGGAGCTTCTCCGCATCATACCCGAGGTCCTTCCCATCCAGCCGCTGCGTGGCACGGTAGCCTACCCCTTCGCCGCCATACCGCTCCAGATCAGCCAGGAGAGATCGGTGCGCCTCATGGAGGACGTGGCCCGAGGGAACCGGCTGGTGGTGCTGGTGGCTCAGCGTAGGGCGGAGGTGGAGACCGCCGGCCCGTCGGAGCTGTACGGAATGGGCACGGTCGCGCGGGTCCTCCAGTTGGTGCGACATCCCCAGGGCGGCATGACCGTCGCGGTCCAAGGGCTCGAGCGAGCCCTGATCCTGGAGTACACCAGCGAGCACCCCTACCTTGTGGGAAAGATCGAGCTACGGCCCGAGGTGGAGGAGCGCACTCCGGAGGTGGAGGCGCTGCGGCGCAACCTCCTCGGCCTCTTCCAGCGAATGGTGGCACTCTCCAACTACCTGCCGAGCGAACTCAGCGGCGCAGTGGCCACTATCGAGGATCCCAGAGAGTTCGCCTACGTGGTGGCCTCCAACGTCCGGGGCGAGGTAGCGCTCAACCAGGCCATCCTGGAGGTGGACTCGGTGCGGGAGAAGCTCAAGATGCTCACCGACCACCTCGAGCGCGAGATCGCCGTCATGGAGATCGGTGAGAGCATCCGCGCCCAGGCTCAGGAGAGGATCAGCAGGAGCCAGCGAGAGTACATCCTTCGAGAGCAGTTGCGGGCGATACAACGAGAGCTGGGCGAGGAGGAAGAAGGGCCGGACCGGGAGATCGCGCAGCTCCGGAAGCGCCTGGACGAGGCTGGCCTCCCGCCCGAGGCACGCCAGGAGGCGGATAGGGAGCTTTCTCGCCTGGAGCAGCTTCCGGCGGTGTCCCCGGAGCACGGGATCATCGTGAACTACCTCGACTGGCTCTCCAGCCTCCCATGGAACAAGGTCACGGGTGGCAAGATCGACGTGCCGCACGCCCGGCAGGTGCTCGACGAGGATCACTACGACCTGGACCAGATCAAGGAGCGGATCCTCGAGTATCTGGCGGTGCGAAAGCTGAAGGAAGAGCGAATGGGAGAGACGCCGGGCGAGGAGGGCCTCATGCGGGAGCCGATCCTCTGCTTCGTCGGCCCACCCGGCGTCGGCAAGACCTCCCTGGGCCAGTCCATCGCGCGGTCGATGGGGAGGAAGTTCATTCGCATCTCCCTGGGCGGGGTCCGAGACGAGGCGGAGATCCGCGGGCACCGCCGCACCTACGTGGGTGCAATGCCCGGCCGGATAATCCAGGGCATCCGCCGCGTCGGCACCGCCGATCCCGTCTTCATGCTGGACGAGGTGGACAAGCTGGCGGTGGGGTATCAGGGTGACCCAGCCGCGGCACTCCTGGAAGTGCTGGACCCCGCCCAGAACTACAGCTTCACCGACAACTTCCTCGGGGTCCCGTTCGACCTCTCACGGGTGATGTTCGTGACCACCGCCAACAACCTGGACACCATCCCGGGTCCGCTGCTGGACCGCATGGAGGTGCTGGAACTGGCGGGCTACACCGAAGAAGAGAAGCTGCACATCGCCCGGCGCTACCTGGTTCCGAAGCAGTTGAGGGCTCACGGCCTGGCCCCCGAAGAGGTCTCCTTCGACGACGAGGCGCTGCGCGTGGTGATCCGCGACTACACTCGGGAGGCAGGCGTGCGAAACCTGGAACGGCAGATCGCGACCGTGTGCCGCAAGGCTGCGCGCCAGCTAGCCGAAGGGGCAAGGGGACCGATCAGGGTGACCGCGGAATCGATCCACGACTTCCTGGGCAGGCCGCGATTCTTCGCACAGGTCGCCGAGCGAATCGACCGGCCGGGCGTGGCCACCGGCCTCGCGTGGACCCCCACGGGCGGCGAGATCATCTTCGTCGAGGCTACCATGATGCAGGGGCGGAACAACCGCCTGATCCTGACCGGCATGCTGGGAGACGTCATGAGGGAATCCGCCCAGGCCGCGCTGTCCTACGTCCGATCCAACGCCCACAGCCTCGGCATCGACCCCGTGATCTTCGAGGACAAGGATATCCACATCCACGTTCCGGCGGGAGCCATCCCGAAGGATGGCCCGTCGGCGGGCATCACCATGGCCGTGGCCCTCGCCTCCCTGGTGACGGGCAGGGCGGTGCGCCACGACGTCGCCATGACGGGCGAGGTGACCCTCAGGGGGAAGCTGCTGCCGGTCGGCGGAATCAAGGAGAAGGTGTTGGCCGCCCGCAGGGCCGGCATCCGAACGGTGCTCCTGCCCAGGCGCAACGAGCCGGCCCTGGAGGAGGTCCCCGAGGAGTTGCGGAACGAGATGCGGTTCGTCCTGGTGGACACCATCGAGCAGGCGCTCGCGGAGGCACTGACGCCAACGGCCACCGGAGCCCAACTGAGAGCCGCATGAAACGCCAGACGCGCCCTGGGCATGTGCCTCCGGCCAGCGCACGTCTCCCCACCATCAGAGCCTGCACCAAACACACGTGACCGCGAACCAAGCTCTTGTGACTTTTGTCACAGACGCGATCGCCTACCCCCGGTATCCTTGCGATGCGCTCTGTCTGCGGTCGACCACGTCGGGGTGGGCGAACATCCACTCGACCGGCAGCGGGACGATTCCAACGATGAAAGGACGAGGACAATGGCTGTCAATGGCAAGTCGGACATGCACTGCTACCAGTGCTCACAGGCGGCGGGCGGCAGCGGCTGCACCGCGATCGGGGTCTGCGGCAAGGAGGCAACCGTCGCTCGCCTGCAAGACAACCTCCTCTTCGCCCTGAAGGGCATCTCCGCATACCACTACCACTGCCGGGAGTTGGGGCACGCCGACGACGAAATCGAGGCATTCCTCGAGAGATCCCTCTACTCCACCCTCACCAACGTCAACTTCGACGCCCAGGACTTCGTCGGACTGGCGCTCGAAGCCGGGAAGATGAACCTCAAGGCGATGCGGCTGCTGAAGCAGGCCCACATCGAGAACTTTGGCGAGCCGGAGCCCACCGCGGTGCAGACGGGGACGAGGAAGGGGCGCGGCATCCTGGCCACCGGCCACGACCTCAAGGCCCTCTCCGCCCTCCTCGAACAGACCGAGGGAACAGGCATCGACGTCTACACACACTCGGAGTTGCTGCCGGCCCACGCATACCCCAAGCTGAAGCGACACAAGCACCTAGCCGGTAACCTGGGCAAGGCCTGGTTCGACCAGAAGCAGGTCTTCGCCGAGTACCCCGTCGCCATACTGGGAACCACCAACTGCGTCCTCCTCCCCACGGCCGAGTACGCGGACAGGATGTTCACCAGCGGCCCCGCCCAACTGCCGGGTGTACAGCACGTCTCCGGTTACGACTACACAGCGGTCATCGAGAAGGCCAAGACCCTCCCCGAGCTGCCGGACAAACCTGGCGACGTGGTCTTGTCCACGGGCTTCTCGGCGTCGGTGGTGCTCTCCCTGGCGGGCAAGATCAAGGAATTGGTCCAGGCCGGCAAGATCCGCCACTTCTTCCTCGTGGGCGGCTGCGACTCGCCCCTGAGGGGCATGCCCTACTACCGGGAGTTCGTCCAGAGGCTGCCGCAGGACACCGTGGTGCTTACCCTGGGCTGCGGCAAGTACCGGTTCAACGATCTGGATCTCGGCACGATCGACGGGATCCCGAGGCTGCTGGACCTGGGGCAGTGCAACGACTCCATAGTCGCCGTCGACATCGCTACGGCACTGGCCGGGCTGTTCGGCGTCGGGGTGAACGAGCTTCCCCTGACCCTGGTCCTCAGTTGGATGGAGCAGAAGGCCGTCTCCATCCTCTGGAGCCTCTTTGCACTGGGCATCAAGGGGATCTACCTCGGCCCCGTTGCGCCGGCCTGGGTGAACGATGAGATACTGAAGGCGCTGGTGGAGAACTGGGACATCCGCCTGGTCATCACGCCGGAAGCAGACATCGAGAGGATGCTGGCGTAGCATCTTGGGTCCAGGGGTGGGGGAGTAGGGGGCGCGCCATGCGCAACCCCAACGCACATATAACGACGATCACACGGGCAGGGGGGTGTC
>JBLNDL010000022.1:0-12988 GCA_050261575.1 Sphingomonadaceae bacterium | reverse complement strand
CGCCGCCCGGGGGTCCCCCCACCCCCCGCGTCCCGCGGCGCCCCCCCCCCCCCCCGCCCCGTGTCGCCGGGGGCCACGAATCCCGCCTTCTTTCGCTCCACAGGGTACAGAGGTTGCCCTTCTCCCCTTCCAAGATCAAGCCGAGGGCGACCCCTCGGCGCTTTGCATCGACTGAAGGGGGCTTCGATGGATCCGGCCGATCTTCTGCTTACGGCGGCGCGAGCCAGCTTCCTGTACTTCCTGCTCCTGTTCGTGGTCCGCACCCTGGGCAAGCGTGAGGTGGGGAACATCACCGCCTTCGATCTCATCGTGGCGTTCATGCTGGGCGAGGTGGCGGACGAGATCATCTTCGGCGACGTCACCATCGCCCAGGGTGCGGTCGCAATCGGCACGGTGGCGGTCTGGGAGCTGGCCAATTCCTGGGGCAGCTTCAAGAGTCCGTTGATCGATAGGCTCACCGGCTCCCAGCCGACGGTGCTGGTGGAACACGGCCGGCTCAACTGGGAGGGGATGCAGTGGGAGAGGATGAACGAGGAGGAGTTGTGGTCGGCCCTGAGGCTACGGGGGCTCGACGATCTGGCGGAGGTGAAGCGGGCGACCCTGGAGCCGAACGGCCAGGTGAGCGTGATCAAGGAGAGGTGGGCGGAGCCGGTCCAGAAGGGTGACCTGGAGATGTCGGGCGACCAAGGTGGCTGAGGAAGGGCTGGATGGAGGAGCTGGCTGGGATCGCTGTGAGGGCTTCGGTCATCTACCTCTACGTCCTGGCCACGCTGAGGTTCGCCGGCAAGCGTACCCTGGGGGATCTGGAGCCGTGGGATTTCCTCGTCGTCCTGATCCTCAGCGACATGTTCGACGACGTCCTGTGGGGTGAGACCCCGCTGACCAAGGCCATCACCGGGATGACGACCGTTCTCCTGCTGCACATCCTGGTCTCCTACGCCAGCTTCAAGAGCGGGCGGCTGTGGCGCCTGTTCGGCTCCGGGCCGACCCCGATCGTGCGCGAGAGAAGCATCGTCGAGGAGGGGCTGCGCAGGGAGCGGATGGGTGTGGATACGGTTCGGTCGCAGCTTCGGCTGCGGGGCGTGGAGCGGCTCGAGGCGGTCCGGGAGGCGATGCTGGAGCCCAGCGGCGATCTGAGCGTGCTCAGTCGGGATGAGGCGAAGCCCGCGGAGAAGAGGGACCTCCCCCGTGTGCGAAGGGCGATGCGGTGAGCGACCTGCGAGCCTTGAGCGGGCTCTTCGCCGTGGTCGCCATCTTCGCCGCGACGATGGCCGTCCTGACGGCGCTGGTCACCACTGGAAGGGGCGGATACCTGGTTCCCTCGCCGGAGACGACGGTGAAGCAGTTCCTGGGGGCGCTGAAGGCCCACCGCTACGGTACGGCCCGGGATCAACTGAGCGAGGGGGCGAGGGCGCGGGTGACGGAGGAGCAGCTTCGGGCGCTGGTTATCTCTCTGGAGAGGAGCCGGGGTGGGATCTCGATGGTTCGGATAGTGGGGACGCGAGCGGAGGGGGCCGCCGCCACGGTGGATGTGAGGGTGGTGATGGGGGACCGCACGGAGGAGGGGATGAGCTTCCCTCTGGCGAAGGAGAGAGGGCTATGGAAGATCGATTCGGTGGAGCCGCTGAGCAGGCATCTCCAGTTCGTGCCAACGCCCCCAGTGGGGAAGGTGTACTGGGGCCGGAGATATCTGCTCGGGGCGGGACTTGACAGCGCCGTGTAGGGGAGTACAATTGCAACTGCAAATCTTTCGCAATAAGGGGCGATGGATGACGACGGAGTCGGGTGGACCCCTGAGCGCGTCGGCGCGCAGGGCAATCAGCACCACGGGGCGCAGGATGACCCCTCAGCGCGCTGCCCTGCTGGAGATCATCCAGGATGCGGACGAGCACCTGGATGCCGAGGAGATCCATCGCCGCGCACGGGAGCGCGGAGAGCGGATCAGCCTCTCCACTGTCTACCGCACCCTGGGCCTCCTGAAGGAACTCGACTTGGTGGACGAACTCCACCTGTGGGAAGAGCACCACCACTACGAGTCGAAGAGCCCCCAGGGGCACTGCCACCTGCTGTGTCGGGCGTGCGGGGGTGTCACGGAGGTGTCGTCCGTGGTGGCGGACAAGTTGACGGCGCTGCTAGCGGAGCCCCACGGCTTCACCGTGGAGCGCTGTCAGACGGTCTTCGTCGGCCTCTGCAGAAGCTGCCGAGAGTCCGAGCCACCGGACAAGTATTGAGGGCCGAGGACTGACGACTGAGTCATGGTCCTCCCGGGACCTATTCCTCGGACGGCCTGTTGCAAATGGTTCGCAATGGCGATAGATCCACGCACTCGGGACCCACGGCGGGCCCCGTTCCACCCAAGGAGGGACTGCGATGACACTGGACATGGTTAGACGTGGCGACCACGTGCGCATACTCAGGATCGACGACCCCCAGGTTCGCTTCCAGGCCATCCGTTTCGGCATCGGCGAGGGCGCCGACGTCCGATGCGCCGAAAAGCTGCCCGCCGGCCCCATCGTCCTCCGACGCGGCAGACAGGAGATCGCTATCGGCCGCAGCATCGCCCGTTCCATCAGCGTCGAGGCAATCTGATGCACGGGCATCACCACCACGGCCACGGCGGCCTCGCCCTGGGGCACCGGCATGGCCACCACGGGGATCAGGGTCAATCCTTCTCGACCGCCCGCCGCATTGTCCTGGTGGGCAATCCCAACACCGGTAAGTCCGTCTTCTTCAACGCCCTCACCGGTCTCTACGTCGACGTCTCCAACTTCCCCGGCACCACCGTCGAAGTCGCTCAGGGGCGGTGGGGCGATGCCCTGATCGTCGATACCCCCGGCATCTACGGTGTGGCCTCCTTCAACGACGAGGAGCGGGTGGCTCGCGACATCATCGTCGAGGCCGACCTGGTGGTGAACGTCGTCGATGCCGTCCACCTGGAGCGAGATCTCTTCCTGACCCAGCAACTGATAGACATGGGGCTCCCCATGGTCGTGGCCCTCAACATGATGGACGAAGCCGAGGCACAGGGACTGAAGATCGACCTGCGCCAACTGGAGGAATCGCTCGGGGTTCCAGTCGTCCCCACCGTCGCCGTGGAGGGGCGCGGCATGGAGGAGCTGAAGGCCGCCATCCCCCACGCTCGCAACGGGAGGATCGATCCCACGCTGTGGGCGAAACTCGCTGCCTGGTACGGCGCCACCGAGCCGAAACCCCAACTGCTGCTGGCCGCAGAGGGGGACCAGGAGATCGCCGCTCGCTCCGGCCTGCGTCCGATGGATGGCAGGGAGGAGATCTACCTCCTGCGCCGGCAGCGAGTCAACGACCTGGTCCATCGGGCCGTGACCGACTCCAGGGAGGAAGGGGACTTCGCCGCGAGGCTTGGCCACTGGATGATCCAGCCCCTCACCGGCATACCGATCCTGGCCGGTGTGCTGGCGCTCCTCTACTACCTGATTGGCAACCTGATAGCCCAGCAAGTGGTTGGCTTCACAGAGGAAACCTTGATGGTGGGGATCTACGAGCCCCTCGTGCGGGGGGTGGTGGAGGGCCTCCTGCCGTCCCAATCCCCCCTGTCGGTGGTGCTGGTCGGTGAGTTCGGCCTGCTCACCATGACCGTCACCTATCTTCTGGGGCTGCTGCTGCCCCTGGTGGTCGGCTTCTACCTCGCCCTGGCGCTTATGGAGGACTCCGGCTACCTGCCCCGCCTGGCAACCCTGGTGGATCGGGGTCTGGTGGCCCTGGGCCTCAACGGCCGGGCTATCGTGCCGATGATCCTGGGCCTCGGTTGCGTCACCATGGCGACCATGACCACCCGGATCCTCGGCTCGCAACGGGAGCGGCGAATCGCAGTGGCCTTGCTGGGGCTCACCATCCCCTGCTCGGCACAACTCGCCGTCATCACCGCGATGCTTGCCGGTCTCGGGCCGGGCTTCGTCGCCCTCTACAGCGGGATCATCGTCGCGATCCTGGTGGCGGTGGGCACCCTGCTGAACCGGTTGCTGCCTGGCAAGTCCACCGGGCTGCTGATCGACCTGCCGCCCCTGCGGGTGCCCCGCCCCGGCAACGTGCTTCGCAAGACCTTCAGCAAGGTGCAGATGTTCCTGTCCGATGCGGGACCCCTCTTCGCCGTTGGCTCGCTGCTGCTGAGCGGGTTGCAGATCACCGGCGGGCTCCAGGGGATCCAGGATGTCATGATCCCGCTGACGGAGGGCTGGCTACAGTTGCCGAAGGAGGCCGCCGCCGCCTTCGTCATGGGCTTCGTCCGCCGCGACTTCGGGGCCGCCGGACTGCTGGATATGGATCTTACCGCCCTCCAGACCGTGGTGGCGCTGGTCACCATAACCCTCTTCGTCCCCTGCATCGCCTCGGTGATGATGCTGTTCAAGGAGCGGGGCTGGCGGGAGGCGACGGTGGTGTGGGGCGGATGCCTGGTGACCGCCTTCGCCGTTGGTGGAGTGGTGTCCCAACTGCTGATATAGACGTTTTGCGATCGCGAGACCATCGCGCCCAGGAATCCGCTCCCACAAGGGGCGAAACGCGTGGCTGCCAGCCGCGATGGTGCCGAAAGAGGCTGCTGATGAAACCGACCGAGAAGGCCCAAGAAAGATCCCGAGCGACCAGCGAGGCCCCTGGCCATAGCTGTGGCTTACGCCGATGTGACCGATGCGGCTACATCGTTTCCGACCCCATGCTAGGCCGGTGCCCACGCTGCTGGGGAGCCCTGCCCGCCGTGGGTTGCGCCGGGGGATGCTCCCACTGCCCCGTGTCCTAGATTGAAGGTGTTCGATTAGTCGACGTCATCGTTAACCCCTTCCCCTGCGAAAAGTGTATCGAGCCCCTGGCGCGCGCCTGCGGCGCCGGAGGCTCCGGGTAACCCCTTCTAGTTGCTGATCTGCCAGTGTCGTTCCCTGGCGCTGCATTGGGCGTCGCTGCGCCCCCCCCTTCGAGCGGGGTTCCTGGCTGGAAGGTCGTCAGCGAATAACATCCTTCGAGGAGCATCGAAGCATGAAGATACTACGCCTGACTCTCTTAGCTCTCCTGGCCGTTGTTGCCCTCGGCGGGGTGGCGTGCGCCACGGCTGCCGCCCCCGTGGCGTCTACCCAGCCCACGGGGTCCCCCCAACCGGCCGCTGCCGCGGCGGTTCCCGGCGAGAAAGGCGGGACGCTGACGGTGTACTCGGGCCGAAACGAGAAGCTGATTGGCCCCCTGATCGACCGTTTCCAGAAGGAAACGGGTGTAGAAGTAAAGGTGCGCTACGGTGACACCGCGGAACTGGCCGCGGCCCTCCTGGAAGAGGGCAAGAACAGCCCCGCCGACGTCTACTTTGCCCAGGATGCCGGGGCTCTCGGTGCCCTGGTCGCCGCCCAGCGGTTGGCGAAGCTTCCCGATTCCCTGTTGAACCGAGTGGATGCCCGCTTCAGGGCTCCACACGGAGAGTGGGTTGGCCTCTCCGGGCGGGCCCGCACTGTGGTCTACAACACGAAGGAGCTGAAGGAGACGGATCTGCCCGATTCCATTCTCGGGTTCACCGATCCCCGATGGAAGGGCAAGATCGGCTGGGCTCCAACCAACGGCTCCTTCCAGGCCTTCGTCACGGCCCTGCGAGTCACTCAGGGCGAGGAGGTAACCCGCCAATGGTTGGAAGGCATCAAGGCCAACAGCCCGAAGGCGTACGCCAACAACACCGGCATAGTGCAGGCCGTGGGGGCCGGCGAGGTGCAAGTAGGGTTTGTCAACCACTACTACCTGTTCAGCTTCTTGAGGGAGCAGGGAGAGGCCTTCCCGGCTCGCAACTACCACCCAAGGGCCGGCGATGCGGGCGCCATGATCAACGTGGCTGGCGTGGGTGTCCTGACCTCCGCGAGGGATCCGAAGCTCGCCGAGAGGTTCGTGGACTATCTACTCTCGAAGGATGCCCAGCAGTACTTCGCCGATGAGACCATGGAGTATCCCTTGGTCGAGGGAGTCAACACACACTCGCTGCTGATCCCGCTGTCCCAGATCAAGACGCCTACGCTGGACCTGGGTAGCCTCAGCGACCTGGAGAAGACGTTGAAGTTGCTGCGAGACACTGGAGTGCTGTAGCCATGATCGCGCCGCGGGCAGTCTCGATCCAGCGGCGACCGGGCCTAGCCAAGAGCCGAGGGGAGCGCCATACCCCCTCGGCCCCCCTCCTGCTGTGTGTGCCGGCTGGCCTGGTCGTAGCCCTCGTCCTTCTTCCGATCCTGTACCTGATGGCCCGCGCCGTGGGCGCGGGGCAGGAGGCATGGCATCTGCTGTTCCGGGCTCGCACCCTGGAGGTCTTCCTGCAGACCGCCGGCCTCGCCCTGGCGGTAACGGGGGCGGCAGCGGGCATCGCCCTGCCCCTGGCGTGGCTCACGGTGCGCACCGACCTTCCCTATCGCCGCTGGTGGTCGGTGCTCACCGTTCTTCCCCTGGTGATCCCAACCTACGTGGGTGGCTTCATCCTGGTCTCTGCCCTCGGGCCCCGGGGCATACTGCAACAGCTTCTCTCGGGCCCGCTTGGGGTGGAGAGGTTGCCCGAGATCTACGGCTTCCCCGGTGCGGTCCTTGCCTTGACTCTGTTCAGCTATCCCTACCTCCTGCTGAGCGTTCGTGCCGGCTTGCAGGGCGTAGACCCTGCCCTCGAGGAGGCCTCACGTAGTCTCGGCCATGGCACCCTGGCCACCTTCTGGGGGGTGACGCTCCCCCAGTTGCGGCCCTCCCTTGCCGCAGGGTCGCTCCTGGTCGCACTTTACGCTCTCAGCGATTTCGGCGCCGTCTCGCTTCTGCAGTTCAACTCCTTCACTAGGGCCATCTACCTGCAGTATCAGGGCTCCTTCGACCGGACCATGGCCGCCCTGCTTTCCCTTCTCCTGGTCGGTCTCACCTGCCTGATCCTGGTGGCCGAGGCGCGCACCCGGGACCGGGCCCGTTACCACCGAAGCAGCGCGGGGACGGTGCGGCCCTCTCCTCTGGTCCGGCTGGGCCGATGGAGATGGCCCTCCCTCGCCTTCTGCTCGTTGGTGGTGCTTATCGCCCTGGTACTACCGATCCTGGTTCTCGCTTATTGGCTGGCCCGAGGTCTGACGATGGAGGCGTCGCAGGGGGTTCTGTGGGATGCCGTCCTGAACTCCACATACGTCTCGGGTCTCGCCGCCCTGGCGACCCTGGCCGCTGCCCTGCCGGTGGCGGTGCTGTCAGTGCGCTATCCGGGGAGAGCCAGCCAGCTTCTTGAGCGAGCCACCTACGCGGGTTTCGCGTTGCCGGGCATCGTGGTGGCGCTGGCTCTAGTGTTCTTCGGGGCCAACTACGTCCCCATGCTGTACCAGACCCTGACACTGCTGGTGGTGGCCTACCTGGTGCGCTTTCTTCCCCAGGCTCTCGGCTCCGCCCGCTCTTCCCTGCTGCAGGTGAGTCCCAGCCTGGAGGAGGCGGCCCGCAGCCTGGGACGCACCCAGCCCCAGGTGCTGGCCACGATCACGCTGCCCCTGGTTCGCCCCGGGCTTCTGGCCGGCTTCGCCCTGGTCTTCCTGACCACGATGAAAGAGCTGCCGGCGACGTTGCTGCTCAGTCCGATCGGTTTCAAGACGCTGGCCACCACCATCTGGACAGCCACTTCAGAGGGCTTCTTCGCGGCGGCCGCAGCCCCTGCCCTCCTCCTGGTGCTGGTTTCGGGATTGTCGATGGCCCTGGTCGTTCGCTCCGAAGGGAGGGCTCGCGGTGAGTGATTTCTCTGTCCGCTGTCTATCCGTCACCAAGCGGTTCGGCTCCGTGCGGGCCGTCGACGATGTCACCCTGGCCCTGCGCAGAGGACAGATGCTGGCGCTGCTCGGGCCCAGCGGCTGCGGCAAGACGACCACGCTGCGGCTGCTGGCAGGCTTCGAGGTTCCCGACGCTGGGACCATCGAGATCGGTGGCCGCCTCGTCGCGGGCAACGGTCGGATCGTCCCGCCCGAGAAACGTCGGGTCGGGATGGTTTTCCAGGACTACGCCCTCTTTCCCCACCTGGACGTGGCGGCCAACGTCGGCTATGGGCTCCCCAAGGCGGAGGATCGCGAGTCCAGGGTGAGGGAGATCCTTTCGCTGGTCGGGCTGGCTGGTCTCGAAGGGCGCATGCCCCACGAGCTATCGGGTGGCCAGCAGCAGCGGGTGGCGCTGGCGAGGGCCCTGCTCCCTCGTCCCGACGTCGTACTGCTCGACGAGCCCTTCTCCAATCTCGACGCCGCGCTACGGGTGCGGGTCCGAGGCGAGGTACGCCAGATCCTGAAAGGGGCCGGGGTGTCGGCCGTCTTCGTGACCCATGACCAGGAGGAGGCGTTGAGCCTTGCCGACGAGGTGGGGGTGATGCGGGAGGGGCGACTCGTGCAGGTGGCAGCGCCCATGCAGCTCTATCGATACCCGGCCACGCGGGCGGTGGCGACCTTCCTTGGCGATGCCGATTTTCTTCCTGGCGAGGCGGTGGGGGGAAGGGTGTCCTGCGAGCTTGGCCTTCTCCGCACCTCGGATGCCCTCCATGGGCAGGTGGAGGTGATGCTCAGGCCGGAGGACGTCGATCTGACCCTGGACTCCCAGGGGCCGGGCCAGGTGGTGCTTCGGGAGTTCTTCGGCCACGACCAGTTGATCACCGTGCGTCTCCCCTCGGGCAACCTGGTGCGATCTCGACTGGGGCCGTGGGCCGATTTCTTCCCGGGTGACCGGGTTCAGGTCCAGGTCCGCCACGAGGTCAGGGTCTTTGCCCCCTCGCCCCAGCCCCAGCCCCAGCAGCCCGCCGAGTTGTCGGTCAAAAGGTGATAGAATCGGATCGAGATCCCTGGGGAACGATCGGAAGACGAGCACTCACGAGACTCCTCCCCGGTCACTCGTCCTCCTTCGCCTCACCGGAGGTCAGCCATCGCTATCCGGATGGTCGTGACGGCCGACAACCACCTGGGCCGCCACTACGACAGGATGTTCTCTCAGAAGCTGGAAGAGCGGCGAGCCTGGCTGCGCCGCGGCTTCGGTGCGGCGGTGGAGCACGCCCTGGAGCAGAGGGCACACCTGTTCCTCCAGGTGGGCGACCTCTTCGATTCCCCCGAGCCGCGCAACGTGGAGCGGCAGTTCGTGGCCGAGTCTCTTGCCCGACTTCGAGAGGCCGGGGTGCGGTGCCTCGGCATCGGCGGCAACCACGACACCCCGCGGTCCCGCAATGGCCACTCGATGTCCACACCTCAGGCCACCTACGCTCGCCTGGGCGGCCTCAGACTGCTCGGCGAATTCAGGACTGAGGACGTCGCCCCTGAAGTATGGCGGGGGGGTATCCCCTGCCGCCCGCACGTTTCCTGGGGATCGGGCGGCGGGGGGCGCGCCTCGGCCCTCCGGCGGGGGATAGAGGGCCAGCACACCAGGGGAAAGGCACCCAGTCCTCAGTCCTCAGTCTTCGGCCCTCGGTTGGATGAGGAGACCCTGGAGATCGAGGGGATACGGGTTGCCGTGGCCGGCATGCCCCCCGATCCCACCGCACCGGCCGGATCCGACCCCCTGGAGGGGCTGGAGTGGCGACCGAACGCGGACATCGCGCTGCTGCTGCTCCACGGGAGCCTGGAGGGCCACGTCTACCCGGGGGCCCCGGAGCCGATCGTGCGGCGGGCGACGGTCGAGGGACTCGAGGGGGTGGACTACCTGCTGATGGGCCACGTCCATCGTTTTGCCGCCTTCTGCTGGGGCGGGAAGACGGTGATCGTGCCGGGGGCGACCGAGCGGATGACCTTCGCGGAGATGGAGGTGACCCCCGGCTTCGTCTACCTAGAGGCGGAACCGGGGCGGCTCGTCGGCCTGCAGCAGGTACCCGTGGATTGCCAGCCGCGGCTGCAGCTCGCGATCCCGACCTCGGATCTGGCCGAAGGCGACCCGGCCGAGACTCTGAAGGAGCGGTTGGAGACGGAGTGCCGGCGGGACGCGATGGTTCGCGTGAGACTCGAGGGGCCGATCTCGAGGCAGCGGTACCACGACCTGCGGCTGCGAGAGGTGGCCGAGTTCGGCGCCGCTCGTTCCTTCTTCTTCGACCTGGATACCACCGGACTCTACGTGGAGGACGAGCGGTATGCCACGAGCGCCCGGGGCGGGAGGCTATCGCAGCGGGAGGAGTTGATCCGCTTCGCTCGGGAGCGTCGGGAGGAGGCCGACGACCTCCGGGAGCGCGATCTGATCGACGAAGCCCTGCGCCTGATCCTGGACGAGTACCGATGATCGTTCTAAGACGGCTTCGAGTCGAGGACTTCAAGTTGCTGCGCCACGTGGAGGTGGTCTTCCCCCGCCGGGCCAGCGTCCTGATCGAGGGGCTGAATGAGTCTGGAAAATCCACCCTCTTCGAGAGCGTCTTCTACGCCCTCTACGGCTCCCCTTTGATCGCTGAGGGGCGAGGGAAGGGGAACCTGGAGAGCGTGATCCGGTACGGGGCCGACTCTACGACGGTGGAGCTGCTGCTTGAGGTGGACGATACGGAGCTGGAGATCTGCCGGACGGTGGCCCGCAACAGGCCCAGCCAGGCGGCCCTCACGGTGCGCCGGCCGGGCGCTCCGGAGGAGCGGGTGGCCGGAGTGCTGGCGGTCAATGCCCGAGTGGTCGAAGAACTGGGGGGGCTGGACAGCGAGGCGCTGCTGAACTCCTGCTTCGTGGAGCAGAAGAAGCTCTCCAAGCTGGAGGACCTGGGTATCGGCCAGCGGAAGGAATCCCTGCGGAAGCTGCTCAACCTGGAGAGGCTGACGGATCTGGCCGACCGGTTAAAGGTGACCGTCCAGGACGAGAGGACGCTGGCCCAAGCCCGCGACCGGCTGGAGCTGGCGGAGGTGGTGGCGGAACTGCCCAGGGTGGCCCGGCAGAGGGTCGCGCTGGAGGCGGCCGGGTGGCAGGGGACAAGCCCCAGCCCTGCACCGTCGATGTCGGACCGTGGGCCAGGCGTCTGGGGACAGGCCTCAGCCCTTCGCGAAGCCGCGCGGGCTGGCAGGTCTGCCGGCCCCGATGACCCTCGCCCAGCGGACCTGCCCTCGAGCACGCTCACGCCTTCCCCACGCGGAAAGGAAGCGCGCCAGGACCGGAGCGGGCCAGACGCCCGCGGGAGCGCGGGCGGGCCGGCGGGCTCTACGATGGGGACCGACGGGCGAGGGACGGAAGCCTCGTGGGCCGAGGCGGCCCATCGCCTCGCCGCCCTCCGTCGGGATGGCGCGACCGCGAGGCGGCGGGGGAGACTGGCCGCGTGGGCGGCCGCCCTGGGGATGCTGGCCCTTCCTGCGGGGGCGGCCCTTCTGCCTGCGCTTGGGTACTCCGGCGCGTCGGTCCTCTGGGTAGTGCCAGTACTGGTGGCGCTGCTGGCCGGAGCGGTGGCAGTCGTGTCCTTCCGGTCGGCATCCGAGATCGACCGGTGGGCGGCGGAGTCGGCGGGCGAGCTGTCGGCCCACCGGGATGCCCTGATCGCCAGGATAGGCGAGCTGGAAGGCCGGCGGCGGAGGCTGGAGGAGAGACTGGGGATCGATGGCGACTCCCTGGAGACGGGGGAGTGCCGAGCAGAGGTGGAGAGGTTGGCCCGCCAGTTGGAGGTGAAGCGGCGAGCGGCGGCCATCGTCGAGGGGACCATGGAGAGGATCGTGCGGATGGTGCTGCCCAACACCGAGCGCAATCTCGGCCAGATTCTGCCCCTGCTTACCGCGGGCCGTTACCACGAGGCGCGGATCGGGGAAGACTACCACATTCAGGTGTGGGACGACTCCGCCGGCCGCTACGTCTCCAAGAGTGTCTTCTCCGGTGGCGCCAAGGACCAATTCTCCCTGGCGTTGCGGCTGGCCTTCGCGTTGGCGACACTTCCACAGGAGCTTGGAACGGCGCCCGGCTTCATCTTCCTCGACGAGCCCCTCAGCTCCTTCGATGGGCCTCGGACGGAGGCCCTGGTGCAGCTACTCACCTCCGGCCAGGTGGCGGAGAGCTTCAGCCAGATCTTCGTGATCTCCCACAACCGCTCTTTCGAGGCCGGAGCGTTCCAGCATCGGTTGGTGCTGCGGGAGGGACGGGTGGTGGAGAGCAACCTGCCACTCTCTTGGGACAGGTGATGCACGGCGTCGCATAGCGCAGACGGGGACAGAGGGTGGTTGTCGGGGCGGACCTGAGTGTGCGCAGACGCGTAGGTCCGCCCCTTCTGCGGGCTAGTATGGCCAGTGTAGGTCGGCCGTCTTCGTGCCTCCGTGGTGCCGATGGGCCCTGCTGTCTCACTCCTGCTCCGCGACGTTGGGCTGCTCTGTCACCTCGACTGAGGAGGGCACCTCGACGAGTCCGCTCGGTCTGGGCCAGGGCAGCAGCATGGGCACCTGCGCCCGGTACTCGCAGTAGCGGCGGCCGAAGTGGTCCAGGATCAGCTTCTCCTCGTGCCTGGCCATCAGATAGAAGGCCGGCGAGACCGCTACCACCCCCACCACGACGAGGAGCCAACTGGCCATCCCCAACCCTGCTCCCAGCCACATGGCGACCACGCTCAGGTAGATGGGGTGTCTCACCAGGGAGAACAGACCCCCTGTCACCAATTGCTGCCCGGTCCACGCCTGGATGCCGGTGGCGTACTGCTCTCCCATCTCCACCCTGGCCCTGGCGCTCAGCACGGTGGCCGCGATGGCCAGAAGGAGGCCGGGGGCCTGCAACAACACCGCTCCCTCGACCCGGAAGGTCCCCAGGTCGAAGAGGAGCGCCGCCACGGCGAGGACGGCGAAGAGGACCCTGGACACCTCGGGCCAGGGCTGCAGCCAGCTTCGAGCTGTCTTCACCCCGATTCGGCGGGGTCGCCGTCTCTGGCCCGAGATGCTCTCGGCCAACCACACCATCGAGACGAGGGCGGTGGACCAGGCGATGACTTCCGACACCACTCACCTCCGCTCCTGATCCGTTCCTTCCGTCCGGGCCGGGGCCGCAGGCGCCCGCCGGCCCGGAGGGGGAGGGGTGGACATAGGCAGGGCCCGGGGGAAAATGG
>JBLNDL010000021.1:0-7082 GCA_050261575.1 Sphingomonadaceae bacterium | reverse complement strand
ACACCTTCGGCCACGTGGCGCAGATGCCCCAGATCGTGCGGGGCTTCGGCATGGACAGCTTCGTGTTCTGGAGGGGTCTAGGCGACGACTCCGACCGCCTCGGCGTCGCCTTCCGCTGGCGCGGCCCCGACGGCTCCACGGTCCTGGCCATCCGCCAGATCGATGGGTACCACGCCCTGCGGCAGTTGGGCCAATGGACTAGGGGGCCGGTCGCCGAGGGGGCCGAGCCTGGGGTGGAGGTGGCTCTCCGGCGGCTGCGGGAGCTGGCGGAGAGCGCCTGGCCCTACCTGGACCGGACGGGCGTGGTGGACCTGCTCGCCGGCAACGGGACGGACCACGCGGGAGTGCAGCGGGATCTGCCCTCGCTGTTGAGGGAGTGCCGGGCGGCCTGGCCGGAGGCGCGGTTCGAGATCGCTGGCCTCGACGACTACGTGGAGGCGCTTCGATCGAGCGAGCCGCACTTGGCCGAGTATAGAGGCGAGATGTGTGAGGGCAAGGACGCGCACATCCTGCGCGGGGTCAACTCGGCGCGGATGCCGTTGAAGCAGCGTAACGAGGCGGTGGAGAGGTCCTTGCTGGAGGCGGAGGTCGCCTGCTCGTTGTGCTACCTGGAGGGCGGATCATACCCCCTGGAGGATCTGCGTCTGGCGTGGCGCCACCTGCTCCGCAACCATCCGCACG
This sequence comes from Sphingomonadaceae bacterium, assembly GCA_050261575.1. GTDB lineage: Bacteria > Chloroflexota > UBA6077 > UBA6077 > UBA6077 > JBLNDL01. The sequence continues at coordinate 6,401 of JBLNDL010000021.1, read as the reverse complement.
ACTCTATCTGCGGCTGCTCGGTGGATCAGGTACACCGGGAGATGGGGTGGCGCTTCGACGCGGCCGAGCAGCTCGCCGAGCGGCTCAAGCGGGAGGCGCTCTGGCGGAGGGCCGGAGGCAGTGCGGATTGGTCGTTGGAGGAGCTGCCGGGTGCCGAGGCGAGCGCCGTCAACCTGCTGCCGTGGCGGAGGCGGGGGCTGGTGGAGCTGCCGCTGCCGGGCGAACTCGCTCGGGCGAGGCGGGTGCGGGCCGAGGGGTCCGGGGGCGAACTGCCGGCGCAGGTGGTCTCCGGGGCGGGCGGCGCCGTGGCGTTGGTGTCGGTCGAGGTCGCGGCGTTCGGGGCGTCGCGACTGCGGCTGGAAAAGGGCACAGGTCGGGGGGCCACGGGGGCACGGCTCGTTGGGGAGCGAGCCCTCGAGAACGAGTACTACCGGGTGGAGGTGCTCGACGACGGTACGCTGGACGTGCTGCACAAGCCGACGGGCAGGAGGCTTGCCGGCGCCCACTGGTTCGAGGATGAGGCGGACCGGGGGGACGAGTACAACTTCTGCCCGGTGGAGGGGGGCTCCACCTGGGACAGCCGCCGCGATCCGGTGAAGGTTCGCGGAGGGCTGGGCGGCCCGGCGGTGGCCTCCCTGACGATGGAGATAGGGGCGCGGCTGCCCTCTGGGTTGCGGGCGGATCGACGAGGACGGCTCAGCGCCCGAGTTGCCTGTCCGATCGGGGTGGAGGTTCGGCTGGTCGCCGGGGTGGACCGCGTGGAGTTCTCCACCACCGTCGTGAACCGGGCGAGGGACCATCGACTCAGGGTGGTGTTCCCGGCTGCCCCGGCGGAACAGGCGAGGGTGGAAGGCCACTACGCGGTGCTGCGCCGGCCGGTGGGGGTGCAGCCCCACGGCCCGGGATGGATGGAGCCTCGATCGGCCACCCACCATACGCTGGGGTTCGTGGAGGTAGCGGGCACCGTCGTCCTGGGGCGGGGGCTACCGGAGTACGAGGCACGGCCGGCATCCCACGGAACCGAGATAGCGCTCACTCTGCTGCGCTGCGTGGGCTGGCTCTCCCGCAACGATCTCTCGACCCGCCCGGGCTGGGCCGGGCCGGGGGTCCAGACCCCCGAGGCGCAGTGCCCGGGCACCCACCGGTTCCAGTACGCCCTCTCGCTGGCGGACGAACCGAGCGATGCCGAGTTGACTCGTCGTTCCCACGACTATCGGTTCGGGGTGCTGGTGGGGCCTGCCGGCCTGCGGCGCGAGGCTGCCCTGTCGGTCGATGGCGAGGGCTTCTGCTTCGCCGGGCTGAAGGGGGCGGAGGATGGCGACGGGGTGATCCTGCGCCTATACAACCCGGGCGAGGACGCGGCTACCGTAGCAGTCGACGGCAGGTTCGCGGTGGAGCCGTGTCGCTTGGACGAGGAACCTTCCGGCGAGGAGTTCGATGGTCGCCTGTCGGGTGGGCGCATCGTCAGCCTCCGGCTGCGCCGCCGGTAGTAGGGGCCGGGCGCGCGAGCGTGCGCAGCGTTACGCCCGCCCTACGCTTGGACCGGGCGGGAGGACACGACGGTCCGGCGCTACGGGTATCGACAGGCGCACTAGGCACGAGAGAGAGGTGATCCGCACGGACCACCCCCTCTGTTCACTCTATCACCAACTGGGCTCGATACAGATAGCCCCGAACTTCCGGCCCCCGTCCCAGGCGCCCTTGAGGAACGACCAGTTGCTCAGGTAGCGGATCTTGCACCAGGTGAGCAGCCGATTCCTCGGGCGGAGGCGGCGGCAGGGGGAGAAGTAGGAGACGGAGGAGGCTACGAATGTCCCCAGGGTGATCCCCAGGGCCGGGAGGGCAGCCGGAGTGAGTGGCAGTGCCAGCAGGCTGCCGGCGATCCCCACCAGCGAAAGGTGCATCAGGTGGAAGCTTCCCAGGTGGACGATCCCCTTGCCCGGCAGCGGCAGGTGGAGGAACCTGGGCGAGCCGAACTGCAGCACCACCTCCAGCCCCTCGCGTGCGTGCTTCTGCACCAGGAGTGGGTGGCCGAAGCCGTAGCCGTACCACTGGCGGAGGTAGCTGACGAGGGAGACCCGGTGCATGTGCTTCACCACGGCCTCCTTGGCGAAGTAGAGCCTGTAGCCGGCCTGGAGCACCCGCAGGGAGAAATCCACATCCTCGCCCGTGGGCTCATCCCAGAACTGCCCGCCGATGGCCTGGATGGCATCCCTGCGGAATGCCGCGTTGGCGGTGGCGAAGAAGGGGGAGTGGTCCCCACCGTTGACCTCGTGGGCGGCTTTCTCCTTCAGGCCGGGCAAGTACCCGCTCGCGTGGACCCCGCACCTGCCCGCGACGCTCAGGAACCCCACCTGCTCGCAGTATGCCTCGGTATCGTTGTTGGGATCCGTCCGGAGGGTCAACACCTCGCCGCCTACCCCCCCGATCCGCTCGTCCGCAAAGAACGGCTCCAGGATGCGTCGGGCCCAGTCCGGGTTGGGGGCACAGTCGCCGTCTGTGAACAGTATGAACTCCCCAGTGGCCTCCCGCAGTGCGGCGTTGCGCGCGTGGCCGGGCGACTGACAGTTGGGGACCTCCACCAGCTTGATGTGGGGGTGCGCCTCCTGCCACCGACGGATGATCTCGACGGTGGCGTCGCTGCTTCCCCCGTCGGCCAGGATCAATTCCAACCTGTCGGCCGGGTAGTCCAGGTCCGTGAGGTAGGAGAGTGTCTTGTCCATGGTCCGCTCGGCGTTGCGAACCGGGACCACTACGGTGATTCTGGGCGTCTGGACCATGGTTAGAAAGCTACCTCCAGGGTGTGTGATGAGCCGTCGGCGCGGTGGGGTACTTCGGTGCCCCGGGTTTCGACGCCGTCCAGCCGGACGGCAGGCCGATTGTCCTTGGTCCGGAAGAAGCCGACGGGCTTGGATATCTGGATCGAATACTCGCACCGCTCGGTTCTCAGCCTCATCTCTATCCACCGCTGCGACCAACGGAGGATGGGATCGACCTCGATCCGATCGGGGGTGATGCTGAGCCCCATGGACGAGGCCAGGGCGAGTTGCAGCCAGGTGGCGGTGCCGCTCAGGGTTGGTCCGACGTTCTCCCCCGTCTCGCTGTTGTTGTACTGGGTGCAGAAGCGGGGGTTGCCGCACAGAACGTAGGGATCGTTCATCGACCTGTAGGGCAGGATGGCATCGAGGACCCGGTAGGCCAGGTCGGCCAGATCCTCGGCGAGCCGAGGGTCGTCCACCCTCCGTGCGGCGTCGAACATGGCGACCACCGCCATGGCGTCGGCGTGCTTGAAGACACCGCCGTTCTCACGATCGCCCTGGAAGTACTCACCGCTTCCACCTCGGCCCGCGATGTCGCTGAAGTCCACTGGCGAGCAGAGCTTCAGGCCGTGGGGCGTCCAGAGCACCCTCTTCACCACCTGCAGCATGGTGGCTATCTGCGCCTCCGTGGCGACCCCGGCCAGGATCGACCAGGTGAAGGAGTTGAGGAAGTAAGTCCCTTCCAGGGATGGATCGGCGGACAGACCGTCTCCTCCGGCGCCCAGGTAGCTGTGGCGGCCGTCGGGGTACTTGTTGAACAGCACGCGGGCGAAGAAGTCGCCCTTCCAGGCGTGCCGCTGCAGCCTGTCGGCCATCCCTTCGGCCATCCGATTCAGCTTTCGCAGGTACTCTTCGTCGCCCCTGCTCTCCGCCATGTGGCGAGCCTCGTCGATCGCCACCTTCAGGAGGAAGCCGTTCATGACGCTCTCGGAGTAGTCGCTATCGAGGGGCTCGCCGAACGTCCCGCCGGCCTGCAACTGGCGGCGGTACGCGGCCTCCTTTTGCGGACCGTTCAGGAAATCCTTGTCCACCTGGAGGGTATCGTTCCAGTCCGCTTTATCCAGCAGCGGGAGGCCGTGCCGGCCCACGGATATCTCCCCCGAGTATCGGAGTATCGCCTGCACGGTCTCGTAGACGGTGCGGGACCGACGCGGGTCCGTGCCCGCGACCCGGCACTCCTCGTCCAGGAAGGCCACGTCGCCGCTCTGACGAAGGTAGCGCCCCAGTGCCTGGACCAGCCACAAGGCGTCGTCGGAGTACTCGCCCGGCTGCTTGCCCACCCAGTAGAAGTTGTGGTTGGCGTAGCCGAACTCGAAGACCTGGTTGGCCCACTCCCGCAGCAAGTCCTTGACCAGTTGCTGGTGGCCGGAGGCCAGGAAGAAGGGCATGGAGGCGAAGAGATCCTGGATCTCTCGGGCCCCGATCTCCCTGTGTCCCTTCTGAGTCTGATCGAAGGATCGGGACACGAAGGTCTGGTAGAGGATCTGGAAGGGCAGGTTCTGGTTGACGTAACGGTCGAAGGTGGGATCCTCCGACCGGATCCGCCAGTGGCGGCTGTAGCCTTCCAGGAAACGGTCGTTGGCTTTCCTGGCACGCTCCAGTTCTTCTGGCTGACCGAAGCGCTCGAGCAGGGCGTGGATTTGGCGCTCCCAGCCGTGCAGGTCGTGCGCCGGATCGGCCTTGCTTGAGACCAGGCCGGTGAAGTTGTCGGCGCGAGCCTCGCCCCCCGGAGGGAGACTGAGCGGCGCGGCGAGCGCGAAGAAGCCCGGGCCCTTCCGCGCCAGGCGGTTGGAGAGCAGCCGCACCCCTTGCGGGCGCTCCAGCGTGCCGTTGCCCACGAACTCGTTGTAGCTGGTGGTGTACTCGGTGGGGTAGGTGGTGTGGCCTCCCTGGTGCACGACCATGGAGTGGAAGCGGACGTCCTCCTTGGCCCAGAACGGATGGTAGTGGGGGCTGACGGCCACTATCGAACCTTCTTGGTTCAGGAGAACGCGCCCTTCCAGAGTCAGGTTGGTGTAGAGCACGTCCTCCCGCAGCGCGTCGGCCTGCGCGGCCCCGAACATGCCGGTCACCACGATCCTCAAGTGGCGATCGGTTGCGCCGCAGTTCGCCACGACGATGGAGTGGGCCTCGGTGGCGAGGGGCAACCCCTCCTCGTGCGGGAGCAGGAAGATGGTGCGGGTGATCTCCAGGCCGCACCGAGTTCGGTATCGGATGGTGGTGCGATTGGGGGCGTGGGTCGTGCGGGCCCACTCCACGTTGGGATCCGAGGGGTCGGCCGAGTAGAAGATCTGGCGGCCTTGCTCGGTCAGGTAGAACTGCCGGTTGGCCGGGAAGCCGTTCTCCTCGGCGCGCATGTCCCAGCGAGTCGCCAGCACCTGGGTGTCAGCGTGAGAGCGGAAGCTGCCCCGTCCGAGGTGATCTACCACGCTCTTGGGGGTGGTCTGGAGCGGCTTGGGGTAGCCGATCCGGTTCCCGATCAGCAGGTTGGTGAAGAAGTGGGGGCCGGGCGGCGGAGCCGTGGGGTCGATGACGTGATGCCCGTTTTCGTCGAGGATGCCGGCCCAGCCGCGCACCTCCGCGATGATCTCCGCCACCAGGTTGGCGACCTGCGCCGGGACGTCGGGAATCATCTCCACCGGCTCGCCTGACAGGTAGACCTCCACGGGGGTGACCGGGAACCCCGTGTTGGCCGTGATCAGTACCGAGCGCCCCTTCCTCCAGAGTCCTTCCAGGTAGTCGAACAGCAACTCCTCTCGCAGCAGCCGGGCCACCACGGGTGCCTCGAAGGGCAGCCCGGCAACCCCGACCACCGAACGGCGGGAAGAGTCGACAAACTGAGCATCGACGTGACTGTCCCTCTGCAACAGCGTGGAGAAGATGTTCCGCAGCAGATCCTCTGGTTGCCTCTGGGGATCCCTGGCGGATAGATCGTGCAACAGGTTGCCGTGAGCGATCATAGGCTCCTCTGAGTAAGCTTTGGAAGTCTGAGAGAGCAAGCTGGGGATTTGGGCAATCCCAAATCCCCGCCACGATGAAGCCTCGCCGCGGGGCTCCCCCGCGGCGATCTGGATGGTCCCTTACGCGGCCTTCCCGAGCGCGGTTCCTGACTCGTTGTCGAAGACGTGCAGGTGGGCCGTGTCGACCGTCAACTCGATCGTCTCTCCCGGATGGCGCCCGGCTCGGTAGGGGGATCGCGATGTGAAGATGGTGGAGCCGAGGCGCAGCGTCAGGATCGACTCGCTGCCCAGGTTCTCGACCACCTCCAGCGTGGCTCGAAGGGTGCGATCCTCATCCGAAGGGGTTCCCGCGCGCTCCACGAGATGGTCCGGCCGGATCCCGAGGGTGACGTCGCGTCCCGACAGGGGGCCGAGTTCGGAGGCCCATGCCTCCGGCAGTCGAAGCCGGAAGCCCTCGGCCTGGAGGTAGGCGTCATCGGAAACCCTCTCGAGGCGCGCCGGGAAGAAGTTCATGGCCGGGGAGCCGATGAAGCCTGCGACGAAGGTGTTGGCCGGGTGATCGTAGAGCTGCTGGGGGGTGTCTAGCTGCTGGAGCACGCCATCCCGCATCACGGCGATGCGG
>JBLNDL010000020.1:0-53027 GCA_050261575.1 Sphingomonadaceae bacterium | reverse complement strand
GCAGCCCCTACCGTTTCGCAGACAGTTCGATAGGGTCTGTCCGTGAGTGTGGCATGGCTCCAGATGCCAACCCTCAGCTTCGCGCTACACTGACCCACCCCAACCGCCTGCGGTCGACCGGTCTCAACACCAGCCGGTCCGCATGGATTCCCCTGGAACTCCACAGCCATCCACCCCCGAGAGGGGGTGCAGCGGGCCACGCCCCGTGGCCGACCGCGCTCCGTCGCACCGACGGCCCGCCGGCAGGGGGGCATGGCGGTCCGCTGGCCAGGCGAGATGCCCCGATGCCACGGAATCGCGATACGACGCATCGGGACTTGGGGTATGTTTCTCACCACACAACAGGAGGACTAGGGATGACAGGCAAGCTGCTCGCGAACCGATTCCCACCCATCGTTGCCCTGCTGGTGCTGGCAGGGTCGCTGGCCATCGGATGCGCCCAGACGGCACCGGCGTCGGCACCCACCACCGCCGCCAAACCGGCGGCCGCCGCGCCCGCAGCCACGGCGCAGGCTGCCCAGCCCGCGGCCACCACCGCTCCCGCCGCGGCGGCACCGCAGGAGATCAAGATCGGCGTGCTGCTCCCCCTGTCCGGCGGCTCGGCCAGCACCGGGCTCGACCTCAAGTACGCGGTGGAACTGGCCGCGGAGGTCGTGAACGGCAAGTACGACCTCAACATTCCGCTGGCCAGCGCCGAGGGGCTGCCGAACCTGGGCGGCGCCAAGGTCAAGCTCGTGATCGTCGACCACCAGGGGACCCCCGAGAAGGGACAGAGCGAGGCGGAGAGGCTGGTCACCCAGGAGAAGGTGGTCGCCCTCTTCGGGGCATACCAGAGCTCAGTCACCCAGACCGCCAGCCAGACCGCCGAGCGAATGGGCATCCCGTTCGTCAACGGCGAGTCCTCCTCCCCTGGCCTCACCGAGCGGGGGCTGAAGTTCTTCTTCCGCACAGGCCCCCACGACCAGACCTACGGCAAGAACCTCTTCGACATGCTGGACGACATCCAGAAGCAGAAGAACACCAAGCTGAAGAGCGTGGCGATCGTCAACGAGAACACCCTCTACGGCACCGACGCGAACAAGACCACGAAGATGTTCGCGCAGGAGAGGGGCTACCAGGTGGTGGCCGACATAGCCTATCCCGCCAACACCACCGAGGTGACCAGCGAGGTCCAGAGGCTGAAGGCCGCCAACCCCGACGTGGTGTTCCAGGTGTCCTACACCTCCGATGCCATCCTCTTCATGAAGAGCTACAAGCAACTGGACTTCAACCCCCAGGGCATCCTGGCCTACGGCGCGGGTTTCGTGGACCCAGAGTTCCGCAAGGTGCTGGGTAAGGACTCGGAGTACGTGATCACGCGCGCGGCCTGGGCTCCGGACATCGCCGAGAAGAAGCCGGTGGCCAAGGCGGTGGCCGACATGTTCAGGCAGAAGTACAACCAGGACATGACGGAGAACTCCGCCCGAGACTTCACCGGCATGATCGCGTTGCTGGACGCGATCAACCGGGCCAAGAGCACCGACCCCAAGGCGATCCAGAAGGCGCTCATGGAGACCGAAATCCCGGGCGAGCAGTTGATCATGGGCTGGAAGGGTATCAAGTTCGACGAGAAGGGCCAGAACGTGCACGCCCAAGGCATCAACATGCAGGTGTTCGGTGGGTCCTACTCCACCGTGTGGCCGTTCGACGTCTCCTCGAAAGAGATCGTGTGGCCGCGACCCAAGTGGGCAGACATCAAGTAAGAGTGCCCGATAGGGCGGGCCTCTTGGTCCCGCCCCCGAACCCTGGCCTCGTGGCGCGAGCTGGCGCCGCGTCACGCTCTTCCTTTGGGAGGGGGGGCCTCGGAGCAGCCTCTCCCAGAGGGAGAGGCCGCTCGAAGGGCGGGTGAGGGCCGGGTCCCAGGGCAGGTGCGCTAGGACTGGAAGCCCCTGCCCTGGGAGCTGGGACCTCTAGCCTGCCCATATCTCGTGGGGGTGATCAATCGCATATGACACCCGAGCTGCTGGTACAGACACTCGTCAATGGCCTCCTGATAGGCTTCGTCTTCGCCCTGGTGGCCGTGGGATTGACCCTGATCTTCGGAATGGTAGAGATAGTCAACTTCGCCCACGGCGAGTTCCTCATGCTGGCGATGTACACCTCCTTCTGGATGTGGAGCATGTACGCGCTGGATCCGCTGGTGTCGCTGCCCATCTCCACCCTCGCCCTGGTGCTGCTGGGCATCGCCACCCACAAGGTGATCATCAGGCCGATCCTGCACGCGCCCATGCTGGCTCAGATCTTCGCCACCTTCGGGCTGATGGTGTTCCTGCGCAGCCTGGCCCAGTTCCTCTGGACCCCCAACTTCCGAGTGATCCAGCACTCCTCCGTGAGCGACGTGCGCCTGGACCTCGCCGGCATCTTCGTCGGGATGCCCCAACTGGTCGCCGCCATCGGCGCTGTGGCGACCTTCGCCTTCATCTACTGGTTCGTCGAGAAGACCGAGGTCGGAAGGGCGCTGATGGCCACGGCGGAGGACCGCGACGCGGCTGCCCTGATGGGCATAGACGCCGACCGGATGTTCACGCTCACGTGGGCCATCGGAGCCGGATGCGTGGGGGTGGCAGGGGCGCTGCTCTCCACCTTCTACTACATCCACCCGGAGGTCGGCTCAGTCTTCGGCCTCACCGCGTTCGTGGTGGTGGCGCTGGGGGGGTTCGGGAGCATCCCGGGCGCCTTCATCGCGGGCATCCTGGTGGGCATCGTCCAGGTGATGGCGGGGCTCCTGCTGGCCCCATCCCTGAAGTTCGCGGTCGTCCTGGCCATCTACCTGCTGGTCGTCCTGCTGCGCCCCCAGGGGCTGCTGGGCAAGTACTGAGGGCGTCGTTCCAGGAGTGGGGCAGGCTTATCCCCTGCCGCAACGAGCATCGCCCGGGGGCAGCGGGGCAGAAGACTCAGCCCCACGGCCTTATGCGATGGGATCGTGGCACGATACACCGAGCGGAGCGTAACGGTATGACTCAACAAGACGCCAAGTTGGTCGGGCAGACGGGCCCCGGTGTCTCACGTCTGCACCCAACCGAGAAGCTCGAGGCCCGCCGGAACCCGCTGAAGATCGTGGCCCTGGCGGCCCTGGCCCTCTTCCTGCTGGTCTACCCACTGGTCTTCACCATGCCCTTCCATCAGCACATCGCCATCCTGGTCTTCGTCAACGCCCTGATGGCGGTGGGCTGGAACATCCTCGGCGGGTACACCGGCCAGGTCTCCCTGGGCAACACGATCTTCTTCGGCGTGGGGGCCTACGCCTCCACCATCCTGCTCAAGGACTACCTGATCTCGCCGTGGCTCGGCATGCTGGCAGGAATCCTCCTCTCCATCCTGCTGGCGGCGGCCGTCGGCTACCCCTGCTTCCGCCTGCAGGGGCACTACTTCGCCATTGCCACCATTGCGGTGGGTGAGATCCTCTATACCGCCGTGATCAACACCCAGGAGCTGGGCGCGGCGGTCGGCATCCAGATCCCCCTCCTCCCCGAGGCATGGATCAACATGCAGTTCCACGACAAGGCTCCCTACTACTACATCAGTCTGGCGTTCCTCGCCATAGCCATGCTGGTGGTCTACTGGATCGAGCACTCCAGGCTTGGCTACTACTTCCGGGCCATCAAGGAGGACCAGGACGGCGCCAGGGCCCTGGGGATCAACCCCACCAACTACAAGCTGATCGCCTTCATCCTCAGCGCCATCTTCACCTCCATGGCGGGGACCTTCTACGCCCAGTACGTCACCTTCATCGATCCCTACAGCACCATCTACCTGATGGTGTCCATCACCATGTGCCTCATGGCGGTCCTGGGAGGGCTAGGCACGCTGTGGGGTCCAGTCATCGGGGCCGTGGTGCTGATCGGGATCTCCGAGAGCACCAGGGTCCTGCTGGGAGGCACCGGTAAGGCGATCGACCTGCTGATCTACGGCTTCCTGGTGATCGCCTTCGCCGTGTACCAGCCGAACGGGCTGATGGGGCTGTTGAAGAGCCTGCGCCGGAGGAAGTAGAGATGGCGTTACTGGAAGTCGACCGGCTCACCAAGCGATTCGGCGGGCTGGTAGCCAACGATAACGTGAGCCTGACAGTGGAGCAGGGGGAGATCGTCGGCCTCATCGGCCCCAACGGTGCCGGCAAGACCACCCTCTTCAACTGCATCGCGGGCTTCTACACCCCGGACAGCGGCACCATCCGCTTCCAGGGCAGGGACATCACCGGCTCCACGCCCGAGCAGGTCTGCAGGGAGGGCATCGCCAGGACCTTCCAGATCGTGCGCGTCTTCAAGGGCATGACGGTCCTGGACAACGTGATGGTAGGGGCCTACCTCCGCACCGGCGACAACAGGGCGGTCCTCGGCCGCGCCCTGGAGGTGCTCCACTTCACCGGCCTCCTGCCCAAGAAGGAGATGCTGGCCTCGGCGCTCACCATCGCGGACAAGAAGCGGCTGGAGCTGGCGAGGGCGCTGGCCACCCGGCCGAAGCTCTTAATGCTGGACGAGGCGATGGCCGGGCTGAACCCGTCGGAGTGCCAGGAGGCGGTGGAGATCATCCGCGCCATCAACGCCGAGGGGGTCACCATCCTGATGGTGGAGCACGTGATGGAGATCATCATGCCGATCTCCAACCGGCTGGTGGTGCTGGACTACGGCAAGAAGATCGACGACGGGGCTCCGGATAGGGTCGCGAAGAACCCTGAAGTGATCAAGGCATACTTGGGGGAGAAATACGTTGCTAGAGGTCGATAACATCCACGTTGGCTACGACGGTGTGCTCGCCCTGCGCGGGGTCTCCTTCAGGGTCGATGCCGGCGAGATAGTCTCGATCGTCGGCTCCAACGGCGCCGGCAAGACCACCATCCTGAAGACCATCTCCGGCCTGCTCAAGCCCACCGCAGGCACCGTATCCTTCGAGGGTCGTAGGCTGGACACCCTCTCCCCCCACGAGGTGGTGCGCCACGGCATCGCCCACGTCCCGGAGGGTCGGCGCCTCTTCGCCCGACAGACGGTGATGGAGAACCTGATCCTGGGCGCATACACCCGCAAGTCGCCCTCGGAGCGATCCGAGGACCTGGAGAGGGTCTTCGGGCTCTTCCCTGTGCTCAAGGAGCGGAGGGAGCAGAGGGCGGGGACCCTCTCCGGAGGGGAGCAGCAGATGCTCGCGATCGGGCGAGGGCTGATGTTGCGGCCGAAGCTCTTGATGCTAGACGAGCCCTCTCTGGGGATAGCCCCCAAGCTGGTGGACAGGATCTTCGAGACTGTGCTGGAGCTGAACAAGCGGGACGGCATCACCATCCTGCTGGTGGAGCAGAACGTGCGCGAGGCGCTGGAGCTGGCAACCCGAGCCTACGTGCTGCAGACCGGCAGCGTGGTGATGGCGGGAACGGGCCAGGAACTGCTGGGCTCCGACGCCATCCAGAGGGCCTACCTCGGGATCTGAGGGAGTCCTCCCCGTTTCGTAGGGCAGGGGCTTATCCCCCGCCGCGCAGCGCAGCCCGCAGACCACCTGGAGGGGAATGGCCCTGCCCTGCTGGGGCTACCAGCCACCAGCCTGCTTGCCCACGGCCCGCATGGTATAATATGCGGGTCGGACCCAACCACGGGATCGTCGGCGCAGGAAGGCGGACGGCCGCTGGCGCGCGGACAGCCTCTGGGGGTGTCCGGCGGGGGCGAAGCCCCTGCCGCCGGGGGTTTGGGGTGTCTCCCAAACCATTCAGACCCCTGGATAGTTGCCCGACGTGCTAGAGGAAAGTCGAGACAGCACAGAGCAGGGTGCCTGGTGTGAGCCAGGGCGGGTAACCGACAGTTAGAGCAACAGAGACCAATGCCGGGTAATGCCGGAGTGAAAAGGGCAATCCTCCCCGCTGCAACCTGAGATGTGGCCGATGACGCTGCTCGCCGAGGCCAAGGTACAGGGCAGCCACGCAAGTGGCCGGGGCCGCAGGCCCCGAGACAGATGGCCGTCTAAAACAGAATCTCGCTTACTACCTTCCTGCGCCTACCGACGTGGATAGCAATCCCTCCCCACTCCGCCGACTGCTCCGAGCCCACGCCGTCGGCCCTTGCCTACGGGAACTGTTGCTGGCCGAAGCCTGGCTCAGGCTGGCCCGAGGGTAGGCCTTCCTCTCGCACACATCTTGCCTTCCCCCGCTCATGGCCATGAAGCGGAACCCACTCGGAGTCTGGATAGCGCTGGCCGTCGCCCTGCTGCTGACGGGGTTGCTCTCCGGCTGCGGCCTCGACACCCGGTTCAAGGAGGTCACCCGCCCGCTCTCCCTGTCCTTCGCCGTCAGCTACCTGGATGGCCGGTCTCAGGTGTCCGTGCGCTACTCGATCCCCCCATCTCCCGAGGGCAAGAGCTACGTGCTGTGGGCCTACGACCAGGGTAGGAAACAGGTGGCGAAGCTGGGCCCTGTGCCGGCAGGGGTCGACCTGAGGGCGGAGGGGACGGCGCCCTTCCAGGTGGTTGGGGTGGTCATCACGACGGAGAACAGCCCCAACGTGACGCAGATGGAGGGAACGGGCGTCATCGAACTGACCCTCGAGGACCAGAATCTGGGTCCCACCGCTCCTGGGAGCAGGGCGACGAGCACACCGGTGCGGCGCTGAGGGTCGCCGACAGAACCGATCCACAGATGCGCGCAGATGCCCGCATATGCCGATCGGAGAGGCCCATCTGCGGTCGGCCTGCGACATCTGCCGATCCGTGGCGATCTCCCGATGACGCGCTATTCTGCGGTAGCCCTCCTGGCTGCCTTATCTGGTGGCAGTACCGGCCTCAGCCGCTCGGCCACGAAGCGCGCCACACGGCTCCCCCCCATCAGGGTCACCGCTCTCCAAAAACGGAAGCCCTTCTCCCGGGGATCCTTCGGGTTGGACATGGGCTCGAAGCGAGTGAGCGGCTCCCACTCCGCGCCCCTCCACCGCAGGCTCGTCCCCCCCGCCTCGCGGACGATCAGCGTTGCCGCCGCCACGTCCCAAAGCTTCGGGCTGCGGAAAACGGCGTACCGGAAGACCCCGGTCGCGACCATGGCGGCCTCGAAGCAGACGCTGCCTGTGCAGCGAAGCTCGCCGGGGCTCCGGCGCAACCGATCCCTCCGATGGAAGTGGTGAGCGTGCAGGCCGGGCAATCCCGACAGACTCGAGGGCTCCGGCTCCTCGGCCTCCGATGCCTGCACCCGAATGCCGTCCAGGTACGCGCCACCACCCAGCCGGGCGTGGAGCACACCGCTCCCCAACCGGGCGACGGAGGCTCGAGGCTCGACCCCTGCCGCGGGGGCAGGGGAGGATACGCGCGGTGATACCGGCAGGAAGAGCGCCCCCACCACGGGCTCCATATTTCGCAGGAGGGCGACGGAGCAGGCGAAGAGGGGAAAGCCGTTCACGAAGTTGGAGGTGCCGTCCACCGGGTCCACAACCCAGAGGTACTCACGCTCCGAGACCTCCAGCTCGGTGCCCTCCTCCCCGAGGATAGCATGGTCCGGAAACTCGCTGGCGATGGCGGATCTAAGGAAGGACTCGACCTCTCGATCGGCCTGGGTGACGGGGTCCATCCTATCCATCTGCTTGTACTCCACCTGGAGCGGGCGCCAGAACCACTCCAGGGCCATCTGTCCGGCCTGCCCGACCATCTGGACCAGGCGGGACTCGATCTCCTGCAGCATCATGCCGGTTAGCTCCTGACTCATCGTGGGGGAATACACCCGCATCGCCGCGTGGAGCCCATTCGACTGCGCCTCGGGTGGCAGTGAGGAATCCCCGGCTCGCACTCCGAGGTGGCCTCGCCGTCCCTCATTGCACTGCAAAAAGGGGGCGGGGGCTCATCCCCCGCCCTCCGAGCGCACGGCCCGACGCCTGCGGCCGTCCCGATCCTCTACACCCCAGGTATCTCAGCTATCTGCCGCACGGCGAACTCCATCACCACCGGGTGCACCAGCCTCTCGTAATCGCTGTAGCGGATTCTCATGCTCTCGGTGTGGCTCCCAGCGGGGAAGGTGATCTCCGGAACCCTGGTCAGGCTTCTCTCGATGTACACGGGAACCCCGTACAGGTTCCCGAAGGGAGGCATCGCCCCCACCTCACAGTCGGGAAAGATGGTGGCGAACTCCTCCTCCTTGGCCAGCCGCAACTCCCTAGCCCCCAACTCCGCCCGCAGCTTCTCCAGGTTGACGTTGCTGCTGGCGGGAAGCACCAGCATCACCGGGCTCCCGTTGGCAACCGCCATCACCACCTTGGCCACCTGCTTGCCGGACACGTGCTCGGCCGCCGCAAGCTGCTGTGCCGTGTAAGCCAACCGGTGGTGTTCGATCTCGAACCCGACCCCGCTAGTCGTGAGGTACTCCTGCAACTTCTCCCTGCAACGCATCTCCCTCTCCCTCCTCCGTCGCCGGATCGATCCGGCACGCATCCCAACTGCCACCACCGTCTGAGGAAAGAGGGGCCGGGGAACAGTCGGGTCCCCCGCCCCGAACAGGGCACTGCGGCCCGCTCGGCACGCCGCAGCAAGTAGGCGGCGAGTGTGTCCTGCCGCCTTTAGCTGCCGTGGACACGCCTCCAGTCTAGCACCCATCGGGCCAGAGTCAATAACGACGTGGTTGCGGCTCCGGTGGCAGGGACGCCCCCGAGTTGCGATTCGGCTTATTCGGGACTATCATCGATCTGCTCGGCGGAATCACGGAGCCGCGCGCGCCACCGCGGGACCTCGACATCTCGTCGCGTCGCAGCAGGCCTGTGACGGACTCCTACGCCACATCCAAGGGGTCATCACGACAGAGGAGGGAGAATTGGCCAGCACAGTGTCGGTCTTTCGGGTTCCCAATCAGATCACCTTCGGATTCGGCGCCGCGGAGACGGTGGGAGCCGAGGCGAGGCGGCTGGGCGGATCCCACGCATTCGTGGTGGCCGATCCTGCGCTGCGCCAGATAGGGGTGACGGACCAGATAGTCTCCTGGCTGACGGCCAAGGAGGTCACGCCTGCGGTCTGCACGGAGGTCGAGGCGGAACCCTCCGTCCAGAGCGTCGACCACGTCGCAGAGGTCGCGCGATCGGCTGGCTGCA
Organism: Sphingomonadaceae bacterium; assembly: GCA_050261575.1. Taxonomy (GTDB): domain Bacteria; phylum Chloroflexota; class UBA6077; order UBA6077; family UBA6077; genus JBLNDL01. The sequence goes on along the minus strand of JBLNDL010000020.1, from coordinate 43,956 downwards.
ACCTGGTCGTCGGCGTGGGCGGAGGCAGCGCAATGGACACCGCCAAGGCCGTGGCGGTGCTGATTGCCTGCGGCGGAAGGGTGGAGGACTACCTTGGGATCGGCCTCGTCCCGAGGCGAGGCGTGCCGTCCATCCTGATGCCCACCACCTCGGGCACGGGTGCGGAGATAACCCCCAACTCCCTCTTCTACGTCCCCGCGCTGAAGGACAAGAAGGCCATCGTCAGTCCGCACACCGTCCCGGACGTCGCCATCGTGGACCCGGGGCTCACGCTGACCGTCCCCCCGTCGGTGACGGCGGCCACCGGAGTGGATGCCCTCTGCCACGCGGTGGAGGCGTACACCTCCCTCAACGCCTCTCCACTCACCGACATGTACGCCCTCGAGTCCATACGGCTGATCGGAGCCAACCTGCGCACGGCGGTCGGCAACGGCAGCGATCTGCCAGCCAGGGAAGCCATGGCACGGGCCAGCTTCTACGCCGGCATCGCCATCGCCAACGCGGGCACCAACGCCGTTCACGCCCTCGCGTACCCCCTGCAGGGGCAGCACCGAATCACCCACGGCATCGCCAACTCCCTGCTTCTGCCCTACGTCCTGGAGTTCAACGCCCTGAGCAACATGGGCAAGTTCGCCCGGGTGGCCGAGGCCATGACCGAGCCGATCACGGGTCTCTCGCCGCGCGACGCGGCAGCCCGAAGCGCGCAGGCATGCCGGCTGCTGTCTCAGGACATCGGCATCCCGCAGAGGTTGGCGGAGGTGGGGATAACGGCCGAGCACGTGGATGCCCTGGTGGAGGCCGCGATGCAGGTTACGAGGCTGCTCGCGAACAACCCCCGCAGGGTGCGACCCGAGGACGCGCGGGCAATATACCAGAAGGCGCTCTGACGCCAACCTTGCCCTGCCGCCACCCTGCCGTTAGAATCGCCATCACTGCTACAGGAGTCTTGCCGTGCCCAGCCGAGACGACCGCCAGGGCCTTCTGTTCGGCTCGCCCGATCCCGAGCCAACCCGTGAGGAGGATCTGGAGGGTGCGCCCCTCGCCGCCCGCATGCGTCCTCGCACCCTGGATGAGTTCGTGGGCCAGGAGCACATCCTGGGGCCCGGCAAGCTACTCCGCAGGGCGATCGAGACGGACCGCGTCACCTCCCTGATCCTGTGGGGGCCTCCGGGCTCCGGAAAGACCACCCTGGCCCAGATCGTGGCCCGATCGACCCACGCCCACTTCGTGGGGCTAAGCGCCGTCTCGGCGGGCGTCGCCGACTTACGTAAAGTCATCGACGAGGCCGCGCGACGCCGCAGGCAGCAGGGCCAACGAACGATCCTGCTGATCGACGAGATCCACCGCTTCAACAAGGGGCAGCAGGATGCCATCCTCCACGCCGTGGAGCAGGGGGTCGTCACCCTCGTGGGCGCGACGACCGAGAACCCCAGCTTCGAGGTGAACTCCGCGCTCCTCTCGCGCTGCCGGGTCTTCACACTGCGAGCGCTGCGCGACGAGGAGGTGGAGGTGCTGCTCCGCAGGGCCCTATCCGACACGGATCGAGGCCTCGGCGGCCTCCAGGCTGAGCTGGCGCCGGAGGCGATGAAGGCGCTGGTCGCCCTGGCTGGCGGCGACGCCAGGACCGCCCTGAACGCCCTGGAGCTGGCCACCATGGCCACGCCACCCGATGAGCAGGGTCGCCGGAAGGTGAGCCTCGCGGCCGTCGAGGACGCCATGCAGCGCCGGAGCCTGCTGTACGACAAGGCCGGCGAGCAGCACTACGACGTGGTCTCCGCCTTCATCAAGTCGCTGCGCGGCTCCGATCCCGATGCGGCCCTCTACTGGATGGCCCGCATGTTGGAGGCAGGCGAGGACCCCCTCTTCGTCCTCCGACGGATGGTGATCCTCGCCGCTGAGGACGTCGGGCTGGCCGATCCGCAGGCGCTTCAGGTCGCCGTTGCAGCCCAGCAGGCGGTCCACTTCGTCGGAATGCCCGAGGCGTGGCTGATCATGTCCGAGGCAGCCATCTACCTGGCCACCGCCCCCAAGAGCAACTCCGCCACAACGGCCATCGGCCGCGCACGTGCCGCCGTCCAACAAACGGGCAACCTGTCGGTCCCACTCCACCTGCGCAACGCCCCCACGGGCCTGATGAGGTCGCTCGGATACGGCAAGGGGTACGACTACTCTCACGACTTCGCCCCGGACGACCCCCGCCGCTACCGCCAGCGCTACCTCCCGGAGGAGCTGGAGGGTGGCTTCTACCAGCCCTCCTCCACCGGATTCGAGGCCGAGATCCAGCAGCGGATCCGGCGCATCGAGGAGCTTAAGAACCAGGCGTAGCGCTCGGCCGCAGTGGTTGTCACCCAGCCGCCATGTCGAAGGGGTGAGGCAGGAGCTTGTCCCCCGCCGCCCGGACGGCGCGGCAGAGCTGCGAGCCTCCAAGCCTCGCTACCCCGATCCCGCCGCTACCGCGGAAGCCCTCGCAAGGCGGGAGCAGGCCGCAGCTTGTACCGCTCGCGGTCCGCGAAGTAGTCCACCGTTCGGGTACCGGGGAAGATCTTCATGCCGTGAGGTGTCTCGGCTGGGATGAAGTAGCTATCTCCCGCGTAACACACCTGCTTCTGGCCGGCGATGAAGAGGTCCATCCTCCCCTCCAGCACCACTCCCCACTGATCCCCATGGGAGTGCTCCACCACGTCCACCTCGGTGTCGGCCTCGTTGAAGACGACCTGTCCGCGATCGCTCGGCACCACCCAGCTTCTCAGGCCGTCGTACGGTGTGTCGGCTTCAGGGAGGTCTTTGATGAAAGCCGGAAACTCGAATCGATCCAACTGCTCCGCCATGGCGGCCGCTCCTTCTTTTCTGGATTAGGGCAATGACACGGCAATTTGCGGGCCGGTTTCACATTGGCCGGCCACCACTCCCCGCGGTTCGTCGCACGTCCGCCTTGGAGGGCCGGATCGGTGCTCTCCGACCGCCGGGAGGAGTAGAATGTAGAGTTGGGTAGCCGAGCACACTCCCTATTGGAGGAATCCACCATGGCCGCACCATCCTGTGGATGCCCCTGTTGCTGCTGCGGATGCAGCCTCGCCCTCGCATCGTTGGCCGTGGCGACCGTGGTCGCAGCCCTCGCGGTGGCCCCGCTGCTGGGGATCGCCCTCCCCTTCTGATGGCGCACGGCAGGGACGTAGCCAACGCCCTGTCTCACTTCGCACACGGAATGGCGCTACAGCAGTAGCGCCATTCCGCCGGCCGCACTGTGGTACAATTCGTGATCGCGGGGCCCGCGAGTAGACGGCGGGGGAAGCAGGGACTGGAGGCGGCAGGCGATGACGAGTCTGGAAGAGGCTGGCAACGAGCTGGTCCGGCAGCTTGAGATCAAGAACGCGGCGAGGGAGAGAGCCCTCTCGGTTTCGCGGGAGCTCACCCGTTCGTGCGCCTTGAGCATTCGAGCGGTGCACCGAGGTGAGAACGAAAAGGCGAAAGAGCTGCTTGCGAAGGCCAAGGCCATGAGCGACAAGATCACGGCCGATCTCCGGGACCATCCCGATCTGCGCTTCGCTGGGTACGTTCAGGACTCGCAGAAGGAACTGGCCGAGGCATTCATCACCTACTCCATCATCAACCGCGAGCCGATACCGTCCAGCCAGCAGTTGGGGGTCGAGCCCGCCGCCTACCTGAACGGCATGGGGGAAGCGGCGGGTGAACTGCGACGCTACATCCTAGACCAGCTCCGCCAGGGCCAGATGGATCGCTCCGAGGAGATCCTCCGGGTCATGGACGACATCTACAGCATCCTGGTCACCGTGGACTTCCCCGACGCGTTGACCGGCGGGCTCCGCCGTACCACCGACTCGGTGCGCGGCATCATGGAGAAGACCCGAGGCGACCTGACCACCGCCCTCCGGCAGCGCGAGTTGGCGCTGGCCCTGGAGCGATCGGGAGTCGCCCTCCAAGAGACCGCCTTCAGCCCCGAGGAGCCGGAGCCAGGCTCCGAATAGCCCCCGCCGACCGCGAGATATCAATAGCTCAGGACACTGTGGCCACTGATGAATCGATTGTTTGGCATCCTCGCCGAGCGCTTCCAGAGGGCGGGAAGAGAGCTGTTCCTGGTCGGCGGTTCGGTGAGGGATCTGCTGCTCCGAAGGCAGAGCCCGGACCTGGACTTCGCCACGGACGCCACCCCCGCCGAGACCGAGGCCATACTGCGACAACCCTGGCCTCCCACGACCCACATCACCATCTACAAGGTTGGTGAGAAGTTCGGGACCATCGGGGCCGTGATCGACAACAAGCGGGTGGAGATCACGACCTACCGAGGCGAGGTCTATGGGGACACGCGAAAGCCCGAAGTGGAGTTCATCCACTCCCTGGAGGAGGATCTGGCCCGGCGCGACTTCACCATCAACGCCATGGCCATGACGGTCGAGGGGACCATCATCGATCCCTTCGGAGGGCGATCCGATCTGGTCGGCCGCTACGTTCGGGCCGTGGGCAGTCCGGACGAGCGGTTCAAGGAGGATCCGCTCCGGATGCTGCGGGCTGTCCGCTTCGCCTGCCAGCTCGGTTTCGAGATCGAGCGGGAGAGCTACGCCGCCATCATCCGTCGGGCGAAGAGCCTGCAGAAGATTAGTTGGGAGCGCCGCGCCGAGGAGATGTCCAAGATCCTCCTCTCCTCTCGCCCCGCCGAGGGGCTGCGGCTGCTGCACCACACCTTCCTGCTGGACTACTTGATCCCGGAACTGCTTCCCATGATCGGCCTGCAACAGAAGGGGGACTACCACCACAAGGACGTCTGGCGCCACACTCTCCAGGTGGTGGAGAACACGGAGGCGGACCTCACCCTGCGCTGGGCGGCCGTCCTCCACGACATCGCCAAGCCCAACACTAGGAGCGTGGATGACGGAGAGGTGCACTTCTTCGGCCACGAGACAGTGGGCGCCGAGATGGCGCGGCAGATCCTGCTGCGCTTCCGCTACAGCACCGAGCTCGTGGAGCGGGTCACCAAGCTGGTCCGCCTGCACCAGCGGATCAACCTCTACGAGAGCGACTGGACGTTGGGCGCGGTGCGGCGATTCGTCCGCGAGGCGGGCGAGGAGCTGCCGCTGCTGTTTGCCCTCTCCAGGGCAGACATCACGAGCCAGCGGGAAGCCAAGGTGGCTGCCCGCATGGCGCTGGTCAGGGAGCTGGAGGAGAGGGTTCAGCGCCTCCGGGAGGAGGAGGAAACCGAGAAGATCAAGAGCCCGCTGGACGGAAACGAACTGATGGCGATCTTCCACCGCCAGCCCGGGCCCTGGATCCGAACCGTCAAGGATCGCCTCCTCAACGCCGTCCTCGATGGAGAGATCGCCCCCGACGACCGTGAAGCGGCCATCGCCCTGGCACGCCGGACGCTGGAAGAGATGGGCTGACGGGGGGACGCTGAGCCCAGCGCTTCCCCCTTCTTCTGGGAGAGGCCGCCCGAAGGCCAGCGCCTGCCTGTCCATCTGAAAGAGGGGGGCCCCCGCGTCCCGATGTCTCCCTGACTCTCTCTCCCCGTCCCCGCGTCCGCTACTGCCTGCCCATCCCATAGATGATGGCGATGACGTGTCTCACCCCCTCCCAGTAGTCCGCCATCCGGATGCTTTCGTTGGGGGCGTGGTTCTGGGAACGAGCCCAGCCGACGCCGATGCTGACGCAGGGAAGCCCCACCTCCCGGAAGAGGTGCATCGGGCCTGAACCTGCTGCCGAGGGGAGTACCACCGGCTCCTGCCCGTACACCTCCCTCGCCGTCTCCACCACCAGATTGGCAAACGGGTCATCCACCGCCGTCTTCCCCGCCTTCTCCGCCGACAGCAGCTTCACCTCTATGTGGCCGAAGCCATTGGATTCGAGGTGCTCCCGAATGGAGTGGAGGATCTTCTCCGGGTCCATATCCACCACCATCCGCAGGTCCAGCTTGGCCTTCGCCTCGCAAGGGAGCACCGTCTTCATCCCCTCGCCGGTGTAGCCGGAGGCGATGCCCGCGATGTTACAGGTTGGCTCGGTTGCCAGCGCGACAGCTATGTCCTGTCCCTGCAGATCGCCATTGAAGCGGACGACCCCAGCCTGCTCCTTCAGCTTGGCCTCGTTGATGGGAACGCGAGCCAGTGCCTCCCTCTCGGCCTGAGAGATGGGGAGGATGTCCTCGTAGAAGCCGGGGATGCGCACCCGACCGTCGGGACCCCTCAAGGTGCCGAGCGCCCACACCAGGTCCCACGCGGGATTGGGGAGGACCACCGCCTGGCTGGAGTGGTAGTCCACACGCGCGCCCCTCGCCACCAGTTCGATGGAGAGGATCCCCTTCATCCCCAACCGGATCACCGGCCGGTCGTCCACGTCCTTGTAGCCGGCCTCCCAGAGGCAGCCATCCCCCCGCAGCAGATCCCGGTGCCGCTCGACGAACGAGGGCAGATGCACGCTGCCGATCTCCTCCTCGCCTTCCAGCACGAACTTCATTGTGACGGGCAGGCTGCCCCGAGTACGCAAGATCGCCTCGGCCGCCTGCACCCTAGACATGAAGTTGCCCTTGTTGTCCGAGACCCCACGCCCGAACATCTTGCCGTCGTGGATCTCGGCACCGAAGGGCGGGTAGCTCCACAGTTCTAGCGGCTCCGGGGGCTGCACGTCGTAGTGGTTGTAGGAGACGAGGGTGCGGTCGGAATCCCCCCTCAGTTCGCCGTACACGACCGGGAACCCCTTGGTTGGAATGATCCGAACAGTGGCCCCTATGCGCTCGAGGGCCTGCCGAACAAGATATGCGGTCTCCTCCATCCCAACACCCTGGGCGGCGATGGACGGCTGCCGGACCAGGGCCTGGAGCTCCTCGGTGAACCGTCCCTGGTTCTCCTCTACGTACTGGATAGCTCGCTGCATCCTTCTTCAGTTCCCCCTGATGTCATGGTAAACACACAAACACTGAGACACCGAAGAGCCATCGGGGACTCCGAGTATTCCGTGTCTCAGCGGTTCGAGACAGCGACGAGGTAGCCGTGGACTCTACGCCGGTCGCCAGAAATCCAGCAGGTACTCGAATGTGGTGCCCATCGTGATGTAGTTGCTGGGCCAGCCGAAGATGCCGATCTTGTTCACGACGTTCGTCCGATCCCAGATGATGACGTTCCGAAGCTCGTAACCCACCGCTCTCAACGCCTCGATGAGGGAGACGTGAATGGTGACCCTCCGACCCTCCCACCACATATCCGACACGTTGATTACGCAGTGGGCACATCTGCGCAGGAGAGGCAACAGTCCCTCGAAGATGGCCGCTACCTCCCGTGTGTACTGCTCCAGCCCCAGGGTGCCGAGGTCCCTGGGATCCTGGGAGTACTGCTCCACCTCCAGATACTGCCGGTTCCGCCGCAGATCGCCGCGACGGCTCTTGTTGCTGCGTCGACGGTTCAGCAGATTCGCGTAGGGCGGCGAGGTGAGGATGAGGCTCACGCTATCGCGCTCCAGCCGCGACGCGATCCGTCGAGCGTCATCGCATACGCATAGCTGCATGGGCCCGTCCGGCCTCTCTCCAGGCCGAAGTCTGGAGAGGGCAAGCTCCACGTAATCCGGCCGGAGATCGCACCCCACAGCGTTTCTCGCCAGATCCTGAGCAGCGAGAAGGGTGGTCCCGCTGCCAACGAAGGGATCGAGCACCAACTCCCCACGGTGGGTGAACAGCTCGATCACCCTTCGGGCCAGGGCGATGGGGAAGGTCGCCGGGTGGACCGACTTGTCTCTAACGTCCCTCACCTCGTAGTAGAACCGCCAGACGCCGATCTGGGCCTTCATCCACTCCTTGGCGTCGAGGCAATTCAGGTGGTTAGGGGGACAGTCACAGACCCGGCGGTGGCCGATCTCTATCCGCCCGTCCTCCATCCCGCGGCGACTCCCAATCACTTCAAGCGCGAGGCAACAGGAGGAGCCAAAGGGATCCGAGACACCTAGGCCATTCTACAGCTATCTTCTGCGGAGAGGGAAGAGCCGACGAGGCAGAATAGGGGCCTACCTGAGCCGGCGCGGTCGCAATGCTGAGCGTAGCGAAGCATCTCCCCCCGTGGCGGGAGACCCTTCGCCGCCACTCAGCCCTACAGTGAAAAGGCCCTCGTGCGGAGTCGAGGGAAGTCCTGAGGATAGACCCGTCGAGGGCGAGTCTATCCCCGGCGTCCTATTTGCCCAACGTTTGGAACCACTGCTGGATCGCCTGGGCGTACCCCGCGGCCAGGGCATCCAGGAACTTCTCTTGCTTCAGCATGTTGGCGTCCCCATCGTTGGTGAGGAAGGCACCCTCCACCAGCGCCCCCACCATCTGGGTAGCCCTGGGCTTGCCCGTGTCGGTCGGACCCAACAGGTAGAAGGAGTTGCCCTTGCCCACCGCGGCCTCGTCCAGCTTGATGCCCCTGCTGTTCAGGTTGAAGCCCGCGGCCTTGGTGCTCGCCAGCAGGTTGTCCAGCACCATCTGGGCAAACTTCTTGTTCTTGTCGCTGAACGGCCTCTGTCCGTTGTAGTAGACCTCCGCGCCGTTGAGAGAGGTGTTGGTGTTTCCGTTCAGATGGATGGAGAGGAACAGGTCTGCCCCGGCGTTGTTGGCAAGGTCGACCCTTGCCTGGAGGTCGTCGTCCAGCGTCATCTTGCCGTCACCCGTGACATCCCTGGGCGGATTGTTGACCTGGGTGTCGGAGGTGCGGGTGAGTTGAACCTGCCTACCACCCCGGCGCAGCAGATCCGCTACCTTGTTCGCCAACTTCAAGTTGAGATCCTTCTCCACCAGCACCGGACCGCCCGGGAAAGCGTAGGCCGCGCCGATCTGTGTGCCGCCGTGGCCGGGATCGAGCACCACCAGGCCATCTCGGGCGAAGGCACCCCGCATGTCGGTACCAGGCAGCTCGTCGGGGCGGTTGAGCCCATTGGCCGCCATAGGGTTGTACTGCCGGTAGAAGCGAGAGCCCTTCGCCTGCTCCTCCAGATCAGGCGGGAGGTTGACTCCCGTGATGATCGACTTGAGGTAGTCTCCCAGCAGCAGACCCTGAGTCGTGCCGTTGGTCTTGTCGTAGTGCATGATCCCCCGCTGGAAGCGCAGGTAGACGAAGTTCTTGTTGTTGGGATCGTAGGCTGGCGCGCTGGTGGGAGCACCCCACAGCTCCAGGTTGATGGCGGGCATGATACCTGGATCCATCCCCTTGTCCGGATATGCCTCTTCGTACCGCACGGTGTCGTTGAAGGTCTTCCAGAAGTTGACGGGAAGGTTCTCCCACTGATCCGGGGCCTTCTCCTTGACGAAGCCCATCAGCTTCGCCAGGTACTCATCGGTCCCCGGCTTCGGGGCCGCGGCCGCCATGCCCCCATCAGGGGCAGGGAAGGTGGAGTAGTTGATGCGGGTGTAGGGCATCAGCCCCTCGTCCAGCAGGTTCATGGTGGAGACCGAGCCGTCGGGATTCAACTGCATGATCAGGCGCTGAAAGAGTTGGACCCTGAAGCCAAACAGCAGGAACTCCTTGGATATGGGGTAGCCGAAGGTGCGAACACCCCCACGTCGATTGAAGTAGTTCCAGAACTGCTCGTTGGCAACGCGAAAACCGGTCTCCTCGAAGTAGAGGGGATCCTTGGTCGAGACCTGCTGGGCCTGAGGTTGGGGAGTGGGTTGGGTCGGTGTTGGAGCCGGGGTGGGCGAGCCGCCGGACGGAGCCAGGGTGGGCGTGGGCGCTGGCGGCGGAGGCTGGGAGCCAGGTATGGTCAGCACCATCCCCGCCACTAGCCTGTTCGGATCCTTCAGCCCGTTGGCCTCCTGAATCTGCGCGGCCGGAACTCCCACCGCCCGTGAGATGGCGGTCAGGGTGTCGCCCGGCTTGACCGTGTAACTCCTGGAACCATCCGGCGCCGTGATCACGGCACCAGGCGTCCCTGCCGGAATCGCCGTCGCCAGTACCATCGGAGGCGGAGTCGGCGCCGCCTGTATCACCCCACTCGCAGGCGCGGTAGCCGGAGCGGCCCACACCGCGCTAACCGAGACAGCCGACGTCGTAAGCAGTCCTATCGCCGTGACCAGGCACAGCGTTCGTTTGCGCAATCTCACCAGACACGAAACCCCAGTCTCTGAAGTGTGAAGATGGTAGTTGATCTGACAACCGACGGGGAGCTACCAGCGGTGAAGGGAAGGCCGTCTCCTGCTGGAGACCCCGCTCGGTCGCTTAGGAGGCAGCCGCTGGTTGATCAGGATAGTGCATAGCGAGGAAAGGATCAACTCCAGCTAGCGAGAACTGGCTTCCCGTTGTGGCCGAGAGGGGAAGAAACGTGTGGGCGCGCGCTGGGGTATGTCCGGACCCGGGAGTGGAGCAGATTGCAGCCCGCTATATACTATTCGTAACCACAAGCTAACCCAGGAGGCTACGGGATGCGGGAGTTAGACCGGAGGATCGCAACCCTGAGGCTGAGGTTGGCCGAAATCGGCTCGCGACTCGACCAATTGAACACGCTGCAGCGCCAGTACAAGAACCAGATGGATCGGATCGCCGATTATGCCCTGTTCGAGAACGGCGATCTCGATTCGGCCATTTCCATGGCGGACGAGGTGGAGACCCGCCTGGCCCAGGCGGAGAGAGCGATCCGACTGTTGACGATCATCCGGACTAGGGCACAAGACGAGCTCGACACACTGCTGCTGACCCGGGGGGTCGACACCGCCAGGTCAGAGCTATCCCAACTGGAGGAGAGACGCCGAGCCCTGGAAAGTGAGCTTTCCACCCTCGAGGCCGAGCACCCCAAGGAATCCGGAGCCGCCGACGAGACACGCAGGGCCGCCTTGATGTCCCAACTGGGGCAGATCGACCACGAGATGAGACGGTTGCGACAGACCATCAGCGAGGCCAGCGAGGCGGCAGCCAGGACCGTCTCCGCCCGGAAGAGAAGGGCTGGGTCGCAACCGGAGAAGCCTCAGTCGCAGGTCTGAGGGCTTCCTCCAACTACCAACGACGCTTACCACGGAGACACGGAGTGGTGAGACAGGCGTCTCCGCGTACTCCGTGTCTCCGTGGTTCCGATTGGCGCTCTACCCCTGGCCGTTGGCGGCGGCCTTGAGAACCTCACGCAGGTAGCGCTCCTCGGGCAGCGCCCCCACGAACTCGACCTTCTCGTTCACCACGATCTTCGGCACGCTCATCACCCGGTACTGCTGGGAGAGGTGGGGGAACTCGCTCGCCTCGATTGTATCGGCGACAATGTGCTCGTTCTCGATCGCCATCTTCTGGGCCATCCTGGCCGCGTTTGGGCAGTAGGGTCAGGTGGGCGTGACGAACACCTGGATGTGGACTGGCTGGGTGATCTTTGCCAGCTCCTTCTTGGTGGCATCACTCAGATCGGTGGTGCCCCTGGCGACGTCCACGATCGCCTCGATAAGGGACCCGAACTCGTATCCCGACGGGATGCCGAAGAACCGAACCTCGCCCTTTGCCTTGCCGGTGATGACTGTGGCCGGGATCCTATCGACCCCATAGCGGGCCGCCTCGTCCTTGTTGGCCAGGAAGTCGTATACCTTCAGTTCGATCTTGTCGGAGAGGCTAGCCACCTCTTCCAGCAGCTCGCGCGTCTCCTTGCAGTACATGCACTCCTGGCGTGTGGGAATCGCCAGCGGCGACTGCTGCTGGGTGAAGTACACCAGTTGAACGGGGTCCTTGATCTCCTTCGAGAAGTAGCCGATCAGGAAGTTGCGATCCTCCTCCGAGATCAACGCCATGGGCTCCTCCTTTCTCACCCGCCTTCCGCGGGTCCCGTGACTCGGCCCGTCTGCGAGCCGAGGAGCGGCGGCGGGATTCCCCGACGGGCTCGCGGAGTCCAATCCGCATCCCACCGCGTCACGTTGCCCGCCCCGGGCGAGCGACCGCAACCTCCAGGGTGCGCGCACAGCCGGCTTGCAGGCACTCCGCACACCCGCGATTATACCCCTATGGGGTATATGTTGCAAGGCGCCCGGCGTCCACCGCCACGCCGGCGTGGCGCGAACCTCGCGCCCCGCCGCCATCTCCTACAACTCTGCATGCAACAAGCAGGCCGAGCTATACGCCCCGCAACTCCTCCAGCCGCCGCCTGATCGCCCGCACCTCGGCCTCCAGCGCGGGATCCGCGCCGAAGGGACTTTGTCCCGCCAGGTCCGCCTCCGCCACCGCCAGGCTATGGGACACGAAGCCCAGCAGCGGCAGCGGCTCCGCCTGCCTCCGGATGAACTCCCTGTCTCGCTCGTCCCGAACCTTGTTCCCCACCACGAAGCAGCGGTCGATCCCAAGATCCCGAGCCAGGCGGGCCACGTGGTGAGCCGTCTGCACGCTGCGCTGGCCGGGCTCCACCACCACGATCATGGCGTCCACGCCGGCCGCGGTCCCGCGCCCCAAATGCTCGACCCCGGCCTCCATGTCCAGGATCACGGTGTCCTCCCGTTGGAGCAGCAGATGGGTCACCAGGCTCTTCAGCAGCACGCTCTCGGGACACACGCAGCCGCCGCCCCCTCGTTTCACCGTGCCCATCACCATCAGCCGCACCCCCTCGTGCCGCAGCGAGAAGCGTTCGGGCAGGTCATCCACTCTGGGGTTGAGGCGGAAGTAGGCGCCGCTGCTGCCTGGCTTGGCGCCCGTTCGCTCCTCGATCAACGCCTCCATCTCCACGATAGGTGACAGGGTGGCGGCCGCCTCCGGGGGGACCCCCAGGGCGGACGCCAGGTTGGCGTCGGGATCGGCGTCGATGGCGAGTACCGCAACCCCTTCAGCGGCATACTGGCGCGCCAGCATCCCAGCAAGGGTGGTCTTCCCCACGCCGCCCTTCCCACTGATGGCGATCTTTGGCATAGTGAGGCCCCCACTAGCAGATTCGTTATTCAGACAACTCTTGTTGCCCGCGTGCTAGTATGATAGCATCGGGAACTCAATCAAGCAGGCGGATCCTCCGCCTCGGCCTCGCGTGGTCTCAGACCCGCGATGGTTCAAGTCCATTTCGGATCGGTTCTTGCAGTACTCAATTGTGGTTGTCCGCGGCCGGCCACCCGTGTTGGCTTCGGCGGCGGCAGGAGGTTCTCGATAGATGGCGGATCCCTTGAAAGTCCTCTTCATGGCGGCCGAGATGGTGCCCTTCGCCAAGACCGGCGGAGTCTCGGAGGTGGCAGGAGCCCTTCCCAAGGCCCTCAAAGCCCTCGGCCACGACGTCCGGGTCGCGATGCCGCGCTACAGTCGGATCGACCCAGCCAAGTTCGCGCTGCGTCCGGTGCTCTCCAACCTGGCGATACCCATCGACGACCACAGCGAACCCATCAACGTGCTCACCACCGAGGTTGGCGACGGCCTGCCCGTCTACTTCATCGACAGCGAGAAGCACTTCGGCAGGGAGAACCTCTACGGCTATCCAGACGACGGCGAGCGGTTCGTCTTCTACTCACGCGGCACCATGGAGATGCTGAAGTCCCTCCAGTGGAAACCGGACGTCATCCACCTGAATGACTGGCACACCGCCATCGTCGCCAACTGGCTCAAGACCATCTACAAGGAGGACCCCTTCTTCCGCGAGGCAGCCTCCGTGTACACCATACACAACCTCGCCTACCAGGGCATCTTCGGGTGGCGCATCCTGGAGATCGCCGGTGTGGAGGAGTACAGCTTCATGTATCCCCACATGGACGATCTTCCCAACGTGGTGGCCTTGATGGCGCACGGCATCCTCTTCGCGGACGCCATCAGCACCGTCAGCGAGACCTACGCCAGGGAGATCCTCACTCCAGAGTACGGGGAGAAGCTTCACACCCTGCTGAACGATCGGAAGGACCGGATCCACGGGATCCTGAACGGCATCGACTACGAGGCCATGAACCCCGCGACCGATCCATACCTGCCTCAGCAGTTCGACGTGAACAGCCTGGACGGGCGGGTGGCCAACAAGCTGGCCTTCCAGCGAGAGGCCGGTCTTCCGGTGGACGAGCACATCCCGCTCATCGGCACCATCTCGAGGCTCAACAGCCAGAAGGGGTTCGACATCCTCGGAGAGATCATCGACGCCCTGGTGGAACTCCCGCTCCAGTTGGTGATCATGGGAACCGGAGACCAGTACTACCACGAGATGCTGACCCGCGTCGCCAAGCGGCATCCGACCAAGGTGGCGGTCTTCCTCACCTTCAACGCCGCCCTGGCCCAGAGGATCTACGGCGCGAGCGACATCTTCCTGATGCCCTCGCGCTTCGAGCCGTGCGGCTCGTCCCAAATGGTGGCGATGCGCTACGGAAGCGTGCCCGTGGTTCGGCGCACGGGGGGTCTGGCCGACACCGTCAGGGACTTCGACCCGAGAACCGGGGAGGGCAACGGCTTCGCTTTCGACAAGTACAGCGGAATGATGCTGTTCGCCGCAATCGTCCGCGCCCTGGAGAGCTACAAGTACCGGGACATCTGGCGCCGGTTGATGGAGACGGGCATGCGCGCCGACAACTCCTGGTCCGCTACCGCTCGCAAGTACGAGGAGCTGTACCGCAAGGCCCTGCTTGCCAAATCGGAGGCCGAGACACCGGTCCAGGTGGGATAGCGAAAAGAGGAGCCTGAGCCCCCTCGTGATGGGGGCGGGTTGGTGACCAACCCGCCCCCACACGCTTCTCTAGTAGACCCCCAGGTACCGCTCGATCTCCCACGAGGTCACGTGCCGCCTGAACTCCTTCCATTCGATGGTCTTGGCCTCCAGGAAGCGCGCGTAGATGTGGGGACCCAGCGCCTCTTGCACGATCTCGTCCTTCTCCATGGCATCCAACGCCTGGTGCAATGAGCCCGGCAACACCTCGACACCGTGTCGCGCCATCATCTCGTCCGTGAACTCGTAAAGGTCCTCCTCGATGGGCTGGATCAGGGGCAGTTTTCGCTTGACCCCATCCAGCCCCGCCTTCAGCATCACAGCGAACGCCAGATAGGGATTGCAGGTGGGGTCGGGGCTCCGCAGTTCGATCCTGGTAGCCGCGGACTTGCTCGGCGTGATCTTCGGCACGCGGACCAGCGCCGATCGGTTGGTGCGAGCCCAGCTAACGTACACGGGGGCCTCGAACCCAGCCACCAACCGCTTGTAGGAGTTGATCAGGGGAGACAGCACCGCACACATGCCCTTCGCGTGAGCGAGCTGGCCCGCGATGAAGTGTTTGGCCAGTTCCGATAGGCCGTACTGGTCGCGAGGATCGTAGAAGGCGTTGCGCCCCTCGGCAATGCTCCACAGGCTCTGGTGCACGTGCATCCCGTTGCCGGCGATGCCGAAGACCGGCTTCGGCATGAAGGTGGCGTGCAGCCCATGGCGGTGAGCCACCGACTTCAGGGTGCTCTTGAACTCGACCACCCTGTCCGCTATCCGCAGCGCCTCGTCGTACCTCATGTCGATCTCGTGCTGGCCCGGCCCAACCTCGTGGTGGCTGGTCTCCACAGGGATGCCCTGCAACTCCAGCGCCTCGACCATCTCCTGGCGCACGTCGGACGCCAGGTCGGTGGACATGTCGAAGTAGGAGCCCTCGTCGTGAGGCAGGGGGCTCGGAGACCCATCCCCGTTCACCTTGAACAGGTAGAACTCCAGCTCGGGGCCAACGAAGAAGCGGAAGCCCAGATCCTCCGCCTCCTTGAGGGCCAGCCGAAGGATGTAGCGGGGGTCGCCGAGGAACGGTTCTCCATCAGGGGTGCAGATGTTGCAGGTCAGCTTCGCGGAAACCAGTCCACCCTGAGAGAAGGGCACCACCCCGAAGGTGGAGAGGTCGGGCTCCAGATACATATCGCTCTCGTGAATCCGCGCGAAACCCTCGATGGAGGATCCGTCGAACCACTTGCCGTTCTCGATGGTGTCCTCCAACTCGTGGGCGGGGATCGTCACCTGCTTCACCATGCCAACGATGTCGGTGAACTGGAGATTCACGAACTTGACCTGTTCTCGCTCCACGATCTCCAGGATCTGCCGAACCCGGTCTCGATCCTTGCCGGCATCTATCGCCACTGTCGCAACCTCCTTAGTAGAGTAGCCCCCCGACATCACCGACACGGAGATCCGACGAGGGCTTGCATGGAGCACCGACAGAGAATGTTAACGAACGGTCGCGCTGCCGGCTATGGTCGATCTGCACTAATGCAGCCGGGTCGGCGTTGTGCACATCGCCCAATCACACCGCCGCCCCTCGAGGGAGGCGGCACCGCCAATGTGGGCGGTAACCGTGTGATACAATCGGGCGGACAGGAGGTGTAATCGCGTGAAAGCGCTTGGTGCATCGATCGTGGTAGCCATCCTGGTAGCGGCTGCCTACCTCGGCTATCAAGCCCTATCCGCCTCCGGCTCGGCCGGCCAGGCGGCGACGGCAACCCAAACGCCCACTCAGACGGCAAAGAACGCAGCCAGCTTCGATCAGAAGGTCGCAAGCTTGATCACCCAGGCCAAGAGCGGGTCTAACCAGCCGATTACGATCGAGCTAACCCAGGATGAGGTGACGGCCAAGGTGGCTGAGGTGTTGTCCGCCGGTTCGGTCGCAGGGCAGCCCGTCAAGGACGTGGCAGTGAGGATGGAGCAGGGGAATGCGGTGGTGACCGGGGTGACCAGCCTCGGCGGTCGGGATGTGCCCATCGAGGCCGAGGTGAAGATGGGGGTTAACGGAGGGCTGCTGGAAGTGGACGTGACCTCCATCAAGGCCGCCGGCCTGCCGGTCCCTGACCCTGTGAGACAGCAGATCCTGCAGATGGCCGAGTCGGCCATGGGAGGCAGGGACTCGAGCCGTCTGGACGTGGGGATCGACCTGAAGCAGGTCAGGCTGGTAGACGGCAAGATCATCGTGGAGGGACAGACGCGGTAGGGGGTGATCGACGCACCGCTCCTGGAACGACCCACAGAATGGTGCATCCGGCAGGTCGCCAGCGCGTTTCGTTATCACCCTGAGCGAGGCGAAGGGTCTCCTCTTTCGGCCTCGGGAGATGCTTCGCTTCGCTCGGCAGGACAGTGCCCAACACCTTCACCGTTCACAGCATTAACCTCTTCGGCTGCGCTCAGCCTCCAGCAACTGTCGAAGCTTCAGCGCCACCTGGATGGAGAGCCGCGTCTCCGGATCCTCCAGGTCGTGGCCGCTGATCTCCTCGACCCGCTGGAGCCGGTAGAGGAGCGAGTTGCGGTGCAGAGAGAGAGACTCGGCGGTCCTCGTAAGGTTGCCGTGGCAGCGGAAGAGGGCCTCCAGAGTCTTCAGCAGCTCTCCTCCGCTCTTGGCATCGTGCTCCTCCAGTCTGCCCAGCATCTCCGCCCGGAAGCTCTCCATCTCGCGGTGGCTGTCGATCTGAGCTAGAAGCCTGAGGATACCCAGGTCCCCGAAGAAGGTGACAGAGGAGGGACCGTTGAGTCGAACGCCGATGCTCAGGGCGCCCTCGGCCTCCCGAAAAGCACCGGCGAGACCCGAGCCGGGCCTGGTGGAGCGTCCCACCCCGACCGCCACCGTACAGCCATCGAGTCCCGCCTGGGCTCGGCCGTGCATCGCCTTCACCATCTCCCTGATCGCCCCGTCCGAGGAGACCCCAACCAGCGGCACCACGGCCACCACAGAGCTGCCGCGCAGCGCCACCAGCGATTTCGCCTCGCGTCTGGCGACCTCCGCGCGCACCGCAGCCTCCAGTTGTCTCCGAACGCGGTCGCCGCTCCCGAAGGGCAGCACTCCCCCAGGCCTGCTCTTCA
The DNA here is from genome assembly GCA_050261575.1 of Sphingomonadaceae bacterium. Classification (GTDB taxonomy): domain Bacteria; phylum Chloroflexota; class UBA6077; order UBA6077; family UBA6077; genus JBLNDL01. Next base: position 26,280 of record JBLNDL010000020.1, on the reverse strand, counting down.
ACTCGGCTCGGAACACCATCACGAGGGATGGCACGTCGGGGTCGTACCCCAGCCGACGCGCTTTGCCCAGGGTGGCCTGATCTGCTTCTTCCTCGGACAGAAGCTGATCCAGCAAGTCTCCCCGAACCCTGGCCTCGGCCTCCACGATGGCGGCCTCCTTGGCAACCTCCACCGCGCACACCGCCGCGCCGCGGCTGGCCGCCAACCGATCGAGTTCGGTCAACTGCGACTCCGACCCGATAACCGAGAGGTATCCGGCCACCCCGTCCTTCGCTGGAATGGGGGCCACCAACCGCTCCAGCGAGAGGTCGGGAAGGGAGAACCGACCCACCGGAGGCTGGGCGCCGGAAAGCGGAACCGTCCGCAACCACTCTTCGATCCGGCTGCGGCCCCATTCGAGATCGAGCTCCCGGGGATCGGGAATGCCGACGGAGGGCGCACTGAACTGAACACGGAGCCGCTCGTCCTCGATCGCCACGGCCTTTCCGGTTATCTCCGCCAGCCGCTCCGCGACCGCCTGGAGGCCCCGCTCCTCGAACGTCAACTGGGCTAGCTGCCGGTGGATCTCGGCGGCGCGGCGCTGGAGCTCCGCCTGCTTGTCCACCACGGTGGCGATGGCCGCCCGCTCCACCTCGGTCAGGGAAGCGGTCTCCGGCAACTGGATCAACGGGATTCCCAGCTCATCGGAGGTGGACATGGCCTCCTCATCCACCCCGCCCAGCACCGCGACAGCGGCGACCCCAACGGCAGACAAACGAGAGATCACGTACGCAAGGGTGATGGACTCCTGCAACATGCTGAGATGGGAGCTGGAAAGGAGGGCCAACTCTCCCCCCTCCAGTGCCTCGAAGGCGGGCGGGCGGGGTCGCAGCGTGCGGGCCCAGGTGACCTCTCGCTGCAGTCCGGCAGCACCGGACACCACCTTGCTGCCGAGCGGAAACGCCAAATGGAGGATTTCTTCAACGGTGACTGCCATCGTGTCCCCTTTAGCCCAGATTCGGTGTGCTCGGCACGCCGGTCCCGAAGCTCGGCAGCGCGATCGCGAGGCCTGCTCGCTCGCGCCACGTGTTCCTCGCCGCCCAGTCTCGGCGCAGGGGGCGGACCTGCGCATCCGCCCGGTCCCCGTGTAGGGGCGGGCCTCAGGCCCCCTCTCGCCCCTTGTGCACTTTGCACAACGGTATTGTAGCAGGGAGGGAATGAGAGTGAAATGGCACTGCGGCAGGGCTCGAGCCCTGCCGCAGTGCCGAGAGGGAGAGCGACCCCGACCTACCGGCTCTCCTACCTCTTGTTCCTCAGATAGCCGGTCATGATGGGCGCGATCCTGGGTGCGGCTTCCGGCAGCATCTGCGGCAGGATCTTCGCCATCACCTTCGGGAGCAGGTCGGGCAGCATCTCCTGCATGGAGGGAGGCATGTCCGGGATCAGCTCCTTCATAATCTCGACCACCCTGGGCATCAGCTTCGGCAGCATCGCCGGAAGCATGGAGGGCATCATCATGGGCATCATCCTCTCCATGGCCGCCAGGGTGGGCTCCCGAAGGATGCCGGGCATGGCCGCCATCCGGTCCATCGCCCTCCCCATCACGCTCGGCATGGCGTCCATCATCTGGGGCATCATCTGCCCCATCATCTCCACCATGCCCTCCACGGTCATCGCCGCGATCGCCTTCTCGAAGACGCCCCACATGTACCGGACGTTCTCCCGGGAGTCCTTCACCTCGTAGCCCAGCGCATCGGCAACCACGTCGGTAAAGTCCAGAACGGGGATGCTCTGGCCGTTCTTCGCGGCGCCCACACGCAACTGCACCTCGCAGCATGGGCAGGTGGTCAGGATGGCGTCGGCGCCGATCGCCTCCGCCTCGGCCACCCGGTCCTTGGCGATACGGTTGGAGACCTTCTGGTCGCTGATCCGGGTCAAGACACTGCCACAGCAGAGACCATTCTCCCGATTGTGAGCCATGTCCTGGTACTCCACGCCGGGGATCGCCTTGATCACCTCGCGAGGAGCCTCGTAGATGCCACCGTGGCGACCAATGTGACAGGGGTCGTGCCAGGTCAGCTTCAGCGGGATCTCCTTCTTGAAGCGGAGCTTGCCCTCCCTTATCAGAGCTGCCGCCATCTCGCTGATGTGGACGATCTCCAGGTCGTACTCCAGCCCGAACTGGGGCGCCCAGTGGCGGTAGTAATGGCTGAAGGCCACCCAGCAGCCCGGGCAGGAGATCACCAGCTTCTCGACGCCGCGCGCCTTCAGTCGCTCCAGATTATGGCGCACGGCCATCTCGAAATCGTCCATCTTGCCGGCGACGAAGAACGGCACGCCGCAGCACGCCTCGTCCTTGGCCAGGTAGGTGAACTTGACCCCACCCTCCTTCAGGATGTGGACAGCGTTCTCCGCGATGTCCGACTCGACGAAGGAGGCGGTGCAGCCAGCCCAGTAGCCGATCTCGGACCTCTCCTCGTAGGTCGCGTCCTTCGGGAACCAGGCATCGCGATCCCCCCTCTTGGCGGCCCAGATGTTCAACTGGGACTCGAAGCTGCCGCCCATCATCTCGAATGCCGGGAAGGTGGCAAACCCCTTCTCCTGCACCAGCACGCGCCGCAGATCGTCCCAGCGCCCCTGGATCGGAATGCTAACCTGGCACACCGGATCGCACCGCTTGCAGGTGGTGCACTGGAGGAAGTTGTCCACGATCCTCTGGTCGAAGTCTACCTTTCCCTGCGCGTACTTCCGCAGGAAGAACCACTTCCCCCTGGGAGAGGCGCTCTCCCACTGCTTGCCGTTGTACAGGGTGCAGACGTCGCGGCAGTAGCCGCACTGTGCGCAGGCGAAGGCGTCGAAGGCGAGGTTCTCAGCGAGCTTCTTGCTCATCCGAGGCTTGTCCCCCAGCAGCTTCTCCGCCAGCCCCATCACCGGTTCGGCAGCGCGGGCGGCCGCCATTGCTGTCCGGATTAGGACCGGGTTTCCAGTACCGGAGAGGATCTTGCCAGGGTTCATCAGGTTGTCCGGGTCGTGGAGCCTCTTGTAGGCCGTGAGCCGAGCCACCTTCTCCTTGCCTAGTGCAGTGTCGGCCCGGTCGGTAAAGTAGAGGCCGACCGAGTAGGGCCGGCCGCCATGCCGCTCGATGATCCCCAGCATCGTGAGGGATTTGCTGAAGCCGACGGTGTAGGATCCGGTTCGCTCGTCCTCCAACAGGAAGCAGAGAAGCGTGATCTCGTCGGGGCCCACCAGGTGCCCCTCGATGGCGATGCCCTGCAGCCTCTCGGACGCCTCGGCCACCACCCTGGTGAGGCTCGCCACCGGTAGGATCCCCTCGCTCGGCACCAGCGACGGGCCGAGCCGCTTCATCCGCATGGGGTAGAAGCGCTCGTCCCACTCGTGCTTCGCCACCCCTTCGGGCTGGATCTCGGCCCCATTGGCCTCCAGGATGGCGGCGAGCCGCCCATCCACCACCGGTCGCCGGGAGGCAGGGTAGGCGAAGGTGGCTATGTGGCGTCCTCCGGGCGGCCTGGTGGCCAGGGCGGCGGCGCGGTGGCCGTCCCCGTGGCCGCCGCCCTGGTCGAGGGCAAGGGCCTCCTGCTTGGTCCTGACAAACTCGGCCGTGGATACCGCGACGTGCCAGAGGGGAAGCCTCTCGGCCCCGATGGCAGCCAGCGCGGCCGAGAGGTCCTCCAAGCGTGCGAAGGCCGCCGCAAGCAGATGCTGCTCCTCCAGCGGGCGGGTGTAGAGTGTGACCTCGACGATCAACCCGGTGATGCCCTCGGCTCTATTCACCAGCTCAAGCTCGCCGCCGGCCAGCTTCCTGATCTCCCCTTCTGGGGTGACGATGGTCGCGGAGGCCACGTTGCCGCCGATGAAGCCGTATTCGTAGCTGCCGATACCGGCGCCGCCCTCGGCGACCCATCCGCCCACGGTGGAGCCCGGGGCGCTGGAGGGGTAGAGCCTCAGCATCTGTCCGTGGCTGGCCAGCGCCTCCTCGAGCCGTGCCCAGACGACGCCGGGCTCGACCGAGACGGTGCCGCCCACGGGGTCGATGGAGAGCACTCGCTTCATCCACGACATGTCGACCACGATGCCACCCCTGGCCGGCACCGCGCCACCGTACCCGGTCGTGGCAGCTCCCCGCGGGACCAGGGGCGAGGAGTGCTTCCTGGACAGATGGACCAGGAGGCGGACCTCCTCCGCGGTGCGTGGCTGAACCACCGCCTCCGGCAGGTTGTCGATGAGCTTCTCCACGGCGTCCGGGAGGCTCGCGACGTCGTGGCTGTAGATGAGGCGTTCAGTCCTGTCGAAGGTGACTCGATCCCCGAAGTGTTCTTTCAACTCGGCTGCGAAAAGAGCGTCCATGCTGTAGATCTCTCCCTCTCTCCTGCTCGACCACGATCCCGGCAGAACGGAAAGCGCGCGGCAGACGTCGCCGCGACGGCACGGCAGGAGCCAGCCATCGGCCCCGCCCTTCTGGAGGGAATGCTATACCCTACCCCCCTACGGCATTGTACTGTAAGGCACGAATCCGGCCCTGTCAAGGGCCTCCGCCGCCGATCCTTTCCCCTCTTCGCGATCCCCCTCGGGCCGCCCCGCCTGCCGCGCTCGCACACTCGCCAGCGCCGCTCTCGACGGCTTCGCGGGGGTGCGCCCCCGCCGCCCTTAGCCAGGACCGAAGAGGTGCTTACACCGGCCGTGAACGCGTGATGCACTCTGCAGCGCAGCGCACGAGAGACCGCAGGTCGGCGCAGGGGCGGACCTGCGTGTCCGCCCAGCCCGAGCGCAGGCGACGGGGGCGCAGGCGCAGCGTGACGCGAGCGGGCACGCGAGGCCGTGCCCCCCTACTAATGGGCCCGTGATGATTGTGCGCATCACCCGCATACGCGTGGCCCTCGCCTCCACACAGGGCTATACTGTGCTCCACAACATTCTCTTGAAAGGAGGGGAGGCACAGATGCCAGCCAAACGCGCTCTGATCATGCACCCTTCGGACAATGTGGCCACCGCGGTGGAGGAGATCGGGCCAGGCGAGGAGGTCGCGGTCCCCGTGGGCAAGGATGTCATCACCCTCCGGGCCGCCGAAACCATCCCCTTCGGTTTCAAGATCGCCCTGCAGCCGATACCTCGAGGGGAGGTCATCCGCAAGTACGGCGAGACCATCGGCAGGGCCAGCAGCCCCATCCCCGTGGGAGCCATGGTCCACGTCCACAACCTGGAGGGCACCCGGGCTCGGGGAGACCTCGAGAGGAGGAGCCAGCGATGACCTTTCTCGGATACCTCCGGCCCGACGGCTCCGTCGGGACCCGCAACTACGTCCTGGTGATCCCCCAGGGGATCATCGCGAAGAGCATCTGCGACTTCGTCGCCGGAACCAAGACCTTCGTCTCCCCGGATCACGGCTCGGGGCGCACCGCGAACGATCGGGAGACCATCGCCCGAGTGCTGATCGGCCTGGGACGGAACCCCAACGTGGCCTCGGTGATACTCCACGCGGCCAGCCCTGGCGCGGGCTACCCGGAGCTGCGACCCGAACGGCTGGCAGACGAGATCGCCTCCAGCGGCAAGCGGGTGGAGCTGATCGACCCGGCCAGGTACGGTGGCACCTACGGCGCGATCCTGAAGGGGATACGGCTAGCCCGGGAGATGGTGTACGAGGCTTCGAAGCTGCGCCGCGAGCCCGTCGGCGACGAGCACCTGTGCCTCGGGGTCAAGTGCGGCTACTCCGACACTACGTCGGGGCTGGCCGGTAACCCCGCCGTCGGCTACCTCTACGACAAGGTGGTCGGCGCGGGTGGCACCGCCCTCTTCGGCGAGACCACCGAGATCATCGGGGCGGAGCAGGCCCTCGCGCGGCGCGCCGCCACCCCGCAGGTTGCCGAAGCGATCTTGGAAGCAGCCCGCCTCCAGGAGGAGCGCGCCAAGGCCACTGGACTGGACATCCGCACGGTGAACCCCGTGCCCGCAAACATCAAGGGCGGCATCAGTTCCCTCGAAGAGAAGAGTCTCGGGGCCATCCACAAGGCGGGCACGGCGCCCATCCAGGGGGTTCTGAAGTACGGCGAGCGCCCGCCAGGCAGGGGGCTGTTCTTCGTGGACAACTGGATGGGCCATCTCTCCATCTTCACTGGCTACGCTGCCTCCGGCGCCAACATCGTCCTCTTCCAGCTCGGCGGCGGCGGCGTCGCGGGTCGAACCCTCCTGGAGGGCTCGCCATCCGTGGTGGTGCCCTTCCTTTGGGCGACGGCCAACCCCAAGACCTACGCCACGGCCGACGACAGCGTGGACTTCTACTCCGGCACTGTCATCGAGGGCAGCGAGACGCCCGAGGAGGCCGGCGAGCGGCTCTACCGCACGGTCATCGACGTGGCCTCGGGCACCCTGGCCCGCAGCGAGACCCTCACCTACACCGATCCGATCCAGATGTACCTTCAGGAGCCTGTGTTCTGAGCGCCCCACCACGCCCGCGGCCCCGTGGCGTCGGGGTCGCGGGCTTCAGTGCGTCGTTCCAGCAGCGCAGACGCAGACTCACGTGGCCCCCACGTCTGCACCCGCAGGCTTCACCCTGCGGGTGCCTCGGGACGAGCCGCCGCCCCCTTGCCCCACGAGGCCTGCACCCCCGCAGGGTGCGGCTACGGTCTCGGGTCGGCGTTCCGTAAGACGCACGATACGTGTTGGGAACGCTGGCCTCTTGGTTGGGGCCGTGACGCCGCGCCCACCCTACGCCATCCGGCTTGCGGGACCACCGCCCTGGCTTCCCTGTGGCTGGGGCGAAACGCTTCGCTCCGGTTCACCGCTCCCCTCCCTAACACCCCTTTTACACCCATTTAACAGCTCCGAAACATCTGGTTAGCAACCTCGCGGGACAATGGTTTTACCCCCTGGGTTGCGCCCCCAAGACTAGAGTTGGTGATATGATTAATGGGAAGCTACCCCAACTGGGTCGACAGCAGTTGCGGGTGCCTGGCCCTAATCCTCGGCCTGGCACTCGTGGCAGGCTTCGTCTTGCTCAGAGGCTTCGTCGGTTGAAAGCGGGCATCTAGGAATGTCTAGCGGAACCATCCTCGTCGTGGACGACGAGCGGAACATCGTCCAACTCGCCAGGCTCTACCTGAGCAGCGAGGGCTACAGCGTCGAAGCCGCCTACGACGGCGTGGAGGCGCTGGAGAAGGCAAAGAGCCATCGCCCCGACCTGGTCGTGTTGGATCTCATGATGCCCCAGATGGATGGGTGGGAGGTGTGTCGACGTCTTCGAAAGGAGAGCGACGTCCCCATCATCATCCTGACGGCCAGGGGCGACGACGTGGACAAGATCATCGGCCTGGAGTTGGGCGCCGACGACTACGTGACCAAGCCCTTCAATCCACGCGAACTGGTGGCGCGGGTCAAGGCCGTCCTCCGCCGCTATCAGGCGGGAGAGCGGCAAACCCGCAGACTCACCGCGGGCGACATCGAGATCGACCTGGACCGGCGAGAGGTCTCCGTGGCGGGGAAACCCGTATCCCTGCGAGCCAAGGAGTTCGACCTGCTGGCTGCCTTCGCCAAGCAGCTCGGGGTCGTCCTAGACAGGGAGCGGCTGCTGAACACAGTGTGGGGCTACGATTACGTGGGCGACACCAGGACCATCGACGTACACGTTACCTGGCTTAGAGACAAGATCTCCGGCAGTGAGACCACCCGCATCCAGACCATCTGGGGGGTGGGATACAAGATGGTGGTGACGGCGAGCGAGGAGAGGAGAGTTGCTTCGCAGTCTCAGAGGTAAGCTGGTTGCCTCATACAGTCTGGTGATACTCCTCTGTCTGCTTCTGGCCGGAACGGCCTTCGTCTACCTGATGCGGGATTACCAGCGGCAGATCAAGCTGAACCGGCTATCCGATCTCGCCATGCCGATCTCGTGGCAGGTTCGACTCCTGGAGCGAGCCGGAGCCTCGCCGGACCAGATCGCCCTCTTCCTTCGAGACAGGGCGGTTGAAATGGACGTGCGCATCCTGCTGGTGGACACCGCGGGCCAGGTAGTGGAGGATACAGACGGCAGCCTGCGGGGCAATCGCATCATCATGCCTCCAGCCTGGCAACGGCGAGAGAACCCCGATACCATCGACTCCGTCGCCTTCATCCGGGAGGCGAGCCCCGGCATCGTGTTCATCGTGGCCCAGACGCGCGCCGCCCCCCCCACCGATCGATTCCTCACGAGGGTACCCTCCTACTTCGTTGCGCTCGCGGTCCCCGAGCAGAGCCTCACCTCCAGTTGGCTGGAGCTAGCGCCCCGCCTCTCCTTCGCGGGACTCGTCTCCATGATCGTGTCGATCGGGGTGGCCCTGCTCCTCTCACGTTCCATCTCGAAGCCGATCGCGGAGATCACCAGGGCATCCGAGGAGATGGCGAGGGGCAACTTCGACCAGAACATCCAGGTACGAAGCAGGGACGAAGTGGGCCGGCTGGCAGAAGCATTCAACCACATGGCCCGGCAGGTGAGCATCTCCCACAGAACCCTGCGCGACTTCCTGGCCAACGTGTCCCACGACCTGCGCACTCCCCTAACCTCAGTGCAGGGTTTCTCCCAGGCTATGCTGGATGGGACCGTCAAGACCCCCGAGGAGTACGCGGAGGCGGCCCAGATCATCAACGACGAGTCGAGCCGAATGCGACGGATGGTGGAAGACCTGCTGCTGCTCTCCAAGATCGAGTCCGGGCAGATGCCCCTGGATCGATCGGAGCTGGACCTGCGGGATCTGTTGCAAGCCTGTGTGAAGCGGGCTGGACCCCAGGCCCAACTGGGGGAGTCGACGCTGGTGTTGGAGGCCGATCAGCCGGTACAAATGGTCGGCGATGAGGGCCGCCTGGAGGAGGTCTTCCGAAACCTACTGGACAACGCAGTGCGCCACACGCCTAGCGGCGGAGCCATTACGGTGAAGCTGTCGGTGGACCCCGTTGCCGCCCCCCATAATGGCGCGCGGGAGAATGGCAACGGAGAGATCCGGGTGGTGGTCCACAACACGGGATCCTACATTCCCCCGGAGGATCAGAGCCGGGTCTTCGAGAGATTCTACCAGGTAGACAAGTCCAGATCCCGCAATGGCGACGGGAGCGGCCTGGGACTGGCCATCGCCAGGGAGATCGTTCACCTGCACGGCGGCACCATCACCGTGGAGAGCGATCCGACGACCGGCACCAGCTTCACCTTGACGTTCCCGCGTCGACCGACCGTCGAGAGCCGAAGCCAGCTCTCCGAGGGCTTGCAGAAGTTTTAACACCAGCCTAACATCTACCTAACATCCTGCTGTTACGATCCCTACTGGAGCAGTCCCCGCGGAGCGTCGGGCTCTCCAACCCGATCCCTCAGGAGGTTGAGCAGTGAAGCCACTGTTGAAGAACTTCGTCCTAGCCTTGATTGCCATGGTGATGGGCGCTGCCATAGTCGTCGGCTACCAGCAGACGCAGCCGGTGGCCCAGATCGCCAAGCCGATGGTCGCCAGCGCGGCGTCCACCGGTGGCAGGGCGAGCCTGCTTGACGAGGACACCATCGTCTCGATCTACGAAAGGGTCAGCCCCGCTGTGGTGTTCATCACCAATCGGGGGGCCACCCGAGAGACCGTATTCGGCGAGTTCCCGCAGACGGGGACCGGGTCGGGCGTGATCATCGACAAGCAGGGACACATCCTGACGAACAACCACGTCGTCGCCGGGGCCGAACGGCTGGAGGTATCCCTGGCCAGCGGTGAGACCGTCCAGGCGAAGCTGCTGGGACGCGACCCTGGCAACGACCTGGCCGTAGTGAAGATCGACGTCGACGAGTCCAAGCTCACGGTAGCGCCGCTGGGTGACTCCAGCAAGCTGCGGGTCGGCCAGTTGGCCGTGGCCATCGGCAACCCCTTCGGCCTGGAGCGCACGATCACGGTCGGGGTGGTCAGCTCCTTGGGGCGCACCTTCTCGTCCAGCACCTCGAGCCGGCCAATCCGCGACATGATCCAGACCGATGCGGCCATCAACCCCGGCAACTCCGGGGGACCGCTCCTGAACTCGGCTGGCGAGGTGATCGGCATCAACTCTGCCATCGAGAGTCCGGTGAGGGGCTCCGTCGGCATCGGCTTTGCGATCCCCATCAACACGGCCCAGCGAGAGCTGGAGGAGATGATCGCTGGCAAGACCATCTCGCATCCCTGGCTGGGCATCTCCGGGACACCGGTGACCGCCGAGCTCGCCAAGGAGTTGGATATTCCGGCTGAGGGAGTCTACGTGGTGCAGGTGATGCCGGACAGCCCGGCCCAGGATGCCGGCATCAGAGGCGCCCTGAGGAGCAGTTCACGCAACTTCCAGGGGCAGACACCCAGTGGCGGCGACGTGATCCTGGCCGTCGACGGGCAGAAGGTATCCAAGGTCGAGGAGATATCCTCCTACCTCGATACGAAGAACCCCGGCGATGTAGTGACCCTCACCATTCGTCGAGCCGGAGCCGAAAAGCAGGTGGAAGTGACCCTGGCAGAGTGGCCGGACAGCCTGGATGAGAGCTAAACGGAAGCGCGCGTCTCAGCAGGCTCCGTCGGAGGCTCAGTCCCCGCATCCAGCCGGCACCCGGCCGGCTGGAGAGCGGCTGTTCTCCAGGGACTTCCTGCTGGCGTCCCTGGTAACCCTCAGCACCTTCTCCAGCTTCTACCTGTTGTTGGCCACCCTGCCGGTGTACGTGGTGCAGGTCGGGGGGACTGAGGCCGACGTCGGGCTGGTCATGGGCGTGATGAGTGTAACCGCCGTGCTGCTCAGGCCATTCGTGGGCAAAGCCGCCGACGACCACGGCAAGCGCCCCTTCATCCTCGGAGGGACCGCCCTCCTCGCGATCGTCTCGGCTCTGTACAGCGTGGCGAGGGCGGTCCCTCTGCTCCTCGGTCTCCGGGTTTTCCACGGCATCGGGTGGGCCGCCTTCGGCACAGCTACCAGCGCGGTCGTAGCCGATGTGTCCCCCAGGGCCCGTCGTGGGGCAGCCATGGGCTACTACGGGATGTTCACGAACCTCGCCATGGCCGTGGGGCCCGCCCTGGGGGTGATGCTGATGAATAGTTTCGGCTTCACCGTCCTCTTCGCCGCCTCCGCAGGCTTGGCCGTGGTGTCGGTCCTGCTCGGAACCGGCATCCACGAGCCGGCGCGCAGGTCGAGTCCCGGCCCGGCCGACAGGGCCAACCAGGGGATCATCGAGCGCACCGCCCTCTTCCCGGCGCTGATCCTAGCTCTTACGGCCATGACCTACAGCTCGATCGTATCGTTCCTGCCAATCTATGCAACGAAGCAGGGGATCGAGAACCCTGGTCTCTTCTTCACGGCCTACGCCACCGTACTCCTCGTCGCTCGGGGATTCACGGGGCAGCTATCCGACCGCTACGGCCGCGTGGCGGTGATCGCGCCGGGGCTCGTCCTGGCCGCCCTGGGGCTGTGGCTGCTCGCGGTAGCGGACTCGCTCGCCGCGTTCCTGGCCGTGGCGCTGCTGTACGGCCTGGCCTTCGCCGCGATCCAACCTGCGCTAATGGCACTGGTGGTGGATAGGGCCCCCCCTGCCCGTCGCGGCGCGGCGATGGGCACGTTCGGCACCGCCATGGACCTGGGGATCGGCGCCGGCTCCTTCGTGTGGGGCTTCGTGGCCCAGACAGCGGGCTACGGCACGATGTACACCCTTGCTGGGATAGTGGCGCTCGGTGCGCTTGGGCTGTTTCTAGCAGGGGCTCGCGGCCGAGCCACCAGAACAACGTAAAGCGGGGGGCGTGCGCACGCCCCCCGCTCTGCGTCCTCGAACCGAGGACTACCTCACCTTGCGGACGAGAGGCACGACCCGAGAGGGTTGTGGCACGGTCGGTGCGGGCGCCACGGGTGCGGCCGCCTGCTGCGACGCCACCAGCTTGAAGCGGGCCACCAGCCCCCTCAGCCGCTCGGCCGCCGCAGCCAGATCCTGCGCCTGGGCGCTCATCTGCTGGATCTGCGCCGCCATCTCCTCAGCCGAGGCCGAGACCTCCTCCGTCGAGGCGCTGTTCTCCTCGGCCACCGCCGCCACGGAGTCGGAGGCGGCGGTCACCACCGATGCCTGGCGGGCCATCTCCTGTGTCGAGGCCGTGTTCTCCTCCACCACCGCGCTGATCCCATCCATGGCCTCCACCACACTCTGGGAGCCCACCTCCATTTCGCGGGCGGCCGCGGCGATTTCCGTCACCTGGCGAGCCATGTCCGACACAGCAGTCAGGATACGTTGCAGGGCGGCCAGGGCCTCGTCCGCCCTGGCGGACTGCTCCTGGACCTTCGTAGAGCCGCTGGACATCGCCGAGACCGCCTGCTGCGTCCCTCGCTGAACCTCTGCGATCAGCTCGGAGATCTCTTTGGTCTCCCGCTGGGAGCGCTCGGCCAGCTTGCGCACCTCGTCGGCCACCACGGCGAAGCCGCGTCCGTGCTCCCCGGCCCTCGCAGCCTCGATGGCTGCGTTCAGCGCTAGCAGGTTGGTCTGCTCCGCGATGTCGTCGATGGTCTCCACCACCGCTCCGATCCTCTCGCCCAACCTGCCCAACTCCTCCACCCTGCCGGCCGCCTGAAGGACGACTTCCTTGATCTCGGCCATGCCGGACACCGTCTCCCTCACGGCTGCGGCTCCCTGCTCCGCCGACCCCCTCGTCTGCTCGCTCGCCTTCGCCAGTTGGTTGGCGTTGCTCGCCACTCGCTCGACGCGCCCCGCCATCTGGCCAGCCGCCTCCGAGGCATTCTGCACCTGGCGCGCCTGCGCCGATGCGCCGCGAGCGATAGCGTCGATAGCCTGGGTCAACTGAGCCACGGCCGAGTTGGTAGTCTGGGCCGAGCGGGAGACCTCCTGGGATCCGACGGCCATGCTCTGCATCGCCTCCGTCACCTGCTGAACGGCGGCACCGGTCTGAGAGATGGCTACTCCCAATTGGGAGGAGGTCTCCGCCAACTCGTCGGCGGTCCCCTTCACCTGTGAGACCAGATCCCCGAGCCGCACGACCATCCGGTCCATGGCGATACCCAGGATGTCCCGGCTGGACTGAGGCTTCACCTCGTAGGTTAGGTCGCCGCTGGCCACACGATCCACCGCCATCGAGAGCTGCACCAGGTAGAGCCGTACACGAGCGAACGCTTCCTTGAGGCGCTCCACCTCGTTTCCACTGGAAGCTGCCTCGATCTCGCCCTCGGCAAGTCTGTATTCGTCGGCCCCATCTGTCCGCAGCGCCAGCACCCCCACCACCTCGCCGCGATACCGGATCGGTGCTGTGTGGACCACCTGAGGGGAGAGGGTATCGATGCTCAGGGAGAGATCGGAGGAGTACGACTTGCCCCGAATGGCTTCCTGGAAATAGGGCCGAAACTCGTAGCTCTTGCCCACCATCCGCGAGTCCGAGGACGCGATGCACCTTCCGCTGGGCTCCATGATTGAGACCCCGTTGAAGTGTGGGTTGGACCGCTCGCACTCCACCAGCAACTGCTGCACCGCCTTCGCCTCGCTCGCCAAGCCCGCTGCGAATGCAGCGATCTGCTCGTTCGAGGCAATGCGGATGACCAGTTGCCGCCGTTCCGCGCAGACCCGCTCGTCCACACCGGCCTTCGAGTCCAGCTTCGCCTCGCTGTGCCTGGAAGCTGCTCGGATGGTTCGGGAGGACTTCTCCAACTCCCCAGATGTCCTTTCCAGGTCTCCCAGGGCCAAGCGCTCCGCGTCCCCGACGAGCCGTCTGAGAGGACCCGCCACGTGGTGCGCCACCAGATAGGAGAGCACCGCCGACACGACCATTGTTGCACCGATCAACAGGTGGGCCGAGGCACCCATTGGGTCGGTCTGGTGAGCCAGCGCCTGTTGGATCCTGATGCTGTCGATGTAGCTCATGACCAGCACCGGAACCAGCGACAGAGCCATGGTAAAGGCAACCAACCTGGCCTTCAGCGACCAATCCCGCAGCCACAGGGACCGGCCGTTCATGACCGTGACAGACGGACTGCTCATCGCTCCCCTCCCTTTCCCACGATTGTCTACACATTAACTATTCGGCTCGAAGCCAGGATTCTTGAGTGGAACGTATCGTGCTTTTGGGTGCCTCCTGCCAGAGTGGGCAGTGCCGCGACCGGCCGTGTCCGCGGCCGGCTCACCGCCGTATGAGAGGGGGCGATGTCGCCGAGCGCGGCATCGCCCCCTCTTAGTTGTTGCGGCAGCGATCGTACCGATAAGGAGTCATGATGCTGGTAGCAGTCAGACCGAGAATCGCAAGCACAATCGCGCTGTTGGCGGTTTCGGCTGTGCTGACAGCGTGCGCCGCGGGCGGAGGATCGGAGAACCAGCAATCGAATTCCCCGCTGGTGGACACCGGGCAGTCGTCACAGCCGTCGCCATCCGGAGACGGCGCCAGCCCTACCTCGAACAGGGAGTCCGCGACGGAGGCTCCAAGCGCGACCGCCGCCCCCGGCAGCGCCAACGTGAGGATCTCGCCTGAGGAGATCACCCAGGAGAACCTGACCATCTCCATGGCAGTTGTGCCGGCCGCCCGAATGGTGGGGGCATCGGCCCCTTCGACGGGACCCACCCCACAGGGACAGCAGGGCAGCCAGGGACAGGGAGGTGCAGCACAGACCATGGTAACGGTGGGAGGGCAGACCCAGGGAATAAGCAAGAACCTGGACGCGGCCCAGGGCCCGCCACCCGATCCCAAGGAGGCCACCGGCGACTACATCCGGCACATCACGGTGGTGGTCAAGGACGAGTCCACCGGACAGGTGGTCCCCTACCTGAACGTCAGCATGGACCTCCTGCGAGATGGGCGGCCTGTCCAGTACGATCAGCCGCTCCTGGCCATGGTCCCCGCCGGAGGATCGGCGGACCAACTCCACTACGGGAACAACGTGGCCTTCCCCGGCAAGGGTAGGTACCAACTGTTCGTTCGGATCGGCGCGAGTCCTGCCCTCGGCGACAACGCCCCCCCTGCGGCCCAGTTCGGCGTGACGATCGAGTAGCCGTCTGCACGCCGACTGCGAGGAGGCGGGGGCACCCCCAACCCCACCAGCGTTGGGGCTTTCGGTTCTCGTTGGAGCAACGAGGAGGGCCGGGGCAGCGAATTCGCTGCCCCGGTCCCGTGCGGCTTCCAGCGGCTGACTGCCGATAGCTGGTGTCTACATGACCCCTATGCTCTGTAGGTAGCTCTTGCTCTGCAGCACCGCCTGGTCGTCGGCCAGTTCGATGGTGTACCCACCCTTGTAGCCGATCTGCTGCAGTCTGGAGAAGAGGGAAGGCCAATCCACGGTGCCTTTGCCCATGGCCCAATGGCGGTCCAGCACCCCGTCGTTGTCGTGCATGTGCAATCCGCCGATCTTGGGACCGAACGCGTCGAGGAAGGAATCGATACCGCCGGGAAGGAGATGGGCGTGGCCCGCGTCCAGCGCCAACCCGAGGTAAGGGCTGTCGATGGCATCGAACACGATCTTCAACTCCTCGACGGTGGTGCCGAGGTAGTTGATCTCGCAATCCGCATGAAGGCGGTTCATGTTCTCGATCACCATCGGCACATCCAGCTTCTCGGCCACCGCCACCGCCCTGCGAAGGGTGGCGAGTAGAGCGGCGAAGGTCTCATCCATGAACTGGCTGAAGTGGAACCCGCAATGGATCACCAGATACTCGGCCTCCAGCTTCGCCGCCAGTTCGATGTACTCGATCAGGTGCTGCTCCACCGCCTCGCGCACCCTCGGCATGATCTCGGCGCTGTTGACGAAGGATGCAGAGTGAAGCCCGTAGTCGATCTCGTACTGCTGTCGCAGATCCCGTATCCGGGCGATACGGCGGTCGTCGAAGGTGTGAGGAAAGCTGATGGGGGCCTCACAACCGAGCTCTAGCCAGTTGAATCCAAGCTCCTTGGCTTCCTTGAAGTACTCCTCCGGCGGGCGATTCCGCGTTTTCCGGCCGATTCTCACGGACAACTGCCTCCTTGCGCGTTTATCTCCAGCGGCACCGCTGCCGCGATGGGGACGCCTGGAGCCCCTGGGGCGAAAGTCTCCATCGAGGTGCTGAGTCGAAGCAGCCGCTGACCGCACGAGAGCACACGGTTCGGGCTACTTCGCTCCAAGGAAGTGTGGGTTGGCCACGCCCACCAGTTCGCTGAGACGAGACATTCCCTCCTTCTCCATGAACCGGGCGAGGCCGTCGATGATCCGAAGGGGGGTAGTGGGGTCGATGAATATGGCCGTCCCTACCTGAATGGCGGAGGCCCCGGCCATAAGGAACTCCAGCGCATCCTCGGTGGAGGCGATGCCGCCCAGTCCGACGATGGGAATGCGGACAGCCTGGGCAACCTGGTACACCATCCTCACCGCCACGGGGCGCACGGCCGGCCCCGAGAGGCCCCCCGTAGCGTTGCCCAGGAAGGGGCGGCGGCGGCGCAGGTCGATCTTCATTCCCACCAGGGTGTTAATCAGGGATATGCAGTCCGCCCCGGCTTCCTCCACCGCAACGGCTATGTCGGCGATGTCCCCCACGTTGGGTGACAGCTTTACCATGAGCGGGAGGGTGGTGGCCCGACGGACCGCGGCGGTCACATCGGCCGCCGCGCCGGGATCGCAAGCGAAGACGGCGCCTCCGGCGCGCACGTTGGGGCAGGATACGTTCAACTCTATCCCCGCAACGCCGGGCACCCCATCGAGCAGACGAGCGCACTCGCAGTACTCTTCCACGTCCTCGCCTGCCACGTTCACCAGCACCGGCACCTTCCAGGTAGCCCAGATGGGCGCCTTCTCGGCGATGACGCGGCGGACCCCGATGTTCTGGAGGCCGATGGCGTTCAGCATCCCCGCGGGGGTCTCCACCAGTCGCGGCATCGGGTTGCCCTTTCGGGGTCGCAGGGTGGTGCCCTTCGAGAGGATCGCGCCCAGCCGCTGAATGTCGATCAGCCCCGCGTACTCGGTGCCCCAGCCGAAGCAACCAGAGGCAACCATGACCGGATTCTCCAGGCGCAACCCCTCTTTTCGACTCGGTGCCAGCTCCACAGACAGATCGACGCTCATCTTAGTTCAGTGTCCTGTGTCCCGTGTCCTGGGTGGTGAGTGCCCCTCTCCTCGGGATGGAGCACTCAAGACTCGGCGCTTCGTTCATCCCCACACCAGATCTCTCATCTCGAAGACCGGGCCGTCCTCGCAGACGCTCTTCATCTCGCCGCTCCTGGTCTCCACCACACAGCCGAAGCAAGCGCCCACCCCGCAGGCCATGTTCTCCTCCAGCGAGACCTGCACCGACTTCCGAACGGCCGCTCGGCGCGTTATGTCCAGCATCGACAGGTACATCGGCCTGGGGCCGCAGGCGCAGATCTGATCCGCCCACCCCAGGTGATCCCCTACCAGGTCCGTCACCGGGCCGTGGTGGCCGGCCGACCCATCGTCTGTGGCCACGCCGTACTCCACCTCGGGCGGCAGCAGTCCGCTGGGGTATACCCCAGCGGCCGAACGAAAGCCGAACAGCACCGCCACCGACAGGCCCTTCGCCACGGCGTGATCCGCCAGGGCCACCACGGGACCGATCCCGCTGCCGCCGCCAATGAGCAGCAGATTCCGGCTGGAGGGATGGATGGCGAAGCCGTTGCCGAGGGGCCCGATGCAGTCCAGCGGCTCCCCCACACGCTTCCCCACCATCATCCGGCTGCCGCGTCCCACCGGCCTCACCAGCAGATCGATCGTGTCCGCACCTATGCGGCAGATGCTCATCGGTCGCCGGAGGAGTGGGTCCACCCCGTCGGCCACCCGAACGTGGATGAACTGGCCGGGCCGCGCCTCACGAGCGATCTGGGGCGCGCGCAACTCGATGCTCCACAGATCGGCTGTGACCTGCCGCTTTTCGATTATCGTGGCAATCTCCAGCTTCATGCCCTCGTCCTCCCCCTCTCCCACCGGAAGAGGGGGCTAATGCGGCACCCGCTCCCACGCCCTGGTGGGCCTCACCCGTTGGGGGTTCTCCAGGTACTCCCTCAGCGGCAGCACGTTGAAGCTGCGCCCGCGCAAGGCGAGCGACTCGGCGACGGCCCGAGCCGTATCCAGAGAGGTGAAGCAGGGCACCCGATGCTCGGCCGCCGCCCGCCGGATCTCGAAGCCGTCCCGCAGGGGCACCCGGTCGCCACTCATGGTGTTCACCACCCCCTGAACCCGACCCTCGCGGATCACGTCTACCACGTTTGGGTGCCCTTCGTCCAGCTTCTTGGTTATCACCCGCACCGGAAGCCTTACCGCCTCAAACAGCCGGGCTGTACCCTCTGTAGCGTACAGCTCGTAGCCCAGCTCGTGGAACCGCCGGGCGATGTCCAGAGCCTCAGGCTTGTCGCGGTCGCTCACGGAGAAGAGGACGGCACCGCTGGGCGACAGCATCAGTCCGGCCGCCATCAGCGCCTTGACCAGGGCGGGGGCGAACTCCAGATCCACCCCCATCACCTCGCCGGTGGACTTCATCTCCGGGCCGAGGTACGTATCCACCATCGAGAGCTTGCTCATGGAGAATACGGGGGCCTTCACCGCCACCAGGTTCCGCTCCGGCCACAGCCCACCCTGGTAACCCTGCTGGGCCAGGCTCTCCCCGAGCATCACCCGGGTGGCAACTTTCACCATAGGCACCCCCGTCACCTTACTCAGGAAGGGCACCGTGCGGCTGGCCCTGGGGTTCACCTCCAGCACGAACACCTCTCGCTGGTAGATCACGTACTGGACGTTCATCAGTCCCAGCACCCCGAGCGACAGGCCGATGCGGGTAGTGTAGTCGACTATCGCCTCCGTCTCCCGCACGGTCAGATCCAGCGCGGGGTACACCGCCATGCTGTCTCCGGAGTGGACCCCCGCCCGCTCGATGTGCTGCATGATCCCCGGGATCAGCACCTGCTCCCCATCGCAGATGGCGTCGACCTCCACCTCCTTGCCGCCAAGGTACTTGTCGATCAGGAAGGGATGCCCCTGGGAGTACTCGGCGACGGCGGAGACGTACCGCACCATCTCGCTGGCGTTGTGGACTATCTCCATGGCCCTGCCACCCAGAACGTAGGAGGGGCGTATCAGCACCGGGTAGCCGATTGTCTGGGCCGTCCGCAAGGCCTCCTCCAGGTTGGTCACGCCAGCGCCCGGGGGCTGCGGGATACCCAGCTTGTTCAGGAAATCCTCGAATCGCCGCCGATCCTCCGCCAGGTCGATCGCCTCGGCCCCGCTGCCCAGTATGCGCACACCCGTCTTCTCCAGCGGCTCGGCCAGGTTTATCGCCGTCTGGCCGCCAAACTGGACGATGACGCTGGGCGAATGCAGAACCTCTCCGTTGGCATCCTCGGTCCTGAGCCCTGCGTCCTGGGTCTTGAGTCCTGAGCGCGCAGTCCTTGGGACCGAGTGCGGGGCGTTGGGTGCTGGGTGATGAAGAGGCGGCTCGTCGGGTCCAGGGCACAGGGCCCAAGGCTCAGCATGCGTTTCGTTCTCCAGGATGTTGCGGACGCTCTCCTCGTCCAGCGGCTCGAAGTAGAGCCGAGAGGAGGCGTCGAAGTCCGTGCTCACCGTCTCCGGGTTGCTGTTCACCATGATGCTGTGGACATTCGCATCCCGCAGCTCCATGGCCGAGCGCACGCTGCAGTAGTCGAACTCGATCCCTTGCCCGATGCGGATCGGACCCGAGCCGATCACCAGGGTAGCATCGCCCTCCAGAGCGGAGGCCTCGTTCTCGGTCTCGTAGCTACTGTAGAAGTACGGGGTGGCCGCGGGGAACTCCGCCGCGCAGGTATCCACCATCTTGTAGACTGGCAGAATGCCCCAGCTCTTCCGAAGCGCTCGGACCTGCTCCGGCAGAAGATCCGCCAGGGTGCCTATCTGCGCATCGGAGAATCCGAGCCGCTTCGCCTCCGCCATCAGGGCGGAGGTCATCTTCTCGCCCAGCAGCCGCCTCTCCATCGCCACGATACGGGAGAGCTTGGATAGGAAGAAGGGATCGATCCCTGAGAGCCGGTAGATCTCCTCAGGAGACATCTCCCGGCGCAACGCGGCCATGAGTGCCCAGAGCCGGCGATCGTTGGGAACGGCGATGGACTGCCGCAACTTCGCCATCCCCTCCTCGGCGCTGCCCTCCTTCCACTCCGGATCCTCCCACAGCAGGCTGCGGTTCCCTTGCTCCAGCGACCGCACAGCCTTCTGCAGCGCCGCCTCGAAGGAGCGGTCGATCGCCATCACCTCGCCCGTCGCCTTCATCTGGGTCCCAAGAGTGCGATCACCGCTCGGGAACTTGTCGAAGGGCCAGCGCGGGATCTTGACGACCAGGTAATCCAGCGTTGGCTCGAAAGCGGCAGTCGTCTGCTGGGTCACGGCGTTGGGGATTTCGTCTAACCGCCGCCCCACCGCGATCTTGGCCGCGACCCGGGCAATGGGGTAGCCGGTGGCCTTGGAGGCCAGGGCCGAGGATCGGCTCACCCTGGGGTTCACCTCGATGACGCAGTACTCCATGGACTTCGGGTTCAGCCCGAACTGAATGTTGCACCCCCCCTGGATGCCCAGCGCACGGATGATCTTCAGGGAGGCCGACCGGAGCATCTGGTACTCCTTGTCGGAGAGAGTCTGGCTGGGAGCCACCACGATGGAGTCGCCAGTGTGGACCCCCATCGGGTCGATGTTCTCCATGTTGCAGATGGTGATGCAGTTGTCCGCCGCGTCCCGCATCACCTCGTACTCGATCTCCTTCCAGCCGATCAGCGACCTCTCCACCAGCACCTGGCGGATGGGGCTGGCATCCAGGCCACCCCCGACCACCCGCTCCAGCTCGGCTTCGTCGTTCGCAATCCCGCCGCCGGTCCCTCCCAGGGTGTAGGCAGGCCGAATGATCAGCGGATAGCCGATCTTCGCAGCAAAAGCCCTCGCCTCCTCGAGCGAATGGGCGATGACGCTCTCGGGTATCGGCTCGCCGATCTCCTGGAGCATCTTCTTGAAAAGCTCCCTGTCCTCGGCCCGCTTGATCGTCTCCAGAGGAGTGCCCAGCAGCTTTACCCCGTACCTGTCCAGGATGCCTGCATCCGCCACCTCCACCGCCAGGTTCAGCCCCGTCTGTCCCCCCAGGGTGGGAAGAAGCCCATCTGGCCACTCTCGCTCGATGACCCGGGCCAGCACCTCGGCAGTGAGGGGCTCGACGTAGATCGTGTCGGCGATCTCATCGTCGGTCATGATGGTGGCCGGATTGGAGTTCACCAGCACGGTGGTGATCCCCTCCTCACGAAGCGACTTGCAGGCCTGGGTTCCGGCGTAGTCGAACTCCGCAGCCTGGCCGATCACTATGGGCCCGGAGCCGATCACCAGCACCTTCTTGATCGGTCTATCTGCCATGGCGTCCCTCACGCTTCACCATCTCCAGGAACCGATCGAACAGGTACTGGTTATCCTGCGGACCAGGGCTGCCCTCGGGATGGTACTGGACGGAGAACACGGGTAGGGAGGGATGAGCCAGCCCCTCCACCGACCCATCGTTCAGATTGATGTGGCTGACGAAGAAGCCGCTATCTGCCGGAATGGACCCGGCATCCACCTGGAACTCGTGGTTCTGGGATGTGATGTCCACCCGACCGGTCTTCAGATCCTTGACCGGATGGTTTCCTCCGTGGTGGCCGAACTTCAGCCGGCTGGTGGTGGCGCCGATGGCCAGCCCGAGGATTTGGTGCCCGAGGCAGATGCCCATCATCGGGATGCGGGTCTCGAGCAACCCACGCACAGTCTCCACCGTCCGAGTCAGGCTTGCAGGATCCCCGGGTCCGTTGCACAGCAGCACCCCGTCCGGATCGAGCTCCTTCACATCCCGAACGGTGGCAGCGTGGCCCACGATGGTGACCCTGGCTCCCCGCCACACCAGCGACCGAACGATGTTGTGCTTCACCCCGCAATCGAGCAGCACCACGTGGGGACCCGAGCCCCGCCATCCCGCGCGCAGCACGTCGGCCTGGGCTCCAGCGCCGCTCACCTCACCCACCAGATCCTTCTCGGAGAGGGATCTCACCTGCTGGACCGCCTCCAGCATCGCCTCCAGTTCCGTCTCGTCTGGCTGGGCTTCACGCTGGAAGAGTCGCGCACGCATGGTGCCCCTCGTTCGTAGTAGTCGGGTCAGGGCGCGAGTGTCGATGCCCTGAAGGCCCGGCACGCCGGATTCCGCGAGCCAGTCACCCAGGCTCGCCCGGCCCTGCCAGTGGTGATAGTGGGGAGCGTAGTCTCGAACGATCAGCGCGGCCACCCACGGCCGCACCGACTCGTCGGCCGCCGGGCTGACTCCGTAGTTGCCGATCTGGGGATGGGTCATCACCACCATCTGGCCGCGATAGGAGGGATCGGTGCACACCTCCTGGTAGCCGGTCATGGAGGTGTTGAAGACGACCTCACCCTCAGCCTCCACCTCGGCACCGAAAGGCTCGCCCACGAAGGTCGAACCGTCTTCCAGCATCAGGATTGCGACTCTCTTACTCAAAATGCCCCCATGTCAGTCTCGGATCCTGGGTCCTGAGTGCTGGATCTTCGACCACGCATTCGGTCTCCGGCTCCCTGGACCTTCTGTATGACTGGCCGATACGCTGCAGTTCTGCCTCGACGGACATCCGCAAGGCGCCGAAGATGCCAGCAACACCTCTGGAATCGCCCATGAGAGCGCCATAGAGAGCTTCATCGATGTGCCCCGATCCCATCCACATACGGCTGATCGCGTAGCTCAGCGCGCGATGCGTTGGCCATCGACGGGACAGGCCCTGGGACTCAGCGCTCAGAACCCCTGTAGACGACCTTTCCGCCGACGAGCGTCGCACACACTCTTCCTCGCAGGGTCGCACCCGCCAGCGGGCTGTTCTTGCCCTTGGAGATGAACCTCTCAGGGTCGACGACCCACTCCGCACGGGGATCGAAGATGGTCACGTCTGCGTCGGCACCCTTCCGTAGTGTGCCGTGCGGTAGCTTCATCACGCGGGCCGGCTCCACTGTTAGGCAGCGGATCATGGTGGAGAGGCTGAGCTCGCCCCTGTGCACCAGGGTCAGCAGCGTCCCGAGGGCCGTCTCCAAGCCGGAGATGCCGTTGGCGGCCAAGCCGAACTCGCACTGCTTGTCCACGATGGTGTGGGGTGCATGGTCCGTGGCGATGGCATCGAAGAGCCCATCCTCGAGCGCCATGAGGAGAGCCTCTGCGTCCCGCTCGCTGCGAAGCGGGGGGGCTACCCGCGTGTTGGTGTCGTAGGGATGGGTGGGAATTCGGCCCCAACGATCGAGCACCGCCGGAGAAGCCCACTTGCCTCCGGCCACCCAGTCCTCCGTCAGCGTCAGATGGTGCGGGGTTACCTCAGCGGTGACCGGCAGCCCCTCCTCCCGCGCGGCCCGTATCAGCTCCACCGATCCGGCGGCGCTGACGTGCTGGAAGTGGACGTGGCCTCCCGTGAGCCGGCACAAAGCGATGTCCCGGGCGACGATGGCCTCCTCCGCCGCGGCGGGAAGGCCTCGCAACCCGAGCAGGGCGGAGATGCGGCCCTCGTGCATCAGGCCGCCGTTCGACAGCTCCGGGTCCTCGCAGTGCTGCGCCACCGGACGACCCAACATCCTGGAGTATTCTAGCGCATAGCGCATCAACTTTGGATTGGCCACCACGTGGCCGTCGTCGGTGAAGGCTACGGCTCCCGCGTCGGCCATCTCGCCGAGCTCCGACAGCTCCTCGCCCTTCTGGCCCTTGGTCACACTGCCCAGCGTGAAGACCCTTACCGCCGCCTCGCGGCGAGCCGTCTCCAGGACGAACTCCACGTCTGCCCTGGTGTCGATGGTGGGCTTCGTGTTGGGCATGGCGCACACCGTGGTGAAGCCGCCTGCCGCTGCCGCCATCGTTCCGGTGGCGATGGTCTCCTTCTCCTCGTAGCCGGGCTGCCGCAGATGAACGTGGATGTCCACGAAGCCGGGGCACACGATACATCCGCCCGCGTCGATCAGCCGCTCCGCCGGGAGATCGCTCGGAGGGTCGATCCGTCCCAGATCGTCGACCCTACCGTCCACGATGCGAAGGTTGTAGAGATCGTCCAGCCCCTGGCTCGGGTCAACCAGCCGACCGTTGACTATCCACAGCTCGCTCATCGTTTCTCTCCCTCCACCGGAAGGTTAACGTTGGGGCCGATCAGCAGGTAGAGAAGGGCCATCCGGATCGCCACTCCGTTGGATACCTGCTCCTCGATCACGGATTGGCCGCCGTGCGCCACGTCCGGGGCGATCTCTATCCCCTCGTTCATGGGCCCCGGGTGCATCACGAGAGCGCCGGGCTTGGCCCTGGACAGCCGCTCCGATGTGAGCTGGAACAGGCGCACGTACTCCCTCATGCTCGGCAGCAGCCCGGCCTGCATCCGTTCAAGCTGCAGCCGCAGCGCCATCACCACGTCCGCGCCCTCTATGGTTCGATCCAGATCGGTGGAGAGTCTCAGGCCGGGCATCACCAGTCCATCGTTCTCGGCCGCCGTCCGCACCCACCAGGAGGGAAGGAGCGTCGCAGGGCCGCACACCGTGACCTCTGCGCCCAGCTTGGTCAGCGCCCAGATGGCAGACCTGGCGACCCGGCTGTGCAGGATGTCCCCCAGGATCACCACACGGCGACCCTCCACCTCCCCCAGCCGGCTCTTGATCGTGTAGGCATCCAGCAACCCCTGAGTGGGGTGGGCGTGCCAGCCATCGCCTGCGTTGATCACCGAGCCCTTCACGATCCGGGCTGCAAGGTACGGCGCGCCGGAGTAGGAGTGCCGAATGACCACCGCATCGGCGCCCAAAGCCTCCAGGGTACACAGAGTGTCCAGCAGTGACTCGCCCTTGGTCACGCTGCTCGTGCTGGCCGACACGCTGACCGTGTCGGCGCCCAGATTCTTGGCCGCCATCTCGAAGGAGACTCGAGTCCGGGTGCTGGCCTCGTAGAAGAGGGTGACCACCGTCTTGCCCCGAAGGGTGGGGACCTTCTTGATGGGACGGCGCAGGATCTCCCTCATAATGTCCGCGGTGTCCAGCACCCGACGGATCTCCCCAGGCGAGAAATCGTCCAGGTCGAGCAGGTGCCGGCGGCGGAACGGCTCCGGTCCGCGCCCGGCTGTCTCGGTTGGTTCCGACACCTCACGGCCGGAACGCCCATCCAGAACGGTTTCAGACATCGCCGGTCTCCTTTCTCACCGAGTCAACAGCACCTCGTCCACGCCGTCCACCTCCGCCAGGTGCACGTGGATATCCTCGTCCCGAGAAGTGGGTAGGTTCTTGCCTACGAAGTCGGCCCGTATGGGAAGCTCTCGGTGGCCCCTGTCCACCAGCACCAACAGCCGGATCATCTGGGGTCTCCCGTAGTCGATCAGGGCATCCATCGCGGCCCTGATGGTGCGACCGGTGTACAACACGTCGTCCACCAGCACGATCCTCTTGCCCGTGACGTCGACTGGGATGGCCGTCGGCCCCAAAGGTAGTGGACCTCGCGTCATCACGTCGTCGCGATAGAGGGTGACGTCCAGTTGCCCCAGCGGCACGGGTGCCCCCTCGAACTGCTCGATGCGGGCGGCGATCCGTTGGGCCAGGGGAATGCCCCTCGTCCGCAGCCCCACCAACACCAGCCCCTCTGCGCCCTGATTCCACTCGACGATTTCGTGAGCCATTCGGGTGAGGGCGCGACGAACGTCATCGGCCGTCATGATCACTTTGCTAGCCACAGCTTCCTCCCGCGCAGGGCACAAAAAACCCCCTTGCCCCAAGAAGGCGTCGGGCAAGAGGAAACCGAACCATGCCTATCATCCCTGCTCCTTCCCGGCCTCACGGGACCGGATTAAAGGTGCGAAGCCGAACCCACTGGGTGTCTCCGCCGCTCCGTACTATACCAGAGCACCATGCCCCACTTCAAGGCCGCGCTTCCCCACCCAGGGCTCTCCGAAGTCGCCCAGACCGCCACTGCATCGCACTCGCCGCGGCCTCGCTACAGCCATCATGCTAAGCGTAGCGAAGCATCTCCACGTGGGGGAGGACTAGCATTGCCACCCGGAGACCCTTCGCCTCCGGCTCGGGTTGAGGATGAGAAAGCCCTGCTGCCCTCACCTGGCTGGCACACCCCTTGCCGCCCCGGCACGCAGGCGCCGCTGCGGTATGCGCAGACGCCCGAGATCCATTCCGATCAGGAGGTGAACCGGTTGACTGCGCCGACAACCGTCGAAGAGGTCCCACGAACCCCACTGAATCAGGCAAAGAGGAAGTACGACGAGGGCTCCGCCCTATTCGTCGACGTCCGGAGCCCACAGGAGTACGAGGCATCCCACATCCCCGGGGCCATCAACATCC
>JBLNDL010000019.1:0-30266 GCA_050261575.1 Sphingomonadaceae bacterium | reverse complement strand
ACCAAGCAGGCCCCGGGGCGAGGACGGAGGAACTTGACGAGGAATCCGGTGCTGGTGAATCGACAGAGGTGCTGGGAGGCCGCATCCCGATCCCCGCTGAGACTTTCCTCGAGGAGCTTTCACAGAAGCTGGAGATCCACCCTATCTCCGTCTACTGGCTGCTGAAGGAGATGCGGGAGCAGGAGGGGCTGGTCTGTCCTCCGGAGTTGAAGCGCCACATGGAGGACTACGCCTCCGTCTCCCTCCTCCGGATGCTCGGCTACCGCTGGCCGGAGCAGGACAAGTACGAGGCGGAGCACGGCCCTATCCTGGACCCGGCCCTGGTGGATGAGGACGGCATCATCCCCCTAGTGCCCTGCACTGGGGAGCCCACCGCGGAGGAGCGGATCAGGGCGCGGCTGGAGCGGGACTTCGGCGAGGAGGGCGCCGAGCGGTCGCTGAAGGAGTTCCGACAGTGGGTGGGGCGCGACCTGGGAGATTGGCTGCGCCGGGACTTCTTCAAGCGGCATGTGCAGCAGTTCAAGCAGCGCCCCATCGCCTGGCACCTCGTCTCGCCCAACCGCGCCTTCGAGGCGTTCGTCCTCTACCACCGGCTGAGCCGGGAGACCCTGCAGCGGCTGCGGGCGCAGTATGCGGGTAGCCTGATCGAGCGGCTACGGGCCGACCAGGAGCGAGCGAGGGCCAGGGGCGCCGACGGCGAGGTGACCCAGCTCCAGCTTCAGATCGAGGATGTCGAGGAGTTCCGGAGCCGCATCGAGAAGATCGAGCGGGGGGACGAGCTGAAGTACCGGATCCGCTGCCGGTGGAAGGGCGAGGAGGAGGCGGGGCGGCCCGGCCCCTACGCCCCGGACATCGACGATGGGGTCAAGGTGAACATCCGCCCATTCCAGGAGGCGGGTCTCCTGGCGGTGAGGCAGGTGATAAAGAAGTGGTAGACCCCTGTATGTAAGCACGCTTAGGATGGCCAAGGGACCGTTCCTCTGAAAACCGCGGTAGACCCCTGTATGTAAGCACGCTTACGTGCTATCATGCCGTATGAAAGCTACTGGCAGTTTGCTTTCATACGACTCGACTTGGCAGGGAAACGAGAATGCGTGCTGGGACTCTTGTCAGACAACCGGCTGGCTACACGGCCTTCATACCCGCACCCCTGCCCCCCGATCCGCCTCTGAGCATAGACGCGGAAATGCTGGACCTTCTGTCCCGCGCGGACCTGGCCCTTGGGCGGTTGGACGGTGCCACCGAGGTGCTCCCCAATCCGGAGCTGTTCGTCGCCATGTATGTTCGTCAAGAGGCAGTTCTTTCCTCCCAGATCGAGGGGACTCAGGCCTCCCTGGCCGACGTTCTGGAGTACGAGACTGCTGCGGCTCGACGGAACCTGCCGGGCGATGTGGGTGAGGTGGTCAACTACGTCCGGGCGATGGACTATGGGCTAGCTCGCCTGGAGCAGTTGCCACTATCTCTGCGCCTGATCCGAGAGATCCATGCGGAACTGCTGAAAGGTGTTCGGGGAGGCGAACGTTCGCCGGGGGAGTTCCGGACGAGCCAGAACTGGATCGGGCAGGCTGGCGATACGATAGAGACAGCCACCTTCGTACCTCCGCCGCCTCTCGAAATGGTACGGGCCATGGGCGAGCTGGAGAAGTTTCTTCATGCCCCTATACCCATGCCGATTCTGCTCAAGGCAGGACTCGTCCATGCTCAGTTCGAGACAATACATCCTTTCCTGGACGGCAACGGTCGAATGGGGCGGTTGCTGATCACCTTCTTTCTAGTCCAGCAGAAGGTATTGAGCCGGCCACTTCTCTATCTATCCTTCTTCTTCAAGCAGCACCGGGATGAGTACTACGACCGGTTGCAGGCGGTTCGGACCCGAGGCGACTGGGAGGGCTGGATCAAGTTCTTCCTGCGGGGGGTAGGCACCGTTGGCACCCAAGCTACTGATACGGCACGGCAGATTCTCCGAATGAGAGAGGAGCATCGCAGGCAACTCTCTCAAGGGCGTGGGGCGGGCAACACCCTTCGTTTGCTGGACCTGCTGTACGAAAAACCGGTGGTCACGGCAAAGAACGTCCAGGAGGGGCTCGGAGTAACCCATCCCACCGCCAACGCACTGCTTGGACAGATGGTGGATGCGGGACTGCTCGACGAGGTGACCGGACAGACTCGCAACCGACTGTTCGTTTACCGGCAGTATCTTTCTCTGTTCGAGCCTCAAAGTTCGGGATGGACGGTTCCGTCGCATGGCACGCAGGATCGCACACAGACACGGAGTGGAGAGTCGGCGTGAGCTTAGGCGAGTTGCTAGCGGCAAAGCTGCTCGATTGGATGAATGGGGCTCCCGACGGTGTCCCTCGGCGGGTGCTGCTCTGGCTCGACCCTGAGCGGCAGTTCGTCCGGCTGGTCGATGCCCTGGGGCCGGAGCTCGAGGGCCGCGGGTTGACCCTGCTCCGCTCCGACCCTCAGGCAGGTGAGGGACAGCTTCGCCTGAAGCTGGCGTTGCTGGAGGCGGAGAGGGACGATGAAGCCCGGGTGGTGGTGTACCTGCCCGGTTACAGCCGCGAGGATCTGGAGCCGCGGGCGGACGGCGGGGCGCCGGGCCTCTGGAGCGTGTACGACTACCGTTTCAAGGGTTGCGTGTGGGGCCGCGGCGACGGCTGGCAGCCCGTGGATCTGCCGGAGCCGCCAACGCTGCTTGGTTGGCTGCTGAGCCACGGACTCACCGTGGCCGACGAGAAGACTGCGAAGAAGCTGGTGGCCGGGGGCTCCGACTCGATGCTCGCCCGGTACGCGGTCCGGATGGCGAGACGCGATCCCTCTTCCTGGCCTCGGCCTCTCAGGCTCTCAGACGTGGAGGAGGAGCTGGGAGGGGACCCTCGGGACGTCCTGAGGAGGTTGCTCGCGGCGCCCCACAACGAGGTGAAGCGGTGGGGGGACGAGCGGGCCGTCGTGCTGGCGCGTCTGGTCGGGGAGTACGGCTTCACCCTTCCGGAGACCTCCTCAGAGAAGGGCGCCGCAGCAGAGATGGACGCGGAGCCCCTCGTGGATTCGATTGTGGTGCAGCTCGCCCTGTGCGAGGCGTGGGACGCCTTCGGCCAGCCGAGAGACTTCCCCTTCCTCTCCAGACTCCCCGCCAAAGAGGTTCACCGCCGCCGGATGGCGGCCTTCCTCCGGGATGATATCGCCGCCCACACGGAGTTGGGTCCGCGCTTTAGAAGCCGGATGGCGAGGCTGGAGACGGGCTACGACCTGGCCGATTGGGCAGCCGGGCGCGATGGTTGGCCGGTGGGGCTTCCACTGCTGGCTCGCCGGCAGTGGAAGGCTTTCCTCCACGATTTCCAGCAGGCTGTCGAGGGCGGATGGAAGTCCGGGCTGGACTACCTGTTGGGCAGGAGAGCAGTGATAGCTGCCCGCGCCCGAACTCCCTGGGATGGGAAGGGGGGAGAGAGCCACTGGGGGACTGCCGAGAAACTGTTGGATCTGGGCCGCCGGGCATCTGAGGCAGTCGATGAGGCTGAAGGGACGAAGTCGGCGGGTCAACTGGTTGCGCGATACCGCGAGAGTTGGTGGCGGGTGGACTGGCTCCATCTGGAACTGTGCGCGGACTGCTTTGCTGCCGGTGGTCTCGACCAGGTCCGGAGACTGGCGGACCTGATCTATCTGCATTATGCCGCCGAGGTGAACCAGCGCCTGGCCGAGTCGGTCGAGCGTGAAGGGGTCTGGCCGCCAGCCGGGGTCCCGTATGCGGATACGCTGGCCGGCACCCTCTGGCAGTCCGACAAGGGGAGAACGGGGCTGATCATCTGCGATGCGTTGAGGTGGGATCTGGGGCAGAAAGTGCTGGATGCGCTCTCCGGTCCGGACTGCTCCGCGCGGGTGGTGGCCTCTGTGCTGCCTTCGGAGACCCTGTTCGGCATGGCTGCGCTGATGCCGGTGGGCGGCCCCATCCAGGTCGAGTACCTTGTGGGCGAGACCGGAAAGGTTCGGGTTAAGCTGAGGGACCAGGATGGGCACGACCTCTCGGGGCGGGAGGCCAGAAGGGAGTACCTGAAGGCGAAGCTGGTGGACGGCGACGGTAAACCCATTGTGGAGTTCGCCGAGGTCGCAGCTCTGCTGAAGGGCGCACCTGTGCCCGAGTCTCAGGTGGTGGTGCTGTTCGACAACACTATCGATGAGCAGGGGCACAAGGTGCCGGAGAATCTGCCGGTGCTGGCCAGGCAACTGGCGGGGAATCTCGCCAGGACGGTGGAACTGCTCCACGAGGCTGGGGTGGACACGGTGCACCTGGTGACCGATCACGGATTCTTGCTTCTGCCGCCTGATGAGGTTTTGGCCCTCGGTACCCCGTCGGCTCCCGTAGCCCAGGTGGTGAAGCGAGAGCCTCGGTGGGCGGCTCTCCTCCATGATGCTCCCACCCAGGAGCTGATCCGGCTGCCATCGCCCTTCGTGCCCGCTCCGAACGAGCTTGGACTGGCGCGTGGAGTACGAACGCTGGAGAAGCCTGAGCCATATCTCCATGGCGGGCTTTCCCTCCAGGAGTGCGTGATCCCTCACCTCGTGTCACGCTCCCTCTTCCGCCCAACAAAGGTAGGCCTCACGCTGGAGGTCACCACCCCGAAGCTCGCCGTTGGGACGGTGCCGGTGGTGCTGCGTCCGGTGATCCCTACCGGCCAGGCGAGCTTAGGTGGGGTGCAGCCGTTGAGACTGCGGCTCTGGGTGGAGACGGCGGAGGAGGGGGCAGGGGCCAGGCGAGTGGCCGACGAACAGGCAATCGAGTTGCGCCCCGATGTGGAGGAGTTGAAGCCCGCGGTGTATCTGCTGGAGGGGCTGGCGCTCCCGGCTGGCCAGAAGCTGACGCTCCGCGCCGTGGACGCCGAGTCGGGCCGCGATCTGGGCTCCGTGCCGCTGACCCTGATGGTGGATTGGGATTAGGGAGGAAGCTCGATGACGATGGAAACGGTCGAACTCGATAGGTTGGACGAGAAGGCGAATGCAGCCTTTCCCGGTTTGGTGGTAAGGAAGGACCTGGTGCGCCGGTTGCGTTCCGCCTATGCCGTGCCCATCTTCGTCATCGAATACCTCCTGGGGAAGTACTGCGCGTCCACCGATCCCACAGTCATCGAACACGGGCTTGAGTTCGTCCGGAAGAACCTGTCCGAGCGGTACGTGAAGCCCGACGAGCGAGAGATCGTGAAGGCGCGGATCCAGCAGCAGGGCGTCTACACCATCATCGACAAGGTCTCCGCCACGCTCAAAGAGGTCGACGACAAGTACTGGGCGACGCTCCACAACATCAGCCTGGACTACGTCAACATCGACGAGTCGACCCTCCGGGAGCATGATCGTCTGCTGATGGGGGGCATCTGGGCGGAGATCTTCCTACGATATGACGGAACCTACAAGTTCAAGAACTACACGCGGCCCTTCTTCATCGGCAAGCTCAAGCCGATCCAGCTTTCCCAGTACAGCATTGGCCCCCTTCAGGAGGCCAGGGGACAGTTCTCACGGCAGGAGTGGATCGACCTGCTGCTTCGCTCTCTCGGCATGGAACCCAGCCACGAGTACTTCACTCCTCGCAGGAAGCTGCTTTATCTGTCGCGGCTGATCCCTCTGGTGGAACGGAACTTCAATCTGATCGAGCTGGGCCCCAGAGGAACAGGCAAGAGCTTCGTCTATCAGCAGATCAGTCCCTATTGCCACCTGGTGTCTGGCGGGCAGACTACCGTTGCCCAGATGTTCGTGAATCTTGCCACGGGGCAGCGCGGGCTGGTTGCCCTCTGGGATACCGTCGCCTTCGACGAGGCGGCGGGGATCCGGTTCCAGGACAAGAACGGCATCAATATCATGAAGAACTACATGGAGGACGGCGCGTTCAGTCGCGGGCGGGATGTCATTAACGCCGAGGGGTCCATAGTCTTCGTTGGCAACCTCGACGGCGATGTCAGCACTGTCGTTCGCACCTCCAACCTCTTCTATCCAATGCCGAAGGAGATGGACACCGCCTTCTTCGACCGGATCCACTTCTACCTGCCGGGCTGGGAGTTGGGCAAGACGCGGGATGAGTACTACACGTCCCATTTCGGCCTTCTCTCCGACTACCTGGCGGAGGTGCTGCGGGCGCTGCGGAGGACCAGCTACGTGGACCTGCCGGAGCGGTACTTCGAGTTCGGGAACCACGTGGGAGGGCGCGATGCCAAGGCGGTCCGGAAGACGGTCAGCGGTCTGGTGAAGCTGATCCACCCCGACGGGAAAGTGGGCAAGGAGGAACTGGGGGAGTACGTGGGGTTCGCCCTGGAGATGCGCAGGCGGGTCAAAGAGCAGTTGAAGAAGATTGGCGGGCTGGAGTACTGGGACGTGAACTTCAGCTACACAGATCGGGAGACTCACGCCCAGAAGTTCGTCACCGTGCCGGAGAGCGGCGGTGGAGTAATGATCACCGGCCAGCCGCTACCACCGGGCTCGGTGTACACGGTCGGCATGGACCCTTCTGACCGGAAGCTCGCCCTCTACCTGATACAGACCCAGGTGAACCCCGGCAGTGGGCGGATCGTCGCGTTGGGCAGCTTGTCGCCGGTCATGAAGGAGGCGCTGAAGGCGGCGGACGCCTACCTGAAGGCCCACATCAAGGATCTGGGGATCGACCGAGATCCTCGGCAGTACGATTTCACGGTCCAGGCTGTCAACCTGAATCAGGCTAAGGAGGGGGCAGAGACGGCCATTGCCTTCTTCATCTCCATGGTCTCCGCTATCCTGGAGCGACCCGCCGACCCTACTGCAGTAGTAGTCGGGGAGATGAGCGTGAAGGGGTTGCTCCAGAAGGTGCCGAACCTGACCGAGCGGCTGGAGCTCGCCCTGGATGCTGGAGCGAAGCGAGTTCTCATTCCCTCGGAGAACAAGCGCGACCTGGGTGACGTGCCCGATGAGGTGCTGAACGCCGTCCAGCCGGTGTTCTACATGGACCCCATCAACGCCGCGATCAGGGCGATGGGCTTGGAGTAGGCAGAATGATCCCGCGTCTCACTGCGTGACATCAGCCTCCGTATTGCCCCCTCACCCCCCGCTCCTCGGCCTGTACTGCACGGCCTCGGCGACGTGGGCGGGGCCGATCTGGGGGGTGCCCTCGAGGTCGGCGATGGTGCGGGCGACCTTGAGGATGCGGTGGTAGGCGCGGGCGGAGAGGTGCATCTGGGCGACTGCGGACTTCAGGATGCTCTGGGCGGAGCCCTCCACGCGGCAGTGGGCGCGGACGTCGGCGGGCCCCATGTCGGCGTTGCAGGTGAGGTTGGTTCCGCGGAAGCGGGCCCGCTGGATCTCCCTGGCCGCCTCCACCCTCGACCGGATCTGCGCGGAATCCTCCCCCTGGCCGTCGTCAGCCAGCTTCTCGTAGGCGATGCGGGGGACCTCCACGTGGATGTCGATGCGGTCGAGCATGGGGCCGCTGATGCGCTTCTGGTACTTGGCTACGAGGGTGGAGGAGCAGGAGCACTCCTTCTGTGCGTCGCCGTAGAAGCCGCATGGGCAGGGGTTCATCGCCGCGACGAGCATGAACTTGGCCGGGAAGGTGACGCTGCCCTGGGCTCGGGAGATGGTGACGATGCCGTCCTCCAGGGGCTGGCGGAGCAGCTCCAGGGTGGCCTGCCCGAACTCCGGGAACTCGTCCAGGAAGAGCACTCCCCGATGAGCCAGCGATATCTCCCCCGGGTGGGGCCACTTGCCGCCGCCGATGAGGCCGGCGTAGGAGATGGTGTGGTGCGGAGCCCGGAAGGGGCGCTCGCGGACCAGGGGGACCTCCTTGGAGAGGCGGCCGGTGACGGAGTAGATCTTGGTGACCTCCAGCATCTCGTCGACCGTCATGGCGGGCAGGATGGTGGGGAGGGTGCGGGCCAGCAGCGTCTTGCCCGAGCCCGGGGGACCCGCCATCAGCAGGTTATGAACAGAACACCCTCTGCCCAGAGGCTTCCGACCCATCTCTACTCAATCCAGCAACAACACGCAGGCGTTTAGTCCAAATCAGGACGTAAGCGTTGGGGGTCAACCTGCTATAATGGTTGTAGAGAGTTGAACTCAGGTCGCATAGGCATCCATTGAGCCGCAGGGCAAACGCCTTGCGGCTTTTCTGTGCCCTGCGTCCGAGCTTCTACAGTATAGCAGAGGGAGAAAGGGCCATGAGCCGAGGACCAGAGATGCGGGTAGAGACCCATCTAAGGCCAGGGGACGGACAGTTACAAACCCGGATGCTGACCACCGACGAGACTGTCTTGCTGATCGAGAGACTGTATCGAGAGAGGGCGAACTGGGACGTCCAAGAGGACGAGACTACCGAGGTATTCGTTCGGGTCAGGTTCCTGTCAGACGACCCGAAGGGTGAGGGCAAGTACCTGGCCTATGTGACCACCAAGAAGCGAGTGGCGGCCAAGTCTCCCTACAATGCCCAGAAGTCGAACGGCATTCCCCTGAACCTACCAGAGCAGTGCATGGCTTGGGGTGAGACTCGGAAGGCGGCCCTTCACGTATTGGCTCGGAAGCTCGGACAAGAGCCGAGTGTCACTGTCATGATCTTAGCTGGTTGGACGGACAAGGTCTTGGACTTCGAGCAGGTTGCCGACCCTCCCAAGATGACCGCGCAGCACATGGAGAAACTCTGGTCGGTCATGCGGTGGGGTCCGGCTTCCTTCCCTCTGGTGCCCCGGCCTGGGGCCGTTGTTGCCCATCGACCCAGAGTCTAGCGGGATGCCGCACTATTTGGGGATGTTACGGCTCGTTTTGAAACTCCCCTTACCTTATGAGTGATTTCTGAGGATCTTATTCATATCCTATATCTACTTTGAAAGAAGAGTAATAGTACAGTATCCACACCCAACCCGGATCTTGACTCGGTAATCCGCGAGGCGGGTCGCAAAAGAAGCAGGAAAACCTGAGTATTGACGACGTAAGCACCCCGGTGGAACGCGATACAATAGATGTGTAAGGTTGGTTCAAGTCAGACAATCAGTGATCGCCTTCGGTAAGCGGTCGCTGGTTGTTTGGCGAGTCGGGGACTGCATCCTCCCTGGCATACCAACCCACCAGGCGGGCTTTGACTCGGTCTCGGTCCTTTTTCTCCAAGTGTTGGGGCAGGTCGGTGTGTATCAGCTGCTCACCGACCTGCGTCAGCATCAGTCTTGAGGGAATGACTACACAGGACGACCCACGGCGCACCACGTTGACCACCACGCGACCTAGAACCCCCAGGTAAGCAAACGAACTAGATGCGCATTTAGGTGAGTCCTGCGAGCGCCACAGGCTATCCGATATGAGGGTACAGCATGCCCGAGAAGCCAATGGTTCCTTGCTCAGTCTACCCTTGCAAGAACAAGGTTCCGGCTGGGTCGGGTGGTCTATGTGCTGAGCACAAGAAGACTCGACAGATTGGGCGGTCTACTCGACCAGGAATGTCCTATCGCGGGTATAAGTCCAAGTGGAAGAAGACCCGCGATCAGTTTCTTAAGAGGTATCCCTGGTGTGTGGTCTGTGGCAGACCGGCGGTCAATGTGGACCACATCA
This sequence comes from Sphingomonadaceae bacterium, assembly GCA_050261575.1. Classification (GTDB taxonomy): domain Bacteria; phylum Chloroflexota; class UBA6077; order UBA6077; family UBA6077; genus JBLNDL01. Next base: position 20,723 of record JBLNDL010000019.1, on the reverse strand, counting down.
TCCCGAAGTCTCAGGGTGGCACCGACGACGAGAACAACCTCCAGTCAATGTGCCAGAGTTGCCACTCCCGGAAAACCGCGATCCAGTCTAGTGGATGGGGTGACCGCTAGGCCCCCCGCCGGGGTATATGGGGGCCAAATCCCCGGCAGGTAAGGCCAGAACCCGCGGGCCCAGCCAAACGTTCGCGAAGGCCAGTTTCCAAATGCCCTACACGCTATTGTTATAGCGACTACTTAGAAAACATCCTGAAGGGTCGGCGTTGCCCAAGAGCAGCGATCGGCCCTTTTTGTATGCCCTGCTTGGGCCAGTCAATCACTCACCAAGGGAGGAAACCAGTGAGGAACTTCCGAGTTACCGTCTTTCTTGATCCTGATGAGCACCAGTCCTTGACGGACCTGGCTTCGAAGGTTGAGCGGACTTCACCTGACACCGTTCGGCTCCTGATCCGCTCCGCCCACAAGCACATGGCGCAAAGGGAGAGCCGAGAGCAGTCCAGCAAGAGCCAAGACCAACCGGCGACCTGCCAGGTTCTGTAAGGAGAGACCACATGGACGAACTGACCACGATCATCCAGGCCCGAAGCCAGGAAGAGGTAGACCGCATTACCCAGGCAATGGCGACTGCCCCCGAAGTACAGGGAATGGGTCGCAGGGAACGCCGAGCGGTCGACCACAAGATCTACGTCGAGTGGCTGACGGAGAACCCTCCGGTCGCCATCGAGTCCACCTTTGACTCTGAACCCGAGCCCAACCCCAAGCGCGGGGCGGGTCGGGAGCAGATACGACGCAGGCTCGCCCTGCTCGGTTAACCAACCCGGCCTAGAGACGGTCTTTAGGCCAAACCCGCGACTAGGACCAGCGGCGTCCTAGCCGAGGGTCGCGACTCCAGAGTCACTCCTGGGCCTGGGCATCCAACGGAGTGTGGACCCCAGGTAGCGCCGAGTCGCCACGGAGTGGGCGGCAGAGCGGCAGTCCAAAGACTCTGAACAATCCACCACCCCAATGAGGGGAATTAACAACCAGGAGTGTATCCAACACATGGCAGAACTTAAGGACTTGATCGAACTCCGGCGACAGAAGGGCGAACTCATCGCCAAGATGCGAGGGATTATGGATGCGGCCGATGGACGGCCGTTGACTCGTGCTCAGGATGCCGATTTCCAGAAGCTTGAAGCCCAGGTGTCCAAGATGACCGCCAGAGAGGATCAGATGGTAGTGGAGCTGGACCTCCCGGCACCTGAGGGTCGCAGTCACCCGTTGGGTGGACTTGGCGAACCAATGGAAGCCCCAATCCGCCGATCCGGCGATGTTCTGATCCTGGCCCCCGAGCAGCGAATGGCCGCGAGCCTTGGGCTTGGTTCCAGGGGACAGAACCTGCGTCTCGACCGCTGCCTAAGAGGCATCGTGACCGGCAACTGGAGGGAAGCGGAAGCAGAGAGGCGGGCGATGGCCGAGGGCCTGGACGCTTTGGGTGGCTATGCGGTCCCCGAAGCCCTGAGTGCGGAAATCATCGATCTGGCCCGCAACCAGACTCGGGTGTTCCAGGCTGGAGCCAGAACGGTTCCGATGACTTCGGACACCCTCAACCTGGCTCGAATTACCGGAGACCCGACCGCCACTTGGAAGGCGGAGAACGCCCAGGGCTCTTTCAGTGACATGAGCTTGGGTCGGCTCAGCCTGCATGCCCGGACGCTGATGGTGCTCGTCAAGTCCAGTGTTGAACTGCTGGAGGATGCCCCGAGTCTAAGCGTCGAGAACAGCATCGCCGCTGCTCTGGCCCTAGAACTGGACCGGGCCGCGCTGTATGGGTTGGGCGCGGCCAATGAGCCCTTGGGGCTGCGGAACTGGGAAGGCATCAACACCTATGAGATGGGTGTTAACGGTGCGGTTCCGGCCAACTACGACTGGACGGCCTACGCGGTCGAGTACGTCAGGAACAGCAACTACGAGCCCGCCTCGATCATCCTCAACCCGCGGACCTTGGGCACTCTGAGCCGGCTCAAGACTGGCATCGCCGGCGACAATACGCCGCTGGCTGCTCCGCAGGTCTGGCTGGACCTCAAGAAGTATCCCACCAAGCAGGTCCCGACCAACCTGGCGCAGGGCAACACTTCGGACAACAGCGATGCCTTCATCGGCGACTTCAGCCAGATGATGGTCGGCATGCGGACGAGTGTGCGTCTGGAAGTCAGCCGAGAGGCCGGGGATAGCTTCCGCGATCTCCAGGTGATCTTCAGAGCCTACCTGCGGGCGGATGTTGCCGTGGCTCAGCCCGGCGCCTTCTGCCTGGTCAAGGGCATTAGAGCCTAGTCCAGAAGACCATCCAACATGGGGCGGACTACCTGATCCCCAGCAGGTAGTCTGCCCCCTTTTTACCCCCCAGGGCGGGGGGCTCTCGAGAGTGAGCAAACACGACACATTAGTAGGGCGGCCACAACATAAGGAGGCCGCCCATTCTGCCCGAGGAGAAGGAGTATGACCAAGCGAGCCGCGATCTACTGTCGGGTGTCCACCACCAAGCAAGAGGAAGACGGTACCAGCTTGGACACCCAACAGGAGTACAGCCAGAGGCATGCCGAGGCCCGAGGCTACGAGGTGGTAGCCGTCTACCAAGATGTGCATAGCGGGTACGATCTAGCCGAGCGCCCTCAGGTGACCAGACTCCGAGAGGCCATCCGTCAAGGCGACGTTGATGTTGTGATCGCCCACGCGGTTGACCGTCTGGCCCGAAACCAAGCCCACCTCTACATTCTGGCCGACGAGTTCGAGCGGGCAGGGGTCGGCTTGGAGTTTGTGACCGAGAGCTTCGAGGACTCAGCGGTCGGGAAGTTCCTTCGGTCGGCCAAGGCGTTCGCCGCCGAGGTTGAACGGGAGAAGATCAAGGAGCGAGTGACCAGAGGCAAGCGAGCCCGGATCAAGAGTGGGAAGATCCACAGCCATAGTTCGGAACTGTACGGCTACCGCCGAGACAAGGCGGCCGGTGTCCGTAGGATTTACGAGCCCGAGGCCGAAGTTGTCCGGTGCATCTTCAGGTGGGTCGGTGAGGAAGGGCGGTCTATCCGGTCGGTGATCCACGAACTGAACAATACCGGCATACCAGCGCCCTCCGAGGGGAAAAGGAAACTGGGTCGAAAGCCCTACTGGGGTACGGGCTGCCTTCGGCGGGTCCTTGTGAACACGGCCTACAAGGGAGAGACCTACGCTTGGCACTGGACCTGGGAGAAGCAGGTCAGGGACGGCAAGCAGGTGCGGGTCCTGTTGGAGCGACCCGAGTCCGAGTGGATCAAGCTGCCCGATGGGGTGACACCGGCCATCGTGTCCGCCCAACTTTGGGACAGGGTCCAGAACCGGCTGGCAGTCAACATGGGAGAGGCGACCCGCAACGAAGAGCGACCCTACCTCCTTCGAGGTTTGGCGGTCTGCTCGGTCTGCGGCCGAAAGATGCGGGCCAACCCTGAGAAGGGTCGAAGGACCTACCGCTGCTCGTCCAGGGAAACCCCGAGCGGGCCTTGCGGAGCCAAGCGGGTGAACGCCGACCTTCTGGAGTCCTTCGTCTGGGAGCGAATGGCCGAAGTGCTGAAGGACCCCACGGTCATTCTGGACGAGTACAATCGGCGTCGAGAGGCGGGCACGAGCCGACTACTGGAAGCCGACCGAGACGCGGCCGAGAAGGCACTAACCAAGGTGGAGGGTCGGTTGCAGCGGTTGATCCGGATGTATGCCGACGACGAGAACCTAGCGCTGGACACCATCAAGCAGGAACTGGCTCTGGCCGACCAGGAGAAGCGACGACTACGGGCGACCATAGACGCACTGAATGAGCAGATCGCCAAGCAGGAGTCCATGGGCACCAAGTGGGAAGAACTGTTCCGGTACTGCGACGAGGTAGCCGGGCAGATCGATAGCTTCGGGTTCGAGCAGAAGCGGCGGGCGTTGGAGCGTTGGGGGGTCGTGGTCCGAGTATCGGGCCGAGACTGGCACATCCGGTTCGTTATCCCCGGTTGGGAGTCGGAACCCTTTGAGTTCATGGCGAGGGGGGCATAACGATGCAGGGGCCGAGCCAGTCAGAGACTCGGCCCCCATAAGCCTTCTACTCCATCAACGGCAACAGTTGTTCTATCCCCTCGATTATCTTTGCCCTTGGTGCCTGCTTAAACGTACGGTTGACCTGCTTTATTGGAGGCATGTCTATCTGCTTGCCGTTAAGGAGCTCTTCGATAGTCAGGACTTGGATACGTGGATACTTCCTATCCCAGAGAGGTGAGTAGTAGAAGCCCTCGGAAGCCGCTTCAGCCCGCATGGTCTTCTTGACCTTCTCCAGAGTGATCAAGACCCCCATTTGTGCTTCTTGCTGTTTTACGACCGCAATCAGTTCCCGAACATCCTTGACGTCCACACCCCCGGACTTCACCGAGATAATCAGTTGCTGGGTCTTCAAATCCGGCCCGTCGTGGAAGTGCAGACGTCCATCAATCCCCTTGTCCGCCCCCTTCTTCCGCTCCGTTGGCCGAGCGGCAACTAGGCCCAGTGCCCAATACTGGAACTGCATCCGGTCCTTGTCCTGTTCAGCCAGCTCAATTGCATCCTGGAGGGTGGTGGGTTCACCGATGACCTTGTAGGCAATTCCATCATCAAAGGCGTGGTACATCCGGTGCTTTATCAAGTTAACGGCAAGGTGAGTAACATCGATCCCGATCCAACGCCGGCCAAGTCTTTGGGCTACCGAAATCGAGGTGCCACAACCACAGAATGGATCAAGAACTACATCACCAGGATTACTACTCGCCTCGATTACCCTCTCCAACAGTGACTCTGGCTTCTGTGTGGGATAACCTAGCTTCTCCCTGGCTGCTGGTTGAAGACATGGAATACGCCATACGTTGTCGAGAGTCCGGTCCTCTTTGAGTTGGTAGACTACGTGACCGTCAGCGTCCTTGACGTTGACCATGCGACCGTCCACCTTCTTGCGGAGCAGTTGCTTGACTGGTTCGTCACGCATCTCCTTGAGCTGGTGGAATGTGAAATCGGCCTCAATATCCTTGACATAGAACAGAAGGGTGTCGTGTGCCCTTGGGAAAAGCTTCTTGCGCCGGTCATGCATCTTGTTATAGTAGTACCAGACAATCTCATTACGAAACTGCTTTGGCCCAAAGACAGCATCCATCAGCATCTTGAGGTAATGTCCGGCAGTAGCATCACAGTGCAGATAGATACTAGCTGTAGGTTTCATCACTCGTTTTAGTTCTACGAGACGTGGAGCCATCATAGACAGATAGGCCAGAAGGTCAGTCTCACCGAGCATAATCCGAAATGCACGGAGAGCCTTGGCTACATCTTCGGGTCCGTGTTCAACCATTTCCTGATAGGCAGCGACCGATGCCTGATCCCAACGCCACATATCCTCAAAGGCTTTGATCTGAGCCGCACTCCTGGTGCCGTCTTGCTCGTCAAAGAGGACGTTGAAGTCCTGGTCACTGTTGAAAGGCGGGTCGAGGTAAACCAGATCGACGGACTCGTCCTTGATATAGCGACCGAGGATATCGAGGTTGTCCCCGTAGAACAGAAAGCCATTGGTGAGGTATCGCCACTCGACCGGACTGAGAGTCTCGCGCTGCATGAAGTTCATCGCCGACAAGCCCACGAGTTGGTGGGCGGCACTAACCGCACTATTGATCAGCGATGGTGCATTCTTGATAATCTCATTCCAGATATCGGTGACTGGCCCTTGTGCTGCGGCCTTGGCCAGGTCCCAGGCGAGGTTGACTGCCATCCCCTGAGCCAGTGTCCTACTACCATCGATAATTGGATTAGCTGGCTTCCCTGGTTGTGGCGTATCAGTAGTTGCAGGGATGGGTTGAGGACTAACCGGGCCAGTGGTCCTCGACGGGGTCGCCCTTGGCGTGTGCTTCCTACGACTCACCGGCAGCCTCCTTGGGATGTTTGTAGATCGTCATTCTACTCGGAGCGAACCTATCCGTCCAGCAGTCGGTGTGCACCGTCTAGAATGGATCAGAAGGTAGGTGGAAGATGGCCAAGACAGGAGCAAGTAGAAGGGCAACCGAAGCTCGACTAGAACGGGTCGAGGCGGCCCTAGCCCGATGGGACCAGATTGCAGCAGCCAACCTCCGACCCGCTGAGGACAGACCAGACATTAGGCGGCCCGTCCTCGGGCGCCGGGCGCTGGAGTCTCTACGGGATACTCTGCTCTCGGTCCTGCGGGAGATGGACGAAGCCCTGGAACGGCGGAACTAACCACCCGAACCCCCACCAAAACTCTGTGCGCTTTGCCCGGCATACGCCGTCCTCAATCTACGACATGATGATGCCTGTCGGGGACACAGCTCCCTAGATCAGGATGGAGGACGGAACGATGGCAAGGACCACGAAGGCGACCCAAGTTGAGGAGAAGACCGAAGCGCAGGACGTCACCAGCGAGCCCACGGCGACCGTAGAAGGCCAGTCTGAGACGGTGGAGACTCAGACTCAGCCCACCGGCGTTCAGACTGAGACGAGCAAGCAGGTCAAGGTTCTCACGGTTCTGACCGTCAAGAACTGGTTCTCGGCAGGCTACTCCAAGGGGCAGCGCGGGATGACCAAGGTGGCACCCTCGACCCCCGAAGGCACGGACAAGGCCCTAACCGAGAAGTTGCAGGCGGCTTGGTTGAGGGGCTACGACGCGGGGACCAAGAAGCCGGCGGTTCGGAACGGCAGACAGCCTTTGCCTCCGGTCGTCCGGCTCGAGAGGATCAGTCAAGAGTTGAGCGAAGTCCAAGGGGTCGAGGGTCCAGCGGCCAGCCTGTTGAACAAGGCCCGGACTCAACTGACCAAGGCGCTGGAGGCACTGAAGGCTGAAGAGCCGAAGACCGAGGAAGCCAACGGCTAGACAATCAAGGCGGTCCGACACTTAGGGGAGGGGTCGAAAGGCTCCTCCCCTTTTCTATTCTTGGCTCTTATTGCTCTGCCTCGGTCTTACTGTTCTGTTCGCCCACGAAGCCGATTTGCCGCCTGGGCTGTTTGCCGACCACCTTGAGTATCTTGACCACGATCTGAACAACGTTCATGTGGGCCAGGACCCGACACTTGTTCCCTTCAGCATCTCGACCCTTCAGGATCAAGAGATACGGATTGTGGTAGCCGATGTCGTCGATGATAATGGGATCCCCATTTGGAGCATAGTAGATAGCCAGGATTTGCTCGTCTGGCCCGAGCCCTTGCTGGGTCTTCTGAATGTCCTCTTCCAACTCCTCATAGAGGGTATCGGCTAACTTGTAGTCCTTGATGGATGCCGCCAGGAAGGAATAGTCTCTCGGTTCCGCCATTTGTTTAAGGTCTCGGTTCAGTCTCTCTAGACCCGCATTAGCTTGGGCAGATGCAGCAAGCAAGTCCTTGATGTCGGCCATCCGTTACTCCTCTCCGCGTTGTGTCCAGACTCCTGGGGTGAGTGTACTTCAGACTGTCGAGTAGGGCTAGCCAGGGCAGAGTCATTGACAGGGTGTTTTGTTCACAACATAAGCAGGTTGTGACCCCCCGCGGCGGCCACCTCCAGGGCGCGCTTGGCGTGCTCCTGGCCCCGAACGTGGACCATGTCGCGGGCGCCGTCGCCTGGGACGACCGCCTCCCAACCGTCCTGGTGGAGGGTGGGGGCTATGGGCGCCTCGTCCCGCAGGTGGGCAACCAGGGCGGCCAGGCTCTCTACGGGGATGGCCGTCACGCCCTCGACCAGGGCCGCCTCCCGGGCGTCCTCGGCGGGCACGAAGACGGTCTCGATCTGCCGCTCCCTGGCCAGGGAGACCATGGGCAGGATGCCGTTGGCGTGGCGGAGGCCGCCGTCGAGTGAAAGCTCGCCGAGGAAGAGGGCGGAGACGTCCGGGGGCGGGACCTGGCCCGAAGCCATCAGGATGCCCACGGCGATGGGGAGGTCGTACGCCGGCCCCTCCTTCTTCAGATCGGCCGGGGCCAGGTTCACCGTGATGCGGCGCATCGGGAAGACGAGGCCGGAGTTCTTGATCGCCGCGCGGACCCGCTCGCGGGCCTCCTGGACGGCGGCGTCCGGCAGGCCGACGATGGCGAAGTGGGGCATGCCGTGGGAGGCGATGTCGACCTCGACCTCGACCAGTTGTCCGTCGAGGCCGACGACGGCGCAGGTGAGGGCCTTGGCGAGCATGGCCGCCTCCAGGCGCTGGGATTCTGGATTCTGAGAGATGATCGTGGCTGCCGATGGCTGGCGGTCGACGGCTCGAGCGATCGCGCTACGGGTGCATCATAGCAGGAACCAAGTAGTGGTGGAAGGGGCGATGCCACGAGCCTTTGGCTGGACCCACCCATTATCCGGAATCGGGCCCGCCAATCCGATGGTGCGGACCAGCGCCCGGCGCCTCGTCGGCCGCTGGCCGACGATGGACTGCCCAGTGTTCGGTGGATTATGATGACCTTGGTTGCCTGAGTCACCGATTAATCGATTGGGGAGTAGACAGAATGTCGCACCAGTGCGCGATCCTAGACCAAGCGGCGCAGCCCACGTTGTCGATCCGGACCAGGACATCCGTTCAAGGTCTACGGCAGGTGCTCGGGCAGTCCTACGGCGCCATAGCGCAATACCTGGGTGAGTTGGGAGAGCATCCTGCAGGGCCTCCTTTCGCTGCCTACCACAACATGGACATGGCGAACCTGGACGTCGAGATCGGATTCCCCGTCCCGCGGAAGGTTCCCGGCAGGGGCAACATCCTGGCCGGAGAGATCCCTGCTGGCAAGTATGCGAGCTGCCTCTATACCGGCCCCTACAACGAGATCGGGCCTGGGGCCTACGAGGCGCTCTCCGCGTTCGTCGGACAGTCCGGATACGAGGCGACAGGTGTCTCGTACGAGATGTACCTGAACGACCCCAACGAGACGCCACCTCAGGAGTTGCAGACCCAGGTGCTCTTCCCATTGAGAACCTCCTGATCGCCGCGCAGGGCACCGGCCAAGTGCGTCGTTCAGCAAGTCCCATGCGGCGGGGCGGGGGATGAACCTCCGCCCCGTGCGCCCTCGGCTGGGGGCGGCGGGGGACACGTGACGCGAGCGGGCGCAACCCCATGTCTGCCCTACGTCGTCGAATTGAGGAACGATGCGCTCAGGGCTCTGTTCGTCTGAGCGTTGCCCGAAGGCGGAGGCAATCGACCACCGGATCGAACTGCATCCCCAGGCGACGGAGAGCGCGACGTCCGGCTGGTAGCCGAGCGAGGGCCCGCAGGGAACGCGCGCGACCCGACGCATCCGATGCAACCCGCCGTGGGATCGCCGCTTCCTAGTGCGATCCACACACCGCACCGTCTATCCGGCCCCTGGGATCTCACGGTCGCGCTGCACCACCTCTTGTTGGTAGACTATCCGCAAGCCCCGGTCGGTAGTTGATCGGGGCACGATCGTGAGTCAGGCGGTAAGGCGGTCAAGATGGCGCACTCGAGCGGTTCCCCCGGATCCAGCAACACCCCCAGGATGGCAGCGGAAAAAGGTGCGGGCCTGCCGTACGCGGTCCTGGCCTGCATGCTCGTCTTCTATTGGTCCATCTTCTCTCGAGCCCTGACCTATACCCTCATGCCCACCGTCGGGGCCGAGTTGCGGCTTTCCAACTCCGCGGCAGGCCTGGCCATCGCCGTGATGCTTCTCGGCTTCTCTTTCGGGAACTGGTCGAGCGGGTGGTTGCCCGGCAGCCGGAGGGCTCGTATCGTCGGCGGCGTCGCCCTGTCCCTCCCCGGGGTCGTGCTGCTGTCCCAGGCTGCCGGCACGGGCACGTTGATGGTGGGAGCGGGGCTCATGGGGCTCGGCGTCGGGTTCTACCTCCCGTTGGGGCTCTCTCTCCTGGTGGAGGCCGGAGGCCAGCGGAACAGGGCGCGCTTCATGGCGGTGCACGAGCTTGCCGGCACCCTGGGATCGTTCAGCGGATCGACCTTCGTGGCGGTGATGCTCTTCTGGACCGATTGGCGCGGGACGTTGCTGATGGCGGGACTCGTGGGGGCCGCGGCGGTGGTGGCCTTCGCCAGGGTGCGCGATAGCGGCGGCCAGGCGGTGAAGCGGGGATCGCGCGGACGCGTGCCGCTGGATCTTCGGCTGGTGTACAGCGCCACCATCCACGCCTCGGTCTCGATCCTTCTGATGGGGTTGATCTCGGTGCTTCCCCTGATCATGGTGAGGGCCTGGGGCCTCAGCCAGGCAGATGCTGCCTCCGTGATCGGTTACACCCGCCTCGCGGGCCTGCTGGCGGTTCTCATGGTGGGACTGAAGGGCGATCGATGGGGCCACTCCAGGATGCTGAGGATGTTTCAACTGCTGAGCCTGGCCGGAACGTCCGTCATGTCCCTGAACGGCTACGGCCCGCTCTTCCTCGCCGGGGTGCTGGTGCTGGCCGTGGGAGCGGTGGGCACGGTAAGCCTCCAGCCGTTGATCATCGCGGGTGCCTATCCCCAGGACCAGAGGGAGCAGGCGCTGGCATCGGCCAACAGCGTGGGCGGACTCGTCGGCATGGTGGGGGCTCCCGCCCTTTTCGGTGCCCTGATGGATCTGGGTCTCACCACCGCCCCCATCGTGCTGTCGGTGGCCACCACCCTGGTGGCGATCCTAGTTACCGGCAGGATAAGACCCTACAGGGAGGCATCGTGAGGGGGCCCACCCGTGCCACTCGAAACGAGCGACCGATCAGGGGACGGGGCTACCTGCGCACGTCCGACGTGGCCAGCGCGGTGGGCGTGCATCCCAACACCGTGCGGCTCTACGAGGTCTGGGGCTTCTTGCCGCCCATACCTCGCAGCCCCAAGGGCTACCGGCAGTTCACCGACGAGCATCTCGACCTGATGCGCCTGGCCAGGACCGCGCTGCACTTCCCCTACCCGGGAGGGAAGGATCCGGTCCTCGGATTGGTGCGCCGGGCGGTGGAAGGTGATCTGGAGGGGGCGCTCGACCTGGCCGGCCGCTACCTGTCTCAGGTGCGGGCCGAGCGGGCTCACGCGGAGGCTGCCGCGGACCTCCTGGAGGATTGGGCGCGCGGTTCCATGCCGAGGTGTGCCGACGAACCTCTTCCGATCGGGGCGGCGGCCACTCTTCTGGGAACCACTACCGACGCGCTTCGGAACTGGGAGCGGAACGGTCTCCTTCGGGTCCCTAGGGACCCAGCCAACGGCTACCGGCTCTACGGTAGCACTGAGATCAATAGGCTTCGGGTGATCCGGGTGCTTCGGAGCGCCGGGTACGGGGCGATGGCCATACTTCGGATGATGCATCGCCTGGATCGAGGAGAGCTGGGAGAGTTGCGCCGAGCCCTGGACACCCCACCCGAGGACGAAGAGGACCCCGTGCACTGCACGGACCGTTGGCTCACGACCCTGGCTGCGCAGGAGCGGCGGGCGGAGGATGTGATCTCGCAGTTGGAGTGCATGATCCGGAAGCGTCCGCGGTAGCCGGCCATCACAGTGACCCCTGCAGTGCCCTCCTTCGCGCCCCTCACGGCACCAGTGTCTTCCCCCCCTTCGTCGGTCACCGGGCACGCGATCCTCGTTTAGATCGGCAACCCTCCATTTGCCCACCAAGGTTCTAAGATGGGATCGCAGAAGAACGCAGGGAGGTGCTAGCGATGCTACCGAGAGTGATCCTGCACAACGTGGTCAGCCTCGATGGGCGTATCGACGGGTTCGTGCCCAATCTGGGGCAGTACTACGGCCTGGTCGCCACCTGGGAGGAGGACGCCACCCTCGCGGGAAGCGAGACCATCCTGAAGTCGGCCGGGGCAGAGGCGACGGCAATGGAAGAGGTCGACCCAGAACTCCCGAAGGCCGACCCCGGGGACAGGCGCGTACTGCTGGTCGTCCCCGACAGCCGAGGGAGGATCCGCGGCTGGAACTGGTTGCGGAGGCAGCCCTACTGGCGGGACGCTGTGGTGCTATGCTCCCGTTCCACCCCCAGTGAGCATCTGGAATACCTGCGGGCTCGACGGGTGGAGTACATCGTGGCCGGCGACGATCGGGTGGATCTGCGCGCGGCGCTGGAGGAGCTCAATGCACGTTACGGGGTGGCGACGGTCAGGGCGGACAGCGGCGGAACCCTGAACGGCGTGCTCCTTCGGGCCGGCCTGGTGGACGAGGTCAGCGTGGTGGTCCACCCTGCCCTGGTAGGCGGCGAGGTGTCCAGGTCGATCTTCCGGGCAGCCGATCTTCCCGCAGGAGCGGGCGTGATCTCTCTGGAGCTGATCCACCTGGAGAGGCTGGAAGGAGACACCGTCTGGCTGAGGTATCGGGTCGTGAGGTGACCGGCGGGAGACGCTGAGCGAGGGTTCATCCCCCGCCGCCCTTCGCCCGCCCCAGCCCGTAGAGGGCTTCCAGATTCTGGAGTACGTCGGATACGTAGCCGAGCGGAAAGCTGGGTTTGAACCCGGATCCGCTCGGCTTCGCGTTCTCCCACCCGGCCGGGTGGTCTGCCACCGCGGGATCTCGGCCGAGGAGGTAATCCGCACCCTGCGCGATCGCCGCCTGGACCGCCGACGAGTTGTGCTCCTGGGGGGTCGGGCGAGCGCGAGCATCGCCTTGATGGCGCCCAGGAAGGTTCAGGATGCCTGGTCTTCGGCGCGGATTGGCGAGTGGGTTCCTGTTGGAGTATGGTATGAATCCGTTCAGCCGGGTCGTAGGCACGGCCGCGCGAAGCGGGGACGGGTAGGTTTCGAGGAAGCGGATGAAGATGGACGCCACCTGTTTGCGCACCGAGCATCTGAGCCGCAGCGTTGGGGAGAAGCGGCTGGTAGAAGACATAACGTTAGAGGTCTGCCGCGGAGAGGTCCTCGCGGTAGTCGGTCCGAGCGGCGCCGGAAAGACCTCCTTCCTGCGGTTGTTGAACAGGTTGGACGAGCCCACGCGCGGGACCGTGTTCCTGGGGGATCGCGACTACCGCACCATCGACCCTCGGGATCTCAGACGGAGAGTGGGCATGGTGGCGCAGCAGCCCTTCCTGTTTCCTGGGACGGTGGCCGGCAACATACGTTTCGGCCCCGAGCAGCGGGGAGGGAAGACGTCGGGCGAGGACGTGGAGCGGTGGCTGAGCCGGGTCGGGCTGGCGGGGTATCAGGGGCGGGACGTGGCCACGCTCTCCGGGGGAGAGGCTCAGCGGGTGTCGCTGGCCCGAACCCTGGCCAACTCGCCGGAAGTGCTGCTGCTGGACGAGCCGACTTCGGCGCTCGACGAGGCCTCGAAGGGCGAGGTGGAGGCGCTCATCCTCGGGATCCTGCGCTCGGAGGGGCTGACCTGCCTGATCGTCACCCACGATATGGCCCAGGCGGCCAGGATGGCGAACCGGGTGATGTTGATGCAGGACGGGCGCATGGTTAGGATCGGCACGATCGAGGAGATGACGCATGTTCGGCGAGATCCTCAGTGACCAGGTGAGACTGGGGCTGACACAGGCAGCCATGGCCAGCCTTCTCGCCCTGGCGGTGGTGTGGATGGCCAGGTGGCGAGGGGTTCACATCGAGCGGGAATCGGTGGTGGCACTGGCACGGGGGCTGATCCAGGTGGTCCTGGTGGGTGCGGTGCTGATGGTGATGCTGCAGGGCCCCACCTGGACCAGTGTGCTGATCCTGATCGTGATGATGATCGCGGCGGCAGAGACCTCAGGCCGGAGGGCTAAGAAGCTGCCCGGGGCATTCTGGGACTCGCTGTGGGGGGTGTCCATCGGCTCTGGGGTGGTGATCCTGCTGATGACCGCGGTGGGCGTGATCGAGATGAGCGTCGCCTCCCTAGTGCCGGTGGGCAGCATGATCGTGGCGAATGCCATGAACTCCGCATCCCTTGCCCTGGACCGTTTCCGTGCGGAGGTGGAAACCCATGCCGGACAGATCGAGGCCGGGCTGGCGCTTGGGGCGGACCCGAAGGCCGTGGTCGCCCCATACGTACACCGGGCGGTCGAGGCGAGCCTGATCCCACGCATCGACAACCTGCGCACCCTCGGTATCGTGTGGATTCCGGGGCTGATGGCCGGAATGATCCTTTCGGGGAGCGACCCCGTCTACGCCGCCATATACCAGTTCGTGGTTCTCGCGATGATCTTCGCCGCCGGTGGTCTGACGTCGGTGGTGACCCTGGCGTTTCTGCGGATGCGGGTCTTCTCGCCCGCGGCCCAGTTGACCCTGCGTACCGGCGGCAACTCTAGCGCCAAGTGAGCGTCGTCGTGCCCATTGCCCCGGTCGCGCCAGGCGGCGCTGCGAAGGGACACGGAATAGGAGGTCGTTGATGCGCAGCTATAGAGTCCCCATGGTGCCTGGACCCACCTCGGCTCCCCCCGAGGTGCTGGCGGCCTATCAGTTCAACTATGCCTCCAGCGACCTGGAGGAGGAGTTCTTCATCCTGTACGAGGAGGTGGAGAGACACCTTCGCAGCCTGCTGCTGACTCGAAACCAGATGGCGATCATGACCGGAGAGGGGATGGTGGCTCTCTGGGGAGCCCTCAGGAGCTGTCTGCGTCCCGGCGACCGAGTGCTCTCCGTGGCGACGGGGCTGTTCGGATTCGGGATCGCGGACATGGCGCGTTCGATGGGTGCCCAGGTGGAGACCGTGGGCTTCGACTACGACGTCGTTGCCGATCCCGAGAAGGTCGGGGAGGCGATCGAGCGATTTCGGCCGAAGATGGTGACCGTGGTCCACTGCGAGACCCCCTCGGGTACGTTGAACCCGGTGGGGGCGATCGGCGGGCTGGTGGCCGCTCACGGCGTGCCGCTCTTCTACGTGGATGCCGTCTCGAGCGCCGCGGGGGCGGAGCTGCGCACGGACGACTGGCGGATCGACCTCTGCCTCGTTGGCTCCCAGAAGTGCCTGTCGGCGCTTGCCGATCTCTCGATCGTGGCGGTGAGTCCGCGGGCGTGGGACGTGATCGAGGAGGTGGGGTACCAGGGGTACGATGCGCTGCTTCCCTGGCGTGATGCCCTGCGGAATCGCTTCTTCCCCTACACCCCCCACTGGCACGGCATAGCCGCCCTGGAGGTTGCCTGCCGGCGCTTGCTGGACGAGGGGCTGGATTCCGTGCTGGCTCGCCACCAGCGAGTTGCCGCGGCCTGCCGGCAGGGGCTCCGGGATCTGGGACTGGATATCTATCCCCGCAGGGAGGAGTACTGCTCGCCCACCGTGACGGCCGTGAAGGTGCCATCCTCCATCGAGTGGGCCGAGCTGGACCGCCGCCTCCGGCGGCGCGGAGTGGGGGTAGGGGGGAGCTTCGGCCCGCTGGCCGGCAAGGTTTTCCGACTGGGACACATGGGCACCCAGGCCGACGACAGGTTGGTGGCCCAGACTCTGGAGGCACTGGCGGAGGCGCTGCGCGAGGGCTAAGCAGGTGTCTCTAGTTCATATCCACTTCTCCAGCGGGAAGCGTGTACTCTGTCTGGAGATACCTGCTAAGCGCCTCTGGCCCGCCTGCTCTACTGCCTCTCGAACGCGAAGCTGAGGTTGGTGCCTGGCAGTTGGTCCGGACGGGCAACCCAGTTGGGGCTGCCGGGATCGTATTGCCTCAGGAAGGGGGAGTTGTCGGCCTGCGCCTGCGCCTCCAGATCGGGGGGCAGGTTGTTGCCGGTGATCAAGCTCTTGAACCAGTCTCCCAGTAGGATCCCCTCGGTGACGGGTTTCCCCTGGCTATCCTGCCCCTGATAGTGCATGATCCCTCGCTGGAAGCGCACGTAGGCGAACTGGGAGTTGTTGGGGTCCTGGACGGGCCTGCTCGTCGGGACCCCCCAGATTTCCAGATTCAGGAGGGGTAGCAGCTCCTCGCGGCCACCCCCAGCCGGGAAGGCGTCCTGGCTCGTGACCGTCCCCGCGAAGGCATCGAAGAAGCCGACCCGGCGGTCGTCCACCTCGTTGGGGGCGTACTGCCGGACGAAATCGATCACCCGCCGGTCGTAGTCTGGCTCGTCCACCCGCGGGGCGGCACGCTTGACCTCCTCGTCGACGGACGGGAACTGGCTCCCGTTGATGCGGGTGTACGGGAGCAGTCCCGGATCCAGTAGGTTCAGCCTCTGGATGCCCTGCCCCGGAACCTCCTGAAGCACCAACCGCTGGAAGAACTGGGTGGGGTATCCCTGGAACTGGAATGTACGGCTGATGGGGTAGCCCAGGGTGCGAACGCCGCCCCTGTGGGTGAAGTAGTCCCAGAAGGCGTCGTTGTCGATGGCGAAGCCGGTCTCCTGGAAGTAGCGCTCGGGATGGACCGAACCAGAGGCCGGGTGGAGCAGAAGATCGACCCTGATGGCCTGGCCCCGGCGCAGGTCCACCGTCGCGCTCGCCGTCCAATTCACGTCTCTGAAGCGAGCGGTGGTGCCCACCGAGTAGCTTCCCGGTTCGATTCGGTTGAGCAGGTAGCGGCCCATGCTATCGGTCATGGACTTCCGTTCGTGGCCGTTCGGGTTGGGCCCCGTTGCCACCACGTAGGCTGCCCAAGTGGCGGGGGCGTCCTCTGCGTCGCGGAGGCCGTTGCGGTTGGTGTCGAAGGCCACCTCACCCCAGAGGAGCGAGCTATCGGCGGGCGCCACCACCGTGAATGCGGCACTGGCGGAGTGTCCCGTGCCACTATCGACCACGGTGACCGAGTAGCTGCCCGGGACCACCGTGATGCCTCCGCGGCTTCCACCTCCGAACAGGGTGTTGGGCACCGTGGCCTGGCCAGAGAAGCCGCTGTCGGCCCCGACCTCCAGAGCGCCACCCAGGGGAGAGTTGCGACCGGGGATGGTGGGGTCGTGCAGGCGGGCCACGAGGGACGCCCCAGCGGGCCATCCGGTGCCACGCAGGGTCACGCTGTCTCCGGGGGCGGCAGAAGCGGGTGAGATCAGGACCGTCGGCGCTTGCTGAGCGTGGGCCCCATTCGAGTCTGCGGTGAGGGCGACCGCGGCCGAGATGATCGCGAGAGCTAGGATGGCTCTAAAGGTTCCAGCCATGGACCGAACGTGCATCCGTTTCCTCCATCGTGTGCGGTGGGACCTCTGCGAGGTCGACAACGCTGTCGTGCTGAGCGAAGCTGAGCATCTCCCCGCGCAGCGGGAGGCCCTTCGCTGCCGCTCGGGGTGGCGCCGAGTAGGCCCAGTGCGTGTAGGGTTTGAGATCCTCGACGATCTCTCTAGCGAGGACGAGCGCTGAGCGTAACGGTGGCACGCCGTCTTCGCGCGGCCGTGGCGTGGTTGGTGGCGCGGTGGAGGGGCAGGGCAGCCCCGGCTACCGGTTCGCGAGGGTCGCGCGAAGGCCCCTGGTTGGCTTCTCCACCCAGCTCTTGAAGAGCTGCCGGAGGTGCTCACCCACGGTCACCGTTCCCGCCTCGCCGAAGCGAGCCTTGGTCTTTCGGTGAAGGAGGCAGCGCTCGAAGTCCTGAGGAGAGCGACCCTTGAAGTAGGTGAATGCCGAGCCGATCTGCGCAAGGTGGTGAGCGTCGCTGCCGCCCAGCTCCCCGAGGTGAAAGTCTCTGCGGTTGAAGACCCGGATCTTGTCGGTGTTGCCCCGAGCGCCGATGGCGGCGTTGCAGACCTCGATGCCGTCGATCCTCACTCCCGCGCCCAGCAGCCAGAGTATGTGCCGGTAGCCCCCGCTTGGGGTCCATAGGACGGTGGGATGGGGAATCGCTACGAGGCCGCCCATCTCGTGGACGAGGCCGATGGTGTGCCGGTAGCTCTTGCCTCTGGGGAACGGTTCGGTTGGATAGGGCGGCCTGAAGAAGTAGGCGAGGAGATGTCTACCGAGGGCGGTGGTTATCTCGGTTGCTACCACCACCCTAAACCTGCAATCGGGGTGGCTTTTCACCCACTCCGCCGCCTGCAGGGCCCCATCCACCTGGTCGTGATCGGCGATGGCTATCAGGTCGAGGTCGGTGTTCTCCTGAACGTAGTGCATGATATCAGGGACGGAGGCCATGCCGTCGCTGACGCTGCTGTGGATGTGGAGATCTGCTTTACCCAAGAAGTCACACCTAGCGCAGAATGGGCGGGGATCTTACGGAGATGATACCAGGGATCGGGCTGCTGTGGAAAGTACTTTCGGACCACGTGTGCCGCGCAGATCTCGGGGTGGCCTCGTTCGGCCCTCCCAGTTCCGCTTCTTCGCTACCGATTGCCCGATGACGAGCCCGTTTGAGAGCTGGCTGGAAGCTCGGCCTGGGTCCGTACCTGCACCCGGTACGCCTGCCCGGCCCAATCGGGCCAGAGGGTGACCTCGGGCGGCCTGGCGAAGCCCGCCATGGCGGACAGGCTCTTCTCGGCCTCGGCGGGGCTCTTTCCCCTCACCTCCGCGGCGATCGCGCCGGTGTCCAGATCCCGCTGGAGCAGGCCGGAGGCCCGGACTCGCAGCGTCATGTGCTGTCCCTCGGCGTTGACGACGGCCGGGGGATCGAGCTTCGGGTTCCCCACGGCCTGGAAGCCGCGAGGGACATCCTGGAACCAGAGGGAGAGAGTCAGCCTGTTGAAGTCGTCGTTGTTGAATACGAGACCGGTGGTCTGGATCTCCAGGGTCCCGCCCAGGCTTTCCGACGCATCGCCGATGTTGCGGTCGTACCGCTCGCTGACGATCTGGGTCTGGATGGCCTGGTCGGGCATCGACTCGTTGCTCTTCAACTGGCTCCTCAACTGCTCCATGGCCTGTTGAGTTGCCTGCTGGAGCATCTGCTGCCGGAGGGCATCGCGGACCTCCAGGGTGACGCTTCCCGGCTTGAAGGCCGTGACGTTTCCGTCCGGCGCGGGCTGAGAGGGAACGGACCTCACGTCGATGGAGCCGTTCACCTGGACCCTGGTGTCCACCACCCGGCCAGAGAGCCGCTGGGCGGTGAAGTCGACTCGCGGACCGCCCACCTCCACCAGCACCTCCACGTCCCGCACCATGCTTTGAGCCTCCGGGTAGACGACCACCCGGGCGACGGGCACTGCAAAGTAGGCCGCCACGGCCAGCACCACCGCCAGGATCGCGCCCACGAGTATCCCCCATCGACTGATCCCTATAGACGGGGAGAACTCCTCGGGATCGGTAAAGGCGAGGTCTTCCGATCGGTCAGGGCTGTTGATCCTGCTGCCGTAGTAGCCCCTCAGGGTCGCGTGGACGTTGCGGAAGCCGTTCTCTCTGGCGTATCCGCGGCGATTCAGATCGTCGCTGACGATCACCAGCTCGAGCCCCAGCTCTCGCTGCAGACGACGCAGGACTCGAAACTCGAGTCCGTCTCTGAGCGCCTTCACGTTGTTCGGGATGATCAGCACGACCCGGGTGAGTCGTGTAGCCTCGAGCTTGCTGCGGATGGAGGTCAGATCGTCGTCGCGATCGACCTCGACGACGGCTTCGTGCTGGGGGCCGTGGCCGGCCAGGGCATCCAGGTAGCTTCTCAGGTCGTCGCCCGTCCCCAGTCGTACGACGTCCTCTCCGCCTCTTCGCAAGGTCGACATGAGCTACCTCGAGTGGACGTGAGTGTCTCTGGATCATCCTCCCAGGCCGACGAGCCGGGCGGATGGCCCTCGATCCTTCGGTTTTCGTCCTGAGGGGAGATGCAAGAAGCGGACCGAATACGGGCGCGGGGGGGGGGGGGCGGGGACGTGCGCGGGATGCCAGGGGCTCGTCCCCTTCCGCCTCGTTGCAGCAATCTGCCCGGCGGCGGGGGTGAAGCCCCGCCCTATGCGCTGAAGGGAATGGGGATCCCCGCAGCCGTCTCCAGTGCGATGTCGGCTGCCGTCAGGAGCGCCCGGCGGTAGGCCAGGGTGTGGAACCCGGGCTTCCAGGAGCCCCACAGCTCGTCGGAGATGGCGGCGATCAGGGCTACCTGCGCTCCACGGTGGCTGGCGACGGCGAAGAGTGCGGCGGCCTCCATCTCCACGGCGAGCACCCCGGCCGCACGGTGGCGTTCCACGGTCTCGGCGCACTCGCGATAGATGGCGTCGGTGGTCCAGACGGGCCCCACGGCGGGCGCGGGGACACCTCGGCGGAGGGCGGTGGAGAGGAGGCGATCGACCAGCGTGCTCGTTGCCACCGCGGGCTCACCGGCGGGCAGGTAGTGATGGGAGGTGCCTTCGTGCCTCAGCGCCGCGGTGGGGATCGCCAGCGAGCCCACCGGCAGATGGGGCTGGAGGCTGCCTGCCGATCCCACCACGAGGACCGTCCTCACACCCGCCGCGATCGCAAGTTCGAGGGCGGAGGCGGCCGCGGGGGCACCGATGGGGATCCGGGCCAGCGCAAGGGTTCGGCCGTCGAGGGAAGCACGGGTGAGGGGCCAGAAGACAGTGGTGGGCCATCGAGTAGGGGGGGCGGCGCCCAGGCGGTCGACCATGTGCTGCAACGCCTGCTGCTGGAAGGTCGCCACGAGCAGGTCGGGCAGAGCGAGCGCCTCGGGGCCGCCCAGCAGCCGGCCGTAGTAGGAGAGAGCCCCATCGGGGGTTATTCGGGGCTCGGAGTCGTCGAGTTCCCAGGGCACGGGTGGCTCTCCCAAAGCAGGGTGGATGGGGGCGGCGGCAAGGCCTGCCGCCGGCTGGCTCTCCTCACAAGCCACCTCCATCCTACGTGAGACAGGTGGCCGGATGGCGCGATTGTAGTACCTCCGGTCGAGGCCGGCAAGAAGAAGGTGAATCTCGTTAGACAAATCGTCTTGAAAGGGCGTGTTGCCTCACAATTAGATCTTACCGAAGGGGCTTCGTTGCCTCATAAAGGGACCTTACCGAAGGGCATCCTGGTTTGGTATGCCAGGAGGTCCACTCGGTGCCTGCCTGGCCCATTC
>JBLNDL010000018.1:0-33144 GCA_050261575.1 Sphingomonadaceae bacterium | reverse complement strand
GCACCCCGATCCCCACCTTGCGGAACTCGGGCCGCAGGATGTTGGCCCGGTGGCCGGGGCTGTTCATCAGCCCCTCGTGGGCGATCTGGACGTTGGGGGCGTAGGCGAGGTTCTCTCCCGCGACCCCGAAGGGTATCCCAGCCTTCCTCATCCGGTCGAAGGGGGTGCCGGAGGCCGGGGAGTTGTGGGCGAAGTAGCCCATCTCGAACATCTCCCGGCTGTGGGCACGCGCCACCTGCCGGAGCTCCTCGTCCATCTGGAGGGGGTGCAGTCCCGCCTTCTCCCGTTCGGCGTTCAAGAGTTGCAGCATCCTCTCCTCGGCGGCGGGGTCCGGCTCCAGAACCCCCACCAGACCGAAGTTCATCTTTATCCCCTCCTCGGTCTGGGGAGGGGTCAGGAAGGATATTCCCTCGTTCAACTCGCGCCCCATCAGCGCTTCCAGCCCTGGTGCCGCGTCGATCGCGGTCACCACCAGCCGGCTTCCCAGGCTGGAGCGCTCGATGCCGGCGGAGAGTTGGGGTAGTAGGGGGAAGAGAGCGAAAGGGAGGAGAGCCAGGGTGGCGAAGATCAGCCCCTTGACCACGCCCGGCAGGAGGCCCAGTGTCCGGTCGAGCAGGTAGAGGGGGCCGAGCAGGAGCACGATGGGGCGGCCGATTCGAAACACGAGGTTCACTATGGCCGAGTAGATGGCCTGGGCGATCAGGACCAGCAGCAGGAACGATCCCAGGGTGGCGATGGCCGAGGGTACCTCCACCCACTGGAGGGCGAAAGCGGATAGCTGGCGGTAGCCCAGGACACCCGCCGCCAGGGAGACGACCATTCCCAGCAGGTCCAGGACCCCCATGACGAAGCCCCGCCGGATCCCTGCGACGACGTAGCCCAGCAGGACCAGGAGGATCAGCCAGTCGACCCAGTTAAGCTGTGGGAAGAGCCGCAAGAAGTCCATGGGCGGATTCTGCCCCATGAGGGAGGGCTATGGCAAGGGGTGGGAAAAGGGTTAGAATCGTCTCAAGATGGTGACGACGCACCAAGGGGGGGAGGCAGTGTGAGATACGCGGGGATCAGGGAAGAGATCGTGTCTGTGGGGAGGCGGATGCTGGCCGATGGACTGGTGACCTTCACGGCGGGCAACTCGAGCGTCCGCATCCCAGGGGAGGATCTGGTGGCCATCACACCCAGCGGTCGACCCTACGACACGATGGGGCCCGAGGAGGTGCCCATCGTCACCCTGGACGGGCGCGTCGTGGATGGGGCGTGCCGCCCCTCGTCGGAGATGCCGATGCACCTGGCCGTCTACCGCCACCGCCCCGACGTGCAGGCGATGGTGCACACCCACTCGCCCCACGCCCTGGCCTTCGCCGTGGCCCGCCGGCCGATCCCCCTCATCTCACTGGAGGGGCTTCCCACCCGGGCGATCGAGGTGCTGGTGGCGGAGTACGCCACGCCGGGCACGGAGGAGGTGGGCCGGAGCGCCCTGGCGGCCCTCGAGCGGCAGCCCGACTCTCGCGCCGTGTTGCTGGCCAATCACGGACTCCTGGCCGTTGGCGGCTCCCTGGCCGAGGCATACACCGTGGCCGCCAACCTGGAGACGGAGGCGCGGATCTACCTGCTGGCTGCCACCCTGGGTACGGCGGTGGCGCTCACCGGGGAGCAGCTCGCGGCGATCCGCCGGCACTACGAGGCGAAGAAACAGTAACAGGTCCGCAGGCGTCGTGGGTGGGCGCAGAAGGAGACCCACCGCATCGGCAACGTGGATCGGTTCTACCGAGCGCTCCAGCATGCCCCGAAGTCACGATGTGCGGTCCTTGCCAGGGAGGGATGTCTTGCGCGATCATTCGGGCTATGCACCCAGCAGCCTGGTCTACATCCGCGGGCTCGACGGCTGAACCAGAATCCCGCAATGGAGTCGCGACCATGGAGTTCACAGGGGCCGAAAGAGAGCACCACGCCGAGGCGATGGCCGCACTGCTGAAGCTGTTCGCGCAGAGCCCGTCACGCCAGCACTACCTGGATGAGGTGGTGCGGACGGTCCAACGGTGGAGCGGCTGCCGGTGCGTGGGCCTTCGAGTGCTGGACGAAGACGGCAACATCCCCTACGAGTCCTACGTGGGCTTCGGTCTGGGCTTTTGGGAGACGGAGAACTGGCTCTGCGTCCGGCGCGACCAGTGCGCGTGCATCCGGGTTGTCCTCGGAAAGCCCGAGCCACAGGATGCACTCGCTATGACCCCGGGCGGGTCTTTCCGGAGCGACGACTCCATCGGTTTCCTCTCGACCCTCACCAGGGAGCAACGGGCGCGCTTCAGGGGTGCATGCGTCCACTCCGGCTACGCGTCGCTGGCCATAGTTCCCATACGCCACCGCGATCGATTCCTAGGTGCCCTCCATCTTGCCGACGAGCGGGAGGGGATGGTTCCCCCATCTCTGGTGGCACGTCTGGAGGCGGTATCCCCGCTGATCGGGGATGCGATCCACCGTTTCGACCTGGAGGACGAACTCCACCGAAGCTACGAAACTGACGCCCTCATCAGCCGCCTGCTACGGCTTGCTCTGGAGGACGTCCCGCTGTCCCGCGTACTGGCGTGTGCCCTGGAGTTGATCCAGTCCGTCCCCTGGCTTCCATTCAGTGGGCAGGGAGCCATCTACCTGCTGGAGGAGGACGTGAGGCTTCCCATCGATGGCTCCAGCCACTATCAGGTTCCCATAAGGTCCGCGGGCAAGACCTTGGGGGTGATGGTGCTTCCGCTGCGGGCGCAGCAGCCGCTTCGCGGGAGAGACCGGCAGCTCCTGGGGGCGGTGGCAGACGTCCTCGCGGGAGTCATCATGCGCAAACGGGCAGAGGATGGGCTGCGCGCCAGCGAGGCGCGATTCCGTCGGCTGGCCGAGAACGCCCAGGATCTGATCTTCCGCTACGAGCTGGTTCCGACTCCTGTCTTCAGCTACCTCAGCCCGGCGCTCACCAGGATGCTTGGCTTCGCCCCAGCGGATCTCTACAGCGATCCAGAGATAGTCTGCCGGATCGTTCATCCGGAGGATCGGGGGAAGCTGGAAACGCTTCTGGGGGAAGGGATCGTGCCGGAGTCCCTCACACTCCGTGTTCGACACCGGGAAGGCCGCCAGGTGGTGCTGGACGTGCGCAGCGTTCCGGTGGAGGACGAAGGCCGCCTGGTTGCCGTGGAGGGGGTGGCCCGGGACGTGACCGAGCGAGAGCGGATGGCGGAGATGATCCTTCGCGCCGAGAGGCTCGAGATGGCGGGCAGGGTGGCCGGTCAAGTTGCACACGACTTCACCAACCTGCTCACACCTTTGATCAGCTATCCCCAACTGATCCGGAGGCAGTTGCCCGTCGATCATCCGGCCATCCGGTACTGCGATGCCCTGGAAAACTCGGCTAAGCAGATGCAGGCCATCAATGAAGACCTGCTGACCCTCGGACGCAGGGGGCGGCTGGCGTTGGAGTCCGTGGATCTGAACCGACTGGTAGATCAGACCCTCCAAGGGATGGGAGAGGCCGTGCACGGGCTCGAGCTGGCGCTGGATCTGGCGGCCGGGCTGCCAGCGATCCACGGTCAGCCAGCTCAGTTGCAGCGGGTGATCGCCAACCTGCTGTCCAACGCGCTCGATGCGATGGACGGATCCGGGCGGCTGGCCGTCCGGACGGAGCGGGTGAGAGTGGAGGGGCGGGACGGCCGGTACGGGCAGGTGGAGGCGGGCCTCTACGTCCGGCTCACCATCGCGGACACGGGTTGTGGCATCCCTCCCGAGACCCTGGACAGGATCTTCGATCCCTTCTTCACCACCAAGCGGACCGACCGGGTGCGCGGCTCGGGCCTGGGCTTGAGCATCGTGCAGGCGATCGTGCGCGACCACGGGGGCTTCGTCGACGTGGAGAGCGAGGTGGGGGTGGGGACCACCTTCAGCGTGTACCTGCCCGAACCCGAGGGCGAGTGAGGCGGGCCGGCGTCCTTCCTTGACAGTGGGTCGGGCCTTGGATATGCTAACTTCAGAGGCCGCGAACAAGAGGAGTAGGCGGAACCGGGCCGATAGAGAAGGGTGGTCACCGGCTGGAAGCCACCCGCGGTAACGCCCGCTGAAGGTCGCTTGGGAGCCGGCGCGTCGAACGCATCGCGCTAGGCGCGCCCGGGGTACGCCCGTTACAGCGTCAGAGGGCAGCGATCCACGGCTTGGTGGGTCTCGGCCGAACCGAGGTGGTACCACGAAGGCTCCTTCGTCCTGGGGATGGAGGGGCTCTTTTGTTGCCGTATCGAGTCGGTGGAGTTGTCCCGAATCCTGGGTCCTGTGGTGGAACGACCCAGGACTCAGCACTCAGGACTGATCCGCTGGAGGTGGATACTTGACGAAGACGAATATGGTGGAGATGCCGAAGAGCTACGACCCGAAGCTGTACGAGGACAGATGGTACAGCTTCTGGGAGAGCCACGGGTATTTCACCCCCGAGATCGACTGGGGCAAGAAGCCGTTTACCATCATCATGCCGCCGCCCAACATCACCGGCGAACTGCACGTGGGCCATGCCCTCACCGCCTCCATCGAGGATATCCTGATCCGATGGCACCGGATGATGGGGGACCCCACCCTGTGGCTGCCCGGCGAGGACAGCGCCGCCATCGCCGCCCAGAACGTGGTGGAGCGGCTGCTGGCCAAGGAGGGGCTGAGCCGCTACGACCTGGGTCGGGAGAAGTTCCTCGAGAGGATGTGGGAGTGGGCCAACAAGTACCGCCGCATCATCGCGGATCAGCACAAGCGTCTGGGGGCTTCCTGTGACTGGACCCGGGAGAGGTTCACCATGGACCCGGGGCCGTACAAGGCGGTGCGCACCGCATTCGTCCGGCTCTACGAGCGCGGCCTCATCTACAGGGGCAACCGGATCATCAACTGGTGTCCCCGGTGCGCCACGGCCCTCTCCGACCTGGAAGTGGATCACCGGGAGGAGG
Source organism: Sphingomonadaceae bacterium (assembly GCA_050261575.1). Taxonomy (GTDB): domain Bacteria; phylum Chloroflexota; class UBA6077; order UBA6077; family UBA6077; genus JBLNDL01. The sequence continues at coordinate 28,192 of JBLNDL010000018.1, read as the reverse complement.
AGTCCAGTCTCACCTACGTGAAGTACCCGCTGGTGCCGAAGGACGGCGGGCGAGGGGGGGAGCCCGAGTACGTGGTGGTGGCCACGACCCGGCCGGAGACGATCCTGGGCGACACGGGCATCGCGGTGAACCCGGCGGATGACCGCTACCAGGGTGTGGTCGGCCGGCTGGCGGTGGTTCCCGAGGTGGGCCGGCTGATACCGATCGTCGCCGACGAGGCGGTGGACCCGGCCTTCGGGTCCGGTGCCGTGAAGGTGACTCCCGGCCACGATCCCACCGACTTCGAGATCGGTCTGCGGCACGAGCTTCCCATAATCGAGGTGATCGGGACCGACGATCGGATGACGGACGCGGCCGGCAAGTACGCCGGGATGCCGAAGCTCGAGGCCCGCAAGGCGCTGGTGGAGGATCTCCGGAAGCAGGGGCTGATTGTGAAGGTGGAGCCGCTGCGGCACTCCGTGGGGCATTGCCAGCGGTGCGGGACGATCGCGGAGCCGCTGGTGATGGAGCAGTGGTTCGTCAAGACCAAGCCGCTGGCCGAGCCGGCCATCGAGGCGGTGAGGGACGGGCGCACCCGAATCATCCCCGATCGCTTCACCAAGGTGTACTACAACTGGATGGAGAACATCCGCGACTGGTGCATCTCCCGACAGCTTTGGTGGGGCCACCGGATACCGGTGTGGTACTGCGACGCCTGCGGCGAGGTGATCGTCGCCGTGGACGAGCCGGAGAAGTGCGAGCGGTGCGGGGGGGCTTTGCGGCAGGATCCCGACGTGCTGGATACCTGGTTCTCCTCCGGGCTGTGGCCCATCTCGACCCTGGGTTGGCCGGACGACACCGAGGACCTGCGCTACTTCTACCCCACCTCGGTTATGGAGACGGGATACGACATCCTGTTCTTTTGGGTCGCTCGAATGATGATGCAGTGCATGGCGATGGTGGGGGAAGTCCCGTTCCGCGATGTCTACCTGCACGGCCTGGTCCGGATCGGCGGCGAGAAAATGAGCAAGTCCAAGGGCAACGTGATCAACCCCCTGGACGTCATCGACCAGTATGGGGCCGACGCCCTGCGTTTCGCCCTGGTGACGGGGACCACGCCGGGCAACGACTCCCAGATGTCCGTGACCAAGCTGGAGGCGAGCCGCAACTTCGCCAACAAGCTGTGGAACGCCGCTCGCTTCGTGGTGAGCAACGTCCCTCACTGGGAGCCAGGCGACCTGAGCGCGCCGCTGCCGCTGCCTTCCGGCCCCCACGCCACCGATGCGGATCGGTGGATCGTCAGTCGGCTCAACGCGGTGGCCAACGACGTCCAGCGGCTGCTGGAGGCGTACCAGTTGGGCGAGGCGGCGAGGTCTCTCCACGAGTTCATCTGGAACGAGTACTGTGACTGGTACATCGAGATCGCCAAGGTCCAGTTGAGGGAGGCTCAGCAGGACGCGGAGCATGGTCCTGCGTCCTCGTGCCCGGGTCCCGGGGACGAGGGATCTACCACTGAGCACTCGGCACTCAGCACGCAGCACCCGTCGCAGCCCTCGGCTGAGGTCACCCGCCAAACGCTGGCCGCGGTGCTAGAGCGGTCGCTGCGATTGCTGCACCCCTTCGCGCCCTTCGTGACCGAGGAGGTGTGGCAGAGTCTGCTCGGGCGGCCGGCCGAAAACCCACGGCCGGGCGTGCCCGCCTCCATCGTGATCGCGCCCTGGCCGACGGCAGGCGAGCGGGATCAGGAGGCGGAGGGCCGGATGGAACGGGTGATGGAGATCATCCGCGGCATCCGGAACACCCGTGCCGAGAACGGCGTGGACCCGGCCAAGTTCGTGCCTGTGATCCTGCTGACGGACGAGTGGGCGGACCTGATGCGCTCCCAAGCGGCGGTGATCTCGGCGCTGGCCAGGCTTCAATCCCTGGAGATACGGCCGGAGGGCGTGCGACCGAAGCGGGCGCTCGTCCTGATCGCCGGTGGGGTCGAGGTGTACCTCCCGCTGGAGGGGCTCTTCGACGTTGAGCAGGAGATCTCGAGGCTGTCCAAGGAGATCGCGGCGGCCGAGAACGACGTCCGGCGGGGCGAGGCGCTGCTGGCGAAGCCGGGTTTCGTCGAGAAGGCGCCTGCCGAGGTGGTGGCGAGGGAGCGGGAGAAGGTGGAGTCCAATCGGGACCGGCTTGCCCGCCTCCTGGAACGGCTGGAGATGCTGAAGAGGTAGCCGTTAGCTGCCAGCTATCGGCGATCGGCCGTCGGCGCCTGGCCGGCGATGAGGAGCCTGGGTTGTCCTCAACTCGGGTGGTCGCTGGCGTAGCCGTGCAAGACGGTGATTGATGCCAGTGATCTGTTGCGGCAGATAGGCAAGCCCGACTCCTGAGGGCGTGAAAGGAAGTGGGGGGGCTCAGTCCCCCCACGACATCCAAACCCAAGGCTGGCGAGCGAAGTCTAGCAGCTTTACGGCTGCGTCACCTGGCGCTTGGCGGCCTCGAGGGTGTTGCGGAGCAGCACCGCGTTGGTGGTGGGCCCAGTGCCGCCCGGCACCGGCGTGATGGCCGATGCCACCTCCTTCACCGCCTCGAAGTCGACGTCTCCCACCACCTCTCCGTCCACCACGTTGATTCCGAAGTCCACGACCACGGCGCCGGGCTTAACCATGTCGGCGGTGATCATCCTGGCCTTGCCGATGGCAGCCACCAGGATATCGGCGCGCCGGGTCACCTCCCCGAGGTTTCGGGTGCGCGAGTGGCAGACGGTGACGGTGGCGTGCTCCTGCAGCAGCAGGAAGAACATCGGCTTCCCCACGATGTTGCTGCGGCCGACGACCACCGCCTCCATCCCCTTCAGCTCGATCCCCGAGCGCTTCAGGATCTCCAGTCCGCCCAGTGGGGTCGCGGGCACGAAGGAGGGGCGCCCCAGGGCCAGCATCCCCGCGTTGTAGGGGTGGATGCCGTCCACATCCTTCAGCGGCGACAGCACCGAGGTCACCATCTCCTGGTTCAGGTGGGGAGGCAATGGCATCTGGACGATGATGCCGTGGATCCGAGCGTCCTCGTCCAGTCCGACGATGGTGCCCTTGAAATCCGCCTCGGGGATGTCGGGGGGGAGCTGGTGGAGGATGCTCACCATCTCGGCGGCAGCGAATGCCTTGCAGATCCGCTTGACGTAGGCGGTGGCCGCGGGGTCGTCACCCACCTGGACTATGGCGATCTGCGGGGTGATGCCGTACTCCTGCTTGAACCTGGCAAGATCCTCGGCCAGTTCCGCCTTGATCTGGTCCGCCACCGGTTGTCCCATCAGCAGTCGCGCTGTCATCGATTCCTCCCTTACAGCCGGGCCGTTCCTTCTCTAATCGCCTGGTTCACCTTCTCCTGCAGCCCCTGGAGGAGCGCCTGGGCCTGTCGGTTCAAGTCGTCGACGGCGGCTCGGTCCTTGACCGAGCGGAGGTTGATGTCGATGTTGATCACCGCGCCCCGAACCGCCCCCTCGGCCAGGTAGGCGGCCATGGCCACGTCGCCGATCGCCTGGACGTTGGTGATACGGGCGGCTGGGCCCGCGAGTTCCACGACGCGCACGCATTTCCGGGCGATCTCCAGCGGCACCCGGCTGGCCTCGAGCGTCGCCTCCTGGATGTGGGCTGATCGAGCCCGCTTCTCCTCCTCGGTGCCCTTCGGAAGGCGGTATCCTTCCATGATCCGGTCGAATGCCTGGGCATCGGCATCGACGAGTCGGAGCAGCTCTTGCCGGAGGGACTCCGATTCAGCCAGGAGGCTCTTCACCTCCTCCTGGACGTCGGCATACCTCTCCTTTCCCAGGGTGAGGTGGCAGACCATGCTGATCAGCCCCGCCGCTAGGGAGCCGGCGAGGGCAGCGACCCCACCCCCGCCCGGTGTTGGGGAGGGGGAGGCAAGCAGATCGAGGAAGCGGTCGATGGGCATGGTAGCGAGGGTGGTGGGCGGGGTGCCATCTGGGCTCACGGGTTCACCTCCGTTCGGAAGCTATCAGCCTTCAGCCATCAGGTGTCAGCCACCAGCATCCGGCTGTCGATGGCGATCCGTGAGTGGCAACTGCTGCATGGCGATGCCGGCGGCTGATAGCTCGATTATAGGTCGTCGGGGACCGGCAGTCGACGGCGAGTGGCGGACTCGTGGTGCCGATGCCGACTTCCGACGGCCGACATCCGGAGGTTTGGCGCCGATCCGGCGCCGTAATACAATGGTGGCCCAACGGGTATCAGTTGAAGGAGGCACCGACGTGAAGGTAGGCTTCATCGGGCTCGGCAAGATGGGAAAGCCGATGGCGATAAACCTGATGAAGAAGGGCTTTGCCCTGACGGTCCACAACCGGAGCCGGGGTGTGGTGGACGAGCTGGCGGGCATGGGGGCCACTCCAGCGTCATCCCCGCGTGAGGTCGTGCAGAGGGTCGACGTGGTCTTGACCTGCCTGCCCACCCCCCAGGCGGTGGAGACGGTCTACCTAGGTCCCGAGGGGCTCATCCCCGCCGCCAGAGCCGGTCAGATCCTGGTGGACCACAGCACGGTCAGCCCCACCACCAGCCGCAAGCTGTTCGTGGAGGCTCAGGAGAAGGGCGCTCACTTTCTGGATGCGCCGATCAGTGGGGGCATCCCACGGGCCGAGCAGGCCACACTGACGGTCATGGTGGGCGGGGAGGCGGAGGCCTTCTTGCGAGCCAAGCCACTGTTCGAGGCGGTGGGCAGCAAGGTGGTCCACGTGGGCGGGCCGGGCGTCGGCAGCGTGGTGAAGCTGGTGAATCAATTGCTGGTGGGTGTCCACACCGCTGCGGCCGTCGAGGCGCTGGTCTTCGGTGTCAAGGCCGGTGCCGACCCCAGGATCCTTCTGGACGTCATAGGCTCCAGCTTCGGCGCCAGCGCAATGTTCAACAGGACCGTGCCCATGGTGCTGGCTCGACAGTTCGGCTCGGCCACCGACGTGGGCATCCTCAGCAAGGATCTGGGGCTGATCACCAGGTTGGGGAAGGAGCTCTCCACGCGACTGCTCATGGGGGCCGTGGCGGAGCAGGTCTTCGACGAGGGCGTCGGCCTCGGCCTCGCGAACAAGGACATGGTGTCGCTGGTGGAGCCGCTGGAGAGGATAGCTGACGTACAGGTGAAGTAGAGGCTCGTGCGACTGGGCGCTAGGGCCTCAGCCAGGCCGGTGGAATGCAGTCTGCCTCTACCTTCCGCCCTACAGAAGGGTTGGTCGAGGGAGACGCGATGGAAGGATACCCGTGCCCGCAGTTGGCGGTGATAGGGTGTAGGCGGTGTAGGAGTGGTTGGAGACTCTGGGCTATCGGCTCGAGGTGGCGTGCAAACCGGGCTAAACAACGCTATGTCCCTGCAACCATTCAGATTGCGTAGGTGCCTTGCGTCGGGTATAATGCCCAACCGAACACCCTAGGGAAGGTAACCAGGTTAAGCTCTTGACTAAGAGAGACGCTACACGGCAGCAGAAGGCGGGCGCGATGCAGCCGGGAGCGGAGGGTGCGGCCCCAAAGGAGTCCCCGTCTTTAGAGTTCGCTAGGCCCGACCTGGATCGGGCGGACCGCAAGGGGGTGCCGGAGGTCCTGATGGCGCACAGCAAGCGCCACGAGGACGTGCTGGCCATCGCCCGCGAGTTCGTGGACCGTACAGGGCGGGCCATTCTGAGTCGAGTGGACGAGAACCTGCTGGTGAAGCTGCAGGCGGAGTTTGGGGATTGCAGCTTCTCCGAGCATCATCCCTCCAAGATGGTCGTGATCAAGCGCCCCGGGTTTAAGGTGCCTCTGACGGGGGGTAGGGTGGGGGTGATCACGGCGGGAACCTCCGACGTGCCAGTGGCAGAGGAGGCCCGCATCGTGGCCTCGGAGATGGGCTGTGAGACCTTCACCGTGTACGACGTCGGTGTAGCCGGGATCCACAGGCTGTTCGATCCCCTGAAGGCGTTGGTCGACGATGCCAGAGTCGACGTTCTGGTGGTGGCGGCCGGAATGGACGGGGCGCTGCCCTCGGTGGTGGCGGGCCTGGTGGACGTCCCCGTGATCGGCCTTCCCACCTCGGTTGGCTATGGGGTCGGCGGCAAGGGGATCGCGGCTCTGATGTCCATGCTCCAGACCTGCTCCCCAGGGTTGACGGTGGTCAACATCGATAACGGCGTTGGAGCCGGGGCGACCGCTGGGTTGATTGCCAATCGCGTTGCCAGGGCGCGCTCGTAGGTTGAAGTCCGCAGCAAGACGTCGATGGAGCCGGCTGCTCACGAAGGAGTAAAGCCTATGTACGAAGTTGTTGCCCGCGAGGATCTTGCCCCTCGAATCCACCTGTTCCGTGTCGCCGCACCCTTCGTAGCCCGCAAGGCGCTGGCTGGTCAGTTTATCATCCTCCGTATAGACGAGGCCGGCGAGCGGATACCTCTGACCATCGCCGACTACGATCGCCGAGAAGGCACCGTCACCGTCGTCTTCATGGAGGTGGGTAAGACCAGCACCAAGCTGGCGAGCCTCCGTGCCGGCGATAGCCTGGCCACCTTCGTCGGACCGCTGGGCCTTCCCACCGAGGTGGAGAGGTTCGGCACGGTGTGCTGTGTCGGGGGTGGCTTCGGCACCGCGACCATCTTCCCCATCGCTCGCGCCATGAAGGAGGCGGGCAACCGCGTGATTTCCGTCATCGGTTTCCGCAACGAGGGTCTCCTCTTCTGGGAGGAGAAGATGAGGTCGGTCAGCGACGAGCTCATCGTGACGACCGACGACGGTAGCTGCGGTCGCAAGGGGCTGGTGACGGAGCCCGTAAAGGAGCTGTGCGAGGCGGGGCGGGTCGACCGGGTGGTGGCTATCGGCCCGATCCCGATGATGAAGTTCGTTTCCAAGACGACCCAACCCTTCGGCGTGCCCACGATCGTCAGCCTGAACCCCATTATGGTGGACGGAACCGGCATGTGCGGCGCTTGTCGGGTTTCGGTTGGCGGGGCTACCCGGTTCGTGTGCGTGGACGGACCAGACTTCGACGGGCACCTGGTGAATTGGGACGAGCTGGCTGCCCGCAACCAGATCTACCGGGAGAACGAGAAGCTGGCCATGGAGCTGTGGCAGTGTTCGAGTTGTGCTGCTGAGCAGCGGGCGATGGAGGTGCGGATCTGATGGCCAAGCTCGATCTGAACCGCCAGCCCATGCCCTCCCAGGATCCCCACGAGAGGGCCAAGAACTTCGAAGAGGTTGCCCTCGGGTACGGGCAAGATCATGCGCTGGCCGAGGCGCAGCGCTGCCTCAACTGCAAGAACCACCCCTGCATGGAGGGGTGCCCCGTCAACGTCGATATCCCCGAGTTCATCGCGGCTCTGCGCTCCGGTGACCTGGCTGCGGCAGTGGTCGTGCTCAAGCGAAAGAACAACCTTCCGGCCATCTGCGGCCGCGTGTGCCCTCAGGAGACCCAGTGCGAATCCAGGTGTCTGCTGGGCAAGAAGGGTGCATCCCTGGCGATCGGGCGGCTGGAGCGCTTCGTGGCCGACTGGGCCTTGTCCCAGAACGGCTCAAGCGGCGGCAAGGTTGATCCCAGCTCCCTGCCCCTGCCCGGCTGCGGGCGGGTGGCGGTAATCGGCGCCGGCCCCGCCGGCCTGACCGCGGCGGGCGACCTGGCGAGGATGGGTCACAAGGTCACCATCTTCGAGGCGCTGCACCTGCCGGGCGGGGTGTTGACCTACGGCATCCCCGAGTTCCGATTGCCCAAGCGGATCGTGCGGGCGGAGGTCGACTACGTCAAGTCGCTGGGCGTCGAGATCCTCTGCGACATGGTTTGCGGCAAGGCATTCACCGTCGACGAGCTGTTCGAGGAGTTCGGCTACGACGCAGTCTTCCTGGGAACCGGCGCCGGCCTGCCCAGCTTCATGGGTATCCCCGGAGAGAACTCCAACGGCGTCTACTCCGCCAACGAGTTCCTCACCCGCAGCAACCTGATGAAAGCCTATCTCTTCCCCCACTACGACACGCCGATCATCCGAGGGAAGCGGGTGGCGGTCGTGGGAGGCGGCAACGTGGCCATGGATGCCGTTCGCACCGCCAAGCGACTGGGAGCGGAACTGGCCGCCATCGTCTATCGTCGTTCCAGGGCGGAGATGCCGGCCCGGGCCGAGGAGGCGGAGCACGCCGAGGAGGAGGGGATAGAGTTCCACATGCTCACCAACCCCACCCGCATCCTGGCCGACGAGAACAACTGGGTGCGGGGCCTCGAATGCGTGAGGATGGAGTTGGGCGAGCCGGATGCCAGCGGACGCCGCCGCCCGATGCCCGTGCCCGGCTCCGAGTTCGTGCTGGAGGTGGACACGGTGATCATGGCTATCGGCACCAGCCCGAACCCGTTGGTTCCCAGAAGCACCCCCGGCCTGGAGGTGAGCCGCCACGGCACCGTGGTGGCGGACCCGATAACCGGCAGGACGACCAAGGAAGGGGTCTATGCCGGCGGCGACGTGGTGACCGGCGCGGCGACGGTGATCGAAGCCATGGGTGCCGGAAAGCGGTCTGCCGCCGCCATCGACGAATACGTGCGCGCCAAGGTCGCCGCGCGAAACTAGCGTCCGGAAACGGTTGGGGTGGGTCTCAGACCCGCCCCTGCGTCCCGTGCTGATTCTCCTCACCATCGGGGAGGCGCTCCTTCTGCCTCCGTTCAGTATTCCTCGTGAGGGTACAAGATGGCAGGATCCAGAGTAGGACCGGGCAGCGGACAGAGTGTCACGGCGATCCGCCCGGCGCGCTCCGGGACCATCCACCTGGTGGTCGATGGCAAGGAGATCCGCGCCGAGTCTCAGCAGACCATCCTGGCTGTGTGCCGGGAGCACGACATCCTCCTTCCCACCCTTTGCGACGATCCCCAATTGAAGCCCCACGGCTCCTGCGGTCTGTGCCTGGTGGAGATCCAGGGGTACGGTCTAGTGACCTCCTGCACCACTTCGGTTGCCGACGGGATGGTGATCCAGACCGCCAGCGAGAGGGTGGTTGCGGCCCGAAAGGCGCGGTTGGAGGCGTTGCTGGCCGATCACCACGGGGATTGCACCGCCCCCTGCGAGAGGGCTTGCCCGGCCGGCATCGACGTCCAGGGGTACCTGGCGCTGATCGCTCGCGGTGCCTACGAGGAGGCCGTCGAGCTGATCAAGGAGAAGCTCCCCCTGCCTGCCATCATCGGCCGCATCTGTCCCCACTTCTGCGAGCAGGCGTGCCGCCGGAACCTGGTCGACAAGCCGGTGGCGATCTGTTCCGCCAAGCGCTTCGTGGCCGACTACGAGATGGCGAAACCCGATCGGGCGAAGCCGGTGCAGGCGGCTCCGAGCGGCTGCCGGGTGGCCGTCGTGGGTGCTGGCCCCGCGGGCCTCTCCGCCGCCTACTACCTGGCGCTGAAGGGGCACGAAGTAAAGATCCTGGAGGCCCTGCCGAAGGCTGGCGGGATGCTTCGCTACGGCATCCCCGACTACAGGCTGCCCCAGGACGTGCTCGACCGGGAGATCGGCCGGATCGAAGAGCTGGGCGTGACTATCGAGGTCGACCGGCGGCTCGGACGCGACTTTACGCTGCAGGGTCTCCTGGACGAGGGATTCCACGCCGTCTTCCTGGCCATTGGCGCCCATCAGAGCACGAAGATGGGGGTGGAGGGGGAGACGCTGAAGGGCGTCCTCCCGGGCATCGAGTTTCTGCGGGCGGTGGCGGAAGGAAAGGCCGTGGAGGTCGGCGATAGGGTTGCCGTCGTCGGCGGGGGAAACACCGCCATCGACGCCGCCCGCACGGCCGTGCGGCTAGGGGCGAAGGAGGTCATCATCGTCTACCGCCGCTCCAGGGCCGAGATGCCGGCCTCTCCCTGGGAGATTGAGGAGGCAGAGGAGGAGGGTGTCCAGATCAGGTTCCTGGCGGCCCCCACGCGGGTTCTAGATGGCGGCGGTAGGGCGGTTGGGCTCGAGTGCATCCAGATGGCGCTGGGGGAGCCGGACTCGAGCGGGCGGCGCCGGCCGGAACCGGTGGCCGGCTCGGAGTTCGTGCTTCCGGTGGACACCGTCATCGCGGCCATCGGCCAGCATCCCGAGGCCGCTCCCGTCTCCGGAGAGAGCGCGATACGGACGGGACGTGGCGGCACGATCGTGGTCGAGGACGGTAGCTGGCAGACCGGCATGAGGGGTGTCTTCGCCGGTGGCGACTGCGTGTCCGGGGCCGCCACCGCCGTAGAGGCGATCGCCGCCGGGCGCAAGGCCGCCGCCTCCATAGATGCATACCTGAGAGGCGAGGCGCCTCCTGCTTCCGATGGCCGCTACGATCACACCAAGGGTGAGTTGAAGCAGTTGGCTGGGACGCCGGAGTTCGCGCAGATCGAGCAGAAGCCGCGGCAGCCGATGCCGAAGATCTCCCTGGAGTTGCGGGGGAAGAGCTTCCAGGAGATCGAGCTGGGCTTCACCGAGGAGCAGGTTCGAGCGGAGGCCGGCCGCTGCCTCGAGTGCGGCTGCAAGGCCGACTACTACTGCACCCTGCGGGAGCTAGCGACCGAGTACATGGCGGCCCAGCCTCCTTTCCGAGCGGACCGGCAGCTCTATTCGCTGGATCGTTCCCACCCATTCATCGAGCGCGACGCCAACAAGTGCGTCGCCTGCGCTCGCTGCGGCCGGGTGTGTTCCAACGTCCAAGGGGTCGGAGCCTTGGGCTTCGTCTATCGGGTTGCGACCCACGAGGGGCCGGGGGGCTCCCTGCTGAACACCAGTTGCGAGTCCTGCGGCCAGTGCGTCGCGAGCTGTCCGACCGGGGCGCTGGTGGCCAAGAAGGAGATGCTGCCCGCGCGCGAGGTGAAGACCGTCTGCACCTACTGCGGGGTGGGCTGCGGCATCGTCCTGGGGATCCGCGGGAACACCATCGTGAGCGTGCGGGGCGACGTGGAGAGCCCGGTGAACCGGGGCAGGCTGTGCGTGAAGGGTCGCTTCGGCTACGAGTTCGTGAACTCCCGGGACCGGCTGGAGACACCTCTCATCAGGAAGAACGGGAAGCTGGTGGAGGCCACCTGGGATGAGGCTCTGGACCTGGTCGCCTCCAGGCTGATCCAGTACAGGGGCGACAGCTTCGCGACCATCTCCTCGGCCAAGTGCACCAACGAGGAGAACTACCTGATCCAGAAGTTCACGCGGGGGGTGATGGGCACAAACAGCATAGACCACTGTGCCCGTACTTGACACGCCCCCACCGTGGCCGGTCTGGCCACAGCGTTCGGCAGCGGCGCCATGACCAATTCCATTGGCGAGATCGCGGACGCCGCCTGCATACTGGCCATAGGCACCAACACCACCGTGGGGCATCCCGTCATCGGGTTGGAGGTGAAGCGTGCGGTGAGAAACGGTGCCAAGCTGATCGTCGCCAACCCGCGGCGGATCGACCTGTGCCGCTTCGCCGGCCTCTGGCTGCAGCAGAGGCCGGGCACCGACGTGGCCCTCTTGATGGGCATGGCGCGGGTGATCGTGGACGAGGGACTGGTGGATGACGTCTTCGTTCGAGAGCAGACCGCCGATTTCGAGGCCTTCCGCGAATCGCTGCGGGATTACGATCTGGAGACGGTGGAGCGGATCACGGGGGTGCCGCGTGAGAAGATCGTGGAGGCGGCGCGAACCTACGCCACCTCCAAGCCTGCCTCTATCCTGTACGCCATGGGGATAACGCAGCACACCCACGGCACCGACAACGTGCTCGCCACCGCCAACCTGGCGATGCTCACTGGGAACGTCGGGAAGCCGTCTTCCGGGGTCAACCCCTTGAGGGGACAGAGCAACGTCCAGGGCGCCTGCGATATGGGCGCCCTCCCAGACGTGTACACCGGCTACCAGAAGGTGAACAACCCCGCTCTGAGACAGAAGTTCGCCGCCGCCTGGGGCTGCGATCTACCGGAGAAGCCGGGGCTCACCCTGACGGAGATCTTCGACGCGGTGCACCACGGTCAGGTGAGGGCGATCTACCTTGTGGGGGAGAACCCGGTGCTGACCGATGCGGACGCTGGGCACGTGGAGGAGGCGCTGAAGAGGCTGGATTTCCTGGTGGTGCAGGATATCTTCCTCACTGAGACGGCCCAACTGGCCGACGTGGTGCTGCCCGCGGCGAGCTTCGCAGAGAAGGATGGCACCTTCACCAACACGGAGCGGCGGGTTCAGAGGGTGCGCCGCGCCCTAGAGCCAGTGGGTGACTCGCGGCCCGACTGGTGGATCACCTGCGAGATCGCCAAGCGGATGGGGGCCAGGGGCTTCGACTTCGATGGCCCCGCAGCCGTGATGGGGGAGATCGCCTCCCTCACCCCCAGCTACGCCGGTATCGGCTACGAGAGGCTGGAGCGGGAGGGGCTCCACTGGCCGTGTTCCACCCCGACCGATCCGGGTAAGCCGATCCTGCACAGCGATCGGTTCCTGACCGCGGACGGCAAGGGCCACTTCACTCCGTTGAGGTACCGGCCCTCCGCGGAGCTACCCGACGAGAAGTACCCGCTTCTGCTCACGACGGAGCGGAGCCTCTACCACTACCATTCGGGTAGCATGACCCGGAAGGTCGAAGGGTTGAACGTTCTGCGTCGTGAGGAGTTGGTGGAGATCAACCCGAGGGACGCGGCGGCCCTGGGGATCGGCGATGGGGACGTGGTGCGCGTGATCTCTCGCCGGGGTGAGGTGGAGACCCGAGCCAAGGTGACGTGGGATTCGCCGCCGGGCACCGTCTCCATGACGTTCCACTTCGCGGAGAGCCCGACCAACCGGCTGACCAACCCGGCCGTGGACCCGACGGCCAAGATCCCGGAGCTGAAGGTGGCGGCTGTGCGAATCGAGAAGGTTGTCGATTAGGGACGGGGCATTCGGCGCGAGGCGAGGAATACAGGCTAACCACTAAGGCACGAAGACACCAAGGTGCACAAAGAGGCATCACGGTATGGTAGGATGCCCGGCGGTGGCCTAGGTGGCTTCGTGTCTTTGTGGTAAGAGCGCGTCAGGATTCCTTTGGATGCACTACCGGGAAGCCCTGAACTGGATAATGTCCTTCTGGGAACCGGCGCGGCCGAAGTCTGAGGAGAAGGCGCTTCGCCCCCTGAAGGTGCCGCGGATGCGAGCCCTGCTGGAGCGGCTTGGGCGACCGCAGGAGCGCTACCCCTGCGTGCTGGTGGCCGGAACCAAGGGGAAGGGTTCCACGGTCGCCTTCATCGCCGAGGGGCTGAGGGCAGCGGGGTACCGCGTCGGGCGCTACACCCAGCCTCACCTGATCGACTGGCGCGAGCGCACCTGGGTGGATGGGCATTCCATTGAGCCCGGGGCGGTGGTGTCCCTCGTGGAAAGGATTCAACTGGCGGCGGAGGACCTCCTCCAGGGTGGGAAGGACGTGGGGCGGGTCACCACCTACGAGGTGGGAACTGCGCTCGCCCTCGCCCACTTCGCCGACCGGCAGGTGGATATCGCGGTGCTGGAGATCGGCGTCGGTGGGGGGCTGGATGCGCTGAACGCGGTGGACCCCGTGCTTTCGGCTATCACCTCCGTAAGCCTGGACCACACCGACGTGCTCGGCGACACGCTGGAGCTTATCGCCTCCGAGAAGGCCGGGATCCTCCGGGCGGGCCGGGCAGGGGTGTCGGCGCCCCAACGCCCCGAGGCGATGGCCGCCATTCGCGGCGTCGCACGGGAGAAGGGGGCGAGGCTGTACGAGGTGGGCAGAGACTGGCGATGGAGCGAGGGCACCGAGGCGGGCACGATCGACGTGCAAGGGCCGTTTGGACCCCTGGGCGGGCTTCGGGTGGCATTGCTCGGCGACCACCAGCGGGACAACGCGACCGTGGCCGTCGCAGCCCTACAGCTTCTGTTGGAGCAGGGCTTCCGCGTGGATGGCGAGGCGATCCGGCGCGGCCTGGCCGGGGTGGAGTGGCCGGGTCGCATACAGCGATTGCGCCAGAAGCCTGCTGTGGTGGTGGATGCGGCCCACAACGGTGACTCTGCCGTGCGGCTGCTGGCGACGGTGCGGAGGGAGTTCCGCTACGGGCGGCTGATCCTGGTGTTCGGCGCCAGCTCTGACAAGGACGTAGTGGGCATGGCACGGGTACTGGGAACAGCGGCCGAACGGGTGGTGGCGACCAGCTCCGGCCACCGCAGGGCCGCCAAGCTGGAGGATATCGCCCGAGAGTTCGCTCCTTATGCCGAAGTGGAAGTGGAAGCCGACCCTGCCCGGGCTTTCGACCGCGCCCTCGGTCTGGCGGCGCCGGAGGACCTGGTGCTGGTGACCGGGTCGGTGTTCCTCGTCGGTCGGGCTATCGAGCTGCTGGGTGACGGGTGATGAGAGATGATCCCTCTCCTCTCCCTCTGGGAGAGGGTCGGGGTGAGGGAGAGGGGAGACGAGCCTCTTGCTCACCATTGATCGAGGATGGAGATGATCGGATACTTTGACTGTTACAGCGGTATTAGCGGGGACATGACCCTCGGTGCTCTGGTGGACGCGGGTGTTGATCCGGAGGCGCTGAAAGCCGAGGTGGCCAAGCTGGGGCTGTCCGGATACGAGTTGCGCTTCGAGCGGGTGGAGCGCGGGGGGATCAGCGGCACCCAGGCGGTGGTGACACTCGATCCCGGGGTTCCGCAACCCCACCGGCACCTCTCCGACATCCTGGCCATCCTGGATGGCTCGACCCTCTCGCCCTCCGTCAGGGAGAAGGCCAAGGCGATCTTCCAGACGCTGGGAGAGGCAGAGGCGAAGGTCCACGGTGTTCCGGTGGATCACGTCCACTTCCACGAGGTGGGCGCCGTGGACGCCCTGGTAGACGTGGTTGGGGCCGCGGCGGGGCTGGAGTTGCTGGGCATCGAGCAGGCTTTCGCCTCTCCCCTCCCCACCGGCAAGGGTATGGTGAAGACGGCCCACGGCCTCCTGCCCGTCCCCGCGCCTGCTACCCTGGAGATCCTGTCGCGTGCAGCCGCCCCCATGAGGCCGCTGGACGTCGAAGCCGAGCTGGTGACGCCCACCGGCGCGGCCATCCTCGCCACGCTGGCTCGCTTCCGCCAGCCCGAGATGAAGATGCGGGCCGTAGGGTACGGCTTCGGGACCAGGCAACTCCCGTGGGCTAACGCCCTGCGGCTGTGGGTGGGGGAATCGGCGGAGAGCCGCGAGGGTTGGCAGGAGACCAGCTTGATCGAGGCGAATCTGGACGACATGACCCCCGAGGCGCTTGGGTTCGCTATGGAGCGTCTCTTCTCCGCAGGAGCACTGGACGTCTACTTCACCCCGATCCAGATGAAGAAGAACCGGCCGGCCGTGATGCTGAGCGTGATCGCCCCGCTGGATCGGGAGCGGGAGTTGGCCTCCGTGGTGCTGCGTGAGACTACCACCCTGGGGGTCCGCATCGGCCGCACTGGCCGGCTAACCGCTGCCCGTCGGGTGGAGACGGTGGCCACTCCCCTCGGGCCCATTCGGGTGAAGGTGAAGCTGTTCGAGGGTCGCGTCGACTGCGCTCCGGAGTACGAGGACTGTGCCAGGATAGCCCGCGAAAGGGCCTTGCCGTTGCACGAGGTGATGCAGGTGGCCACGCAGGCTTGCAGGGAGCACGTAGGTAAGGAGGAGGGACCCACCGTTGAGCGGCGCCGGTGAGACGGGGTCTTCGGACTGGAAGAGTCGGGCCAGACTGCTGGTGGGGATCGCGATCAGCGGCGCGAGCCTCGTGCTGTTGCTGTGGAACATCGAGTGGGACCGATTCTGGAGCGCCATGGAGGGGGCCGACTACTGGTGGCTTATACCAGTCCTCTTCACCGTGGGGTTAGATATGTGGCTCAAGGTGGAGAAATGGCTGATGCTGTTGATCCCCGCGGGCAGGGTGTCTCGCATCAACCTGATGTACAGCATGTCGGTGGGCTATCTGGTGAACACGGTGCTGCCCGGCAGGTTGGGTGAGCTGGCTCGCACCTACATGCTGGCGAAGGTCGAGCGCGTGAGCCTGATGGCGGTCCTCTCGACCGTTGCCCTGGATAGGATCCTGGACGTGGTGGCACTGGCCCTGCTGCTCGCGGTGGTGCTGCCGAGCACCGACATGCCCTCGTGGGTGGGGCGGTCCGGGCTGCTGGTGGGGGGCGGGGGAGTGGTCCTGCTGGGGCTCTGCATCCTGCTGGCATACCCCCGGTGGCGTAGCCTCTTCCTGCGGCTGCTTCAGTCGTCCCCTTCGTTCCCCGGCAAGGCGTTGGTGACGAAGTGGGCCGAGTCTCTGTGCCTCGGACTGGAGGGGCTGAAGGGGGTGGGACCGCTCGCGAGGATAACCGCGGTAACGGCTGCCATCTGGCTGATCACCGTTGCCACCGCCTACCTGGCGTTGCTGGTCTTCCACATCCAGGTGCCCATCTGGGCGCCGGCGCTCGTGGTGGCCGTGACGAACCTGGGCATGGTGGTGCCCTCCTCCCCTGGATACGTCGGGGTATACCACTACCTGGTGGTGCTGACCCTGGGCGCCTTCGGCGTCGAGCGCGAGCCCGCCCTGGGCTTCGCGGTGGTTCTCCACCTCGCCTGGATCGTGCCCGTCTGCTTGCTGGGGGTCTTCGGTCTGTGGCGGCGAGGGCTCACCCTCATGGGATGGAGAGAGTTGGGCCAGTCGCAGCGGAGACCCTGATCGTTGCGAACGTCCCAGCGGGAACAGTGACAACCCGGTACCCGTCGCAGCCTGCCTGCGACGCCACACTGTGGCGGCGCCCTGAATCGTTGCTAGCCTCGATCCCATCGGCATGGTTGTTGCCTATCCTTCCCCCCAAGTGTCTTGAAGCGAGAAGCACCGCGTCGTCGGGCAGGGCGTTCGGCCCGGCTGCGCGACTCTAGAGGCGGCAACCGATGGATCCGATCGAGCGCTACCTGGAAGAAGTCGCGGAGATGGTGAGGGGCCTTCCGCGCGAGGGCATATGGCGTGTGGTGGAGGCGGTTCTGGAGGCCAGGGATCGCGGCAGCCAGCTCTTCCTGCTGGGGAACGGCGGGAGCGCGGCCACCGCATCCCACATGGCCACGGACCTGGCAAAGGCCTCCCTGGTGCCCGGGGCTAAACGCATTCGGGCGATCTCCCTCACCGACAACGTACCCCTGATGACCGCCTGGGCGAACGACGTCTCCTACGAGGAGGTGTTCGCCCAGCAGTTGACCAACCTTGTCCAGCCCGGTGACCTGGTGATCGCCTTCAGCGGCAGCGGCAACTCCCCCAACGTCCTGCGGGCGGTGGAGGTGGCCAGGGAGCGCGGGGCGACTACGGTGGGCTTCACTGGGGAGCCCGGGGGGTGGCTAAAGGATATGGTTGACATAAGTGTGGTGGTCCCGAGTCGGCGGATCGAGCAGGCGGAGGACGCCCACCTCATTCTGGATCACGTAGTCTCGGTAGCGCTGCGGGAAGCCGGTGCGGTGGAGGAGTTGCGCGCTGCGTAGCCCCACGGCGGAGTAGGGCAGGTGAAGGCGGTCTTCGTCGACAGGGACGGGGTGATCAATCGCAACCGGGGCAGCCACGTGAAGAGTTGGAAGGAGTTCGACTTCCTGCCACACGTGGTCGAGGCCCTGGCAGAGTTGACCCGCCACGGGTTCCGGACGGTCGTACTGACCAACCAGGCGGCGATAAACCGAGGCATCATCAGCCGCGAGACCGTAGAGGAGATCCACGCGAGGATGGTGGCGGTCCTGGAGGCGGCAGGTGCCAGGATCGACGGCGTCTTCTACTGCCCCCATCGTCCGGAGGAGGGATGCGGCTGCCGAAAGCCGGAGCCGGGGTTGTTGTTTCAGGCAGCCGATCGGCTGAAGCTGGACTTGCCGGGCTCCTATCTGATCGGAGATGCCCTCACTGACCTGCTGGCTGGAATGGCTGCCGGCTGCCGTCCCATCCTGGTGCTGACCGGCAGGGGATTCCCGCAGTTTCTCAGCCCAGGGGCGAGGCGAGTCACGCATTACCACGTCTCGCGAGACCTGCGGCACGCGGTGCGAAGGATCCTCGTGGCGGAGGGACTGGTGAAGCCTAGCATCCTCGAGAGGGCGCGAAGCCGTCTCGAGGGGATGGTTGCGTAGTACCCGCCGACGGCCCCCGGAGGCACGCATCTTGCCGACCTCCCCGTTACCCCAGGCGATCTTCGCCGTTGGATTGTCCTGGATGCGAGGCATGCTCATCGCGTCCTTGCGCGGATCGACTCTTACAGAATGGGTCCGCCGCGCGACTTGCCTCAAGCTTCGGAGGATCGCTCTATGTCAAAAGGCGGTCAGCCCGATCTGCACCTTGATGAGTTGATTGCTTTGGGGAGAGAGCGGGGCTACGTCAGCGAGGACGAGATCGAGGCCCTCGTGGGGGATCCCGCCCTGGTGGCGACCGTAGACGACGTCCTCCTCAGGGAGGGCATCGAGGTGGTGGAGGACGAGGACGAGGAGGAGGCAGTCCAGGAGGATAACACCCTGGAGAAGGAACTGGACGAGATGGAGGCCGCCGGGCACGTCGCCGGTGAGGATCCGCTCCTCTCCTACATGCGCGACATCGCCGATGTGCCGCTGCTGACGGCTGCCCAAGAGGTGGAGTTGGCCAAGCGGATCGAGCAGGGTGATGCCGAGGCCCTGGAGAAGTTCATCATGTCCAACCTCCGTCTGGTGGTGAGCGTCGCCAAACGGTACACCGGCAGGGGGCTGCCGCTGCTGGACCTGATTCAAGAGGGCAACATCGGCTTGATGCGAGCAGTCCAGAAGTACGACTGGCGTAAGGGGTTCAAGTTCTCCACCTATGCCACTTGGTGGATACGCCAGGCGGTGACCAGGGCAATCGCCGACAAGGCCAGGACGATCCGGCTGCCGGTGCACATGGGGGAGGCGATCACCCGTTTGAACCAGGTGACCCAGCGGCTGACCCAGGAGTTGGGGCGGGAACCAACGGAGGAGGAGCTCGCCTCGGCCCTGGGCATCGGGGTGCAGAAGGTGCGTGATGCCATCAAGGCTGCCCACGTGCCCTCCTCCCTGGAGGCCCCCATCGGCGAGGAGGAGGAATCGGAGCTGGCCGATTTGGTGGCTGATGAGGTCTCCCAACGCCCCGAGGAGGCGGTCTACGAGATGCTGCTGAAGAGGGAGACCCAGGAGGCGCTGGGAGCGATCCTGACCCCTCGGGAGCAGTTGGTACTCCAGTTGCGCTTCGGCCTGGGCAACGGCCACGTCTACCCGTTGGAGAAGATTGGGGAGGTGCTGGGCATCACACGGGAGCGGGTGCGCCAGATCGAGGCCAAGGCCCTGGAGAAGCTGCGCCACCCCTCTGTGGCCAAGTCGCTGAGGAGCTACCTCTCCTGAGCAGGTATCTCTGGACAGAGCACACACTCGACGACGCGAATCTGAAGGTCGATGCGAGGGAGCGCGGGCCTCGCGGCGAGCCCTCGTGGCCCTGCTCTCAGGCTGGCTCGGCAGGAGCCTCGCCCTCCATTGCCCCTCTCCCTCACGGCTGTCACCACCCTTTCTCACCGCCGCGTGAGCCATCCTCCGGCATCGGTGGGGGCCCGGTGCTCCAGCCAGGTATTCCCCGCGGCCACTCTAACCCTCTACGTTGCCGGCGCGCGGGGCTCGTAGCCTGTCAGCATCCGCCACAGCCCGAGCGACACCACCCCTGCCACGAAGCCCCCTATGTGGGCCCAGAAGGCCACTCCACCTGTCTCTCCCTCGGAGGCGATCGCGACCTCTGCCAGAGCGCTGACCACCTGGAACAGGAGCCAGACCCCGATCATGAGAAGCGCCGATAGCCTGGTGATGGTGATGAAGGGGCCTACGAACAGTAGCGTGCGGATGGTGGCGTTGGGGAAGAGCAACAGGTAGCCTCCCAGGACGCCCGCCACCGCTCCGCTGGCCCCGATGTTGGGGAGGGTGGAGGTGGGGTTGGAGTAGACCTGCAGCAGGCTGGCGACGACTCCACAGAGGAAGTATAAGCCGATGAACAGGAGATGCCCTAGAGTGTCCTCGACGTTGTCTGCGAATATCCAGAGGAACAGCATGTTGCCGGCCAGATGGAGCAGGCCGCCGTGGATAAACATGGCCGTGAACATGGTGAGGTAGATCGGTATCGGGGAGGGCGTGAGTTGCTGACCCGTGGTGATCTCGAGCGGTATCATGCCGTAGGTGTAGATGAACCGAGGCAGGCCGGAACCAAGCGACAGCTCGTAGAGGAAGACGAGGACGTTGGCTGCTATGAGCGCCACGGTGAAGGCAGGGAAGTGGCGCCGCTGCCCGTCGGGGATGTCCTGTATCGGGATCATCTTGCGTCCCTCTGTGCGCAGGCTGTCGGCACGGAGGGACGCAAGATGCAATCCAGGTAGCTGGAGGTTGGTGCCGCCGCCTCCAAGCGAGGCGATCTACCCCAAGCAGGTGGTCGCTGGCCAGGAGGTCCTGGCTGCCCGACGTGTCAGCACCAGACTGGCGGAGTGCTAGTGTCAGTTGGAGGAGTCGGACAGTTGAAAGGTGAGTCGGCACATGTCGCCGCGGATGATGTGCTTGTTGAGCATCACGGGGCGGTTGCTGGCGGTGTAGCGCATCCGCTCGTACAGCATCGCGGGAGCACCCTTGGGGAGGTCGAGGACGGAGGCCTCGTATTCGTTGACCAGGATCGGCTCGAACCACCCTTCGACTTTCGTGACGGCGATGCCGTACTTCTGGCGGAGCAACTGGAAGAGCGATCCGGTGGAGTGGTCCTCCTTGTCCAGGTCCGGGCAGACGGCCTTCGGGACGTAGGATGTCGACATGAAGTAGGGTCTTTCGTGGGCGAGCTTCACCTTCCGGATCTCGTACAACTCGTCACCCTCGGCCAACTCGAACCTCCTCGCGAGCGACCTGTTGGCGGGTATCGTGGTCACCTCGATGAGCCGGCTGCCCAACTCGGTGCCGATCACCTGCTTGGCATACTCGCTGAAGCCGGTGGCCACCCTGAGCAAGTCCTGGGGAATCTTCGGCGTGGCGACGAAGCTGCCTTTGCCCCGTCGGCGATGAAGCAGCCCCTCACGAACGAGGTCCGCCAGGGCCTGCCTGACCGTGCCTCGGCTGAGGTTGAACTCTTCACACAACTCCGCCTCCGGCGGCAACTGCTGTCCGGGCCCCCATTGACCGCTTTCGATGCGGGACCGGATTATCTCCTGAAGCTGGTAGTAAAGGGGAACAGGGCTCCTTTCGTCGAGCATGAGTCACCTCTTTCCATGGTCGAGCCGCCTTAGGCTCAGCGCGAGTCGCACCGATCCCCAATGCGCACCCGCATTACGTACTGGCATGAAAACTATTCGCCCAGACAATTAGTCATTGTGGCCGGCAGGCCACAATGACTAATTGTCTCATGGAAGGCGGACCCCCTGCAAGCCGACGTACTTTCAATGAGGGGCACTCGCGGTGTACCATATCCATATCAAGGGTCGGGGTAGCCCGAGGCCAGCCACGCGGAGGTTTAGCTGTGAGCAAGTCGGCCGAGTTGAGGCGCCGCTACACCATCGTAATGGATCTATGGAGAGCGCCTGGCGAGGACATCGAGAACTTAGAGGGGGCGGAAAGCCCGGATCCAATGGAACTGGTGGACGAGGCCCGCTTCAATCTGGAGACGGCCAGTCGCGCCAACGAGGCTGCTTACTGGCTGTCGCAGCGGGGCTGGGTCTACTACGGTTCCTACGATGCCCTGGTGTTCGACCGATCGGGCCTCACCCGCGAGGATCTGGCCAGGCACCTGCTGCAGGCTGGGCTGCAGAAGCAGGTCGTCGAGGAGTACGATGACCCTGAGTCGCACCGTCCCAGCCGGCTGGTGCACCTCGACCCGGAAACCCTTAGCATCCAGGAGTGGCCTGAGCGGCAGAGCCTCGACCACGACTCCGAGCACTGCCCTCTCTGCCTGAAGGGAGAGGTGCCGCCACCAAGCCCTCCGGAGCCGGACAGTGTGTTGCAGGAGGCGGAGATGATCCTCGCAGCCGCAAGATTCAAGGATGCGGTTCGGCGCGCGGGTCTGCGCCTCCCGGAGGTGCTGGCGCTCTTCTTCGGCTACTCCCAGGTACGACAACTCTCGCAGGAGGAGGTGTATCCCCTGATCGAGCAGTACAGGGAGTACCGGCAGGACCTGGAACGCAGGGGGATGATAGAGGAGTAGGAAAGGATGGGGCCCTCCGGCTAGGTCCAGCCGGAGGGCCCCGATCGGTCTTCTATGCCCTCACCCCCAGGGAATCCGGCACCGGCCGGCTCACCTTCACCGGCTTGATCCACTTGTCCACCAATTCCCTGGTGTCGACCACCGACAACTGCTGGAACAGGAAGACGAACTTCTCCTCCAGTTCCCTCCCCAGGGCATCCTTAGTCTCCTTGGGCAGATCCCACAACCGCTTCTTGAACGGGCCGAAGGCGTTCTTGCGCGTCTTGTAGATGAACTGCCCCTCGGTCTGGCTGGGCTTCCTCTGGTCCGCCAGTTCTCGCTTCAGGTAATCGTACATCTCTCGACGCAACTGGTCGGGGAAGTGGCGGCTCTCGAACAACATGTTCTGGAAGGCCGTGGCCAGGTGCACCTCGCAGCAACCCGACTCGACGAACTTGTGGAACGCTTCGTCGGGCAGGGTGGATGCGCCGTGCTGCACGGCACCGGCCAGCCCGTATTTGGTTCTGGCCAGGTGCGATAGGGTCTTCAAGGTTTCGAAGTCCAGGGCCACGTCGGCTATCCGGCCGTCGGGCAGCACCACGCCACCGTGCTCCGTGCCCGTCTGGATGCTTATCTTGCTGATCCCCTTCATGCTGGGGTCTATGCGGCGCAACTCGGCCAGGTAGCCGTTCATAAACGCGTCCAGCTCTTCGGGCGTGCTGTTCTTGCCCCCAACCTCGCCGATCTCTCCGCCGACCGAGATGGTGATACCCTTCGGCTCCTTCGATCGAACGTACGCCGTGAGTTCGGCGGCGTTGACGAAGTTGTTGCGCTGCTGGGCATCCACGTCGGGCTGGCTCAGGTCCACCAGGGTCGAAGTGTCGATGTCGATGTTGTAGAAGCCGGCAGGGATTGCCTCGTCGATCAGCTTCTTGACCCCGGCGATCTCCGCGTTGGGATCCTGCTCCCATCTCTTCCGGTTCACCTGAAAGTGGTCGCCTTGAATGAAGACGGGTCCGCGGTATCCTGTCTTGATGGCGGCAGCTATGTGGGCGATGGCGTACTCATCCGGCCGCTGATCGGTATACCCCATTTCCGATCGGGCGATCTCGAAAACGAAGGGGCCAACGTTGTTCCGTAGGGCTGCTCGGAAGATGACCTGGGAGATATCGTAAGTTAGACCTCGGATGTTCATCGCCGGCACGGTGAAGTGGTCAACCTCGCCCCGGCCCCTGGCCTCGTACAGATCCTGGATGGAGGCCGGGAGGATCCCCAACTGCTGGCCGCTCTCCCAGATGATCCATCGGGCGGCTGCCTTTACATCGTCGGGGCCGAAGACGGCGTCGTAGATCAGGGAGTCGATGGCCTGATCCCGCAGTCGCTGCTCGTTCTGTACCTGGAGCTGGCCGGCGCTGACGCTGACGATGCCGTTGAGAGAGTCAAGTAGCTCCTTGACGTTTGAGTGGCTATTCATCGATTGGGGCCTCCTTGATTCGAGCGTGAACGGTGGCGCAAGGGAACAACCTCGTTCCCGTTCTGCACAGAATGGACCATTTGGGTGTTGTCAGTCAACCTCCTTCGCGGCCTTTCCCCAGCCTCGGGCGAGGAACAGTCCGGATAGCAGACCGCAGGCCAGTTGCACCACCGCTGCCACGGCAAGGATTGGGCCCACGCTAGCTGCATCGGTGAACAATCCCGCGGCTTGATTGGCGACCAGAACGGCAAGGTGGGTGACCATGTGGCGCAGGGAAAAGATGCGCCCCCTGAGGCCGTCGGGTACCGCTCTCTGATACATCGTGGTGGCGGCCACCTCTATGGCCATCCGTCCGACACCTGCAAAGAAGTAGCCCGCGGCGGCGGCGACCAGGACCCGGCTTCCGGCCAGGCCGGCGATCGCCGTGCCGACGATCACGAAGCCGAGGGGGAAGAATCGCACCAGCCCGAGCCGGCTTCCGGCACCTCCCGTGAGCAGGGCTCCAACCACCGATCCGAATCCGACGGCGGTGAGCAGCAGTCCGTACTCGGTTGCCCCACCTGACAGCACCTTCTCCGCTATGACGATGGCGAGGACGTTGATGGAACCCCAGCCCGCCATCAGCCCCACCTCCAGCAGCAAGGCCGTCCTGACTCCCAGATGGGAAGTGGCGAAGCGCAGGCCCTCCAGCAGCTCCTGCCGCGTGTCGCGCTCCTCGCCGGAGCCTTGCCGTAAGGCTCCGGACGCCGCCATCGCGGCGATGGCGATGGCGGAGAAGACGAAGGTGGCGCTGTCGAAGTAGAACGCCGCGGCGGTTCCGCCGTATGCGAGGATGGCGCCGCCGAGGGCCGGCCCGATGACCATGGCCATGTTCTGTGTGGTGGACGAGAGGGAGTTGGCTGCCAGCAGCCGATCGCGGCTGACTATGTTGGGGATCAGGGCGTTCTTGGCCGGGGCGAAGAAGGTGGAGGCAACGTTGAAGGCGAGGGTGACGGCGAGGATGGTGCCGATGTCTTGGACGAAAGGTAAGAGCAGTACCAGCCCTGCCCGGAGGAGATCCACGATCACCAAGGTGGTCTTGCGGTTCCAGCGATCGACGAAGACTCCGGAGAAGGGGCCCAGCAGCAGGAGGGGGACCGCGTGGCAAGCCCGCAGCACGGCCACCATCCAGGCTGAGCCGGTCAGATCCCACACGAGGGCGGTAAGGGCCACGTAGTTCACCCAGTCCCCGACGTTGGAGGCCATCTGCCCGAGCCAGAGGCGGGCGAAGTCGCGTTCCCGGAGGGGCGTCAGCAGCCCGTATTCAGCCAAGAGGGATCCCTTCTACGACGATGGAGCCCCAGCCGAGACCGGGACTCCATCGGGCTAATCGTAGTCCTTGCCACCGTCGCAGTCACCGCGCTGCAGCGGAGCCGCTGCGAGTATAGCATCGGGCCCCCCTCCTGGCTATACTAAGCGCGTCGTTCCGCGAGTTCGACGGTGTAGGTAGGGGGACAGGCGAGACGTCCGCACTCCCACTACTCGGCGGCAGTGGATAGACCCCTGCCCTACTTGAATCGCGCATTTGGCTAGCACAGCTTTGTAGAAGCGGAGGCAGTAGGATTGAGGTTCGCAATACTGGGTGCCGGCAGCCTGGGGCTGTTGGTGGCGGGGTATCTCGCCAAGGCGGGACACCAGGTCACCGTGGTGGGGAAACCGGAGCAGGTGGCCGTGCTGCGGGAGCGAGGGCTGGAGATCGTGGCGCCGACGGGAGTCAAGGCATCCGTGGGGGTCGCCTCCCGCCGCGAGGAGGTGAGTCCCGCCGACTACCTGATCGTCGTCGTCAAGGCCAGAGACACCCTGGCCGCCCTGGATCGGGTGGCGGGGGTTGAGTTCGGTGCCGTCCTGTCGCTACAGAACGGCATGGCGAAGGACGGGCAGCTTGCGTCCAGGTATGGCTGGCCGAAGGTGATCGGGGCGACTACCATCCTGGGCGCAACCCTGTTGGAGCCTGGCCGCACCCAGCACACGATGTTCGGCGTCACCTATCTCGGAGAGCTGGACGGGAGCCGGTCGGAGCGGGTTGAGCGGCTGGCAGCGGCATTCAACGAAGCAGGGATGAAGGCGGAGATCCCGGAGAGCATCCTCTCGGCCGAGTGGTCCAAGCTGTGTCAGATCGTTCCGGCTGCGTTGCTGTCGTCTGTGAGCCGCCTCGAGTACTACAAGGTCTGCAAGAGCCGTGACCTGGCGGAGCTGTTCGTCTCCATCACGCACGAGTGCGCCGCAGTGGCGGAGGCTTGCGGCGTGCGCGTGGAGGATTACCAGGGCTTCCCCATCCGCTCGCTGGTGGATGCGCCCTTCGAGCAGGCTGTGGAGATGATCCTGGCCAGGGGTGCGAACCTGGAGCGCTCGGGACAGACCAGCGTGCGGATCTCGATGCTGCAGGACCTTCTGCGGAGTCGCAAGACGGAGATCGAGGAGACTGCGGGCTACGTGGTGCAGCGGGCACGGGAGCACGGCATCGCAATCCCCAACGTGGAGTTCGGCTATCGCGTCGTCCGCGGGGTGGAGGCTTACCTCTGAGACGCGTAGGCGCGGAGACGCGGAGAGCTGTATAGCCTTACCCCGCGTCCCCGCGTCTCTGTGTCGGCCACACCCCCTCCGCTTGCACCGAATTCGAGAAGAAGGCGCGCTGCCTCCCATGTCCACGATCCCTCGGCTCGCGGCGTCCTGAGGGTGGATCTCCAGGGTTGGCCTCGTCTCCTTTCGTCGCAGCTCCTCGATATCGGCGAAGGTGGAGTTGAGGAAGTCCTGGTTGGGCTTTGAAGGGATGGAAGTGGTATGCTAAGATCGGCCTCGGCGACGGGTCGCGGCTGTGCATCGTCCGGGAGGCGTTCTGGGGTTCTCGATGGCTGGCGAAGCTGTGAACAGAAAAGAGTTTGCGGAGTTGGTGCGGCGGCCGGAGCCTGAGATCGACCTGGCGCTGGCGGCTCTCCTGGTCGCCAGGGAGGAGTACCCATCGCTCGATGTCTACGCTTACCTCCGACGGCTGGACGAGATGGCCGCCGAGGTGCGGGATCGCATCGGGGCGGAGCGCCATCCCCTTACCGTGGTGGCTGGGCTGAGCCGCTATCTCTTCGGGGAACTGGGATTCGGCGGGACGGAGGAGGAGTACTTCGATCCGCGATCCAGCTATCTCAACGACGTCATGGATCGCCAGAAGGGCATCCCCTTATCCCTTTCACTGGTGTATATGGAAGTCGCGCGTCGGGCCGGGTTCGAGGTGCTTGGTGTTGGCCTCCCCGGCCATTTCATTGTCAAGCACCCGCATCCCTTCGGCGAGATCTTCGTGGACCCGTTTAGCGGGGGGGCCGTGCTCTCTCCCGAGGAGTGCGCGGCCAAGGTAGAGCAGATCTACAACGGGGCCGTGACCTTCCAACCCTTCATGCTTGGCTCCGTCACCAAACGGCAGATCCTCTCGCGGGCGATCCACAACCTCAAGACCATCTACGTCGCCGCCAGGTCGCACGCCAAGGCGCTGGCGATGGTGGAACTGCTGCTCAAACTGGCTCCGTGGGATCTGGACGAGATCCGCGACCGCGGGATGCTCCGCTACCATCTGGGGGATCTGTGCGGTGCCGTGGCGGACCTGGAGACCTACCTGGAGTACTCCTACGAGGCGGGGGACGCCGAGACTGTCAGGCGCAACGTGCGGGCCCTGCGGCGGCTGATGCGGGAACCGATCAGGACTGAGGACTGAGGCGATGGCGTGGGGCGGGGTCTCGTGGCCCGTCGGCCGGAATGCCGGCAGAGCCGCCGGCCCGAGACCGGATCATCAGTCCTGATCCATGTAGTGCTTCAGGATGCGCGCCGTTGCTCCCCAGATCACGTGCTTCCCGTACTGGAAGAAATACACCTTCCGCTTTCCATCCGGCTCGGTTCTTTCCTCTTCCCACGCTTTCTCGGGGTTGCGGAACGCGGAGAGGGGAACCTCCAGCACCTCGGCGACCTCGGCAGGATCTGGATGGTAGCGGGGCTGTGCTTTCAGCCGTGCGACGAACGGGGTGATGTTGAAGTTGCTCGCCGCGGTGTAGACGTCGGGCAGCCGTCCGAGGACCTCGATCTGCTCTCGATCGATTCCCAGCTCCTCCCTCGTCTCTCGAAGTGCCGTCTCGAGCAGCGAGCTATCGTTGGGCTCCCAGGCCCCCCCTGGCAGGGAGATCTGGCCCTTGTGGTTTGCGACGTCGTGGGTCCGTTTGGTGAGGACGACGTGGGTCTCCCCCCCTTTATCGAGCAGTAGCAGGAGGACGGCCGAGCTGCGTGGGGGATGGTGCCCCATGGACGTGGACCTCTAATAGAGTTGCGGTTACCCTGCATCCTATCCCCGCTGAGGAGGGGTGTCAACCATCGTGCCGCACCGCGGCAGCCGGGCGCGGGACGGCGGGCAGGGGAAACGATGGACACAAGAAGGCCCCGGGCAACGCCAGCGGCCTTTCCGCCTTAACAAGTGAATAGTCCAGAGGAGAGAAGCCAATTCTGGATGGGAGCCGATCCTGCTAGCCCAGACGGATTGGTACTCTAGATCGAGTCCTCGGCCATTAGTACCGCTAAGCTGAGGCGGTTACCCGCCTTGCACATGCGGCCTATCGAGCAGCTGGTCTAGCTGCGGCCTTACCTGGTTGGCCCAGTGGGGGATCTCATCTT
>JBLNDL010000017.1:0-58760 GCA_050261575.1 Sphingomonadaceae bacterium | reverse complement strand
TGCCTGCCCCTTCGCCGTTGCTTTCCGCCTGCTCTCCCCCTCACACACCGCGACTCAGTCTTCAGACCCCTCATTTCACCATCCCCACGCCCTGCCCCTATCCGAATCCACGGATTAGGGCTCTACGCTGGCGTATTGACGTGCCAGTTGGAAGATGCAACAATAGACCGTGAGTCCACTCGGACTCTCTTCTCTTTTCCCAGGATTGATGCGGGCCAGCGCAACCGGGGTGCCTCGCGCTGTTCGTCGTCGTATTGGGTCTGCGGAGCTTTTCAGTTGCCTGTGGAGGTGGCATCTCCATGTTCTCTTCCGTGTGTGCTTTTGGGCGGAGATGGATCGCTCTCAAGGTGGAGACGGTCCTGCTGGCCGCTCTGGTGGCCGTGGCGGGGGTTCTCGCTTTCGCCCCCCTCGCTCGGGCCGAGGGCGGGGGCTGGGTGCGAAGCGAACGGGAGACCGAACTCTGGTCCGGCTCGGACGAGTTGGCCGTCTCCTTTGGGCGCATGCCGGCCGGCAGCTACTTCCTGGCTGTGGGGCCGGAGAAGGGGGGCAGGCTGTTCGTCTACAATCCGGTGACCAAGAACTATGCGTACATCGACGCTACCGAGGTGGTTGCCAGCGAGCCTCCGAGGGAGGTGGCTGGTTTGTCCCTCGCTCCCGTGGCCGCGGCTCCGGTGACGGCACGGGGTGGCTCCGCCACCCCCGTCGGCGGAGATGGCGGCGGTGGCGGAGCGGCTGGCTTCAAGCCGTGGTGGGTGCAGAACCACCGGGTTGCCGAACTGTGGTCGGGGCTGGACGGGAAGGCGATTTCGTTCGGGCCAGTGGACCAGTGGGGCTACTTCAGGGTGGTCCTGCCGCAGCAGGGGACGCGGCTGTACGTGTGGAACCCTGTGACGAGCAACTACGCCTACATCGACGCGTCCGCGGTTGGGCCGAGCGGGCCGCCCCCGTCGAGCCGGCCCGCGCCTGCGAGTGTACCGGTGAAGGAGGGCGGAAGGACGCCGCCCGCTGTGGCGCCCGGCTATCAGCCATGGTGGGTCGCAAACTTCGTCGAGACGGAGTTGTGGGCCGGCCCGGGGAAGGAGGCCCCCAGTCTGGGGAGGTTTGCGCAGTTCCGGCGGTTCATGGTGCTTGAGCCGCAGAAGGGCGACCGGCTGCGAGTGTGGAGTCCCGAGAAAGACCTGATCGGGTACGTGAACGCATCGGCTGTGGGGCCGGCCGGACCTTCGGTGTGGGTACAGCCCAGGGCAATGCGAGTGGTGAGGGAGATTGACTTGCCAGGGCGGGCGATCTCGGTGCCGGCGATGGCCTATGTGCGGAGTATGCCCGTGCTGGATGCGGAGACCGAGTTGCGCCCTGCGCCGAACAACACCCCACTGCACGTGCGGCGAGCGGTGGTGACGCCGGATGGAGTCGAGTGGTACGAGGTGGGGGACGGAGAGTACATCCTCGCCAGTGAGGTGCGGTTGCCTCGCCCCATCGAGACAGTGGTGCAGAGAAACGGGAAATGGATCGACGCCGACCTGGCCGAGCCTAGCATGGTGACGGCGTACGAGGGATCGAAGGTGGTTAGGACGATGCTAACCATCAGGGGCGTCGACGGGTCGCCGACGTCTCTGGGCAGCTTCCGCATCGAGCGGCGGGTCGAGAACGAGACCATGGACAGCGAGAGTATCGGTATCCCGCGCGATAGCGAGAAGGGGTACCTGCTGAAGAACGTACTGTACACGCAGTACTTCACCAATGACGGCGCGGCATTGCACTACAACTACTGGCTGGAGACGTTCGGTTTCGCCGGAAGCCGCGGTTGCCTCGGGTTGGATCTGGAGGACTCGAAGTGGCTGTGGGAGTGGGCTTCGCTGGGAACGCCTGTGTTGGTGCGGGACAGCGGAAAGGGCGGCGCGCAGCAGCCAGTGAGCGGCGAAGACAAGACCGCCGTTAGCGCGATGGCGGTTGAGACGGCGCCAGAAACGCCATAGCGCCAAGCGGCTGGCCGCTCAGGGAAGCGCCAGGAGCCGCTTCCACCAGGGTCGAGCCGGCACTTGATCGGTCTCTCGAATCTGGGCTCGCAGTTGGGCGAGCTCCCTCTGCAGGTGCCCCTCGCGGGCGCGTGCGTCCTCCCTCTCTTGAAGCACGGTCCTCAGATAGATGTCCATGAATGCCAGGGATTCCTTGAGGGCGGCGATAGCCTTGTCCTTGGCTTCGAGCGCCTCGCGCATCGACGCAAGTGAGGCGTCGATCTCCGCCGGAGTGGTGGGCAGCGGCGCCTCTGGGCGGGAATCCGCCTGCTGCTGAGGCCGCCGTCGCAGCTTGGCCTTGGCCTCTTCGTAGGTCAGTCCTTGGGCGAGGAGCTGCTTGACCGTGGTGAGGGTGTCGATGTCGTCGTCAGTGTAGCGACGTTGGGCAGCATGGCCGGGTCCCTCGGGTGCGAGCTTGTTCGCCTGTTCGCTGAGCTGGGAGGCGAAGTGGGTGCTCCAGAGCCGCAGGGTCGACGGGGAGATGCCCAACCGATCGGCCACTTCCTTTGGCCTGTACGCCATGACTCACCCCCTTGCGAGTGGCGCCGACGAAGCGCGAAGGCGCTATAGCGCCAGTGCTAGCGCGAAGGATGGCGGCCGGTGGCGCCGACGCGCGGTTGGCGGGTTCGCGAGAGTGGCGAGCGGTGGCGTCGGGGCCGTCGGCGCTTCGTTGGCGGTGCTTCGCGATAGTGTAGGGGGTCGGCGGGTTGGCGTCAACAGGGTTGGGCGGTCGCGACGCGCTAAGGGGGTGCGCGGTGCGGTGCGTGCGGGGCGGGATGCTGGCCCGAAGCTTGCTGGTGTACGAAGTGGATGAGCCCCCAGTATGCCGTGTTGACCAGTCTGGACCGAGTAAGCACTCCCCGCAGAAGAGGCTTCGGGGTTCGAGGGTTGCCTGCTAGGGGATACCAGCTTGGAGCAGTAAGCTAGCGTTCTGTGTGTCCTGTGGCGCTAGGCGCCTCTTCCAGGGAGCCGGCGGTCTGGCGGTCCGCGCGGACCTAGGGCGGAGGGTGCTTGGTCGTGAGTGCGACGAGGAGGTGCGGGTGAAGCCGAATGTGATCTCTGGGGCGAATACCGTTTTCGCGATAGTAGCGTTCGAGGGGCCTGATCGGTACTCCAGGGCCGGGGGCTTGGGGGTTCGGGTCACCGAGCTGGCGGAGGGGCTGGCGGGGGAGGGGTTCGAGACGCACGTGATCTTCGTGGGCGACCCCAACCTGCCGGCAGAGGAGACCCGTGGCGATGGGAGGCTCCATCTGCACAGGTGGAGCCAGTGGGTGAGCAAGTACTATCCGGAAGGCGTGTACCAGGGGGAGAACGAGAAGCTGTACGACTTCAACGAGTCGGTTCCCTGGTACATCATGGATCGGATCGTGAGGCCGGCGGCGGAGCAGGGGAAGATCGCGGCCATCCTGGGAGAGGAGTGGCACACGGCCGAGGCCATGTGTCGGGTGAGCGACGTGCTGTACCACAACGGCCTGCGGAAGAACGCTGTGCAGTTCTGGAACGCCAACAACACGATGTCGTTCAATCGGATCAACTGGGGGCGGCTAGCCTACACGAATACGATCACCACCGTGAGCCGGTACATGAAGCACATCATGTGGGGAGTGGGTACGAATCCCTTGGTGATCCCGAACGGGATCCCGTCGCGGGCGCTGGATCCCGTAGACGAGCAGGCGGTTGCCCGTGTGCGGCAGGTGCTGGGCGGGAACCCGCTCCTGTTCAAGATCGGTCGCTTCGACCCCGACAAGCGCTGGAATATGGCAGTGGAGTCCGTGGCGCGGATGAAGGGGATGGGGATGGCTCCGCTCTTCGTCATCCGTGGTGGCATCGAGCCCCATGGCCAAGAGGTGCTCGGCAACGCCAGGGCGTTGGGGCTGTCCGTCGCGGAGGTGACCGCGGAGGGGCGGAGCGTGGCGGACTGCATTCGGGCGCTGGAGGGGGCGCCGAAGGCGGACATCCTGGACCTCCGTTTCTTCCTGCCGGACGAGTTCGTGCGGATCATGTACCGGGCTGCCGACGCCGTGCTCGCCAACAGCGGGCACGAGCCCTTTGGGCTGGTGGGGCTGGAGGTGATGGGGGCCGGGGGTGTGGCCTTCACGGGCGCCACCGGCGAGGACTACGCCATCCCCTTCGAGAACGCCATGGTGCTGGATACGTCCGATCCGGGCGAGATCGTGGGATACGTGGCCCATCTGGAGAACCATCCGCAGGAGAAGGAGGCGATTCGGCAGGGGGCAAGGCGGACCGCAGCCACCTTCGTCTGGAGCAGGGTGCTGGAGAACCTGATCAGCAAGCTCGAGTACATCGCCCGGAACCAGGGGGTCCTGGCGGCCGTGGAGAGGCTTCCCGTGATGGCCGGAGGCAGAAATGGCCAATGACCTGGTCGTCTACGCCGTCGTTCACCAACCCAGGCGGCTCAAGCTGCCCGCCCAGCCCATCCCGCGGGGCGCTGTGCCCGAGGACATCGAGCGATGCCTCTTCGACGAGCGGATGAACGAGCGGTACTTCAGGAAGGTGGCCAGGTGGTGCTACTACCCTGCCACGCGCACCTTCCTCGAGTTGGTGGAGGAGGGCTTCAAGTTCTCCATCGGCTTCTCGGTCTCCTTCCTGCGGCAGGCGGAGCGATGGGATCAAGAGCTGCTGGCGCTCTTCCAGAGGCTGGTGCGGCACGAGAACGTCGAGCTTGTGGGGGTGGAGCCGTACCACAGCTTCATCCTGTTGATCGACCTGGAGCGGTTCATCGAGCGGATGCACTGGGGCGTAGCCTATCTGGAGCGGCTGTTCGGCAAGCGTCCGGTGGTGACCGACACTACCGAGATGTGCATGTCGGACTCCATATACCACGCTCTGGACAGGGCGGGGTTCGAGGGGGCGGTCCTGGACGGCAGGCCGTGGGTGATGGAGTGGCGCGATGCCACCCACCTCTACCACCACGGGCGCAACGTGAAGCTGCTGACCCGCCACTACGAGTTGAGCGACGACGTGGGCTACCGCTTCTCCAACCGTACCTGGTCGGGGTGGCCCCTCTCGGCCGACACCTACGGGCACTGGCTGAGGGAGGCCAGGGGGGACTTCGTCTTCCTGGCCTGGGACTACGAGACTTTCGGCGAGCATCACTCCAAAGACACGGGCATATTCGAGTTTCTGCGGTGGCTGCCGGGCGAGGTTCGCAGGCGGGACATGGGCTTCCTCACTCCCAGCGAGGCGATCGACAAGTACCGGGAGCGCAGCTACGATCTCCCGCTGACCGCCTTCCCCAGCACGTGGGCGGGCTCCGGCGGGATGGAGTTCTTCCTGGGCAACGCGGCGCAGCAGGCGATATTCCAACTGATGCTGCACGTCTACAACAAGGCGGTGCTCACCGGCAACCCGAAGATCCTGGATCTGGCGCTCTGGCTGCTCCAGTCGGACAACCTGCACCTGATCCAATGGTTCGGCAGAGGAGGGTCCGAGGCGGAGGTCTCGGCGTACTTCACGCCGGACGAGTGGTGGGAGTTGGGGCCGGGCGGGATCATCTGGGAGCTGCAGATGGTCTATCGCAACTTCCTCTCGGCGCTGGATGCCTACCTATGAAGGCTGAGGCCTGGGTGCTGGGTAATGGGGATGGGTCGTCATTCTCCCAGGACCCAGGACCTCACACGGGCTCCCCCACCACGTGGGCCTTCAGCAGGTTGGTGCGCCCGTGGACCGGCAGGGGCAGCCCGGCCGTGATGATCACCAGGTCGCCCTCCTGCACGTGGCCGTTCTCCTGAGCGACCTCCACGACCCGCCTGATCATCTCCTCGGTATCGCGGTACCGAGGGGTGAGATAGGGGTGGACTCCCCAAACCAGCGCCAACTGCCGCAAGGTAGACTCGGAAGGAGTCGGGGCGATGATGCGGGCACGAGGGCGGTGGCGGGCGATCATCCGAGCGGTGTAGCCAGATTCGGTGGAGGTGATGATCGCCCTGGCTCCCAGTTCGTAGCTCATCTCGCAGGTCGCCTGGCCGATCCCGTCGGTGATGCTATGCATCTTGGCCATCGCCGTGCGACGCATCAGGTCGTCGTAGGGCAGCGCCTCGTCGGTCGTCTCCGCGATGCGGGCCATCGTCTCGACCGCTCGCACGGGGTAGGCCCCTGCCGCCGTCTCCCCCGACAGCATGGTGGCGTCGCTTCCGTCCAGGATGGCGTTGGCGACGTCGTTCACCTCCGCCCGGGTCGGCCTTGGGTTGCGGATCATGGAGTCTAGCATCTGGGTTGCCGTCACCACCGGCTTACCCTTCTCGTTGCACTTAGCGATGATCATCTTTTGCAGCAGGGGCACCTGTTCGGCTGCCACCTCTATGCCGAGGTCCCCGCGGGCCACCATGATGCCGTCGGTGGCCTCCAGGATCTCGTCGAAGCAGCCTACCGCCTCGTGCTTCTCGATCTTCGCCACGATGGGTATCTGGGCCCCCTGCTCTGCCATCAGCCTCCGCAACTGACGCACGTCCTCCGCCGACCGCACGAAGGACATGGCGACGAAGTCCACCCCCTGCTGGATCCCGAAAGCCAGGTCGGCCCGATCCTTCTCGGTGATGGAGGGAACGCTGAGGGTGCGCCCCGGAACGTTGATCCCCTTGTGCGACTTCAGCACGCCGCCGAAGACGACGGTGCAGTCGACCTCGGTGCGGCTGGTGCCCACCACCAGCAGCTCCAGCGCACCGTCGTCCAGCAGGATCCGGTCGCCAGGTTGCACGTCTCTCGGCAGCGGCGCTCCCCGAACCGTGGCCCGCTCGTCGCTGCCGGCCACCTCGTCGGTGGTCAGCACGAAGTGGCTGCCGGCTGTGAGAGTCGCCTTGCCGCCGGCCATCTCCCCGATCCGGATTCGCGGCCCCTGGAGATCCTGGAGGATGGCCACCACCCGACCCTCCTCGGCTGCCACCTTTCGCACCAAGGCGATGAGCGCCGCGTGGCTTTCGTGGGTTCCGTGGGAGAAGTTGAGGCGGGCAACATCCATCCCCGCTCGGATCATGGCGCGCAAGGTGGCCTCGGGGGCCGAAGCCGGCCCCAGGGTACATACGATCTTGGTGCG
This sequence comes from Sphingomonadaceae bacterium, assembly GCA_050261575.1. Classification (GTDB taxonomy): domain Bacteria; phylum Chloroflexota; class UBA6077; order UBA6077; family UBA6077; genus JBLNDL01. Next base: position 51,692 of record JBLNDL010000017.1, on the reverse strand, counting down.
GCGCATCGTTCCTCCAGCTATCGAGACTGAGGACTCAGTCTCCAGACCCACACGGCACTCGGCACTCAGAACCCAGAGCCGGGGACTACTCGGCACCCAGGATCACTCGTGCCCGGCACTCAGGACCCTCTCGGGCGGTTGCAGGAACATGGGATGGGGTCCAGTTGGCACCAGGACTCGCAGGGCTCGGTGTGCCACGCGCAGGGTCACGGGCGTGGTGCCCACGTAGTCTCCGTCGATCTGCACCGGAAGGGGAGGTCTGGCGGAGATCGAGAGCGTCGAGCAGCGGTAGAGCCTCGCCCCCGGGTCCAGCGAGTGGCGGCCCAGCAGGACGCTCACGGCGTGGACGATTGCGGCTCCCACCCCACGTCCCGGGAACACCCGCACGTCCAGCAGCCCGTCGTCGGCGAAGGCTTCGGGGGCAATGGTGAGCACCCCGCCGTACAGTCGGGTATTGCTGGCCACCAGCATCAGCAGCCGCTCCCGCGATATCCACCTGTCCGACACGATGGTCGCGTCGACGCCCCTGAGCCTGAGCGCCTCCACGATCGCCGCGATCACGTACGCCAGCATTCCCAGACGCCGCTTGGTCCTGATATCGATGTCTCTCGTGACCGAGGCGTCGAACCCCACGCCGGCCACGAAGAGGAAGTAGCGTCCGTCGGCGATGCCCAGATCGACCCTGGCCACCAGGCCGTCCAGCAGCACCCCGGCCGCCCTCCGGACGTCCAGCGGTATCCGCATCTCCCTGGCCCACACGTTGGTCGTGCCGGTCGGCAGCACACCCAAGACGGCCCGCTGGTGGGCCAGGGACTGGATGGCTGCGTTCACCGTCCCGTCGCCTCCGGCGGCGATGACTGCATCGGCTCCTGCTGCCACCGCCGTCCGGGCAGCCTTCTCCAGTTCTCTCACGGAGGGGGAGGAGACCATCTCCACGGACCAGCCGGCCGTGGAGAGGCGCTCGATGGCGGTGAGTATCTCTCCCTTTCGATCTCGCTGCCCCGACTGCTCGTTGTAGATCAGCAGCGCCTTCACTTCTTGCCTCGGATGAACGCCACCACTTCCGCGACCGCCCGATCGAGGTCTCGTGACGTATCCACGACCATGTGCGGACGCCCGATCTCCTCGAACTCCCTCTTCATTCGGAGGTAGATCTCCCAGTCGGCCTCCGACCGGTCGGCGGGATCGAATCCCGCCATCCGTCCGCTCAGCCTCTTCTTTACCACCTCGTCGGGAGCCACCGTTCGGATGATCAGCAGCCTTGCACCGTTCCTCTCGGCGATCCGGTGCAGGATACGCCTGCCCCACTCGTAGATGTTGGTGGCGTCGAACACCACGTCCTTGCCTTGCCGGAGGAAGCGGTCGATCGTGCGGTGGGCGATGGCGAAGACCCTGCGGTTCTCCTGGATGGAGTACTCGGGGTGTGGCGTGAGCCGCCTCCGGATCTCGTCGGTCTCCACCACCTTCAGGGGTACCTGCTGTGCCAGCAGCCGAACCAGGTGCGACTTCCCCGTTCCCGGCGGACCCACCATCACGATGAGGGCCGGCGGCTCTCGGCTCGGTGTGGGCTTTTCTTCGATTCTGCTCGCCGGCTGACCCGTCTCCACAGCCGGGGCCTCCCACTGTGCCAAGGACTGAGGACGCGGGCTCGAGGACTGAGCGAAGCCCTCCCTAGCCTTCGCCCTCGTCCGGGCAGATGCTGCAAGATCGTGGCCGTCGCGTGCGATCCCAGCATCCACGGTGATGCCACCCACTATCATAGCAGAGGGTCCCGTTCTATGGACCCCGCGCGGATCATTGTGTAGAATCCCCTCGGGCTTTTGTCGCCGGTTGCCAAGAGTTCTTACCTTTATCCTCCCCTGAAAGCGCCGCATGATAGGTAGGGTGCTCAATTCTCGATACCAGTTGACCGCCCTCTTGGGAGAGGGTGGCATGGCTGTGGTCTACGAGGCGAAGGACCTGCTGCTCGGCCGAAAGGTTGCCATCAAGGTGCTGAGGGAGCAGTTTGCCTCCGACGCCGGCTTCCTGGCTCGCTTCCAGCGGGAGGCCAGGGCGGCGGCGAGCCTCTCTCACCCCAACATAGTGGCGGTCTACGACGTGGGCTCCGATGCCGGCACGCAGTACATCGTCATGGAGTTGGTGCCCGGCCGGACCCTGAAGGAGGTCATCGAGAAGGAGGCGCCGCTGGGCACTGCCCGGATCATCGAGCTGGGAAGGCAGATCTGCGAGGGGCTGGAGTACGCGCACCAGCAGGGGATCGTGCATCGGGACGTGAAGCCCCACAACATCCTGGTAACGCGGGACGGCCGAGCCAAGATCGCCGACTTCGGGATCGCGGTTGCGCTGGGCGCCAGCTCCCTCACCCAATCGGGCTACGTCGTGGGCTCCGCCCAGTACATCTCGCCGGAGCAGGCCAAGGGAGAACCCAGCACCGCCCTCTCCGACCTCTACTCCACCGGCGTGACCCTGTACGAGATGGCCACCGGACGCCTTCCATTCGAGGGCGAGACCTCGGTGGTGGTGGCGCTCAAGCAGATTCAGGAGGATCCCGTTCCCCCGCGCCAGCAGAACCCCCGGATACCCGAGTCGCTGCAGTCGGTCATATTGCGGGCCATGGCGAAGACATCGACCGAACGGTTCGCATCCGGCGCTGAGATGGCCGAGGCTCTGGCGGCCTGTGTCCGAGCCAGCATGGAGGCGACTCAGCCCCATCAGGTGGCCGTACCGTCCAAGGGACCGGCCGTGGGGCGAACCGGACCGGCTCGACCGGCTGTGGCGGAGCCGGTTGCTTCGCGGCAGGGCCGGCGGCAGGGCCCGGGCGGCTGGATGGTGCTGGTCGTGGTCTTCGCGGCCTTTCTCTGCACCCTCGGCTCCATACCCCTGGGGATCCTGGCCTTCTCGAACGGCAGCCTGGCCGAATGGATTCCTGCCTTGTCTCCGACATCGCCCCGGGCCTCCGATGCGTCCCCGACCGCGCCGACCACAGCACCTACCCAGGCCGCCTCGCCGGTGTCCACCGCCACGCTCGTCCCGCTCAAGGTGCCGAATCTGGTGGGCATGCCCCTTCCCAACGCCCAACAGATGGCCGAGTCAAGCGGGCTGGACGTGGTGATCGCCGAGGTTGCCTACGACTCGCAGTATCCCGCCACCTACGTGATCCGCCAGCGGCCCGAGCCCGATACCCCGGCGGAGAAGGGGGCCAAGATCGAGGTGGTGGTGAGCCAGGGTAAGGAGATGGGAACCGTCCCCAGGGTGGTGGAGAACACCCTTGCGGTGGCCCAGGAGAAGCTGCGCGCCGCGGGCTTCAAGTGGCGTGTGTCGGAGGAGACCAGCGAGCAGACGCCCGCCGGGGTGGTGATGTCCCAGACCCCGGCGCCGGGCGTGTCGGCGGAGAAGGGCACCGAGGTGTTGCTTCGGGTCAGCTCGGGGAGAGAGAAGGTGCGGGTTCCGAACCTGGTGGGGAAGCCCGAGGCGGAGGCGCAGGAGGCGATCGAGAAGGCCGGCCTGACGAAGACCTGGGTCAACTACCAGGACTACGACTTCGTGCCCCCCGGCCACGTGCTGAGCCAGGAACCGAAGCCCGACACGATGGTGGAGAAGGGGACCACGGTGTACATCGCCGTGCGGCGGCCCGTAGCCTCCCAGCCCACGCAACCCCCGCAGAAGCAGTGAGCGGATAGCTGCCGCCCTGAGCGTTCTGTCGGTTATCCTGGGCGATCGCGAAGGATCTCCTAGGTGAGTCTCTCCAGCAGATCGCGGTTGAGAACGACGATCCGCCCTCTCTCCACCTTGATGGCCCCGGCTTGCTCCAACCCCTTCAGGGCCCGACCCACCATCTCACGAGCGGTGCCCGCCATGGTCGCCATCTGCTGCTGGGTCAGTCTGCCCCTGCCGTCGCCCGATCCCGAGTCGTGGGCGTGCTGGAGCAGGATCTTGGCCACCCGCCCGGTGACGTGGCGGAACGAGAGGTCTTCCACCAGCTCCACCATGTGGCGAAGCCGGGACGCGAGGATGCGGATCACGTTGCGGGAGATGCCCGGCACCTCGCGCATCAGCCGCTGCAGATCCTCACTGCGGAGGAGGTAGAGAGTGGTGGAGTCCAGCGCCTCGACGCTGGCGGGATTGGTCCCACAGTCGAAGACCGGGACTTCGTTGAAGGTGTCTCCAGGCTTCATGATCCGGAGGACCTGCTCCTTCCCCTCGGGTGAGGTCTTGAACACCTTCACCCCACCTGTCCCGACGAAGTAGATAGCCTCGCATGGCTCGCCCTCCAGGATCACGATATCCCCGCGCTCGAAGCTCCGCTGGCGGACCAGCGGCCGGATCCGCTCCAGCTCGGGGTCGGGCAACCCGGCGAAGTAGGGTATCGATCTCAAGAACTCGAGGGGAACGCTCATGCTTGGAGCATAACAGAACGGCTACGACAGGACAATGAGGCGGCCGCCTGGGATCACAACTCCAACTGCCAGGTCTCGGCGACGAGGTCGCGGCCCCAGCTCTGGTGGGGTTCCTCGGCGGTCTTGCGGAAGCCGGCCCTCTCGTAGATCCGGCGGGCAGCGATCAACTCGCTCTGGGTCCACAGAACGATCTGGCGGTAGCCGGTGGCCCTGGCAAACCGGACGCACTCGTCCACCAGTCGAGTGCCTATTCCCAACCCCCGCGCCTCAGGTTCGACCAGGAACAGCCGCAGCTTGGCCACCGTGTCCGTCTTCCTGACGAGAAAGATGGAGCCGACGGCCTGGCCGTCCCTCTCGGCGATCCAGCACCTCTCCGCCGTCGGGTCGAAGTTCTGGATGAACTCCGCTACGATGCTCGCGACCAGGGCCTCGAATCGCTCGTCGTAGCCGTACTCCTGGAAGTAGAGCACGCCGTGGCGGTGGACGACCCATCCCATGTCGCCGGGGCGGTGGGGCCGCAATATGTACGGGGCCTTGGGCTCGGGCGGAGGGGGCAGCAGTGTTTCGATGGTGCCTATCTCCCCAGTGGCATCGTAGCGGATGGATGCAATTGTCGTCGAGTTGGTTGCCACGGTCAAGTGTTTGCGGGCACGTCTGGCCGTCTCGAAGCCGCCCAGACCGTCGTGCCGAGCATCGCGTGGCCCTCGCCGAGCCACCCTACGCCTGTCGTGCTGAGCGTAGCGAAGCATCTCCACTCGAGGGGAGGCACACCTGCGCTGCCATGTGGAGACCCTTCGCCGGCAGCTCAGGGTGGCGATGAGCAGCCCTAGGGTCGAGCGAACACTCCTTGACCTCGACAGTCCCCCATCCTAGACTGCAGCAGGCGGCTTAACCGACTTTGCGCAAGCTTATCTGTTCTAGGAGGGGACTCATCGGTTGGACCCATCGAACCCGAGTGGTTGGGCGCCACTGGAGGGGGATACCGCGGGCAGCGTCGGCTCGGGGAGCCTGCCCCTGGAGGAACTCACCTACACCATCGTCGACCTGGAGACCACCGGCCTGAAGCCGCAGGGCAACGGGATAACCGAGGTGTGCTGCCTGCGGCTCGTCGGCGGGCGGGTGGTGGATCGCTTCACCACCCTGGTCAATCCGGGCAGACCGATCCCCCCCTTCATCGAGACGATGACCGGCATCAGCGACGATATGGTGCGGGATGCACCCAGGTTCGGGGAGATCCTCCCGCAACTGCTGGAGTTTCTGGGGGACTCGGTGCTGGTCGCGCACAACGCCCCCTTCGATCTCTCCTTCCTCAACTACGCACTCTACTGCAACGGTCGCCGCAGCCTCCACAACCCTGTGGTGGACACCTGCCGGCTGGCCCGCAGGCTGCTGCCGGACCTGCCGAGGGCGAATCTGGACGCCGTCACCTGTCACCTGGGGATCTCCGTCCAGGATCGGCACCGGGCTTCGGGCGACGCCGAGGCCACCGCGGAGCTGCTGCTTCGGCTGCTCTCTCTCTGTCGGGAGCGCGGGATCGAGACCGACGCGCAGTTGATGGCCTTCATCGCCTCCGGAGACCCTGAGAGGCAGCCGAGAAACGGTCCTCGCAAGGGGGAGCGGGCGTCTCGGGTGGCGGTGCTGGCGGAGCGCTGCCGCACCTTGCCAGACGCCCCTGGCGTTTACATAATGCGCTCGTCGTCCGGACGGGTGCTGTACGTCGGGAAGGCGGTGTCGCTCCGGAAGCGGCTCGCCTCGTACTTCAACGGTAGCGTTCCCACCAGGACGAAGCGGTTGCTGCGGGAGGTGGAGTGCATCGAGCACAGGCAGTTGGGCTCGGAGCTGGAGGCGCTGTTGGAGGAATCCAGACTCATCAAGCACTACCAGCCTCCGTACAACATCCTTCTCCGGACCTACCAGGACTTCCCCTTCATCAAGGTGGACGAGAGCGGGCGCTACCCCCGCCTGGTCGTCACGCGGGAGCTGCACGACGATGGGTCCCGCTACTTCGGGCCCTTCTCCAGGGTGCGGGAGACGGAGCAGGCTGTGGAGATACTCGTCCGCTGCTTCAGGCTCTACGACGATCGCTGCCCTGCTCGATCTCGAGGGGCCTCCTGCCTTTACCTGCAGATGGATCGGTGCCTGGGGCCCTGCCTCGGCCCTGAGCAGCAGGCCAGGCACCGTCGAGCGCTGGAGGAGGTATGCCATTTGCTGGAGACGGCGCCCGAGGCGCTGGAGGTGGAGCTGGTCCGCCGGCGCGACGCCGCCGCGGACCGGTTGGATTTCGAGACGGCGGCGCTGTACAGGGACGGCCTGGACGCCATCGGCAACGCCCAGACTCGCAAGAGGCTGCTCGACCCGGCGGTGAAGGATCTGAACGTGCTGGCGGTCTGCCCATCCATCCACGTCGGGTGGGCGGAGTTGTTCGTCTTCGGCCATGGGAGGCTCACCGCCAGGGCCCGGGTATACTCCGGCGGGGACGGTGCCGGCCGCTCCGCTGTGGTAAGTCTGCTGGAGTCGGTGGCCGAGAAGTGGGCCGGTGCCGAGAGCTGCCCGGACCTGCGGATCGACGCCGAAAAGCTGGACCAGGTGAACATCATCTCCCTGTGGCTGGAGAAGCAGGGGGATGCCGCCACCATCGTGATGCTGGAGCCGGGCTGGACCTCCGAGCGCTTTGCCCAGACTGTAGACCGGGTGATGGAGGCGGCGAGGTTAGCGGTGGGGCAGGCAACTGAGTAGGAGAGTACCGGCCGGTCGTCCGTCTGGGCGTCGGGCTTGCCTGCCGTGCCGTCGAGCTTGCCTGCAGCGGCGAGGGTCCGCGCGTACGGTGGGATTGCCGGCTACCGGTCGCACACGGCTGCGCGTTCCGTCCCCCGCATCCCCACCTCGATTGCGGTTGTTTGCTACAATCATTGTCAGAGCACCCGTCTGTCGGCCTCGGTACCGGTGAGTGGCCGGCAACTTGCAAGTTAGTTGAACGTGCCGCCGGCTCGACGGTGAAGGGGAGGAAGACAATGCGGTTACGCTATCGCTTCGTATCGGTGGAGTACGGATGGCCGGCTCAGGCCGAAAGGGCGCAGCGAACGGGCTGGAGCCGGTTCTTCCCCATGCCATATGCGCGGGAGGGGGTATGGAGACCTCCTACCGACGTCTACGAAACCGACACCCACATCGTTGTGATGATGGAGCTGGCAGGGGTCAAGGAAGACGACATCGAGGTCACGATATTCAACGACATCCTGGTCGTGTCCGGCAGCCGGCAGGATGCCCTTCGCCCGGAGAGGGTTCTCTACCACGAGATGGGCATCAACTTCGGCCGTTTCCGCAGCGAGGTGTACCTGCCCATTCGGGTCAACCCCGATTGTGTCGACGCCCTCTACGAGAACGGCTTCCTCACGATATCGCTGCAGAAGAGCTGCCAACCGTAGGACTCCCAGGAAGAGCTTAGGAGGACATAGCGATGACGGTTGACGACGTCGCATCTGAGCAAGAGCCCGTCGACGAAGATGTTCGTGATCGAGCGGACCAGCCCTTCGACGTTCCCGTCTTGCCTTTGAAGGATACCGTCGTATACCCCCTCACCGTCGTTCCTCTAGGTGTCGGGCAGGAGCGATCCCTCAGGCTGGTGGACGATGTCGCGGCCCGCGACCGGCTGATCGGCCTCGTGGCCCAGCGCCAGGCCGAGACGCAACTGGCCGGGCCTGGAGACGTGTTTGAGGTGGGGACCCTCGGGAAGATTCACCAGCTCTTGAAGATGCCGGACGGAACCATCCGGCTGGTGATGCAGGGGCTCCAGCGGATCCGCATCCTGGAGTACACGCAGGAGCAGCCCTACCTGGCCGCCAAGGTGCAGGCCATGCCGGAGAGCGAGGAGGACAACGTCGAGGTAGAGGCCATGGCGAGGAACGTCGTGTCCCTCTTCCAGCAGTTGGTGAACCTCTCGCCCTACCTGCCCGACGAGCTGGTGGCCGCCGCCATGAACGTGGAGGGCCCGCGGCAGCTAGCCTACTTTGTGGCGATGAACCTGCGGCTGGAGCTGGAGCAGCGGCAAGAGTTCCTGGAGATCGACTCGGTGGCCCAGAAGCTCCGAATCCTCACCACCTACCTGAACAAGGAGCTGGAGGTGCTGGAGCTTGGCCGGAAGATCCAGAGCGAGGCCCAGGAGCAGATGACCAAGGCGCAGCGGGACTACTACCTGCGCGAGCAGTTGAAGGCCATCCAGAAGCAGTTGGGCGAGGAGAGCCCGGAGGAAGCCGAGATCCGGGACCTGCGGGAGAAGGTGGAGAAGTCCGGCATGCCGGAGGAGGCCCGCAGGGAGGCGGAGCGGGAGCTCTCCAGGCTGGAGAAGATCCCCTCGGCCTCGCCCGAGCACGGGGTTATCCGCAACTACCTGGACTGGCTCACTGCCCTGCCCTGGACAGTCAGCACCGGCAAGACCATCGACGTCGCAGAGGCCCGCCGGATCCTCGACGAGGACCACTACGACCTGGAGAAGGTGAAGGACAGGATCCTGGAGTACCTGGCCGTTCGCAAGCTGAGGGAGGAGCGCCAGGGCGAGGACGGTGTGGACGCCGCCGCGATGAAGGAGCCAATCCTCTGCTTCGTTGGCCCCCCCGGCGTGGGGAAGACCTCCCTGGGGCAGTCCATCGCCAGGGCCATGGGCCGGAAGTTCATACGGCAGTCGCTGGGCGGCGTGCGGGACGAGGCGGAGATCCGCGGCCACCGGCGCACCTACATCGGGGCGATGCCGGGCCGGATCCTCCAGGCGATCCGCCGGGCCGAGTCCAACGATCCCGTCTTCATGATGGACGAGGTGGACAAGATCGGAGCGGACTGGCGGGGTGATCCTTCCTCGGCCCTGCTGGAGGTTCTGGATCCCGAGCAGAACAAGGACTTCCGGGACCACTACGTCGACGTGCCTTTCGATCTCTCAAAGGTGATGTTCATCACTACGGCCAACACCCTGGAGACGATCCCCCCTCCCCTGCGGGACCGGATGGAGATCCTCCAGCTCTCCGGCTACACCGAGGAGGAGAAGGTCCAGATCGCCAAGCGCTACATCGTGGCCAAGCAGATGAAGGCCCACGGCCTGAAGATCGACGAGGTGACGATCGAGGACGAGGCGCTGCGGACCATCGTTCGCGACTACACCCGGGAGGCGGGAGTCCGGAACCTGGAGCGTGAGGTGGCCACCGTATACCGGAAGGCGGCGAGGGAGATCGCCGAGGGGGTAGCCGCGGCCGTGGTTGTCACCCCGGAAAAGGTGCGGGAGTATCTGGGTCGGCCCAGGCACTTCGCCGAGGTGGCGGAGCGCGTCGACCGGCCCGGTGTGGTCACCGGCCTGGTGTGGACCCCGGTGGGCGGCGAGATCGTGTTCGTCGAGGCCGTCGCCATGCCCGGCAACAAGGGGTTGAGGCTGACGGGCCAGCTAGGAGACGTGATGAAGGAGTCCGCGGAGGCCGCCTATAGCTGTGTCCGCTCCAGGGTTGCGCAGCTCGGGGTCCCGGCGGATTTCTTCGACAAGCACGAGGTTCACATCCACGTGCCTGCCGGTGCCCAGCCGAAGGACGGGCCCTCGGCCGGCGTGACCATGGCCACGGCGTTGGCCTCCATCGTCACTGGGCGGTCGGTGCGACACGACGTGGCGATGACCGGCGAGATCACACTGTTGGGCAAGGTGCTGCCCATCGGCGGGTTGAAGGAGAAGGTGCTAGGCGCCCACCGGGCTGGGATCACCACCATCATCCTGCCGAAGCGGAACGAGGCCGACCTGGAGGATCTGCCGCCGGAGCTGCGGGAGCGGATGGAGTTCGTGCCGGTCGAGAGCATAGACGAGGTGCTCGACAGGGCGCTGGTCCCGGTGGCCGGGGTCGAGGTGAGGCAACAGGTGGAGGCGGCCTCGTAGGGCGAGGCCGCCCTTTTCTTACGGGAATCTTACACGGTTCCACCGCCATTCTTACGGCTCGGGCGGAGTATATCGGGGCAATTGCGGTCATATACCCCATTGAATTCGGTGCGGGAGGTACGAATGCCAGCAAAGAAGCTTGCCTACGACGAGAACGCCCGGCAATCCCTGAAGAGGGGAATGGACATCCTCGCCGAGGCCGTCAAGACGACCCTGGGGCCCAAGGGCCGGAACGTGGCCCTTGACAAGAAGTGGGGTGCCCCCACCGTCACCCACGACGGCGTAACCGTGGCGAAGGAGATCGAGCTAAAGGATCCCTTCGAGAACATGGGCGCGCAGTTGCTGAAGGAGGCCGCGACCAAGACCAACGACGTGGCCGGTGACGGGACCACCACCGCCACGGTGCTGGCCCAGGCGATCGTCAACGAGGGGCTGAAGAACGTTGCCGCCGGTTCCAACCCGATGCTGCTGAAGAGGGGCATCGAGAAGGCATCCGCGGCGGTGGTCGCCGAGATCAAGGCGATGTCGATGCCGGTCAAGGGCAAGGAGGAGATCGCGGACATCGCGACGATCTCCGCGGCCGATCCCGAGATCGGAGACCTGATCGCCGAGGTGATGGACAAGGTCGGCAAGGACGGCGTCATCACCGTCGAGGAGGGGCGAGGCCTTCGCTTCGAGACCGAATACACCGAAGGAATGCAGTTCGATCGGGGCTACATCTCCGCCTACTTCATCACCAACCCCGACAGGATGGAGGCCGTCCTGGAGGAGCCCTACATCCTGATCACCGACAAGAAGATCTCCGCCATCGCCGACATCCTGCCCGTGCTGGAGAAGATAGTGCAGACGGGCAAGAAGGAGCTGCTGATCGTCGCGGAGGATGTGGAGGGCGAGGCCCTGGCCACCCTGGTGGTGAACAAGCTGCGCGGCACCCTGAACGTGCTCGCCGTGAAGGCCCCGGGCTTCGGGGATCGCCGCAAGGCGATGCTGGAGGACATCGCCATCCTGACCGGCGGCAAGGTGATCTCCGAGGAGGTCGGCCGCAAGCTGGACTCCGCCCAGATCGGCGATCTGGGCCAGGCCAGGAGGGTGGTGGCAAACAAGGACGAGACCACCATCATCGAGGGCAAGGGCAAGGCGGACGCGATCCAGGGCAGGATCAAGCAGATCAAGTCGCAGATCGAGGAGACCACCTCGGATTACGACCGCGAGAAGCTGCAGGAGCGGATGGCCAAGCTCTCCGGCGGCGTGGCCGTGATCAAGGTGGGAGCCGCCACCGAGGTCGAGCTGAAGGAGCGCAAGCACCGGGTGGAGGACGCCCTGTCGGCCACCCGAGCGGCGGTGGAGGAGGGCATCGTGCCGGGCGGCGGCGTCGCCCTGGTGAACGCCATCGCCGGCCTGGACAAGCTGCAGCTTGAGGGGGACGAGGCGATCGGCGCCCAGATGTTGCGACGTGCCCTGGAGGAGCCGATGCGGCAGATCGCGAAGAACGCGGGGATGGATGGCTCCGTGGTGGTGGAGGCCGTGCGGCGGCTCCAGCAGGAGAAGGGCGACAAGAACCTGGGCTACGACGTGATGAGCGGCAACTACACCAACATGGTGGAGAGCGGCATCATCGACCCCGCCAAGGTCACCCGGTCGGCGGTGGAGAACGCCGCGAGCATCGCGGCCATGGTGCTGACGACCGAGGCGTTGGTGACCGAGGTGCCCGAGAAGGAGAAGGCTCCCACTCCTCCCATGCCCGAGTACTAAACAGGTGTCTCTAGGTCACGTCGATCTCTCCGGCGGAAAGCGCGTACTCTAGCTAGAGATACCGGCTTAGGAAACCTAAGCCGATCCGCAGATGTCGCAGATCGACGCAGATGGATGAAGCGGGTCCGCATCTGCGCACGTGTGCGGATCGGCTGCGTTGGCCGTCTCGAACCGGAGGGAGTCCTGACCAGTGGGGGCGGGTCTACAGACCCGCCCCCGCGTCATTTCGCGTGTCCCCACTCCAAGCGGGCATCTCTAGTTCATGCCAACTCTTGTGGTGGGAAACGTGCACTCTATCCAGAGATACCTGCTCAGTCGGGAATCTTGAGCTTCTGCCCAACCTGGAGGGCGTTGGCGCTGGGCAGGACGTCGCGGTTTGCCTCGAAGATCTTCTCCCACTTGGAGGCGTCCGAGTAGTACTTCTGGGCGAGACCGGTGAGGGTGTCGCCCGAGGCCACCACGTGGATCCGCTCCTGCTGTGGGGAAGGGCTTGGCACCGCTGTCGGGGGGGCGGCCATCGCGGCCGTGGCCAGGGTGGGGCCAGGGACGGCGCCGGCCGCCTGCGGGGCCTCGCCGGATCGAGAGGCGAACGCGAGGACGATGGCCGCGATGGCCATGGCTCCCACGATCACCTGGAGCGAGGAGTGCTGGCGCAAAAGCTCCAGTAGCTTCGGCTTCTGGGGACGTCGCTGCACGAGGTCACGGCTTCGCATCGGCACCTCCTTGTGATGAGAAGGCGGCGCTACCGCAACATTATACATGGCGAATCGATTGGCGCAAGGTCCGATTGTATGGAATCCTTAAAGGAAGGGGAGGGGGCGCGGCGGGTGAGCTGAACCCGGCCGGACTACATGGAATCCTTAGAGGAAGGGGAGGGGGACTGGACGCCGCCGGCGGGCCTCGAAGCGGACCGTTTCCCGGTAACCGGCGGCCCGAAGCGCCTCCAGGGCGCGGTCGAAGTGTATCCCCACCTCCGCCGGCCTGTGTGAGTCCGATCCGAGGCCGGCGGGGATGCCCTGGCGGGCGCACTCGGCCAGCAGGGCCGGGGCGGGGTAGATCTCGCCGACCGGCTTTCGCAACCCGGCGGTGCTGACCTCGATGGCCACCCCCGCGGCCTTCAGCGCGGACGCCACTTCCCGATACAGCTCTGTGGCATCCCCTGCAGGCCGGTGGCCGAACTTCTTCACCACGTCCAGGTGTCCCATGATGTCGAAGAGGCCAGTGGCTGCGGCGTCCTTCACCAGGCCGAAGTAATGGCGGTATAGCTCGTCGACGTCCCACCGGTTGTAACGCTCCATGTACCTGGGGTCGTCGAACCCCCACTCGCCGATGAAGTGGATGGAGCCGTAGACGTAGTCCCACGGATAGGGGGTGAGGATCCGCCGGAGTGTCTCCTCCTTGCCAGGGATGTAGTCCGCTTCCAGCCCCAGCCGGATGGGGATCTGTGGATAGCGCTCGCGCAGCCGGAGAACGCTCTCCACGTAGCGCGGCAGTTCCTCCTCGGCCATGGCCAGGCCGGGGTCCCTCTCCTCCTGTGGAATCCAGTAGAGGTGTAGGTGATCGGAGAAGCCGATCTCGGCCAGCCCCAGCGCCAGGGCCTGCTCGACGTACTCCTCCATGGTCCCCTCGGCGTGGCCGCAGCGGGAGGTGTGCACGTGGTAGTCGGCCAGGTCGGTACGCATGCCCTCAGACTCCCTCGTGGTTGCGGTTCCGCAATAGTGGTGCCAGATCCAGCAGGCTGCGGATGCGGAGGGGATGGCGGCCCTCCTGGAGGTCGTAGCGGTCCAGAAGGACGGCCTCGAGGCCGGCCGAGCTGGCGCCTTCGACGTCGGCCAGGAACTGGTCCCCCACGTGAATTCCCTCCTCGGGGGCGACGCCCAGCCGCTCCATGGCGAAGTGGAAGATGCGGGGATCGGGCTTGTCGATCCCGACCAGGCAGGAGGCCACTACCACGTCGAACCAATTCCTCAGCCCCGTTCTCTCCAGGTCGGCCGTCGGGTCGTCGGTCACGTTCGTGATCAGCCCAAGCCGGTACCCCGAGCTTTTCAGGTTGGCCAGAGCCGCCTCCACATCCGGGAACAGCCGCAGCTCGCGGGGTTGTTCCCAGTAGCGGCGCCGAATCTCTTCGGCCAGGTGGATGGCGTGGCCCAGCCCCACCTCCTCCATCACCACCTCTTGGTAACGGAGGTACACCCGATCCCTTGCCGCCGGATCCAGCAGGTGGAGGGGGGTCTCCATGCCCGCGAGGGTGTAGTAGTGGTCGGCGGCCAGGTAGGCCCTGCGGAGGTCCGCCGGATCCACGTGGAAGCCGAATTCCCTCATTGCCTCGGACTGTCGTTGCTCTCTCTCAGGGTGGAAGTAGACGAGGGTGTGGTAGAGATCCAGGAAGACGGTGTTGATGGTCACGATTCGCTGCCTCAAGCCTGTTTGTCGCATGATATCACAGGTTGCTTCACTTTGACGTACGCTGGGGCGCGATGTAGAATTCCGCTGACTCCGAGCAAGTGGAGGGTAGAGGGTGAAGGGGATCGTAGCCTTTCTGCTGGCAGTCGGTCTGGTGGGTGGCGGGCTGTGGCTCTCGGACGGCCTGGGCTCCTTCCAGGCATGGCTTTTCGGTGCCGGCTTGATCGGACTGGTGGGTCTCTCCGTGGAGAGCTTCCTGGGGCAACCCTCCTCCCTGGAGGCAGGAGACCAGTACCAGGCGTTCAACCTGTGGGTGGCTCCGGGGCTGCTGCTCGTGGCGGGGCTGTGGCTGATCCAGGTGATCCCCGCCGAATCCCGGCCGCTGGTAGCGGTGGCCGGGGGGGCGACCATGGCCGCCCTGCTGCTGGGGCTTAGGGCAGGCCTGACGACCGGCGGACGCTACTACCGGATCGGTCGTTTCGTCGGCAGCCTGATCCTCTACCTGCTCTGCTTCCTCCTCTTTGCCCTCATATACCACACCAAGGAGCGGAGCCTGCTCACGGCCACCGCCACGGGCCTGGTGGCCCTGCTGGCCGCCCTGGAGGCGCTCCGTTCGGGTCCGGGGGTGAGGGGCGCCGGGTGGAGACTCGCTGCCATCGGGGCGCTGGTGGTAGCTGAGACCACGTGGGCGCTCAACTACTGGCCCGTCAGCGGGCTGATCGGCGGTGCCGTGCTGCTGCTCACCTTCTACGTGTTCGCCGGTCTACTGCTCGCGCTCCAGGAGGGGGCCCTGGAGAGGCGCGTGCTGGCTGAGTACGGGACCGTGGGAGTGGCCGGTTTCCTGGTCATCCTGTGGGCGGTGATCTGAGGGTGGGATCGGCTGCGGGGGCGGTCGTCGCTCCCGTCGTCCGCCGCACTCCACGGGAAAGGAGGGTGTCTGCGTGAGCGAAGCTGAGATGGAAGAGCCCAGCGAGGAAGAGTACGACCTGATGATGGAGCTAGAGCAGCTCGAATCTCTCAAGGAAGAGATGGAGGAGCTAGGGGTTCACAGCCTGGCCGAGGTGGAGGCCAGGATGAGGGAGCTGAACGAGAAGCTGGACCGTCTTCACCCCCACGATGGGGTCCGGTGACGGGCGAAACGGTCGGGCCGGACCGCTCGGGCTTCGGGCAATCCTCGGGGCTGGACAACCAGCCCCTTTTCGATTCGCGGCATCCAGCGTGGGGAAACCGCTCGTGGCGCGTAGCTTGCGGAGCGTCGGCGCCCCCTGTTGAATCGGTGGAGGGCTTACGGTAAAATGCGCCAGCCCTGAGGCTGATGGGCTCATAGTTAAGGAGGAACGGACCAGAATGGCAACCTTCCCTGAGGAGAGACTCAGAGCGAAACGGCAACTGACCGAGCGCGCCATCGCACTCGCCATGGCTAGCCGTTGGGAGGAAGCCGCGGAGGTGAACCGCGAGCTATTGGTCCTGTTTCCGGAAGACGTCGACGCGCACAACAGGCTGGGGAAGGCGCTGACGGAACTCGGTCGGGTCGATGAGGCTAGGGAGGCGTACAGTCGCGCCGCCGCGATGGATCCCACGAACGTCATCGCCATGAAGAATCTACAGCGGTTGGCCAAGCTTGCCGCCGAGCCGGCCGCGCCGGCGGCGCCGACTCGCGTGGATCCCTCGCTCTTCATAGAGGAGAGCGGCAAGACCGTCATCACGACTCTGCTGAACCCGGCCGGTCCCGAGGTGCTGGCGAAGATGACCGCCGGCGACCTGCTGGAGCTTCAGCCCGTTGATCATAAGATCCGCGTTGTGACCGCCACAGGGGAGACGGTGGGACAGATCGAGCCCAAGCTGGCCAAGCGGCTGCTGACCCTGCTGGGGAGCGGCAACCGCTATCAGACGGCGGTCACCAGTGTCGACGACCAGACGGTGAAGGTGATCATCCGAGAGGTGTACCGCAGCCCGCAGATGGCCGGCAAGGTATCCTTCCCCTCGAAGGCTCCGGTGGAAGTCTTCCGCGGATACATCAAGGACAGCGTGCTCAAGTACGACCTGGACGACGAGGAGGACCTGCTCGAGGACTCCGATGAGGGTTTCGAGGGGGTTGGCGAGTCCGAACTGGGGGCCGAGGAGCCCGACGTGATCGAGGAGGCCGAGCTGCCGGAGGAGTAGGCGATAGCCGGTATCGGTCAGTTGCCGGCTTTCCACGGCCATCTCGAAGAGCCGCTACGACGACGGAAACGGGAACAGGGGGTGAGCTATCGCCCCCGTTTTCATTGATGTCGCCGGTGCACCTACCCATCGAGGCCGTTGTGGTCGTGTGCCGGCAGATGGCTGAGCGCTGGCGGCTAAGCAGGTATCTCTAGTTCACGTCAACTTCTCTAGCGGGAAACGTATGCCTTATCCAGCGATACCTGCTTGGCGTCCCGAAGGCTTGACGTATCCCGGAGGCCCTGTTAGTATTCGACCAGCCAAGAAAGGAGGTGATGCGGATGGGTTGTGACAGTCCTAGCGCGACGGCGCACCCGGTTCGCACGCCTCGAGGGTTGGAGGTCGGACGCTAGCAGCGCCCGCTTCTCGTCCCCGGGGATTGCAGAGACCGAATCCTAAGCGCGTCGCGCTTAGGGGGAGATAGCCAGAGGGGTTGGCCCCTCTGGCTATCCGTTTATCTAGAGGGTGAAGCCGTGTCTCAAGGAGAGGTGTTCCTGGCGCCGCCCGGCTGGGTGGTGCACCACTTGACAGAGACGGGGTCGACCAACGATCTGGCCAAAGAGGCCGGTGAGGACGGCGCCCCCGAGAGAACCATCTTCGTTACCGATCACCAGACCGGGGGGCGGGGGCGGCGTGGCAGGAGCTGGCTGGAGGTACCGGGGGGCGGCCTTCTTTTCTCCATACTATTCCGCCGCCACCAGTCCCAGTCGTTTCTCCTCACCCAGATCTGCTCTGTGGCGGCGTGCCAGGCGACCGAGGAGCTGGCCCCCGTGCGAGCGGAGATCAAGTGGCCGAACGACCTGATGCTGAACGGCAGGAAGCTGGGGGGCGTGCTCACGGAGGTGAGCTGGTCGCCGGGCAACCACTTCGCGGTGGTCGGGATGGGCATCAACGTCAACTTCGATCCCGCAGCCGCAGGGGGCATCCCCGACAGCGCCACCAGTCTGCTGCGCGAGACGGGACGGCGAATCTCGCGACAGCAGTTGTTGTACCAGATCCTTCTGCACCTGGACGCCCTGCTAGCGTTGGACCCCGCTCGGCTGGAGTCCGTCGTGCGGGAACGGTGGGCCTCCCGTCTGTGGCGTCGCCGGCAGAAGGTGACGGTCGCCGAGGGCGGCCAGCAGTTGGAGGGTGTCTTCGAGGACGTCGCCGAGGACGGGGCGCTGCTGCTCAGGCTCACGGACGGCTCGCTGCAGGCCGTGCGAGTGGGCGACCTGCTGATCTGACACTCCTAGCGGCCGGCCAGACCCTATGCTAGAATAAGGTCTATCAGAAAAGCGTCTAGCGCCGAGGAGGCACCCTTGAAATTCGGCGTGATAGTGTTCCCCGGCACCAACTGCGACGGGGACACCTACCACGTGATAGACCGTGTCTTCGGCCAGCCGGTGGAGTACATCTGGCACCAGGACACGGACCTCTCCTCCTACGACTGCATCATCCTCCCGGGTGGCTTCGCCTACGGGGACTACTTGCGCGCAGGAGCCATCGCGCGCTTCTCCCCCGTCATGCGCTCCGTCGAGCGGTTCGCGCGCAGCGATCGTCCGGTGCTGGGTATCTGCAACGGCTTCCAGGTCCTGCTGGAGGCGGGGTTGCTTCCCGGCGCCATGCTGCGCAACGACCACCTTCAATTCCGCTGCTCCTGGGTCCACGTGCGGGTGGAGTCCACGGACTCCCCCTTCACCTCGGCCTGCGAGCGAGGGCAGGTGCTCAAGCTACCGATAGCCCACCAGGAGGGAAGCTACTACGCGCCGGAGGATCTGCTGGAGCGGCTCGAACGTCACTCCCAGATCCTTCTTCGGTATTGCGACCCCAGCGGGCAGATCACCAGGGAGTCCAATCCGAACGGCTCCCTGAGGAACGTGGCCGGTATCTGCAACGAGGGCCGCAACGTCTTCGGCCTCATGCCGCATCCCGAGCGGTGCTGCGAGGAGATCCTCGGCGGCACCGATGGGGCGTATATCTTCCGATCGATACTGGGAGGACTGAGGACTGAGGGCCCAGGATCGAGCCCTCGGGGAGCCACCCAGTCCTCAGCCCTTAGTTCTCAGTCCTGGCCCCAGGAGACCCGCTGATGCCCGTCACTCGCGAACTGTTGGAGGAAGTGGCCCTCACCCCCGAGGAGTACGATCTGATCGTGGCCAAGCTCGGCCGGGAGCCGAACATGGTCGAGTTGGGCATGTTCGGCGCCATGTGGAGCGAGCACTGCGGCTACAAGAACTCCCGGCCGGTCCTGCGGCTGTTCCCCACCAAGGGCCCGAGGGTGCTCCAGGGGCCGGGCGAGAACGCCGGTGCGGTGGACATCGGGGACGGGTTGGCGGTGGTGTTCAAGATCGAGTCCCACAACCACCCCAGCGCAGTTGAGCCCTATCAGGGGGCTGCCACGGGAGTCGGCGGCATCGTCCGCGACATTTTCACGATGGGCGCCCGCCCCATGGCCCTGCTGGACTCCCTTCGCTTCGGCCCCCCCTCGGAACGGAGGAACCAGTACCTGGTCTCCGGCGTCGTAGGCGGCATCGCGGGCTACGGCAACTGCCTCGGCGTGCCCACCGTGGCTGGCGAGGTCTACTTCGAGGATAGCTACACCGGCAATCCCCTGGTCAACGCCATGTGCGTGGGACTGGTGAGGACCGACCAGATCGTGCGGGCCAAGGCGAGCGGCGCCGGCAATCCGGTGATCCTGGTGGGGGCCGATACCGGCCGCGATGGGATCCACGGCGCCACCTTCGCGTCGGTGGAGTTGAACGAGCGCTCGGAGGAGCGTCGTCCGGCGGTGCAGGTGGGGAACCCCTTCCTGGAGAAGCTGCTGATCGAGGCATGCCTGGAGCTGCTGCAGACCGACTACGTGGTCGGGATGCAGGATCTGGGGGCCGCGGGCCTGACCAGCTCCTCGGTGGAGATGGCCGGCAGAGGGGGTTGCGGCATCGACATAGACCTGCTCCAGGTCTCCAGGCGCGAGAAGGGGATGACCCCCTACGAGTTGATGCTCTCCGAGTCGCAGGAGCGGATGCTGGTGGTTGCCCGCAAGGGGTGCGAGGCCAAGGTGCAGGAGCTGTTCGCGCGCTGGGGGCTCCACTCCGACCTGATCGGCATGGTCACCGACGACGGCATCGTGCGCGTCCGGGAGGGGGACCGCGTGGTGGCGGAGATCCCGGCCCGGCTGCTTACCGACGAGACTCCGGTCTACCACCGGGGGGGGGTGCGGCCCGCTTGGATCGACGAGGCCCACCGGTTCGATCCGGCCTCACTGCCCGTGCAGCGAGATTACGCCCGGACCCTGCTCGACCTACTGGCCTCGTCCAATCTGTGCAGCCGCCGGCCCATCTACCAGCAGTACGACCACATGGTGCAGACGAACACGGTGCTGCTGCCCGGGGAGGCGGACGCCGCGGTGCTTCGGGTGAAGGGAACCCGAAAGGGTATAGCCGTCACCACCGACGGCAACGGCCGTTACTGCTACCTTGAGCCGCGCTGGGGTGGCATGATCGCGGTGGCTGAAGCGGCGCGGAATCTGGTCTGTACCGGCGCGGAGCCGCTGGCAGTCACCGACTGCCTGAACTACGGAAACCCCGAGAAGCCCGAGGTGTTCTACACGTTGCGGGAGAGCGTGGCGGGGATGGCCGAGGCGTGCTCGGCCCTGGGCACGCCGGTGATCAGCGGCAACGTCAGCCTCTACAACGAGAACAACGGATCGGCCATCTTCCCGACCCCAGTGGTGGGGATGGTTGGCCTGCTGGAGGACGTGAGCCAGGCTGTAGGGATGGCCTTCCGGCAGCCTGGCGACCTGGTGGTGCTGCTGGGACGCAGCTTCGACGATCTGGGCGGCACCGAGTACCTGAAGCTGGTGACCGGACAGATCGCCGGAAGACCTCCTCGGATAGACCTGGAGATGGAGGCCGCGGTGCAGAGGTGCGCTCTGGCGGCCATCCGCGCTGGACTGGTTCGGTCCGCCCACGACTGCGGCGATGGCGGCCTGGCCGTCGCCCTGGCCGAGTGCTGCATGGCCGGCGGCCTGGGGATGGAGGCGGACGACGAGCCTCTGGACAGGCTGCTGAGGCGTGATGGATGCCGGCCCGATGGGCTGCTCTTCGGGGAAAGCCAGTCGCGCATCGTGCTATCGGTCCCTCCGGAGAGGCTTCCCGAGGTCGAGCGGCTGGCCGCCGACGCCGGAGTGCCGGTGGCCGTGTTGGGCACCGTTACCGGACGCGGGGGCGCGGAGACGCATGGACTCCCTCTCCCTCTGGGAGAGGGTCGGGGTGAGGGCCGAGACGCGGGGGCGCGGGGGCGCGGGGATGAGCCCCGTTTCCGCTTGGGCAGATGGATCGACCTCCGTGTGGAGATCATGCGGGATGTCTGGGATGGGGCCCTCGAGCGGGTGCTCGGGAGCGAGGACTGAGGGCAGTCTGTGTAGTTGCGCCCTCTAGAGTGCGTGGGCTACGCGCAGGCTTTAGCCCGCGGCTACAGTTCTACCGGTCGCCCCTACCTGCCGGGTCCTCGGCCCTCGGTACTGCTGGGGTAGCTGATACTTCGTTGCTGATAGCTCGTTGCTTCACGTCAATGGCGACGTGCCGAACGGCGGCTGGGGGTGGGAATGGCTGAACTGCACGAAGCCTGCGGTGTATTTGGGATCTTCGCTCCGGGCGTCGACGTCGCCCGGATCACCTTTTTCGGCCTGTACGCCCTTCAACACCGGGGGCAGGAGAGCGCGGGCATAACCACCGGGGACGGCAAGGAGCTCCGCACCTTCAAGTCCATGGGCTTGGTGGTGCAGGTGTTCAACGAGGAGGAGCTCGGCTTTCTCAAGGGCCACGTGGCAATAGGGCACACCCGCTACTCCACCACCGGTGGCAGCAAGGTGTGCAACGCCCAGCCGATAGTGGTGGACTCGGAGATCGGACAACTGGCGCTGGGCCACAACGGGAACCTGGTGAACACCGCCTCCCTCGCCGAGCAACTGCTGGAGATGGGCCAGCGGCTGGATACCTCCACGGATTCCGAGCTGATCGCGAAGATGATCTCCTCCGCCCCGGGCCTCGACTGGGAGTCTCGCATCCTGCACACCCTCCCCCGCTTCCAGGGAGCCTACAGCCTGGTGATGGCTAGCCCCGACACCCTCTTCGCGGCTAGGGATCCCCTGGGGGTGCGCCCTCTATGCCTGGGCGAGATGAACGGCGGCTGGGTGGTAGCCTCGGAGACCTGCGCGCTGGACACCGTGGGCGCCACATTCGTACGGGAGGTGGAGCCCGGGGAGTTGCTCGTGATCGACGCTGGGGGTGTGCGCAGCGTCCCGGCGATCGAGAGCCAGCGACGCGCCCTGTGCATCTTCGAGTTCATATACTTCGCCCGCCCGGACAGCACCATCGACGGCCAGTTGGTCTACCAGGCCCGGCAGGAGATGGGGCGGCACCTGGCGAGGGAGTATCCGGTGGATGCCGACCTGGTGATCCCTGTGCCCGACTCCGCCATCCCGGCGGCCACGGGCTACGCGCAGGAATCGGGCATCCACTTCGGCGAGGGGCTGATCAAGAACCGCTACATCGGCCGCACCTTCATCCAGCCGGACCAGCGGCTCCGGCAGGTGGGTGTTCGGCTGAAGTTCAACCCATTGCCGGAGATGCTCTCGGGCAAGCGGGTGGTAGTGGTGGACGACAGCATCGTGCGAGGCACCACCACCCCGCCGGTCATCGGCCTGCTGCGAAAGGCGGGGGCCAAGGAGGTCCACATGCGGATCTGCGCCCCGCCGATGCGCTTCCCCTGCTACCTGGGCGTCGACACGGCCCGCCAATCGGAACTGATAGCCGCTCGGATGAGTGTGGAGGAGATCCGCCGGCACATCGGTGCCGACTCCCTCGGCTATCTGAGCCTCGAGGGGCTGCTGGACTCGGTGGGGAAGCGCACGAGCCATTTCTGCCGGGCCTGCTTCACCGGCAACTATCCCGTTCCCATCCAGCTCGAGATGGACAAGCTGATCCTGGAGGTCTAGTGAGTTCTTTGGAGGGAGAGCCTAAGATGAGCCCTCATCCAGACCCTCTCCCATCGGGAGAGGGTCTGGGCGGATCTTTCCCAGGGGGGGAGAGTGCCTACAGGGCCGCTGGCGTCGACATCGACGCCGGCAATCGCGCAGTCGATCTGATCAAGGCGAAGGTGCGATCCACCTTCGGCCCGCAGGTGCTGACGGGTATCGGCGGCTTCGGCTCGCTCTTCGCCTTCGATGGCTACCGGGAGCCGGTGCTGGTGGCCAGCGCCGATGGGGTGGGGACGAAGCTGAGGGTCGCCATCGCCGCGGATCGCCACGACACCATCGGGGTGGACCTGGTGAACCACTGCGTCAACGACATCCTGACCTGCGGCGCAACCCCTCTCTTCTTCCTGGACTACGTGGCCATGGGTAAGCTGGTGCCGGAGAAGGTCGCCCAGATCGTCGGTGGCCTGGCCGATGCCTGCCGAGCGACGGGCTGCGCCCTGGTGGGCGGCGAGACCGCGGAGATGCCGGGGATCTACTCTGGGGAGGACTACGACCTGGCAGGCTTCATCGTCGGGGCTGTTGAGCGGGACGGGGTGGTGGACGGCAGCCGGATCGGCCCCGGGGACCTGATCTGGGGCCTGCCCTCCAGCGGGCTGCACACCAACGGCTACTCCCTGGTGAGGAAGCTGCTGGAGGGGGAACCGTTGGATCGCCACTGGCCGGAGCTGGGGCGGACTCTGGGGGAGGAGCTGCTGGAGCCTCACCGCTGCTACCTGGAGCCCGTAAGGCGATTGCTTCAGCCCTCACCCCGTGAAGGTGCCCCGGGGCACCTTCACGCCACTCCCAAAGGGAGGGGGAGTGCAGTGGACGTGAAGGGGATGGCCCACATCACCGGCGGCGGCATCCCCGGCAACGTGAGCCGCGTCGTCCCCGAGGGCCAGAAGGCCGTCTTCTGGTGGGGCAGTTGGCCCGTGCATCCCATCTTCCAGATGCTGCAGCGGCGCGGCCGGATAGCGCAGGACGAGATGCTGCGGGTGTTCAACCTGGGGCTGGGCTACGTGGTGATCTGCCCGGCCGAGGACCGCGAGAAGGTGGCCGACCTGGTGCCGGAGGCGCTGCTGGTGGGCGAGATCGTGGCCTCCGAGGGTGGGGACCGGGTAGAGGTGGTCGGTGGTTAGACTCGGGATCATGATCTCCGGCCGGGGCAGCAACATGCAGGCCATCGTCCGCAGCATCGAGGCGGGAAGGCTGGACGCGCGGGTGGTGTTGGTGGTGTGCAATCACGAAGGAGCAGCGGGGCTCGCCTGGGCCCGAGAGAGGGGACTCCCCACTGCCGTCTTCGAGCGGGGGGACTACCCCTCGCGGGAGGCTCGGGACGCCGCAATGGCGCGCCGGATGGTCGAGGCGGGGGTGGAGCTGGTGGTGATGGCCGGCTACGACCGGCTGATCAGCCGCCCCCTCTTCGAGGCGTTTCCGGGGCGGATCGTGAACATCCATCCCTCCCTGCTGCCTGCCTTTGCCGGAACGCTCCATGCCCAGGCGGAGGCGCTGGAGTACGGCGTGAAGGTCTCCGGCTGCACCGTCCACTTCGTCGAGGAGGGCGACGTGGACGCGGGCCCCATCATCCTTCAGGCGGCCGTTCCCGTGCTGGAGAGCGACACGCCGGAGAGCCTCGCCGCCCGGATACTGGAGCAGGAGCACCGGATCTACCCGCGGGCCATTCAGTTGTTTGCCGAGGGGAGACTGAGCGTGGAGGGTCGACGGGTGAGAATCGTCGAAGAGGACCTCGATGCCGTTGCAGGGTAGCCTTCCGGACTTCACGGTAGTCGACGTTCTGCTTCTCCTGAACTTCTCGGCCAAGACGGGTGTGGTACGATTCACCCGCGGTCGAGGCGGGATCACGCAGGGGGGCGCCCTGTACTTCCGCGATGGCCAGCTCGTGGGGGCGGAGACGGAGGGTACGGTGGGCAAGGAGGCGCTGGAGTTGCTCTGCTCCTGGGATTGCGGCAGCTTCTCCTACCACCACGGCGCCACCACACCCCGAGAGAACCTGGATAGCCCCATTGCCTCCCTGGTGGAGGACGCGAGGGAGGCGCAGGCGGAGTGGCGGGAGATCTGGCAGGTGCTCCACGGCGCCAGTGCCATCGTTCGGCTGGCTGGCGATCTGCCGATCGGCGTGGAGCGCGTGGAGATCGGCCGAGCCGAGTGGAAGCTGCTGACCTCTTTGACTGTCCTCCAGACCGTGTTGGTGCTTGCTCAGAGGGCGGGTGGCGGCCTGCCGGCCTATCGGATGCTCAGGAAGCTGGCGGAGGACGGACTGCTAAACGTTGATGCGAGGGGTTAAGGGCTGGAGGTGAGCCCGCTCACCTCCAGCCCTTAACCCCTCGGAGGAGGAATCCGTGCGAGCCATCATCAGTGTATACGACAAGACAGGGATAGTGGACTTTGCCCGCGCCCTGAACGCCTTGGGAGTGGAGATCCTGTCCACCGGCGGCACCCAGGCCGTCCTCTCCGATGCCGGCGTGCCGGTCACCGCCGTGAGCGACGTGACGGGGTCGCCCGAGATCCTCGAAGGGCGGGTCAAGACGCTCCATCCGGCGATCCACGGCGGGATTCTGGCGCGGCGAAGCGTCCCTCTGCACATGGAGGAGCTGAGGCGGCACAACATCCAGCCGGTGGATATGGTGGTGGTCAACCTCTACCCGTTCGCCGAGACGGCCCGCCGGACCGGCCGGCTGGACGAAGTGCTGGAGATGATCGACATCGGAGGCCCTACGCTCCTCCGGGCGGCGGCGAAGAACTACGAGGACGTCGTGGTGGTGGTGGATCCGGCGGATTACCCGGGCGTGCTGAGCGAGTTGCGCGGCGAGGCCGGGGTGTCCGGGGTCACCAGGCGAAGGCTCGCCGCGAAGGCATTCGAGCACACCGCGTTCTACGATTCCCAGATCGCCAACTACCTCCGCCCCGAGGGGGTGCTCTTCCCTGAGGAGTTGACTGTTCCGCTGAAGCTGGTGCAGGAGCTGCGCTACGGTGAGAACCCCCACCAGGCGGCGGCCTTCTACGTGGATGCCACCAGTCGTACCCTGCCCCCCGGGGTCGCCACGGCCAGACAGTTGCACGGGAAGCAGCTCTCCTTCAACAACAGCTTCGATCTGGACGCGGCGTGGTCCATCGTGACCGATTTCACCGCCCCGGCCGTGACGATCGTGAAGCACGGCAACCCCTGCGGGCTCGCCTGCGCTGGAACGGTGAGCGAGGCGTTCCGTCGGGCGCTGGCCACCGATCCCAAGTCGGCCTTCGGTGGCGCCGTGGGGGTGAACCGGATAGTGGACGAGGCCACGGCCCAGGAGATCTCCCAGGTGTTCTTCGAGGATCTGATCGCGCCCGGCTACACCGAGGGGGCGCTGGAGATCCTGCGGTCCCGACGCGACCTGCGGGTGATGGCCGTAGGGGAGAACTGGGACGCGAGGCGCCAGGAGGTGGCCGGCATACCTGCCCTGGACTTCAAGCGGATCCTGGGCGGCTTCCTCGCGCAGGAGAGGGATCGCAACGGGGAGGACTCTTTCCCCCGCGACGTGGTGACCAAGCGCGAGCCCACGCTGGAGGAGCTGACCGATCTGCTGTTCGCCTGGCACGCGGTCAAGCACGTCCGATCGAACGCCATCGTGCTGGCGAGGAAGCTCTCGGTGGTGGGCGTCGGCGCGGGGCAGATGAGCCGGGTGGACTCCGTGGAGCTGGCGATCAAGAAGGCAGGAGAGCGGGCTAAGGGGAGCGTGATGGCCTCGGACGCCTTCTTCCCCTTCCCCGACGGCATAGAGGCGGCCGCGGACGCCGGGGTGACGGCGGTGATCCAGCCTGGCGGTTCGGTCCGCGACCAGGACGTGATCCGGGCGGCCAACGCGGCCCAGATGGCGATGATCTTCACCTACCGGCGGCACTTCAAGCACTGAGAGGCGCGATCCGGCCTCGGGAAGAGAATCGACCGGTTTCCTACAGGGCGCCGAGACAGACGTTTCGGCGCCGTTTCCATCGAATGGCGTCCCGGCAACGCTGGATGGCTGTAAGCGATCATCTTTCCAGCAGCCGCCTCTCCAGCGCCGCCAACTTCGCGTCGCGTTGCCGGAAGTACTCCTCCTCGGTGAAGCGGGCGTCGACGAACGCCCTGAGCAGTTCGTAGGCGAGCTTCTCCCCCACGATCTGGGCCCCCAGGCAGAGGACGTTGGCGTTGTCGTGCTCCACGCTCTGGTGGGCGGAGTAGATGTCGTGGCACACCCCGGCCCGAATGCCGGCAAACTTGTTCGCGGCGATGCAGGCCCCGATGCCCGAGCCGCACACCATGATCCCTCGATCTACCTCGCCCGAGAGTATCGGGGGGCACACCTTCTCCGCCAGGTCGGGGAAGTCCACGCGGGGCTGGGGGGCGAAGGTGCCCACGTCGAGCACCTCGTGGCCCCAGGAGCGCAGGGCGTGGATGATCGGATCCTTGAGATGGAATCCCGAGTGGTCGGCGGCGACAATCAGATGCATCTTGACCTCCTGAGATTGAGCAGGGTAGCGGCGGTTAGCGGGCGACGGGCGAGAGGCTCGCCTGTCGCCGGGGACCGGGCGGGCGAGACGCCCGCGCTCCCAGAGGACCCTCACCCCGACCCTCTCCCTCTGGGAGAGGGAGTATGTCGTCCGCGCTCCCAGGGTCGGCCCTACGACGAGCCTTTGAAGGGTGACTGCCGTTCCAGCGCCTCGATGGCGGCGGTGGTGTCCTTTCGGCCGAAGCCGAGGGCGCTGGCGCTCTCGTAAACCGACAGGGCCAGCGATGCCAGGGGTGTCGCCACCCCCAGATCCTCTGCCATGGCCTTCACCAGCCTGAGATCCTTGCTCATGAGATCGACGGCGAAGCCGAGGGAGTAGTCCCGGGCCATCGCCTTGGGGAAGCGGCTCTCGAAGACGCGGCTGTACCCGGTGCTGTTGGTGATGATCTCCTCCAGCATCGAGGGGTCAACCCCTGAGCGCTGACTCAGCAGCGCCATCTCCATGGCTGCCAGGGTGTTCACCCCGACCAGCAACTGGTTCAGGATCTTGGCGGTGCTGCCGGCCCCCACCGGGCCGACGTGGTAGATCTTGCGTCCTATCGCTCTCAGCAGTGGCTCAGCCCGCTGAAGGTCGGCGGGGTCCGCCCCCGCCATGATAGTGAGGGTGCCCGCCCGGGCGCCGTGGGTGCCTCCGCTGACGGGAGCATCCACGAACGAGGCGCCCGTCTCCTTCAGCCGGTCTGAGAGCTCTCGGGCCAGGGATGGGGTGATGCTGCTCAGATCCACGAACAGATGGCCGGGTCGGCTCCCCGCCCTCAGCCCCTTCGGTCCCAGATAGACCTCCTCCACCGCAGAGGGCGTGGCGATACAACTGAACACTACCTCGCTGGCCTCCGCCACCGCTTGCGGCGTCTCCACCACTATCGCCCCTGCCTCACGAGCCCGTTCCCGCGCTGGGGTGGATCTGTTGTACACGGTGAGCTCGTGTCCGGCCCTCAGGAGGTTTCGGGACATCGGCTCACCCATCGCCCCGAGCCCCACGAACCCCAGTCTCATGCGATCCCTGCCTTCCTAGCTGCCATGACCTTCGGGAAGTCTTCGTCAGTCAGTCCGAAACCCTGGGAGGCGAGGGCTTCCCGAATCGACGAGACCCTGTCCAGCATCTGGCGGGGCGATGCCCCCTCGCGGACTGCCAGGGCGGCGGCCACCCCCACCGCCTCGCCCATCGCCCAGACGGTTGACTGGAGGCGGGTGTAGCCGTCCGCCTTGTGGGTCTGTGAGATGCACCGCCCCGTCACCAGGATCCCTTCCAGCCCCCTGGGCAGGAAGCTTCGGTAGGGGATGCTGAAGCCCAGGACCGGGGCGATGGCGGAGCGGGCGCTGGGGTCGGTGGCCGCGCCCTCGCCGGCGTCCGGGCTGTGGGAAGGCTCCCCCGGGAGCTGCCGTTTGAAGCTGCGCACCACGGCGTCCGGGAAGGACACGTCGTTCAGGATGTCCTCTTCGGCGAGGAGGTAGTCACCGATGACGTGCCGCGTCTCCCTTATCCCCAGGGAGCTGGCCGTCTCGGCGAGATAGGCTTTCTCGAAGCCAGGGACGTAGTTTCGCATGAAGGCCGCCACCTGAAACGCCTGTCGGCGGGCTTCCAGTTCTGCCCTGGAGATCTGGGCGGCATCCGTGGCATCCACTCCGTAGACCCGCGTGGCGTTGATCAGCACTGTCCCACGCTCCACGATGACGCCCTCGACCCGGATGTAGTGGCAATCGGGGAACAGCTCCCCGTTCTGCTTCGCCTTCTCCACCAGGTCGAAGTACCCCACCATCCGAACCAGCCCGTGCTCCAGGTCCACGATGTGGTACTTGGGATCGGGAGCGAACTGCTCCGGGTGCTCCCGGGCGTATCGGACCATGCCGGGGATATCTACCCCCGCCATCTTGAATATGATGCTGACGGGCCGCATCTTGCCGTCGGACTCCCGCCCCTTGACGATCGGGGCGCCCGCCCAGGCGCATACGTCACCGTCCCCGGTGGCGTCTATGGTCACCTTGGCCCGAATGGCCTGCCTACCCGACTTGTTCTCCACGATCACCCCATGGACCCGGTTGCCCTGGAGCAGGGTGCCGACCACCGAGGTGTACAGCAGCGTCTCGGCCCCCACCTCGTTCAGCATCTCCAGAGCGATCAGCTTGAACGCCTCCGGGTCGATGGGAATGAGGAAGCTGCCCTCCACGCCGCCCATGGCGTTGAGCCTGTCCACGATCTCCCGGCCGATGCCGGTGATCGCCACGGCGCCGGCCGAGATCTGCGCCATCATGGCCGCGGTGATGGCGCCGCCCATGAAGCCGTTTCGCTCCACCAGCAGGGTGCGGGCGCCGCGGCGGGCGGCAGCGACGGCGGCTACTAGACCGGCAGTGCCTCCACCGGCCACGAGGACGTCGACCTCTCGGGTAACAGGCAGTTCTCGACGTTCCTCTACGATCGTTCCATCTGTCAGGACGGTTCCGCGCAAGGTAGGGCCTCCTTCATAGAAACCTATGTGAGGGTTGCCTTAATCATCGTCGTTGGCGAACTGCTCCCGCTGCTGTCGGTTGACCAGCTTGCCCACCAGCCAGGGGCTGATCAGGAAGATGACCGTCACGGCGAGGAAGCCAGCGCTGATGGGGCGGTTGAACATCGATCCGACGTCCCCGTAGGAGAGCATCATCACCCGCTGCAGGTTGCTTTCCACCATGGGGCCAAGGATCAGACCCAGCACCAGGGGCGCGCTCGGTACTCTCACCTTCCGCATGAAGTAGCCGAGGACCCCGGCGGCGATCATCACCACAACGTCGAACAGGCTGTTCCGGATGGCATAGGAGCCGATAATGCACAGCATTCCGATGGCCGGGATGAGCATGGGGGGCGGTGCGTCGATCGCCTTGGTGAAGACGTTGGCCCCGATCAGCCCCAGGAAGAAGAAGGAGAGATTGGCAAGCAGCATCAGGATGAAGATAGCTGAGACCACCTCCTCGTGCTCGGTGAAGAGGGTTGGGCCCGGCTGCAGGCCGTGAAGAAGCAGCGCCCCCATCAGGATGGCCGTGGAGGAGCTACCCGGGATGCCCAGGGAGAGGGTCGGCACCATGTCGCCGCCGGTGGAGGCGTTGTTGGCGGTTTCGGGCGCGGCGATCCCCTCTGGGATGCCGGTTCCGAACTTCTCGGGGTGCTTGGACACCCTCTTCTCCACGCCGTAGGAGACGATAGATGCGATGGAGGAGCCGGCTGCGGGCAGGATACCGATGAATACGCCGATTATGGAGCCGCGTACGATGCTGGGGGCCAGCGACCGGAGCTCCTTCCAGCTAGGCAGGATCTTGCCGAGCTGCTTGATCACCTGAATCTCGGATATCGGCTTCTCCACGCTTGTGAGCACCTCGGCCAGCCCGAAGAGGCCGATCATCAACGGCACCAACTGGACGCCGCTCACCAGCTCCGAGATGTCCGCGGTGAAGCGTGGGTAGCCTGCGTTGGGGTCCGTGCCGATGGTCGAGAGCAGCAGCCCGAGGGCGCCGGCCAGGAATCCCTTGACCATGTGTTCCTGGCTGATGTAGGCGATGACGCTCAGGGCGAAGAACGCGACAGCCAGGTACTCCTGGGCGCTGAACCGAACGGCCAGATCCGCGAGCGGGGGCGCCATCAGCGCCAGCACGAGGGCGCTGATCACCCCACCGATCACGGAGGTGGTTATGGTTATCCCCAGGGCCCGGCCAGCCTCGCCACGCTGGGCCATGGGGTACCCATCCAGGGTTGTCATCACCGCCGGTAGCGCCCCAGGGATCTTCAGCAGGATGGCGGTGATGGATCCGCCGTACGTGCCTCCACAGTAGGCCCCCAGCAGCAGCGCGAACGAGGCGGTCGTGTCCATTCGGAACGTCAGCGGGGTGAGCAGCGCGACGCCCATGGTGACGGTGAGCCCAGGCAGCGCACCGATCACGATGCCGACGACGGTGCCGAGCAGCAGCATGAAGATCACTTCAAGCTGCATCACGCTGGGCAGGCCGGAGGTGTAGAGACTGGGAATCTCCATATCACAGCCCTCCCAGCAGTTCCCCCATCGGCAGCGGGACCGCAAGCATCACCTTGAACACCAAGTAGGTGGCCGCGGTCAGCCCCAGGGCAAAGAGTATCCCCTTCTGCAGTCGAAGCCCCAGCATGGTGGCGCCAGCCAGGAGGAAGAGAGGGGTCGCGATGGCGAAGCCCACCGGTACCAACAGCACGCTGTAGGCTCCCATCACCCCCAGCAGGGCAACCGGCATGGCGTTGGGCAGCAACGGGCTGGCTGCATCCCTCGAAGCGCGAAGAGCACTCAGGATGATGACTATGCCGAATACGGCGATCAGTGCACCCAGCAGTCGGGGGAAGAACGCCGGGCCCAACCCTCGACTGATGTCCGCCTGGACGGGGTAGTCGGCGGTTTCCAACCATACCGCGGCGGCTATCGCCAGACTGATGGCACCGAGCGCCAGGTCACGTCTGAACATGGTACCGTCTCCAATTGGGGGCTCCGGGAGCGATCCCGGAGCCCACGCCTCTACTTGGTCGTGAGGTTATGCTTCTTCGCGAGGCTTTCGATCCGGTCGGTGTCGGACTTGAGCAACTGGGTGAACCCGTCGGGGTTCTTGTAGTCCAACTGGAAGCCGTTCTTCTTGGCGAAGTCCGCGAACTCGGGACTCTCCGCGATCTTCTCCAGCGCTTCGGAGAGCTTGTTAACCGCCTCGGCGGGGGTTCCCTTCGGCGCGAAGAACCCGTTCCACAGGCCGTAGGACAGATCCACTCCCTGCTCCTTGAAGGTCGGCACGTCGGGCATCGAGGGGTCGCGCTTGTCCGCGGCGATCCCGAGGAATCGCAGCTTGCCGCCTTCCACGTTGGGGACGAAGCCCGAGGCGGACTGTACGCCGACCTCGATGTGCCCGCCCAGCAGCGCCGCCACGATGGCGGAGCCGCCGTCGTATGGGACGTCCAGTAGCTGTGCGCCGGTGAGGTCCTCGATCATCACGGACATCAGGTGCCAGGTGGCGCCGGTGCCGGTGTTGCCCACCCGCACCTTGTCCGGCCTGGCCTTGGCGTCGTCCAGGAGCTCCTTCACGTTCTTGTAGGGGGAGTCGGCCTTCACGGCGAAGGAGCCCGGGGAGTTGAGCATCTGCGCCAACGGGGCCAGTTGGGTGTAGTCCACCTTCGCCTGGCCGATGATCTTGTTGGTGACCAGCGAGGACGTAGCCAGACCGATGGTGTATCCATCGGCCTTGGCGGAGGCCAGCTCCTGAAGGCCCACGGCCGAGCCAGCGCCCTCCCTGTTCACCACGACAACCGGCTGGCCCAACTGCTTGGAGAGCGCATCTGCCACGAAGCGGCCCGTCAGGTCGCTGGTTCCACCCGGGCCGAAGGGCACGATTATGCTGATCTCCTTGGAGGGGTAGGGTTTGCTCCCGGTCTGACATCCCACCAGGACGGTGGCGGCCAGGCTTGCCAGGAGCAGGAGGACGATGACGGACCGAGAGCGAGACTTCCCCAGGCCTGCAAGAGATCTTGGAAGGAACACGGATCTACCTCCTCATTTCCCATCATTACCCGTCCCAAGGGTGCGTGCGATGCATGGATCCCGTCATATTGGGAGAGCGCGATCGACAATCCCCGGCGTCAGGTCGGTTCGAACTCCGGCTAGACGTAGGCTCCCTGGCGGAGGAGCGTCTCCCTGAGCAGCCGAGTGTCCAGCCGCCTGGGTTCGACCTTCGCGGCGGCGGACAGGGCGGCAGCGGTGCCGGCAGCCTCGCCTAGGGCCACACAGGTTGGCATCTGGCGAGTCGATCCCAGGGCCTCGTGAGTGGCGGAGATGCAGCGACCCGCGACCAGAAGCCCGTCCACCTTCAGGGGGACAAGACATCTGTAGGGGATGTCGTAGCTTCCGCCATCCTTGATGAAGGTGTGCACCACGTGCCCGCCCTTGGGATCGTGGATATCCATGGTGTAGGCGCCCTTAGCTATTCCGTCCTCAAAACTCCTCCCTTCCAGTACATCTTCCGCAGTCAGTTGGTACTCGCCGAGGATCCTTCGGCTTTCCCTTATGCCCACCTCTACGGCCGTAGAGTGCAGGTATGCCTTCTCGAAGCCGGGCACGAACTGTCGCAGCTTCTTCACGATCTCGAAGACGTTCTTCCGCTCCTCAACCTCCGCCCGGGTTAGATCCTCTGCGCTGGTGGCGTCGATCCCCACCGTTCTGGTGACGTTGAGCCGTAGCTCGCCTGGCCTCAGCGAGCGGAAGCCGCAGGAGAGGAACTTGCCGCTGTTGGGGTCGGGCTCTACGTTGATCTTCCCGCTCAGAGATACCCAGCTCTCCTGCTCCTCGCCCAGCTTGCGACCCCGCATACCGCGGCTGTGCCACTCCCCCCACGTCCGGATGCGCAGGTTCTCCTTCGAGTACTCCACCACCCTGTCGAAGTCGACGCCGGCAACGGTGAACAGCAGCGTGACGTTCTGGGCCAACCCGTCACTCCGGCCGAACTCGTACGGCACCCCCGCCGCGGCGGCCACGTCCGCGTCCCCGCTGCAGTCGACGAACACCTTGGCCTCGATCTCCGAGAGGCCCGACTTGTTCACTATCTGGATCCGCCTCAGCCGGTCGTTCTCCACATAGGACCCGGCGAAGAAGGAGTGGAGCAGCATCTCGACCCCCGCCTCCTCCACTACCTTCAGGGCGACGTACTTGAACGTCTCCAGGTCGTAGGGGGTCTGGCAGTAGACGAAATCCGCAGGGGCGTCGGGGCCCCACCTGCTGCCGCAGAGGTGGCCCTGGGACCCGCCCTCGTCCACCATGCGCTGCACCAACTCCTGGGCGATGCCCTTCACGACCTGTCGCCCGCGGCAGTCGAAGAAGCCGTGGAAGACGTTACCGGCGGTAGCCGTCCCCCCGAGGAATCCGTTCTTCTCCACGATTAGGGTCTTGGCGCCGTTGCGAGCGGCGGCAATGGCGGCGGCTACCCCCGCCGTTCCCCCGCCCACTATGACGACGTCAGCGCTTCTCGTGCTCATCCTTCAGTATCCCTTCTGCTCACCCCAGCGATCGTCGAATCGCCCGGCTGCCATCTGTGTCAGGGTTTGGACTCTTTCTGTCCCGATAGCTGTCCGTCCAGGGAGATCTCCAACTGGCTGGGGCCGGCCGTCTCCTCCGGGACCCAGTCGAACGTGCGCTTGACGACGCGCAGCACGTAGGCCGTCTCCACCTTCTGCAGGCCGGGTATCGAGCCCAACTTCTCGGTGACGAAGTCGTAGAAGTCACCGTGGGAGCGTAGCAGGACCCTGAAGGTGAGGTTGTAGTCTCCGGAGACGATGGAGGCGTAGCGCACCTCCGGGATTTCGGCGACCCTCGCGGCGACCTCTGCGAGCTTGTCTACGTCCACCTGCGCGTTGACGAGAGCATCCAGGGAGAAGCCCTGGCGGTAGGGGTTGGTGACTGCCACGATGCGGAGGATGTTGCGGCTGATGAGCCGGTCGATTCTTCGCCGGACCATAGCCTCGGTGGTGCCGATCCTTCGGGCGATCTCGCTGTTGGTGGCTCGACCGTCTCTTCGGAGCTCTGCGATGATAGCGGCGTCGATGGCGTCGATTTCCGACATCTTCACGCTCACCTATGTAATAATTCGACGGCACGAAGGTATCACTTCGATCGTGTCCTGTCAACGGGTTTGAGGGGGAAACGAAGGGCTGCGGGCTTCGCTGGAACGATATGTGCCACCAGCCGGGCGATCCTTCAGTCAGCGAGGGGATGGCAGAGGCCGTGAAGAGACTGCTGGTCGCCTGCGATGGTTCGGACCCGGCGCGAGCCCCGGCGCGGATGGCCGCCTACATCGCTCGCCGCACGGGCGCCGAGGTCACCGTGCTCACCGTGGGGAAGATCCCTCCGGTGACCGCGGGCGTGAGCGGCTTCTTCGTCCCTCTCGTGGACGAGGAGGATTTCCTGCCCATCGTCCAGGAGGGGGCGGACCTGGTGCGGGGGCTGGGACTCGAGCCGGACAGGCCTGTCGCCCTGGGGACCCCGCCGAGAAGATCATCGATCTGTCCGGCTCCGAAGGTTACGATCTGGTGGTGACAGGCCATCGCGGCCTCGGGGGGATCCGGGGGCTCATCCTCGGGAGCGTCGCGAAGCGGACGGCCGAGCTTGCGCCCTGCCCCGTGCTTGTGGTCAGGGGGACCGTTCCGGAGGCGATCGGGCGGATCCTGGTCGCGGCGGACGGATCGCAGCACTCGGAGCGCGCTCTGGCAGCGGCGGTCGATCTGGCTCGAGCCTTCGGCGCCAGGATCACCCTGCTGTATGTGGTCGACTTGACCATGCTGGCGGCCGTTCCCAAGAGGAGTGTGAGGCAGGATCTCAAGCTGACCCTGGGCAGGGCAGGTGAAGCGATCCTGGAGGCGGCGGCCTGCAGTTGCGAGGCGGCGGGGGTGGAGTGCGACTCGGTCCTGGTCGAGGGGCGACCGGCTCAGGCGATAACCCGGCGCGCGCAGACCGGCGGCTACGACGTCGTCGCGGTGGGTCGACGCAGCGTGAGCGGCCCCGTTCGTTTCGCCCTGGGGAGCGTCAGCGACGCGGTTCTCAGGGGCGCGGGCCGCCCGGTGCTGGTGGCCGGCGAGCAGGCAAAGATAGGTTAGGGAGGGTCCAACAGTTGGCCACGGTGCAGAAGAAGCCGACCCTGATCAAGAAGATACTGGTGCCTACCGACGGGTCTACGGAGGCGCTGGCGGCCGCCGACTACGCGGTCGAGATGGCTCGGGCCTTCGGGGCCGAGGTGACCATCCTGCACGTAGTGGGGGTGCCCCGCATCCCCGAGTACTTCCTGAAGGCACCGGAATCCCAGATGCGGCAGCAGCTCATGGAGGCCGGGAAGGCCATCCTCTCGCTCACCCAGAAGGTCTTCACCGACGCGGGTATCCCCGCCACCACCGAGCTACGGGAGGGGCGGCCGGGGGACGTCATCGTGCTGACGGCGCTCCAGGGCAAGTTCGATCTGATCGTCATGGGGAGTCGGGGGCTCGATCCCTCTCAAAGCCTGCTGCTGGGTAGCGTGAGCGATTTCGTGGCCCGCCATGCACCCTGCCCGGTGCTGATCGTGCGGGGCGCTGATGCGACAAGGGGGGGAGACGCCGGGCCGGCAACGTAGCGCTGCGCCTGCTCGCGTCTCATCTCTCCATTCCCTTCTCCCTGCCCACGCGGCTTAGAAAGTCGTGCCTCCAGACGAACGACTGGAGGTCCGCGAGTTTGGCCGTTGCCAGCCCGATCACCGTGTCTGCCGCCCCGTAGTACATCCAGATCTCATCACCCCGGTGGAGCGCTCCGCAACTGTAGACCACGTTGGGCACGAGACCCCGCTGCTCGTACTCCACCTCGGGTGCAAAGACCCACTCAGAAGCCCGGGCAAGCATCTTTCGTGGGTTGTTCCCATCCAGCAAGCTCAGTCCGAGCCGGTAAACCGGTCGAGCTCCCATCTCCTTCACCCCGTGGTAGATGAGCAGCCATCCCTGATCCGTCCGAATCGGCGGGGCGCCAACGCCAACCCGAAGCCCGTCCCACCAGGGCCCACCTCTCTCTGGCAGCAGGATCCCTGGGAGGGTCCAGTGGAGCAGATCCTCCGCGGAACAGGCGTACCAGATGTGTTCCTGCCCTCCGGTCACCGGGCGATGCAGCAGAATCCAGCGCCCTTCGAACTGCGCCGGGAACAGGGCGGCATCCTTGTTGGGTGGAGAGAGCACCGTTCCCAGCCTGTCCACCGTCTCGAAATCCTGTGTGGTGGCGAGGGCCACCGCTGGGCCGTATCGAGAGTAGGCTGTGTAGGCGATCACCCACTTTCTGGGCTCGATCTGAGTCACCCGCGCGTCTTCGCACCCCCACTCCTCAAATGGGTATTCGGGGAGATCGGCTGCCAGCAGCGGCTGCCTTTCGATTCTCCAGCCGTCGACCCCGTTGGCGCTCCTGGCCACATAGATGTGCGAGATACCCTGTCGGTCCTCGACGCGCAACAGCAGGACCACCGCCCCATCCATCTCGGCGACACCCGGGTTTAGAACCGCATTGGGTTGAAAGGGCAGGTCATCTGGTGTGATCAAAGGCCCTCGACCGTAGCGGGTGAAGACAGCTTCATCCATTCTCATCTCCCATCGGGTTTCGCTCTCTTGTATGCCCGCCTCGTGGACGACCGCGGGGGAGGCGCGCACGATCCATACCTCGGCCCCAACGCTGCGGGATGGTTCACGATACCGTGACAGCATACCGTCGCCAGTTCAACCTCTCTCGGGCAGTTCCTCCTCTTCGCCGCCCAGCTCCTCCTCGATCCGCTCCTCGACTGCTTCCTCCCCGAACGTCGTGCCCGCCCGTCCCCAGCCCGTGGACGTGGTGTCGGCGCTGCCGGTGTCGCCGGTATCGGTCCCGGAGCCGATGCCGTGCGAGGTGGAGGGGGGCGTCACGAGCCGGCCCGTGGTGGAGTCGCCATACCCGGCCGGGCCGCCGATCGATTCCGCCCCTTCGGAGGGGAGGTGCGCCGCATCGACGTGCACTTCCCCTCGCAGCGCTCGAACCACCTCCTCTGGGCTGTGGAAGATGGCTCCCTCTGGTATATCCCCGAACAGCTCCTCGGGGACTCCGGCTAGCTGGGTGGCGATCTCCGATGCTGTGAGCGGGCCCGTCCAGTCCAGAGCGTCCAGCCTTTTCAGCAACTGCTTCTCGTCTACGTGCATGCGCTCGAGTGCGCTCATATCGATCCTGCCCTCTTTTCCCGGCTTATTCCCGATGGCCGCCCCTGGTCTCCACCCGGTCGCGGGCGGCGCAACGCTAGCGGGCGCATCGTTACGCCGTTTCTACAGTATTGCCCCCTGCCGCAGCAGCTCTCGCCGCACTTCCTCGGCCGGGACCTGCCTGGGTGGCCTGCCTGCTCGCACCCCCAGCGCCGCGCAGACCCCCGCGGCCTGCCCCGTGGCCATGCAGATCGGCATCACCCGATAGGAGGAGTGGGCCTCGTGAGTGCCGGAGATGCAGCGGCCGGCGACCAGCAACTGCTCCACCCCCACTGGCAGCAGGCAGCGCAGGGGGATGTCGTACGCCTCCCCCGGCGGAACTCGTTTCAGGACGGTGCCGGGGCCGGTGGGGTTGTGGATGTCGATGGGGTAGGTCCCCCGCGCTATGGCGTCGGGGAACTTGCGCGCGGAGAGCACGTCGTCCGCCGTTAGCCGGTACTCGCCGAGGATCCGTCTGCTCTCCCGCACCCCCACGTTCATGCCGCTCTGCCCCAGGTAGGACTGGGCGAAGCCGGGGACGTATTTCCTTAGAAAGGCCACCACCTGGTGCATCTGCCTCCGGCTCTCCCACTCCGCGTAGGTGAGGTCCCATACGTCGGTGCCCAGCACTTTCGTGACCCGGGTGCCGTTGATGGTGACCTCCTGCTCGTGGGGCGTGCCGAAGATCAGCAACTCATTCCGAGGTAGATCCAGCTCTCCAGCCGCCTTCGCCCTCTCGATCAGCTCCCACAGGCCGTAGTCGCCGCACCACTGGTCCGGATGGGCCCTCTCGTATGCCTCGAAGGCGGCACGTTCGAACTCGAGCATCCGGAACAGCAGGCTCATCGGCTGGACCAGCCCATCCTCCTGCCTGCCGACCTGGAAGGGCGCCCCTGCCCGTGCAGCTATGTCGCCGTCGCCGGTGCAGTCCACGACCGCCGTCGCCCTGACCACGACTGGCCCGGACTTCGTCTCGAACACCACCCCCTCCACCCGGCCGTTGCCGATCGTCCCGCTGGCGAGGGCGTGCAGGAGGAAGGCGACCCCCGCCTCGTCCAGCAGCTCCGTGGCGACCAGTTTGAACGCCTCAGGGTCGAAGGGGGTTACGTAGCCCGTCTCCTCCGAGGGGGGTATGGCGCCGCCTGCCGCGACCAACCGTTCCACCAGGGTCTTGAAAGCACCGGCGATGGCCGGGTCGCCCGGCCCGTGATCGCGGGGCATCAGGTTCCTTACCCTACCGGGGACTGGTGGCCCTTTCTGAGTGTGGCTGAGGGCCAGCGGCATCACCAGGGCGGCTGTGGCGTTGCCGCCCAGGAAGCCGTAACGCTCCGCCAGCACTACGGAGGCGCCAGCGCTGGCGGCGCCGAGCGCCGCGCCGAGCCCTGCCGGGCCGCCCCCGACCACCAGCACGTCGGTCTCGGCGGCGACCAGCGCCCTGCGTCGGGGCAGCAGCACAGTCTTGCCATTCTGGGGACGTGGAATCGGCGGCATGGTGGGTGAGAGGTCCTCCCTCTAGACATCGATTCCCAGATCGGTGCACAGCCGGACCGGCATGTCCGCGGCCGCCATGGATTATTCCGGCGCAAGCGGGAATGGCGGTCCGCAGGCCCTCGTCGAGCCCGCGGAAGCAGGCGTGCAGGCGCTTCCCCGTGGCGGTGTCCTGGGTCCCCGCGAAAGCGAAGGTGACGAGGGCAGGGCATCCAAGTTCATGTGCCTACGCCGCCTTCCGTCTGCCGGCCCTGCTTTGCAGTAGCTTGACCGCGAGGCGGTTGGTCTCTCGTGCCCGCTCGTGCAGGGGCGGGAGGTACTGGCTGATGCGGGCCTCCAGCTCCCGCCGCAGATCCCAGGATCGATCGATGTAGGCGATCAGTTGGCCGGTATTCACCTGCTGGAGCGGCAGCCGATGGAAGGGCTGCTGGAGCGCCTCCAGTTGCTCCAGGAAGCCGAGCACCTTGCCGGCGTAGGGCAGGGCTACGAAGGGCACGTGCTGCATGGCGGCGAACATCAGGAAGTGCAGCCGCATCCCGAGGGCAAACCTGAATCGGCCGACCAGGGAGAGGATCTGGCCCGAGCTGTAGTCGCCCTTGAGCACCGTGGCGCGCCTGGCGTAGGCCATTTTCGAGATAATGGCGTGGGAGTGCTGCAGATCCAGGGTTTGAGGCTCCATAGGCACGAACACCAGGTCGGCGTCCAGCCGGTCGACTACGTAGTCCGCGGCGTTGGCGAGCAGTGAGTGGTAGTGCTCCGCGGAGATGTCCGGCGCCGCCGGCCCAGGCTCCCGCACGGAGATACCCACCAGCCTGCGGGTGTTGGTGATCCCCTCTTTGTGGAGGGAGGACCTGGGTAGCGGTTCCGGCTGGAGGAGGAAGGCCGGGTCCGCCGTTACCTTGATCTCCCGATGCACGCCGACGTCCTCCAGCACCTTGTGGGCCTCCCGATCGCGCACGGTGACCACAGCGGCGCGGTTGAGCGCCTGTCGCACCAGCGCCTGGGATTGCGCCTCTCTCAGCGGCCCCGCCCCGATGGCGTACACCATGACCGGCACGCCCAGCTCGTGAGCCAGCATCACCTCGCGAAGGTACCCTCTGATGTCCGCATCGAAGAGGATGCCGCCCCCACCGAACAGGAAGAGGTCGAGCCGTTCGATCTCGGGCATTATCTCCTGTCTCGAGAGGCTGCGGACCGGGATGGCCCGCTCTACCCGGTGGCGTTCCAGGGTGTCCTCGGGGTTGCGGCTGAACACAGTGATCTCCACGGGGACCGATCGGCGCAACTCCTGGACCATGCACTGCAGGATCGCCTCATCGCCCAAGTTCATTCCCCCATAGGAACCCAGGATGCCGACGCGGTAGACTGGCTCTTCCTCTGCCACAGCTCCGTCGCCTCCCTGCTCGTCTCCGTTCGGCGCCCCCGAAACAGCAGGAAGGGGGCCAGCGGGCTTGCTCGGGACTTGCCCTTTCGCTATAATGGCAGCACGTATGAGCAACTGCTCATACGTGCTGGATATCGATGGCGGGGTCGAGGCAACCCCGCCTCCCAGGATCGATGCCGGCGGCGAGGCGCCGTAGCCCGCCGCTGGAAACCAGGTGGGAGGGCGAAATGGTCAGGAAGGAAGCGGAGGCGACGGAGGAGATCCCTACGACGGAGGCTGCCGACACGTGCGACCTGTTCTGCATCGACGCCGAAGAGGTGGCCAGGGCCAGATCCGCCATGGTCTCCGACGACGCCGCGGTTCGGTTGGCCGAGACCTTCAGTGTCCTGGGCGATCCCACCAGGGTGAAGATGATTTCCGCCCTGAGGAACGTCGAGCTGTGCGTGTGCGATCTCGCCGCACTGCTCAACCTCAGCCAGTCGGCAGTGTCACACCAGCTTCGGCTCCTCAGGGCGATGCGGTTGGTCAAGTACCGGCGGGAGGGACGGGTGGTCTACTACTCCCTGGACGACGAGCACATCGGAAACCTTTTCCTGCAGGGGCTCCAGCACGTGGCCGAGGAGTAGGGAGTGCGGGGCCGCACCCCAATGGGTGTCGTGCACGTCGGCGCATGTCGCAAACAGGGAAAGCGGGTGGTTGTAGGGGCCGTGCCCGTCAGGCGAGCGAGCGCAGCCTCACGACCCGCTCGCATCACCCTGCGTGTCCGCCCGACCTGGGGTTGGGTAGCGAGGGCGCGCACACAGCGTGGGCGTGGAGCCCGCGGCCACAGCCTGTCCAGGAAACCGATATCGGAGGGAAAGAGGATATGACAGAAGGGGCGACGGTGCCCGGTTCGATAGGCGAACTCCGCAGCGAGACCCTGTGCCTGGAGGGGCTCGACTGCCCGGATTGCGCGGCAACCCTAGAGAAGGCCGTGGCGGGAATGCCGGGCGTGGTCAACGCCCGCCTCAACTACACATCCTCCACGCTCTGGGTACAGTACGCCCCCCACCTGATGGGGCGTGACCGGATCGTG
Organism: Sphingomonadaceae bacterium; assembly: GCA_050261575.1. Classification (GTDB taxonomy): domain Bacteria; phylum Chloroflexota; class UBA6077; order UBA6077; family UBA6077; genus JBLNDL01. The sequence continues at coordinate 9,812 of JBLNDL010000017.1, read as the reverse complement.
TCCGGCGTCCAGGATGCCGGCTATCGGGTGCGGGAGGAAGCCCCGAAAGCCCGCGGGGAGGAGACGGGCATCACTTCGTTCCTGAAGCACCACCCCAGGGGTGCGGCCACGGCCATTTCGGGCATCCTGCTCGCCTCGGGGTTCCTGCTCACCCTGCTGGCTGTGCCCTCCCCTGTGCCGCAACTGCTCTTCGGCGCCGGCATCGTCGTGGGCGGGTACCACACCGCCAGGAGCGCCCTATTCGCGCTCCGCTCGGGCCTCACCGACATGAACGTCTTGATGACGGCGGCCGTCGTCGGGGCGACGGCGATCGGCGAGTGGACGGAGGCCGCCTCGGTGGTCTTCCTCTTCTCCCTGGCCAACGCGCTCGAGTCCTATACGATGGATCGGACCCGCCGTTCCATCCGATCGCTGCTGGACCTAGCCCCCAAGGAGGTGACCCTGCTGAGGGATGGCGTCCAGGTGAGGGTGCCGGTGGAGCAGGTCGCCGTGGGGGACCTGCTGCTGGTGAGGCCTGGCGAGCGGATCCCCACTGACGGGGTCGTCGTCGATGGAAGCTCCAGCGTAGACCAGGCGCCCATCACCGGGGAATCGGTGCCGGTGGAGAAGGGCGTGGGGGACGAGCTCTTCGCCGGCACCATCAACCAGCATGGTGCGCTGGAGGTGAGGGCGACCCGGTCTCACCGGGATAACACCCTGTCCAGAATCATCCACATGGTGGAGGAGGCCCAGGCCCAAAAGGCCCCCACACAGCAGTTCGTGGATCGCTTCGCCCGCTACTACACCCCGGCCGTCATCGCCCTGGCCGCGGGGGTCGCCCTGGTGCCGCCCCTCATCTTCGGCGGGGTGTTCGACGTGTGGTTCTATCGGGCTCTGGTGCTGCTGATCATCGCCTGCCCCTGCGCCCTGGTGATCTCCACCCCCGTGTCCATCGCCGCTGCGATCGCCACGGCCTCCCGAAGTGGGGTGCTCTTCAAGGGTGGATCCTACCTGGAGGCGATGGGGCGTGTACCGGTGGTGGCTTTCGACAAGACGGGCACCCTCACCAGCGGCCGGCTCGAGGTGACCGACGTGGTGACCCTGAACGGCTACGATCGGCGGGAGGTGCTATCCGTGGCGGCGGCGCTGGAGGCCCGCAGCGAGCATCCTCTGGCCCAGGCGATCCTCCGGCGGGCTGCGGAAGAGGGGGTGGAGGTGCCGCGGGTGCAGCGCTTCCGGTCGGTGCCGGGCCTCGGCGCCGTGGGCCAGGTGCGCGGGGAGAGCTACTTCGTGGGCAGCCTCCGGCTGGCTCAGCAGCGGGCCAGCGCCCCACTGGACCCTCCGGCGGCCCTGGACGGGCTCCAGCAGGAGGGGAAGACGGTGGTGCTGCTGGGCAAGGGGGACCACCTGCTCGGGATGGTGGCCGCGGCGGACCGGCTGCGGGCCGAGAGCCGCCAGGCCGTCAAGGATCTGCACGAGGGCGGGATCGAGCGGGTGGTGATGCTGACCGGAGACAACCCCCGCACCGCGGCCACCATCGCCTCCGAGGTAGGGGCCGACGAGTATCGGGCGGAGTTGCTTCCGGAGGACAAGAGGGGGGCAGTGGAGGCGCTGCTGGAGCGGTACGGTCGTGTGGCGATGGTGGGCGACGGGGTGAACGATGCGCCGGCCCTCGCCCGTGCGACGGTGGGGATAGCCATGGGGGCTGCCGGCTCCGACACGGCGCTGGAGACGTCCGACATGGCGCTGATGGGCGACGATCTGAGCAAGATCCCCTACGCGGTCCGGCTGAGCAGACGCACAGTGGCAACTATCCAGCAGAACGTCGCCCTTTCCATCCTAGTCAAGCTGATCTTCGTGGGGCTGGCCTCCCTCGGCGTCGCCAACCTCTGGATGGCGGTGCTGGCGGATATGGGCACCTCCCTGGCGGTGATCGGGAACGGGATGCGGCTGCTTCGCGAAAAGCAATGAGCGATGAGCGCGCCCTACCTCTGCACTCGCTGCCCGTGACTGATCACTCACTGCTCTTCGCTCCATTCTTGGTATACCCTGTGCCTTCCCCCTTTCTGGAGGTCTGAGTGCCATGGAAGGTGAGCCCGAGGGCGACGAGAAGGCGGCCGTGGGGCGGCGTGGCATGGTGGCGCGGGTGCTGCTCTCCGTCGTGGGGTTGGTGGCGCTCCTGCTCATGAGCCAGTTTGGCGGATAGTGGTCCATCGATCCCGGGCGCACGCGCAGCGTGACGCGAGCGTGCCCGCGAGGCGAGCGAGCGCAGCCTCACGGGCACGGCCCCTACTGATGGGACGGTGATGCCGATACGCATCACCCGTGTGGAGGGTGCGGCTACTGGCTAGTCGGGCTCGACTGCGGCGGTTACCCCGCGCAGCCGACCTACGGAATGGTGAGGCGATCGCCGACGTGGAGGATCTTGCCGCGGTCGGTGATGCCGTTGGCCGCCATGATGGCGTCCACGGTGGTCCCGTACCTCTGGGCGATCTTGGTGAGGGTGTCGCCCTGTCCAACCACGTGCACCCTTCCCGATCCGGGCGCGGCCGTGCTCGAAGCGGCGGGAGTGCCGGTGGGAGCGGATGCCGGTGCGGACCGCGCCGCCGTGGCGGCCGGGGCTGTAGTGTGAGTCGCCGCAGGGGTGGATGTCGGTCTCTCGCTCGGCTTATCGCCTGAGTCGGTGATCGTCGCCACCGCGGTCCAGAAGCCGAACCCCAACACCGCCAGCACACTCACGAAGGCCAGCAGGCTGCCGGTGCTGCTCTGCCTGGGCTCCGGAATGTGCGGATAGAGTTCCTCCGGCTCCGGTGCTCGCGCGGAAACCCGACCGGTCGATCGTGGTGGTTGGCTGGACATGGAAATCCCCTGAATTCGCAGGTGGCGTCCCTTCCGGGGGCCGTCGATGCAGAGGCGGGGAACAAGCTTCCCGTGGATACCGCACGCATCATATTGGCTCCGGCGGAGAGTGTCAATTCCCCTGCCATTCTTGACAGAAGGTGGTCCCGGTCTTATCCTGCCAGCCACCGGGCCGCGCTGTGCCCGGGATTACCGTTCCGAGGGGGAGGCGTGGTGGCAGTAGAGATGACGGCGCTGGACAAGTCCGCCCAGAACAAGAGGCTTACCACCATCGCGTGGGTGGTGTTCTTCGCCATGTGGGGCCTGACGGCTCTCGCGGAGAGGTCGATGCAGGTCGACCTGCGCAGCTACCAGTACATCGGCGCCGGTTTGACACTGTTGGGACTGAACGGTGCCAGATACCTGCGGGACATCCCCATGAGCCGGCTCACCCTGGGAATGGGCGTTCTGGCCGTGGTGAGCGGCGCCGTCCGCCAGATCGTGGGGGAGGTCTCCGTGGTCGCCATGGTGGGCATCACCCTCTTGTCGTTCCTGCTGGCCGAGGCTGCCCTACGATTGCAGGCAACCGAGCCCGCGGCGCCGGAGCCGCGACGGCAAACGCCGCAAACCATCAGAAAGAGGCCGCGCCACCGAAATGGATAGCATTCGACTCGAGATAAGCCCGGAGGTCCATTTCACCTGCCAGCAGTGCGGGGACTGCTGCCGTGGGTTGATGGTGCCCCTGCTTCCAGAGGAGAAGGCGAGGCTGGAGGGGATCGATTGGGGGGAGATCTCGCCCAGGCTGGCGGGCAAGATCCTCTTCGTGGAGAACCCGGGCCCTAGCCTCGAATCCTCTCCCCGCTTCCGGCTGGCCAAGCTGGGGGTGGGCTGCGCCTTCCTGGAGGAGGACGGCCGCTGCCTGATCCACGAGCGGTTGGGCTACGAGGCGAAGCCCCTGATCTGTCGCCTCTTCCCGCTGGTGCTGGTTGAGACCCCCTCGGAGGTGGTCGCCTCGGCCTCCTTTGCCTGCAGGTCGGTCGCGGCGGGCGAGGGCACGCCCCTGGCCCAGCAGAGGGAGTGGATCGAGTCGATGCGAGCCGACCCACTCTGGGATGCTGTCCGGGCCGACGGGGTTCGGGTTAGCGGTCTGATCTCGACCCCCGACCGGATCGTGCTCACCGCCGACATCGGGCTGGACATTTGGAGCTACGAGGCGCTGGAGAGGGCCATAATCGAGATCCTGGAGGAGAACTCCCACACCATGGCGGTCCGTCTGCTGGCCGTGCACCGGCTGGTGGATGGGGCGGTGGCCCAGTACGGTCGGGGCGACAAAGCCGCAGCGCCCTTCGCCAACTGGCTGCAGCACATGATGTGGAGCGACAGCGGGGTAGAGTGGCTGTATCAGCAGCCGCTGGGGAAGGTCCCGAGCTTCGGCCGGCAGCGGTCAGCGCTCGCCCCGCTCATCGCCCTCGTGGAGGCCAGTGTGGCCACCGAGCGGGGTGACGGCCTGATGCGAGGGGTTCTGGGGCAGGCGGTGGGCCTCGCGCGGGGTCGCGGTAGGGTGTCCCTCCCCTCCCTGGCGACCGAGATCGATCTGGAGGCGATGCCTCGGGTGAGTTTCGACCAGGACTCGCCGCGTCTCCGGCCGATGATGCTCCGCTACCTCTGCGAGTGGCTTCGGCGGAAGGGGCTTCTGGCTCAGCCCACGGTGCGGAAGGGTGTGCAGTATCTGCTGGCCTACTTTGCGCTCGTTCGATGGTACGCCGTGGCGCTGGCTGTGGCGGGTGGCCGCACGGAGGTGGGACCAGAGGAGCTGCGGGAGGGCATTCGGACCGTGGAGAAGTGCTACGTCCACCACAACCTGTTGCCCAGGCTGCTGGCGAGCCGGCCCGCGGCTTTCTCCCTGGTGAATCTGCTGATGGATCTGGTGTCCTCGCCCGCGGATCTGGTTACCGGCTTCTACGGTCGATCCGCGGTACAAGGGGCCTGATGCGCCTTACGCGCAGAGCATGCAGTGCCCCCGGGCGATCGTAGGGGCGGACATGCATATCCGCCCGCCCGTCGTCCTGGGTGGGCCCTTGCCCAGCGTCTGCACCGGAAGGGCGGACACGGCGGTCGCTCCCGCGCCGGGCTGGGCTCCTACGGGGGCAGGCTCTACGGCTGCGCGCCCCTCAGGGCCTCCGACACTCGATCGCGAGGCAGGGCGCGCTGGGTTCCGGTCCGCATCTCCTTGATCGCGACCTCTCCCCTCGCGGCCTCGTCGGGGCCAAGCAGGATGCAGAAGGGGATGCCTCTCTCGGATGCGTATCGGAGTTGCTTGCTCAGTCCGCCCTCGCCAACGTACAGCTCTGTGGGGATCCCCTCCCTTCGCAGCTCGGCTGCCAGTCGCAGGCTCTCGAGCCTGTGCGCGGGGTCCCAGACGGTCACCATCGCCGTGGCCGAGGAGGTCGCCCCTCCGCTCTGCCCCTGGAGCAGCAGCGCGACCCGATCCATGTAGAGCGAGCCGCCGCAGGCCGGTACCGGCCTTCCTGCGAAGAGGCCGATCAACTCGTCGTAGCGCCCGCCCAGGGCGAGGCTTCCGGCGGCGTCCGGCGCGTCGATCTCGAAGATTGAGCCGGTGTAGTAGTCCAGGCCGCGGGCCAGCCGCGGATCGACGACGATCCGGCCGCCCTCCAGCAGAGGCTCGATCAGCCCCACGATCGTCTCGACCTCGGCCAGCCCCTCCTGGCTCTTCGGTGAGTCCACCAGCCTTCGGCTGCTCAGCCTGACCGTGTACTCCCCTATGCCCATGGCCCGAAGTGCTTCGGCCAGTACCAGGATGGCCTCGGCGTCGGCCAGGGGGGACGCGCTGCCCACCAGATCCACGTCGCAGTGGTAGGACTCCCGGTAGCGCCCATGCCCCGGCCGGTCGCCTCTCCACACGGGGCCGGCCTGATACACCTTGAAGAGGGTGCCCAGCTTGCCCTGGTGCTCCGCCGCCACACGGGCGAGTGGAACGGTGAAGTTGTAGCGAAGGCCGAGGCCGCTCACGCACTTGCCGCCCTGCTTCGAGACCTTGTAGATCTGCCTTGCACCTTCCTCGGCGTAGCTTCCCTCGAGGATCTCCAGCCGCTCCATGGCCGGAGTCTCCAAGGGCAGGTAGCCGTAGCGCTCGAAGACTTCCACGGCGGTGGAGAAGAGCTTTCGGCGGAGGCGGCACTCCGCCGGAAGGAAGTCGCGCATCCCGGATGGGGGCTTGGTGTCGATGGTCGGCATGGCGCTGTCCTGCGACGAGTGAGAATGGGTGCCGCGCCATTGTAGCAGGTTGGGCAGGGCCTCGGTTGACAGGGCGGCGTTGGCCGTGCTACAAGAGGTCCCGCCCCAAGGGCTCATCTCTCCACGGCGCCGCCTGCTTCGCAGTCGTGGCCAAGCAGGTATCTCTGGGTAGGGTACACGTTTCCTGCCAGAGAAGTTGACATAAACGAGAGATGCCTGCTTCGGAGTGCCCAACAGAGCCTATCCGCAGATGCACGCAGATGCTCACAGATGCCGAACCGGGGGACGCGTTTCTGCATCGATCTGCGATAGCTGCGGATCCGCCGAGGTTTCTTGGGAAGAAGGTGGTCTCGCCGCATGTTGAAGATCCCATCCCGTCCGCTGGCCGCCCTATCTGAGGATCAGGTCGAGGTGATACACCTGGCATCGCTACGCCTGCTGGAGGAGGTAGGGGTGGAGATGCTGGACGACCGGGCGCTGGATCTGGTGGAGGGCAAAGGGGCCTTGGTGGACTGGCCGGCTCGTCGGGCTCGCCTGCCGCGGGAACTGGTGATGGAGGCGGTCGCGCGAGCCCCGGAGCGCTTCACCCTGCACGGCCGGGACCCCAACCGGAGCGTCGAGGTGGGCGGGGATGGGATGGTGCTCGTGCCGGTGGGCGGTCCATCGATGGTCTCCAGCATGGACGAGGGGCGCAGGCCCGGCAGCTACGCAGACCAGGTCCGCTTCATCCAGTTGACCCATCAGAGCCCGCTGCTGGACCTGACCTACCGCTGCGTGGAGGCCCTGGATCTCCCCGCCACCACGCGGCACCTGGACTTCCTGTACGCTGCCATCCGCTACTCAGACAAGCCGCTGGGGGTGATGGGGCTCGACGGTGCCGGCGCCGAGGATGCCCTCGCGGTGGCGGCGCTGCTGGTGGGGGGCGAAGTGGCCCTGCGCGGGCGGCCGGCGGTGCTGGGCGGCGTCAACGTGGACAGCCCGCTGCGCTTCAGCAGGGAGACCCTCGAGGCAATCGTGGCCTTTGCCGGTGCCGGCCAGCCCCTCAAGATCACCCCGTTTATCCTGACGGGGGTGATGTCGCCCGTCACCTCGGCGGGGTCGCTGGCCCAGCAGAACGCCGAGGTGCTGGCGGGCGTCGCCCTCGCCGAGCTGGTCAACCCCGGCACCCCCGTACTGTACGGCTCCTTCGGCTCCAGTGGCGACATGCGCTCGGGCAGTCCGCTCTTTGGGAATCCAGAGGGTGTGCAGATGGAGGTCGCGGCAGGGCAACTGGCTCGCCGTTACCGATTGCCCCACCGCGGCATGGGGTTGGTGACATCTTCTCCCACCTGCGATGCCCAGGCCGCGATCGAGAAGATGAGCTGCCTGTGGGGGCTGACCCTCAGCAACACCCACATGCTGCTCCATGCGGCAGGTTGGCTGGAGGGTGGGGTGACGGCCAGCTACGAACAGTTCGCGTTGGATCTGGAGATGCTTGCCTCCATGGAGCGATTCATCGAAGGTATCCGCGTGGATGGGGAATCCCTCGCCCTGGACACAGTGGCCCAGGTGGGCCCGGGTGGCAGCTTCCTGATGTCGGATCATACCCTGGCGAACTATCGGGACGCCCTCCGCATCTCGCCCCTGGTGGAGAGCCGCCCCTACGATGGGTGGCAAGCGGAGGGCGCGCCGACGGTGCTGGAGAGGGCGAATGCTCTCTGGAAGGAGTGGCTGCGCCAGTACCAGCCTCCCCCCATCGATCCGGCGCTGGAGGAGGCGGTGCTGGAGTACGTGAGGCGGAGAAAGGCGGCCCATCCATCTCCGGAATAGGGTATACTGCGCTATCCTCTCCGGCAGTAGCGCCTTGGTACTGGGCCACGAATGCACCGAGATGGCCAGGCAGTTCCAGTGAACCTTCGTGTCCAGGTGCTTCGTGGTTGGGTGTCTCGACGGACGATGTGTCGTTTACATACTTGATGGTGGCGGCAGGCCGCCGGATGGATCTGCCGAGTGTTGCCCAGGCCGACTTGGGTCGACGCTGGTGATTCTGGACTTAGTTGTGGGGGTGCTGACTTGAGTAACGAAGATGCGATCGACAGGCTGTTCAATCGGCTGCGCTCGGGGCAGATAAGCCGCCGCCAGTTCGTGCGGGCGCTGATTCTGCTGGGTGCTTCCGGCGCGGTGGCCGGCTCGTTGGCCGGTTGCTCCGGATCGAGCCAGACTCAAGCCCCGACGGGATCGACACCTGCATCCGGCGGCACACCCGCGGCGGCCTCCGGGCCCAAGAAGGGCGGGATCCTGAAGCGAGGCTGGCAGCCTCCCACTACTCTGGACCCGGCCTTTCAGACCAACGTGAACGAGATCGCCGCCGTGGCCCAGGTTTACGACTGGTTCGTCTGGATCGACGAGAAGAACCAGCCGGCGCCCGCCCTGGCGACGGGCTGGGAGCACAGCCCGGACGGCAAGGTGTGGACCTTCGAGTTGCGCAAGGGTGTCACCTTCCACAACGGGAAGGACTTGACGACCGACGACGTGATCTTCACCTTCAATCGGCTGCGGGACAAGTCGGTTGGGGCTGGCACGGTGGCCCTCTACGCCAACATCAGCGAGATCAAGGCGTTGGACGCCTCCCACGTCCAGTTCGTCCTTGCAAAGCCCAATCCCGATCTGCCGGCGGACCTGGGGGACTACCACGCGGCGATCGTGGCCTCGGATCAGAAGGACTTCAAGACAACCTTCAACGGGACCGGTCCCTTCATCCTCGAGAAGTTCTCGTCCGAGGACCGGTCCACCTTCAAACGCAACCCGAACTACTGGATGTCCGGGATGCCCTATCTGGATGGGATCCAGGACATCTACGCCCCGCAGCTCAACTCCCACGTGGAGGCGTTGAGGGCCGGCGAGATCCATATGGTGATGGGGCTGCCGGCGGAGCTGGCCGAGACCCTGAAGCGGGAGGGTAAGACGAACCTGCTGGAGGGGAACACCAACATGCACTTCGCGATCCGGATGCGTTGCGATCGGGGCGCGGCGAAGGATCCGCGGGTGCGGCAGGCACTGAAGCTGGCCACCGATCGCGCCGCGATCCTCCAGGCGGCGCGGATGGGGTACGGGGTGGTCGGCCACGACACGCCGATCGGACCCGCCTTCGGCGACTACTACCTGCAGGTGCCGGACTTCAAGAGGGACGTGGCGAAGGCGAAGGAGCTATTGAAGGAGGCGGGCTACGAGAACCTGAAGATCACGTTGACTGCCCAGAACAGCTTCGACGTGCCGAAGATCGCCGTGGTGTGGAAGGAGCAGTTGGCCGAGGCTGGAGTGACGGTGGACATCAACGTGGTGCCGGTGGACACCTACTTCCAGGACGACGGGTGGCTGGAGGTGGACTACGGCATCACCGACTGGGGATCGAGGGCGACGCCGCAGCCCTACCTGCAATTGGCCTACGTGACGGGGGCGAAGTGGAACGAGACCCACTGGTCCGACCCCGAGCTGGACGCGCTGGCGGAGCAGGCAGCCTCGGAGATGGACCAGCAGAAGCGGATCGAGCTGTACAAGAAGATCCAGCAGATCTTCATCGAACGCGGCCCGATCATCGTGCCATACTTCGAGAAGTCGGTGGTGGGGATTGCCCCCAACGTGAAGGGGTTGGCGGTGCACCCCGACTTCGCACGCTCCACCATGAGGTCGGTGTACATCGAGGGGTAGCGCCCCAAGCAGTCGGGGTTGTCTCAACCCCGATGGCAGGGACAGAGAGGGGG
>JBLNDL010000016.1:0-6515 GCA_050261575.1 Sphingomonadaceae bacterium | reverse complement strand
TACCAGACCGGGTCGCTCTACCTGTACCTGGCCGCCCTCGCACTGGCTGCCTTGCCAACTCCCTCGACAGACCCTGACGCCAGAAGAGGAAGTCGCGAATGCACCTGAAGACCGGATGGCCCGTCCTGCTCTGGCTGGCCTGCCTGTCGGCCTCCATGGGAATGGCGGCTACAGTGGTGGTGTTGGATCGAACCACCCTCTCGGGGCTCAGCAAGCCCTGGCTGGCCTCGCTGGTTGGCTGTTCGACGCTGGCCTTCCTCTGGTGGGCGCGCCCCAGGGTCGAACGAGGCAGCATCCAACTGGCCGGCTATGAGGCGGTGTCGTTGCTGCGGGCCACGGCCCCGCTCCTGCTGGCGTGCCTGGCGCTGGTGGGGGCTAGCTACCTCTCGGAGGAGACACATGCCTACCTCTTCGCCCACTTTCACTATCGCAGCCTACTGTCGGGCAGGTCGTGGCCGGTGGGCTTCCTGGCTGCGGCGGTGATCGGCTACGCTGGTCTCTGGACCCTCCGAGACTTGCTCCTCAGACTGGGGTCGGGCGCGAGGTTGACGCAGGCCGCGAAGGCCACCCTGGCTGCCATGCCCGCGCTTCTGCCCCTGGGAGCGGTTTTCCTGGGGCTGCTGTTGGCCACCGCCTCCATCTCCACCATCAACGTGAACTTCTGGCGCTACTGGGCCACCGCCGACGGATGGGCGGTCGCCGGTCATTACCCCTCCACCTTCACCGATGCCCTGCACGTGGAGAAGGGGGGGGGTCTCGAGGTACTTTATCTCCTTCCCTCTGCTCCCATCCCTGTTGTTCATGGGCTACAGCCTCTTGGGACACAGCACCCTGGCGAGCCACCTGCCTCTCATACTCGGTAGCACCCTCCTGCCCCTGGCCGTCTTCCTCGCTGCTAGACAGGTGACGCAACGCCCTCTCCTCGGCTTCCTATTCGCGGCCCTCACGGCCTCGTTCCCGTTGCTGCGCAACTACACTCTCGACGTGGCCGAGGCTGACGGGCTGCTGATGACGATGGTGATTCTGGCAGCCTACTTCAGGGCTAATGCGGACCGATCTGGCAGGGGCGCTCGTACGCAGATCGTGGCGGGGGTGGTTGCCGGTCTCGCCTCCCTCGCCCGGCCCGAGGGGGTCCTGTACATGGGAGCCATGTACCTGGCGTCAGCAGCAGTCAGGTGGAGGGATCGAGGCTTCTGGCTGTCGGCTGCGGTCTGGGGATCGGTGATAGCCCTCTTCTCTGCGATCACACTGCGAGAGTTCGGCATGATCTGGCCAGGCAACCACTCCGGCACTATCCGACTGTCCAACTTCTTCAGCACGCTCGACGTCGTGCGGCAGAGCGGGCTGTTCGGTCAGTACGCTGCTGCCCTCGGGCTCCCGGAGTGGGGTCTGGCGGCGATCGTGGCGATCGTGGCTGTGGCCGTGGTGCTGAGCGGCGTCCGGATGCTGAGGAGGGACTTCGACCTGGTCTGGATGCCTGTCGCCGCCCTCGGCAACGTCCTCATGGTCTTCGCAGTCGGCCCCATCCCCGCCGAGGCCGGCAAGTTCCACGATTTCTTCCGCCACATCTCCTACGGCTTCCCACTGCTCGCGGTGACGTTGGCCTACGGCACCAACGAGGTCTACAGATCCCTACGAGGGCGTTGGGGGCGACTCCTGCGGGCGGGACTCGTGCTGGGGTTGGTTGCGCTGGTGCTGGCAGAGCTGCACCTCCTGGCCGGTCCGGTGACGCCCGGTCGCAACTCCTCCAGCCCGATCATGACCTCGGATGTCCACGTCATGGCGACTGAATTGCTGCTCAACCCCTACCCTCTGCCTGTCATGCAGTTCCGACTGTCGGATGGCCGCTACGTCCCCGATGCCGAGGAGTACATGGACGGGTTTCCGGACGACATCAGCGGGTACTACGCCGATGCGGATGTCAGATTGGTGGGCAACGCGGCAGAGTACTATCGAGCTGCCGCCCTGCTCTTCCTGGGATTCCTGGCGATGGGGGCCCTGTCCGCAGCCGCCAGCCCTACCCCATCGGCAAGCCGGTGACGTCGCGGATCTCGCTGATCTTGGGCCCTGTGGCGGTCGGCTCCACCACGAAGTTGGCGCCACCCTCCAGCGTGCGGGCGGGGACGGCTAGGGGCCCTGCCCGGGCGTTGGCGTCGATGGTGAAGTCGGCGTGGACGGACTCGCCCATCTGAGGGCGGGGCGCGGGTGCCAGATCCAGCCGCCGGATGGAGAGGCTCACCTGTACCCCCCGCTGGCCTGCCTCCCTCTGGATCGTGTCCGCCACCTGCCGCGTCTGCCGGGCAGCGCTGCCGGTGGTTAGCTGCTCCGCGCTCTGATAGTCGCCTGCGGCCAGTGCCTCGAACCAGGCCCTCACGATGGCTTGGGCTTGCTCCTGGCTCACCGCCTGCTGGGGGGGTGCTGCGGGTTGCGGAGTTGCCGTCGGCTGAATGGGGGTGGCCTGGGGCGTGGCCGTGGGCGGGATGGGGGTTGGTTGCGGCTGCGTCGGGGCTGAGGGCGCCTCTGCCTGTGGAGCCCGGCCGCCGCCCAATAGTCCTTCGAAGGCCCGACAGGCCACGAGGGTCACCGGGATCGCCACCAGGAGCACCGCGGCCAGAGTCTCCCCCACGGCCAGCACCCGTCCCGCTCCCCTGGTCCCTCGTGACATGCCCCCCCTGATGACTCCCCTCAACCGTTTCCGGCCTCTCCCTGGCAAGGAGTGGGCCAGGACATAGGGGGCGGGGCGGGCGGCAGGGGACGAGCCCCTGCCTGCGCAGGACCCAGCACCCAGGACTCAGGACCCACCCCTCGTCACCCACAGTCCTGGGTCCTCGGTCCTCAGCCCTAGCTATGAGGCCGCTACCAGTTGCTCCAGCTTGGACTCGGCAAGCGCCAGGCGGGCCATTACCCGCTCCCGACCCAGCACCTCCATCGTCTCGAAGAGGGGCGGCGCTGCGGTGCGACCCGTGCTCGCCACCCGCAGGATGCCGAACAGTTGGCCGGTCTTCAACCCCAGTTCCGCCGCAAGGGGCCGGAGCAGCTCCTCCAACGCCGTGCGGTCCCACGCGGAGAGCCCCGCCAACCGCTCCTTGGCGGTCCTCAGTGCGGCCAGGCTCGACTCCAGCGCCATTCCCTTTTGGACCAGCAGCGAGCCGTCGTACTCCAGGGTGTCCGTGAAGAAGAAGTCCGTAAACTCCACCACGTCGCTCAGCTTCCGGATCCGCTCCTGCACCAGCGGCATCACCCGCTCCACGTAGGCGCGCTCCCCTTCTCCGGCCAGGCCGGCCCGCTCCAGGTAGGGCATCACCCTCGTGGTCAGGTCGGAGATGGTGAGCTGGCGGATGTAGTAGCCGTTCATCCAGTCCAGTTTGGTGATGTCGAAGATGGCGCCGGTCTTGTTGATCTTCTCGATGGAGAAGTAGCGGATCAGCTCGTCCCTCGACATAATCTCCGTGGTGGCATCGTACGCCCAGCCCAAAAGGGCCAGGTAGTTCAGCATCGCCTCGGGCAGGTAGCCCATGTCCCGGTAGGCCAGGATCGAGGTGGCGCCGTGGCGCTTGCTCAGCTTGGCCCGGTCCGGACCCAGGATCTGGGGCACGTGGGCGAACTTGGGCGGCTCCCAGCCGAAGGCCCGGTAGAGCAGGATGTGGCGCGGCGTGCTGGAGATCCACTCGTCGGCCCGCAGGACGTGGCTGATCTGCATGAGATGGTCGTCCACCAGGTGGGCCAGGTGGTAGGTGGGGTACCCGTCCGACTTGATCAGCACGAAGTCGTCCAGCGCGGCGTTGGGGAAGGTGATCTCCCCGTGGATCAGGTCGTGGAAGCTGGTGGCGCCCTCCAGCGGCACCTTGAACCGGATCACGGGGGTGATGCCCTCGTCCAGCTTGGCCTTGATCTCCCCCTCAGTGAGGGCGCGGCAGAGCCTGTCGTAGCCGGGGGGCTCCTTGCGGCGCTGCTGCTCCTCCCGCATGGCCGCGAGCCGCTCGGGGCTGCAGAAGCAGTAGTAGGCGTCCCCCTGGGCTATCAGCCTCTCAGCGTGCTCCCTGTAGATGGGGAGCCGCTGCGACTGGAGGTAGGGCGCGTGGGGACCGCCCACCACGGGGCCCTCGTCCCAGTCCAGTCCCAGCCAGCGGAGGCCGTCCAGCATCGCCTCCATTGCTCCCTCGACCTTCCTGGCCACGTCGGTGTCCTCCACCCGCACCACGAATTTCCCCCCGTGGTGGCGCGCGAAGAGCCAGTTGAAGACGATCGTTCTGAAGTTGCCGATGTGAGGAAGGCCGGTCGGACTGGGTGCGATCCGTGTCCTCACCATCTCTGTGTGTTCCGTCATCTCCACTCCTCTCGAGAGTGATGAGTCCCGATATGTGGCGGGGGCTCATCCCCCGCTGCCCGGTCGATGGACGGCGCGGCAGGGGACACGTGATGCGTGCGAGCATGCGAGGCGAGCGAGCACAGCCTCGCGGTCACGCCTGCCTACTCCTGCGGCAGGGGATAAGCCCCTGCCCTACTCGTGTGTCCGCAGCCACTCCAGGCACGCCTCCAGGTCACCCGGCAGAGGCGACCGGAAGGTCAGCCGCTCCCTCGTGCGGGGCGAGTCGAAGGCCAGCACGGTCGCGTGGAGGAACTGGCGCTTCAAGCCGTTGGGGCCCCGACCCGAGCCGTACAGTCGATCCCCGGCCACCGGATGGCCGATGAAAGAGAAGTGCACCCTTATCTGGTGGGTGCGGCCGCTGATCGGCCTGGCCTCCAGGTAGGTGTAGCCGCGGAACCGCTCAAGCACCTCGAAGGAGGTGCGCGCTGGCTTCCCCTCCAACTGGACCGACATCTGCTGGCGCCGGACGAGGTCCCTGGCGATCGGCAGGTCGATCAGCCCTCGGTCGTCGTCGAGCCCCCCCTCCACCAGCACCAGGTAACGCTTCTCTATGGTGCGCTGCTTCATCTGGTGCTGCAGTTCCAGCAGCGCCTCGGGCGTGCGCGCCACCACCATGAGTCCCGAGGTGTCCTTGTCCAGCCGGTGCACGATGCCCGGCCGGCCCGGCCCCGGGACGCCCCGAATCTCGGGGTAGCGGGCCACCAGGGCGTCCACCAGGGTCCCCGTCAGGTGCCCGGGCGACGGGTGCACCACCACCCCCGGCTGCTTGTCGATGACCACCACCGACGGGTCCTCGTACACCACACACAGGATGGGGAGGTTGTCCGCAGGCTCGATCGGCCGCTCCTCCGGCTCGGCGATCTCCACCTCGTCGCCCTCGTCCAACCGGGTGCCGGCCTTCGGCAGCATCCCGTTCACGGTGATGAGCCTCTCCTCGATCGCGCGCTGCCAGGCAGCCCTGGACCGCTCGGGATGGACCTTCGCCAGGTAGACGTCCAGGCGGGTCCCTGCGTCTTCTTCGGAAACGAACTCTCTCACTTCGAGGAAACGCTGCCGGAGGACGGCTGGTCTGTGGGGCTGGTGAGGAGATGATAGGCCAGGACGGCCACGCCGATCACGATTGCCGAGTCCGCCACGTTGAACACCGGCCAGTAGGTGAGGTCCACGAAGTCGAAGACGTGGCCGTATCGCATCCGGTCGATCAGGTTGCCCGTGGCACCCCCGAGCTGCAGGCCGAGGCACACGGCCAGCGAGGTCTTGTGGCCTGGGACGAATCTGTGGCCCACCAGGATCCCGCCCACCACCAGGATGCCGACGGCGATGAAGAATAGGGACTGGTTCTGGAGGATGCCGAAGGCCGCCCCGCGGTTCTCCACGTAGGTCAGCTTGACCACCCCCCCGACGAGCGGGATGGAGGTCGTGCCCGCGTCCAGCAGCATCTGTCGGATGGCGGTCTTGCTCGCCTGGTCCAGCGCCAGGACGGCCAGTGCAGTCAGGAGCAGGAGGGGCGTCCTGAGGGACGCGCCTCGCCCGCGCTCGGCCTCGGGCTTTGGATGTGCGACGTTGGTTCGATCTTCGTTCGTCAGTGCTGTCTCTCCTGCTGTCTCTTGCACCGGATACACAGGGTGGCCTGCGGCAGCGCCTCCAGCCGCTCCAGGGGGATCGGCTCCCCGCAGTTGCTGCACACCCCGTAGGTCCCCTCGTCGAACCGTTTGAGGGCGTCCTCGGTGGCCTGCAACTGCCGGCGCAGGTTGATCTCCAGGGCCAGATCCCTCTCGTGCTCGAAGGTCTCGGTGCCGATGTCCGCCATGTGGTTGCCGTAGTGCTCGTACTCGGTCGTGGTGCTGAGGCCGTCGGCGTGGAGGCTAACGAGGGCGTCGATCTCCTCCAGCAGCCTCCGGCGCTCCTCCAGCAGCCGCTCGCGGAACTCCTCCTTGGCTGCGGGCATCTCCATCACCGCCTTTCCGATGGGCTCGCTTCACCTCCAGCGAGCGGGGGCGGGTCCAGGGCGCCCGACGCGAGCGCGGGCGGCGCTGCGTCGTGGCGGGCTTGGGGTCACCCGAAGCCGCGGTCTCTCTCTGCCACCTGCCTGGAGCCGCACCGGGCCTGGAGGTAACCTACGCAGGTTGGCAAGTGACATGCCTCA
>JBLNDL010000015.1:0-62413 GCA_050261575.1 Sphingomonadaceae bacterium | reverse complement strand
AATGGGCCAGGCAGGCACCGGGTGGACCTCCTGGCATACCAAACCAGGATGCCCTTCGGTAAGGTCCCTTTATGAGGCAACGAAGCCCCTTCGGTAAGATCTAATTGTGAGGCAACACGGGAACTGGACCAGCCCCGATTGGCATCGCACAGTACGGATGGTGGATTGTCTTCAGACCTGGTCTAGCTATGATATCCCCCGAAAACTGGACAGAGTGACTTGTTAGGATGGCTGTGCCGAGGAGTCGCACGAGGGAAGGTCGAGGTGGGGCAGTACAAGCGGCGCGGAGTTCGAGGCGAAGGTAGCTCTGGATGCGATCGAGGGGCAGCGGACGATGAACGAGATCGCCGGCGAGTACGGGGTGCATCGCGGGCATATCGCCCAGTAAAAGGGCAGGTGTGGGGTTGGACTGGCTGAAACAAGCTGGAGTTGCCGACTGAGGCCAAGCGTAAGCTGGTCGAGCTCGGGCACGAGAGCCTGAGCGCGGTGCGGCGGTGCGAGTTGGAGGGCCAAGGACGGCGGGGTGTAGGGATGCAGTACTGGACGGAGCGATTAGGTGGTGAGTGGTAATATGTAATGTCGAATGCTGCGAACGCGTTCACATGCTCTGGCTGGTGCTCTAGATTGGAGGGCGGCACTAGTCGTGCCGAACCGTGGTATGGGCCGCCCCGTGGGAAGTAGAACGTCCGACTACCCGCTGCTGCGCTGGCTCGCGGGCACCGCCGTTGGCTTGGCGGTGCTTCACGTCGCCCTGATACTCCTTTGGGGGCGTGGACAGGTCATAGCAGCACTCCCCTGGTACTCCCCGATGATGAACGGCCTCGTGGCGCTGGCGGGCATCAGCATTGCCTTCCTCAGCTTCGGCCGGTATCGGGTACTGCGCGACCTCGCGCCTTTCTGGATTGGTGTGGCCTTCACGGGATTCGCGGTCTTCGCGGTGTTCTACGTCCTCTCCTTGCCCGGCCTCCTGCCAGGCGGGGGTAGCCTCATCGGCCACCACCTCAACACCGCTAGCTGGTTCTGGCACCTCCAATTCAGCGTCCAGGCCATCTTCCTTCTGGTGTCCACCTTGGTGTCATGGCCACGGGCCAGTGCGGCCGGAGAGCGTTGGTGGCTCTGGCTGGTGGTGGCTGGGGTGACCGTCGGCGCCGCGGTTGGCTGGCTGTTGGTCGACCTGGAGCCATCCCTCCCCGTGCTGGTGGCCGATGGAGCCTGGACTCCTCTCAACACCTCCTGGGACTTCGCCCTCTTGCTGGCCTTTGCCGCGGGCGCTGTGCTCTCGGCACGCCGCTACCGGCGAACCGGTGACCTGCTCTTCGGCTACGTGGCTTTCACCCAACTGTTCCTCGCGTTCACGATGCTGACGGTCATCGTCGGCCAGCGGTTCTACGACCAATGGTGGTACTGGCAACGTATCCTCTGGCTCGCCGGCTTCTCCATGATGCTGTTCGGTCTGCTGGCCGAGTACGTTGGCCTCTACCGTAGCGAGCTGGAGAGATCCCGCGAGCTGGAGCTGCTGCGGCAGGAGGCGGAAGGAGAGCGGGGCCGGCTCCAAACCCTCATCGATACCGCGCCCGTTGGGATCGCTTTCTACCTGGCGCCAGACGGTCGGGTGGAGCTTCTCAACAAGGCCGCCGAGGCCATCCTGGGGAGAGTCCCGACGCCGAGGATGACCCTAGTCGAGCAGGCTGTCCTTTACCGGATCTCGCGACCCAGCGGGGAGCCTGTCCCCGTTCAGGAGATGCCTATCGCCCGCGCGCTCCGAGGCGAGTCCTGCGTCGGTGCGGAGTTGGTGATCCGTCAGCCATCGGGCCGCGAGTTGTACCTCCTGGTGAACTCGTCGCCGATACGGGGCGCCGAGGGGCGGATCGTCGGCGCCGTCGCCACGTACGAGGACATCACCCGCGTCAAGGAGCAGGAGAGGCTTAGAGACGAGTTCCTGGCCACGGCCTCCCACGAGCTAAAGACTCCGGTTACCAGCATCAAGGGGTACGTGCAACTGATGCAGCACTGGGCACCGGGGGGACACGAACCGAGGGAGGGGAAGGCGTTCCAGGTGATCAACACCCAGGCCGATCGCATCGCCAGACGGGTGCAGGAGATGCTGGAGGTCGCCAGGTTGAGGATCGCCCCTCCTCCGCTGCATCGGGTGCGCTTCGACCTGGTGGATTTGGTCACGCAGATGGTGGCCCAGATGCAGTCCACCACCGAGATCCACCGCCTGGTCTTTCGACGGAAGGCGGCTATCCCAGTCGAGGCGGACCAGGAACGGATCGAGGATGTGCTGGTGGCCCTCCTGGACAACGCCATCAAGTACTCTCCGGATGGGGGCGAGATCGAGGTGCAGGTGCAGTCCCAGGGGGGTGAAGCGGTGGTTTCGGTGAGGGACCACGGGGTGGGCATTCCCAGGGAGCGGCAGGCCTACGTCTTCGAGCCCTTCTACGAGCCGATCCCGCCGGGCGCCCCAGGATACCAGAGTGTTGCCCCCCTCAGCCTCTACCTCAGCAGGCTCACCATCGAGCGGTACGGAGGGCGCATCTGGTTCGAGAGCGAGGAGGGGAAGGGCTCTACCTTCCGCTTCAGCCTCCCCCTCGCGAGTGAGGGTGGTGATGCCGAGTCGGGGTGACAGACCCGCTGTGCATCACCCACTCCGCGGATCGTTTCTGCCGAGCGCCCCAGGCTGAAGGCCGACGGCTACCGGCTCGTCGTGTGGCGGCCCACCGGACAGACCCGGAGGCAGCGACCGTAGCAGAACGCCTCCTTCCTCGCCTCGCGGCAGCGGGACATGTCGGTTCGGGACACCGGGTTGAGCCACACCTCCCGGTCGTCGAAGGACGGCAGCAACCGCAACGCCTGGCCGCCGCATTGCTCCAGACAGAGGGAGCAGCCGCTACCCAGGCAAGCCTTTTCGCGCAGCAGGGGCGATACCGTCAGGGGCGCCTGGGTGATCACCGTGTTGAACCTCACTCTGGGCCCGTACTCGGGGGTTACCACCACGTTGTTCAGCCCAAACTCCCCCAATCCCGCCCGCACCGCCGCGTGTCGCTGGGAGAAGAGCCCCATCCAGCCGGGTATCATATCGTGGTACTGCCTGTAGCCGGGCCCGAAGGTCGCGGGGAAGTAGGTCGATCGGTAGCCCCGGGCCTGAAGGCGGAGGGTCAGGCGGAGCGCGATCTGGTTCAGACGGTCGTTGATGAAGTTGTAGTTGACCTCGGAGTAGAGGTAGTCCTGGAGCAGCGTCTTGCGGATCTCCGGGCCCAGGATTTCCGAGTCCTGGTACATCTCCTCCCAGTCGCACACCTGCTCCACCAGCGGGATCCCGATGGCGATCACCGTCTTGGCGCCCCTCACGATCTCAGCTGGGTGGTGTCCCCGCGGCGCCCCTTCGAAGCGGTCGACGTCGGCCACTCCGAACAGGTAGCCGCCCTCCCGCATCGACAGCTCCCTGATCTCCTCCGTCAAAAGGGTTGAACTGGCGGACATCGTTCTCCTCCTTCTCCGTCATCTCTGTCTGCGCCTTCGTGTACGCCGATGGAGGCCGAGGCTCGCTCTCCAGGGCTCACGCCCCTTCCTCTGCCTCCGCCGCCCGGTCGGCCCCTGTCGGGGCGGTGGCCGGCCGAACCGCTCCCCACCCCGCCGCCACCACCAGGCAGAGCAGGGCGTCCACCACCAGCACCGCCCTGAGGTCGATGGCGGCCAGGGCGCCGGTTACCATGGGGCTGGAGGCGTAGCCAATCTGGCTGGAGCTGGAGAGCCAGCCGTAGGCCGAGCCGCGCTGGCCGGGGAGCACCCGAAGTCCTCCAGCGCAGAAGGCGGCGACGGACAGTGCGGCGGCTATACCGCCGCAGATGATCCGTATCCCCACCACTCCCCAGGGTGCGGGAGCCGCCACGGCGGCCACGGCCAGGCAACCCAGTAGAAGTGCCACCAGCACCATGGTGCGTGACTTCACCCCTTGCTGGAAGCCCCGTCCGGCCACCCCCGAGGCGACCGCGGCCGCCGTGGCGTTGAAGGAGGCGGCCAGCCCCGTCAGCGCGGCGACCGTGGCGACGTCGCCCCCGCCCTGGGCGAGCAGGAGTGGCAAGATGGGGTTGAAGGAAGCGTCGGTGAACTGCACCGCCACCAGGGTCGCCATGGGAAGCCACAGGACCCACGGGCGCAGCGGCACACCGGCCCCCCTGAGTTGAGCCCGCCGGATCTTCGGCTCGTGGAACCATTGGGCGACCAGGATCACCCCCAGTGCGATCGACAGCCCACCTGCCACCGGCACGAGCCGGATAGCGGCGAGTGCGGCGACGACGCCCCCGATGAGCGGGCCGAGGATCGCACCTCCGACCTGGGCCATCTGAAGCCGGCTGATCGCCTGGGAAAGATCCTCCGGCTTGCTCCAGGAGGTCAGCGCTCCCATCGCCATGGGCTGAAAGGAGCCCAGCGCCCCGGCCAGGGCCCGCAGCGCCACCAGTTGCCATGGGGCGTTGGGCAGCGCCATCAGGATGGTGATCAGGGAGGTGCTGACCAGGGCTCGTAGCAGCATGGGGCGATAGCCGAAGCGGTCGGCCAGTCTCCCCCAGACCGGCGCGGCCAGGGCGCCGCCGAGAGGGGTGGCTGCCATGGCGATGCCAGCCCAGAAGGCGGCGGAGGGACCGGGCTCGGCCAGATCTCGCATGTAGAGGGGCAGAAGGGAGAAGACCGAGGTGAAACCCGCCGCCGAGAGGAAGGAGGCGAGGATCAAGACCCGGCCCGTGCGCTCCGTGGAGCTTCCGCCCATGAGACTTCGGCCTAATGCTTCTTTGTCCACACAGCGATTGTAGACTCTCGTTCGACCAGATTCCAGCGGTTCGCCGGTTGTCCTACTCCTGCCTACCGAGTGTGGCCCCGATCCTGCCAATGCACCATCTAGAGCCGCCGCTCACTCCTGTAGTGGGGGAGTTGTGCGAGAAGGAGCCGAAGCCGGCCGATGGATAACCCGGAGTTGATGGTAACTAGAAAAAGCCGGCATTGGATTCCAATGCGGCAAGTATGCAATAGTGGCCTCGATCACAGGGGGACTTCTTGGAGCTTTGGAGGACCAGGGTGAGTGAACAGTTGCGCGAGAGAGGCGTCGAAGCGATGCTGATAGCCTCTCTCTGGATGGCGGTGATGGCCTTCGCCGTCGCGATCGGGGCGGCCGTTTTCCCCTCGACTGTCGAGGTGATCCATGCGGTGCTGGTGGCCCTCGCGCTCATGGGGTCGTCGAGTCTCGCTTTCTGGATGGCGGTGGAGCTGAGAGCCGATGAGAACGAAGGGCCGACGGGGATCCCTGTGCCGGTGCCTGTCCCGGTCCGGCGCAGAAGGTAGGCGTTCCCTCCCGTCCACGGCCACTGGGTCGACCCCACCGGGTGGGCGTGACGCCGCCCCATCGTGCGTGGCGGCGGGTATCTGCTGCCGGACGGCTGACACTCGGTCCTGGTCCCCCTGCTCGAATCTGAGTTAGATCGGGGTCCCCTCCTTGCGGCGCGTCGGACCACCGTGACGGTGCCTCCGGCGCGCTTTCGTTTCTGGGGTGGCCATTGCTTCCCTCGGTACCGTGCCACTGCGGTCTGGTGCTCAGCGAGAGGACAAGAAAGGTGGGGCGTGCTGGGCCCTGGCAGTGGGGACTGCCAGGGCAGGGGAACCGCTCCTCAGCCGAGGAGTCGGGTGGGGTATCCGGCCCCCTCCATGCGGGAGCGGATGGTATCCAGGGAGACGCGCGTGGAGTCGTATCCAACCAGCACCCGTTGGCCAACGCGATCCACTTCCACCGATAGAACGCCGTCCATCTTCTGGAGGGATCGGGTCACCACCCGAGCGCAGTGTGCGCAGGAGGCATTTGCGAAAGTAAGGCTAATCCTGCTCAACGATATGCTCTCCTTCAATGATGTGGTATATAGCCATCAGCGACTGGAAGAAGAAAGATGCAATATTCGGGCCGCTGCGCGGGATTCCGAGGTGGTCTTCGACGCTATGCCGTGATGACGCTCCGGGCAGGGGGCACCCGGCCTTTCTGCACCCCCTCGTTCCCATTGCGTGAGGGATACGCGGCATGGTCGGGAAGCACGATTTCGAGGCTCTACCTCGTTCCCATTGCGTGAGGGATACGCAGTACCGGAGGGCGCGCGAGCAGTTGGTGAGCTATGCACGTGTGTACTGGCACTGTCTCCCAAAGGGCGAGAAACGGGTATTGCGCGCATCGTGCAACAGCTTCATCATTGAGGCATCCTCTCAGGCGGGATAGGTGTCGGATCACACCCAGCGCAAGGAGGATCTGCCATGTCGAACCTCCCCTTCGGAACCGCGGATGCCCGATTGGCCGAAAGCTGGTTCTCCGCCATGGCAGGGAGCCTGGAAGAGTTGCTGGGCGGCTCGGGGGCCCAGGCTATCCTTTCGCGGTCCCTGGAGGACGCTCGCGCTCGGTGGCCACTCTTGGCAGAGGTTGAGCTGAGGGGCCGCAGGCTCGACCTTTCCCGTCTCTACGCCAACCACCCTGGGACCGGCGGCCAGGGCTGCTCCCGTGAGGCAACGCTAGCCCTTCAGGGTCTCGTCGACAGCCTGCGCTTCCTGTTGGAGCTCCTTCTGGGGGCGCAGATGGCTGCGGAGTTGATGGGCGGTGGGGCTGAGGACTCCGCCAAGGCCGATGACCGAGAAGGCGGCGAGCGCAATTGTGCCTGACTAGCTGCCGTTCCCGATAGACTGGCGCCCTGAGACCACCCCTATCCTCGCTGCCTCTACCGTTGCCCGCTCACCGAACCATCCCCCGACCCTCATAGTGCGGCACTCAAACTGCATCTAACTGGTTAAGCTAATCGTGGCCGGCCTCGGGACTGGCCCCTTCACCCTCGGTGTCGTGCTGGAAAGGTAGCGTCTCATGGCTGACGTTGGCTTCGAGCAAGAGTCTCGCAAGAGGCCCCACGGCCACACCGTTCCCCGCTTCGCCGGGTTTCCCACCTTCGCGCGGCTGCCCCACACCCAGTCGCTGGAGGGGGTCGACGTGGCCATCTTCGGCGTGCCCTTCGATGGCGGCACCAGCTTCCGCCCGGGCGCTCGCTTCGGCCCTCAGGGTATACGCGAGGCGTCGCGGCTGCTGCGGACATACAACTATGCCCAGGATGTCCGGCCCTTCGACGATCTCTCCGTGATCGACTACGGCGATCTGGAGGTGGTTCCCAGCGACATCGGCGATACCTACGCCCTGGTGGAGAGGGATGTGGAGCTGTTCTACCTCCAGGACGTCTTCCCCATGGCTCTGGGGGGCGACCACTCGGTGATCCTCCCACTCCTGCGGGCCTGTGCCAGGAAGCACGGCCCGGTCTCGCTGGTGCAGTTCGACTCCCACGTCGACACCTGGGAGAAGGTGTTCGGCAAGGAGTACAGCCACTCCACGGCCATCAAGAGGGCCATCGAGGAAGGGTTGATCGATCCACACAGGTCGATCCAGATCGGCATCAGGGGCACCCAGCCCTTCCCGGACGATCTTGACCGTACACGGGGGTTGGGGCTTACAATCGTGACGAGCGAGGAGCTGTTCCAGCGAGGGTGCCAAGACGTGGCAGCCCAGGTGCTGGACCTCGTCGGTGAGAAGGTCTACCTGACCTTCGATATCGACTTCGTCGACCCAGCCTTCGCTCCCGGCACCGGAACCCCCGAGGTGGGTGGACCCAGCAGCCGGGAGGTGCTCGCCCTCGTTCGGGGGCTGAAGACCCTGCCCTTGGTGGCCGCCGATCTGGTGGAGGTGGCTCCCGTCTACGATCAGTCGGAGATCACCAGTATGCTAGCGGCCAACGTAATCATGGAGATAGTCAGCTTGCTGGCCTGGCACCGGCGCCTCCAACGACGCGACGGCCGCGCCGCCGAGCCAAGACCAGCAACGAGTGACGGATAAACGGTTCACTCATCACCCATTACTCATCACCTGTCACCGAGGTGCCTATGTCCGCCGATCGTCTCTACTACCTCGACAGCTACCTCACGGAGTTCACTGCGCGGGTCCTGGAGACCCGATCGGTCGAGGGCCACCAGGAGGTGATCCTGGATCGCACCGCCTTCTATCCGGAGGGGGGCGGGCAGCCCGCCGACCTGGGCGAGCTGGCCGGCGCGCGAGTCGTCGACGTGGTGGAGCGCGAGGGGAAGGTGGTACACAGGATCGAGGGGGAACTGCACGGCGGGGAGGTGGTGGGCCGGCTGGATTGGGCGCGGCGGTTCGATCACATGCAGCAGCACTCCGGCCAGCACCTCCTCTCCCAGGCGTTCGAGCGGCTGCTCGCTGCCCGGACCGTCTCCTTCCACGTGGGGCCGGAGACATCCACCATCGATCTGGCGGCCCCTTCTCCGTCCTGGGAGCAGGTGGAGTCGGTCGAGCTGCTGGCGAACCAGGTGGTCTTCGAGAACCGCCCCATTCTGGTGCACATAGTGGACCCTTCCGATCTGGCCCGCTTCGACCTGCGAAAGGGAACCGATCGGACCGAGCAGGTTCGGATAGTGGAGATACCGGACTTCGAAGCCATTCCCTGCGGCGGCACCCATTGCCGCTCCACTGCGGAGGTGGGGCTGGTGAAGGTGGTCAAATGGGAACGGCGCGGCGGCAACACCCGGGTGGAGCTCCTCTGCGGCGGTCGGGCGTTACGGGACTACCAGGCGAAGAACCGGACCGTTGTCGGCCTCGCGGCCGCTCTCAGCGTGCGGGACCGGGAGGTGCGGGATGCCGTGGAGCGGCTGGTGCGGGAGAACGGGGAGGTCCGGCACCAGGCGGGGCTGCTGAGGGACCGCTTGCTGGACTACCGGGCGGAGGAGCTGCTGCGGGAGGCCAGGCCGGTGGGCGCGGCCTCGGTGGTGTTGGCTATCCTGCCCGGCAGCAGCCCGGAGGAGTTGAAGCATCTCGCCGGCCGCATCACCGTGGACGCAGGGCGGGTAGCGCTGCTGGCCACGGCCGGGGAGAAGCCTCACCTGGTCTTCGCCCGGTCGGAGGAGCTTTCGCTGGACGCAGGTGTGCTCCTGCGCCAGGCGTGCGGCCCCTTCGGTGGGCGGGGGGGCGGGCGGCCGAACCTTGCCCAGGGGGGCATCCCGGACGGGGAGAAGGTCGGCGCGGCCCTGGAAGAGGCGTTTCGGCTGGTGCGCTCAGCCCTTGCAGTATAGCGGGGAGTCGGAATCCCGCTCGACCTTCTTCAGCGCGCCCCTGGCGGCGAGTGCCTCGAGGGCGGCTTGGCACTCGGCATCGCTGAGCCCCAACAGCTCGGCCAGCGACTCGCTGGTGATGGCGAGCCGGTGCGCGCCAACGACGAAGTGCTTCACCATCCTCGCCGCCGGCTTCCAGCCGGTAGGGCAAGTCTTAAAGGCCACTGCCGGTTGCTCCTTTCCTTGGCTGACCCCTTTCCCGGCAATACCTATGCCTCCGGTGCAACAGCCCCGATGCGCAGATGGCCCGGATAATGCTTGCTGTCTCTCCCCTTACGTAACCCGCATACGAGGGAGGAACCAACAGGATGAGCATGAGACGGGCGGATCCCCTGCGGATGCTGACGGTGCGCGATGCCATCGAGCGACTGTTTGGAGAGGGGTTATTCGGTCGCTCGCTCTTTCCTGGCCGGTTGGGCGGCCTGGGCGAGGAGCAGTGGGTGCCGGTGAACATGTTCGAGTTGCCGGAGGGGCTGATGGTGATCGCCCCGATGCCGGGGCTGCAGGCGAACGACGTCGAGCTGACCGTCGCCGGCAACATCCTGACCCTGCGGGGACGGCGCACCCCTGGCCAGGAGGACCGGGACTACCTGGTGAAGGAGTGGGACTACGGCCCCTACGGTCGCACCATCGAGCTGCCATTCCCGGTGGATGCCGATCACATCATCGCCACGCTGGATAACGGCGTGCTCACGGTCAACCTGAGAAAGGCAGAAGCGGTGATCCCGAAGCGGATCCACGTGCGCACCGCGGACCAGAGCTCCGTGACCGGAGGCGAGACGCACCACAGCCCCCAGGGGCTGGCGCGGGAGAAGGCGGGGCAGTAGCTGTTTGCTTGATTTCCCCGGTGGAGATCTGTATACTGGGGGAAATCCACCACGCTAAAGACGGTGAACGGGACTAGTAAGCGGCTGCGTTTAGGGTCAGAGAGCCGGGGTAGGTGAGAGCCGGCACCGGGCGCGTCGACGAATGGACCCGGGAGTCGCAGGCCCAAAGGGTGCTCCCCGAGTAGGTCGCGCCGGATTGGCCCCCGTTATCAGGGCGCCGGGTATCGGAAACCCTACGGTTTCCCGTACTCGTGAAGAGATGCTGGGATTCCCTCTCGTTGGAGCGGTCTTCCGGCAACCAGGGTGGCACCACGAAGGCTGAGCCTCTCGTCCCTAGGGACGAGAGGCTTCTTGTTTGGGCCAAATCGGGAATATGGAAGTGGGGAAGGATGGCCAGGGTGACGATGGCGACTTCAGCGGGGAGCCGTGACGGCGAGCCTAGGCGGGTGTCGTTGCCAGCGTCGCCCGGCTCGTGGCGCTGGGGGCGACCGCCCGTCGCCCCGAAGCAGGTGCCGGCTGACGGCCGGCAGCCATCACCTGTCAGCAGTCAGGACACAGCACCCGGGACACAGGACTGAGAACCCAGAACCGGATTGGAGATAGAGATGAACGCAGCACAACGAGCCACCAAGATCCTTCTGGAAGAGAGCGAGATGCCCACTTCTTGGTACAACCTGGCGGCCGACCTGCCGAAGCCGCTGGACCCGCCACTCCACCCTGCCACGGGAAAGCCCTTGGGGCCCCAGGATCTGGCGCCGCTCTTCCCGATGGCCTTGATCCAGCAGGAGGTTTCGCTGGAGCGATACGTCGAGATACCCGAGGAGGTGCAGGAGGTCTACCGCCTCTGGAGGCCATCTCCCCTGTTCCGTGCGCGGAATCTGGAGAGGGCGCTGGACACCCCCGCCAGGATCTACTTCAAGTACGAGGGTGCGAGCCCCGCCGGCAGCCACAAGCTGAACACCTCGGTGCCCCAGGCGTATTACAACAAGCTGGAGGGGATCAAGCGGCTCTCCACCGAGACGGGGGCAGGCCAGTGGGGTAGTGCCCTGGCGATGGCCTGTTCCTTCTTCGGGCTGGAGTGCAAGGTCTACATGGTGAAGGTGAGCTTCTACCAGAAGCCCTACCGCCGGTCCCTCATCGAGACCTTCGGTGCCACCGTGGTGCCCAGCCCCAGCCGAGATACCGCAGCCGGTCGTGCGATCTTGGAGCTGGATCCGGAGTCGACCGGCAGCCTCGGGATCGCCATCAGCGAGGCGGTGGAGGATGCCGTGATGCGAGAGGACACCCACTACTCCCTGGGCAGCGTCCTGAACCACGTCCTGCTGCACCAGACGGTGATCGGTCAGGAGGCCAAGAAGCAGCTCGAGAAGGTGGACGCCTACCCGGACGTGGTGATCGGGTGCGTCGGGGGCGGCAGCAACTTCGGCGGCATCGCCTTCCCCTTCATGCCGGACAAGCTGGCCGGAAGGAAGGTGCAGTTCATTGCTGTCGAGCCAGCGGCATGCCCAAGCCTTACCAAGGGGGTCTACGCCTACGACTTCGGCGATACGGCCAAGATAGCTCCCGTGGCCAAGATGTACACCCTCGGCCACGCCTTCGTGCCCGAGGGGATCCACGCTGGTGGCCTTCGCTACCACGGGATGGCCCCACTTGTGAGTGCCGCCTTGGATCAGGGGCTGATAGACGCCGTGGCGCTACCGCAGACCGCGGTCTTCGCGGCCGCCGTGCAGTTCGCGCGGCTGGAGGGGATCGTGGTGGCGCCGGAGTCGGCCCACGCCGTCAAGGCCGCCATCGACGTGGCGCTTCAGTGCAAGGAGTCGGGGGAGGCCAAGACGATACTCTTCAACCTGAGCGGCCACGGCAACTTCGACATGGCCGCCTACGACGCATACTTCGCCGGCAAACTGGTGGACTACGAGTATCCCGAGGCCAAGGTCCGGGAGGCCCTGGCGGACCTGCCGAAGGTAGGCTAGGCAGGTATCTCTGGTAGAGAACGCGTCTCACGCCAGAGAGGTCGACATGAACTGGGGATACCTGCTTATGGCCGTCGTTCCTGAGGCAGGACAGGCGTAACCGCGGGGCTGTGCTCGCTCGCGTCACGTATCCCCCGCCGCCGCCATGCATTGCCCGGAGGCGGCGGGGGACAAGCCCCCGCCCCACTTCGTCCGACTACAACAGCTTCGCGAACGGCACGTACTCGTAGCCGAAGGCGTCGGCGACGGCCTGGTGGGTGATCTTGCCCCGATATGTGTTGACCCCCTTGGCCAGCTCGGGCATCTGGCGCACCGCCTCCTTGAAGCCCAGCTTCGCCAGCCGCACCACGTAGGGCAGGGTGGCGTTGGAGAGGGCGTAGGTGGAGGTTCTGGGGACGGCGCCGGGCATGTTGGGCACGGCGTAGTGGACCACCCCGTTCACCTGGTAGGTGGGGTTGGTGTGGCTGGTGACTCGGGAGGTCTCGATGCAGCCACCCTGGTCCACCGCCACGTCGATCACCACGCTGCCCGGCTTCATGCTTGCGACCATCTCCTTGGTCACAAGCTTTGGTGCCTTCGCCCCGGGGATCAGGACGGAGCCGATCACGACGTCGGAGGTGGACACGGCGTCGGCGATGTTTCTGGGGTTGGAGCTGAGGGTCGTCAGGTTGCCGTGGAGCACCTCGTCCAGGTAGCGCAGCCGGAAAAGGTCCCTGTCGATCAGGGTGACGTGTGCCCCCATGCCCAGGGCGATCTTGGCCGCGTTGGTGCCCACGGTGCCCGCGCCGACGATCACGACGTCGGAGGGACGGACCCCCGGAACCCCGCCCAGCAGCTTGCCGCGCCCGCCGTGGGGCTCCTCCAGGTAGTGGGCGGCCACCTGGATCGACATGCGGCCGGCCACCTCGCTCATGGGGATCAGGAGAGGGAGTGTCCGGTCGGGCATCTCCACCGTCTCGTAGGCGATGCCGGTGACCTGGCGCTCCACCATCGCCTTCGTGAGCGCCGGCTCCGCGGCAAGGTGAAGGTAGGTGAACAGGACCAAGCCCTCCCGCAGCAGGCCGTACTCGGAGGGGAGCGGCTCCTTGACCTTCAGCACAAGATCTGCCTCGCGGAACGCGTCCTCGTGCTCCACGAGGACCGCCCCGGCGCGCACGTACTCCTCGTCGGTGAAGCCGCTGCCCACGCCGGCACCGGCCTCCACCAGCACCTTGTGCCCCGTGCCGGTCAGCAGCTCCACCCCACCTGGGGTAGCGGCTACACGGTACTCGTTGTCCTTGATCTCCCTGGGCACCCCGATGATCATCTCCGATCCTCCAATGCAGGTGAGGCAAGAACCATGCGGGCCTCACCGCAACTCCCAGGTTTCTCCGTGAGCAGATTGTATTCCCGTGGAGTGGGGTAGGCAACAAGATCAGCGTTGCCGGCCCATCGCCACGGCCATCGGCAATGTTGCCAGGGTGAGGAGGGCCATTGCGACGAAGGCAACGGGGATGCCCGCGGCGTCGGACAGCGCCCCGTAGAATAGGGGGGCGAGGACGCCCACCCCGAGGGTCAGGGTGTAGAAGAGACCGTAGCCGCGAGCTCGCCTCTCCACGTGCACCATCTCGGCCACTGCCGAGTAGAGGGCCGAGGAGGTGCCGTTGCCCACGAAGCCGAGGGCGAAGACCACGGGGATCAGCATCAACGGGCCGACGGGGATCGCCGTCACGATGGCGAGGGCGGTGATCGCCTCCGTGATGACGATCACGCCCACGTTGCCGAAGCGATCGGCGAGGAAGCCACATCCCAGTTTGCCGGCGGCGCCGCTGGCGAACAGGAGGGTCAGGAGGAAGCTAACCCCCGCCGCATCCAGACCCTTGTCGGTCATCAGGAAGGGGAGAAAGGTGAGCACTCCCACCCGGGTGCTGTTGTCGATGATCCCCATAGTGGTGAGCAGGGAGAAGGCCCAGCGTTTCTGGATCCCCCAGCCCTTCGCCCCGTTTCGGGAGCTCTTCTGTCGTTCCGCTCCGGCACTCGCCCTGCGCACGACCAGGAAGTAGGCAAGAGAGGCGGCCGTGCCGAGCACCCCCAGCGCCAGCATCGCTCCTCGCCAGCCGTATGCGATGGCGATGAGGCCGGCCACCGTTGGCAGGATCGCCTTCCCCACATCTCCGGCGAAGTTGAGGCTGCTGACGGCAGTCCCCCGCCCCTTTCCCTCGTACACCTTGGAGACTATGGCGGTGGCGATGGGGTGCTGGACGTTGCCCCCTATTCCGGCGCCGACGACGATCAGCAGCAGATGCCAGAACCCGGTGGCCAGCGCCATGGCGGCGAAGCCCACGGACATCCACAGCATGCCAGCCCCCAGCAGCGTGACCTCCGGTATCCAGTCCGCCAGGTAGCCCACCGGGATCTGGAGGGTGCTGGTGCTGGCGATCAGCGCGGTTCGCAGGGAGCCGACGGCGGTGTAGCTGAGCTGGAGATCCAGGGCGATCAACGGCAGGAGGGGGTAGATGGCCGAGTTCAGCCCATCGGTCACCAGGTGGGTGGCACAGCAGGCGAGGAGAACCAGGCGGGCCGACTGCCCCTTTTCGGCCTGCGCCGTCTCCCCTCGCGCGCCCGCGTCGAGGAGCCGTGCCTCCTCCTTTGGGGGGGTCGCGCCCGCACCCTGACCCCCGCCCAGAGGGAGAGGGGATTGCGCATCGCTCATCGCTCGTTACCGTGCCAGGACGTTGGCCATTCGGTACATCTCCATGTCGATGGGCTTGGTTCGTCCGGCTATCTCCTCCAGTGGGGTGGTGGTCACCTCCCCGCCGATCAGCCCCACCAGCCTGCCGCTCTCGTTCCTGGAGAGCAACTCCGCGGCGCGGGTGCCCAGCCGCGATGCCAGCAGCCGATCGAACGCCAGTGGGTTTCCACCCCGCTGCACGTGTCCGAGGATGGTGGCCCGCAGCTCGAAGCCGAGCTGGTCGCGGTGGCTCTTGAAGTGCTCCATCAGCACCTCGGCGCTGCAACTCGCCCCCTCGGCAACGACGACGATGGCGTGGGGCTTGCCGCGAGCGTAGGCGGCTCGAAGCTCCGCCGCCACTGCGTCGGGAGTCGTCGGCACCTCAGGAATGATCACCGCCTCCGCGCCGCCCGCGATGCCGGCCATCAGCGCCAGGTAGCCGTAGTCCCGACCCATCACCTCCACCACGAAGGCCCGGTTGTGGGAGGAGGCGGTGTTCTTCAGCCGGTCGATGGCCTCCAGCGCCACGTTCAGGGCGGTGTCCACCCCGATGGTGATGTCGGAGCCCACCAGGTCGTTGTCGATGGTGGAGGCCACCCCCACCACCGGAAACCCCATCTGGAGTAGGGCGTAGGCTCCGGCTTGCGAGCCGTTGCCGCCGATGACCACCAGCCCCTCCACCCCGCGCTCGGCCAGATGCACGAGGGCCTGCCTTCGTCCCTCCTCGGTCCGGAACCGGGGGCTGCGGGCGCTGCCTAGGACCGTGCCCCCCCGCTGGATGATGCCCCCCACGTCGCGAGCGGAGAGGGGCACCATATCCCCGTCTACCAGTCCCGCGAAACCGCGCCGGACTCCCAGCACCTCCATTCCCGAGTCGAGCCCCGTCCTGGTTACGGCCCTGATGGCGGCGTTCATGCCGGGGGCGTCCCCGCCGCTGGTCAACACTGCGATGCGCTTCATGGCGCCCACCTCCTTGTCGAGAGCGGGGATGCACGGTCGTGCGCCCCCCTGGAAAGCTGGAAACCCCGCTAAAAGATAGACCACTCAACCTGGCCGTGCAACTTCCCGGGTACCCTTCTGGGCAAGCTGGATTCCACTCTCGGCTGCCCCACCCGTTTTCCTCTCACTCGGCACAGCCTTTGCGGGACCGCATCGCAGGCGACAGTCGGGCGGCGCCTCCCTGCAGTGTGTATGTGTGGCGTCCCCGCTCGGGTGGAGCGCCAGATTTCGCGGCGCGCCCCTTTACAGTGGCAGGAGGCGGCTTTAGACTGCAAGTCAAGGTCGCACGGGGCGCGTGCCCAGCAAAGGATGTGGGCCATGGCTGAGGGTATCGTAGCCAGGGGAAGCAAGACGGTGGTCCGATGGTTCGAGAGGAAAGACGTGGACCGGCGCCAGCAGTGGCCGAGGCACACCGATCCCCTCTACAGCCACAACGATCCTCGCCCCATGTCGCCCCGCGAGCGCGACCTCTGGTTTCTGGATCGCAGCGTCAACGGCAACTACCGGATGTTCGCCATCGACGACTACAGCGGCGACATGATCGGGTGGATCACCCTTCGGAACATCAACAGCGAAGCTGGAACCAGCGTGCTGGGAATCGCCCTGAATCCCACCAGGATGGGGATGGGCTACGGAACCGATGCCCTGATGGCGTTTCTCGACTATTACTTCGATTCCATGGGTTTCCGCGAGATGTGGCTGGACGTGGCGGCCTTCAACCAGCGGGCGATGCGCAGCTACGAGAAGTGCGGTTTCAGCTACGTGGGCCAGCATTGGACCGAGCACCCCAGCTCAGTCTTCCCTCCCGTCTTCAGCGACCCCAAGTACCGCGACGTAATCCAGTTCTTCCGGCGCAGTCTGCTGGGCGTGGAGGTGCTCTACTACGATATGATGATCGACCGCGACACCTTCCATCAACGTAAGGCGGCCTTGGACGCCGAGGCTGGGAGCGAGCGCGGTCGTGGGGCAAGCGCCGTCCGGCGGGCTGCCCGCCGTCGTTGATCCCGTAGGGAGGAGCCGCTTGGTTCGGTGGCCCCGCCGATTCCGACCTGCCCGGAAGGTCTCAAGCCGTTTTCCTGCAACTGGAAGAAGCTTGCCATGTGGCCAGGTCTCGCCACGGGGCTGCCTCTGCCCTCGAGTCTCGGGATGCCGCGCGAGAGGCGGGGCTCTCCGTGAGCTTCGTGGGACCGGCCCAGTACGCTGCGTTCCTGTCCGAAGAGGAGTAGGGAGTGAGGGATTACCCCTCGGCACGGAACCTGCCCCGGTAGAAGAGGCGCACAGCCCTTTCGATCCAGAGAGGAGCCCCCCGTGGAGATTGAGGAGACTTCCCAGATCCGGTTGGTTGCCTCAGCCCCTCGACCTTTCGTCCTGGGGATCAACTACTGGCCCAGGAAGAAGGCGATGTACTGGTGGAAGCAGTTCGATGCCGGCGAGGTCCGCTCCGAGTTCGCCGAGATCGCCGCGCTGGGATCGCAGGTCGTGCGCATCTTCCTCATGTGGGAGGACTTCCAGCCGGAGCCTTGGTCGCTCGACTCTCGACGGCTGGACGACCTCATTCGGACGATGGATGCGGCGCACGAGGCGGGGCTGGGGGTTATGCCGACGTTCTTCACCGGCAACATGAGCGGCATCTTCTGGCTCCCGCCCTGGGCGATGACGGATCGGCCGCGGTCGACTCCGGCCCTGACGATGGTTCGAGGCCACTACTCCGACAGGGAACCGCGCGACCTCTTCGAGGAACCCTTCATGCTCAGGGCGGAGCTGTTCCAGCTTCGGGTGATCGTTCCCGCCCTGGCCACCCATCCGGCGCTCTTCGGCTGGGATCTGGCCAACGAGCTGGACGAGGTGCGCAACCCCGAGAGCTACCATGGGGGGTGGCTCTGGAGCTACCTCCTCGCAGAGGAGGTCCGCAAGCTGGATCCCAGCCACTCGGTCACCTACGGGGCCCACACCCCATCCCTCTCCCGCTACAACGGGCTGAGTGTGGGCGACCTGGCGGAGTCCAACGACTACCTCTCCATGCACGGCTATCCCCTCTACTCCGATGTGGCGCGGGGCCCGCTGGACAGCGACTTCGTTCCCTTTCTGAACCAGTTGACGGAGTCGCTGGGCGCAAAGCCGACCCTGTTCCAGGAGTTCGGTCTCTGCACCGCACCACCCGGGCAGAGCGGAACATACATCGAGGACGAGTTTCTGGGGGAGATGAAGCGGCAGTACCTGGCCAGCGAGGAGGAAGCGGGGCAGTACTACCGGGAGGTGCTGGAGAAGCTGTACCTGGTTGGCTCGCTGGGGGCCTTTCCCTGGTGCTTCAGCGACTACGACCCCGCCCTGTGGGATAGTCCTCCCTTCGATCGGGCCGTGCGGGAGCGCAGCTTCGGCCTCACCCGGGCCGATGGATCCCTCAAGCCCGCCGCCCTGGAGTACCAGCGGTTCGCCCGCCGCCTCAAATCCGGCGAGTTGAAGGGGTGGGGCAGCGAGAAGCTGGTGCTACCGGTCTCGACGCCCGAGTACTACGAGGATCCCTCCCGCCACTTCCAGGAGCAGTACCGCTGGTACCTACGAAAGAAGGGGCAGGAGGTGACGGCGTAGCCAAGTGATGGGCAACGAGTGAATCTCACTCATCACTTCTGTTGAACGGGTGCTCGCCCCGGCGGACCATATCCAGTAGCTGCTCGACGGCCTTCTCGGCCCTCTCGGCGTCCTCCGCCGAGTACAGCCCCCCCTGCCTGTTCGCCTGGAACTCCTCTTGGTCCAGCACCAGTGATCGGCCGTCCGGGTAGACGAAGACGTCCAGCACCATATCCACGAAATCGATCTGATTCTCCAGGAACCGGGCCGGTTTGCAGATGTTGCAGTACCAGCCCTTCAGGGTGCCGTCTGCCCCGAACACCTGGAAGATGTTGAACCAGCGATCCGAGAAGTAGAACTCGTGGAAGAGGTCGGTGCTCTCCAGCTTCATGTAGCCCAGATCCCGCGGTGGGGCGTTGAAGATGGCGTCGATCACCATGACGCCTTCGCCGCGCTCCACCAGCTTGCCGGACCATCGCCAGGTTTCTCGATCCTCGTAGTTCAGCTTACGGACCAGGATCAGTTCGTTTCCCACTCGTCCTTCAGCTCCTTCACAAACTCCTGCAGGTGGGCCAGCCGTCTGGCCGCCTCTTCCCTGCCCGGCTGCGTGTTCATGCTGGCCACTATCCTCTCTCCGATCTCCAGCCACCCCTCCATGGAGCGGACCACCAGGTCGGTGTCGGTGGGCTTGCCCTGGAAGATGGGGTCGAAGGCTGGGCGGATGCAGAGGCTGTGGACCAGGTAGGTCGCCCCCAGCTTGCTCAGCTTGTCGGCGTCCCACAGGATGGCGGCCTCCAGCGGCTCGATGGGGTGGTCTTTGTAGAGGCCCTCGTGGACTCGGATGGCGTGTGCCACGGCATCGGTCTTGGAGGGGGGGTAGTCGGTGGTCAGGAGGAAGCGGCGAGCCTCCTCGGCTGCCAGCTCGGCGTCGGAGACCTCGCCCTGCTCCTTGGAGTGGCTCTTGACGATGTCGTGGAGCCACGCGGCGGCGATCAGCACCTCCATGTCGGCGCCCAACTGGCGTCCGAGGAGGTGGCACAGGCGGACGACCGCCTGAAGATGCTCCCAACGGTAGTTGAAGCGCGGGCTCTCGCCGGGCCCTTGGCCCCACAGATCCAGCGATTCGTCCGTGGCGCGCTTCCTGGCCAGGGTTACGGCGGCGTCTCTCCAGGATCCGATGAAGAACCTCCCGAGCACAGCTCTCGCGCGGTCACGACCGCGCGAGAGCAGCAGTTGCTGTCAGGCAGTTGCTGTCAGGAGGTTAGTGTAGCACCGGAGTGCACTCGGGTCTAGAAGCGAGCAATCTGTCGACCCAATCGGGCCTGGAGGAGTACGAGAGACCGTCGACCTTCAGCCCATGGTTTCGGCACACCACGAGACAAACCCAGCAGCCCATGCACTCCTCGGCGCGGGTCACGACGGGGCCATCAGCCCCTTCCTGGAGAACGCCGCGAGGGCAGGCGGTGACGCAGTCGAAGCACCGTTCGCACTTGCTGTTGTCGATAGATAACTGGTACACGGCTAGCCTCCTCATGGAGCTGCAGACAGCCCACTGCGCGACTAACCGTGCCGCCTTTGAGCCGCACCCACACCTCAGGCCGGCTCCGTGGGATGTTGAACGGGGCTGGATCTGGAGGCACGGCAACATCGTCACCGCCGGTCGCTCCAGGCAGCCACCCGACCATCCAACTACCTAATCTGGTAAAGATTGTACCTGTATTCACAAAGCCGGTGGAATAGGGTGAACACCCTAGTTTTCCCCGCGCAACCGCCCTAAGAGCGCCTAACGCAACCTGTGCAGGGGGGACCTATGTGCCGCCTGTCCCCGTGCGGGTAGGCCATGCGCGCGGGCACGCAGGTCCGCCCCTACGGATACGGTTGGGGTCTCTAAGCATCTGGCCGGGGGTGGCGCCACCTGATCCACCCCTCACCTTCCGTAGCAGGCGAGGATCTCACCGTAGTATACCCTATGGTGGTCCCCCGATGCGTAGTAGGCGGGTATCAACTCTGGAACGATGTTGGCCGGCACCAGGTCGTGGCGGTGGACGATACGGCACTCGAAGTGGAGGATCCCTTGCTCGACGATGGGGGAGCGCACCCTTCGAGAGTGGGCAGGGGAGAGGCCCGTCCTCGCCCACTTGTTCACGTTGCGGCCGGAGTTCTTTCCCCAGAAGTCCAGCGCCGATGCGAGTTGGGCGGGGAGGACGTTGATGGTGAAGTCGCCGCTGGCCTCCAGCAGGCGGTAGGTGTTGCGGGAGGGACGCACCAGCACGGTGAAGATCTCCCTCCCCCAGATGGTGCCGATGGTTCCCCAACTGATCGTCATGCCGCTCGAGTTCCCCTGGCTGTCCACCGAGACCAGCAGCACCCCGTCTCGCGCCATCGCCTCGATGGTGGGGAGAAAGGCATCCCGGTAGTCGATGTCGATCTTTTCCGTCATACCTATTCACCTTCGATCTCGTTCACCGTTGTCACGTACATCCTAACAGAGCTTTTACGGGACTCCTACACGATTCATACACGTGCGGGCTAACCTCGGCCACTAATGGGTATCGATAGACACGCTAATAGCTGCGCCTCGGAAGGAGGAATGGGACCCGTGCCTACCTACGAATACAGATGTAGCGACTGCGGAGCCTCGTTGGAGCGGCGGCAGCGGTTCGACGAGAGCCCTCTAACCCAGTGCCCGACCTGCGGCGGGACGCTTCGCCGCGTCTTCTTCCCTGCGGGTATCGTCTTCAAGGGCAGTGGCTGGTACTGCACCGACAGCCGTCCAAAGCCCAAATCGGAGTCCGGTGAGGGCGGATCGAAGTGCGAGACGGCGAGCACCGCCGCCTAGAAACCGTGAAGCATCCGCAGATGTCGCAGATGGACGCAGATTGACAGATCCTGGACTCGTATCTGCATGCATCTGTGTCTATCTGCGGATGTGCCCTGTCACAGGCATCCTGAGGAGCTCACATCCTCTTCACCGCCTCCTCTACCTGCCGGGTGATCTCCAGGTGGGAGGCAGCCGTGGGGAAGCGCAGGGGGGCGCCGAAGCGGACCGTGACCTTTCCCCGCGTGGGCACGACCCTGCCCGCCGGCAGGACCTGGAAGAGCCCCTCCAGCTTCACCGGTATCACCGGCAGCCTTAACCAGGAGGCCGCTACCCCTACCCCCTCTTTGAAGCTACCCACCGCGCCGGTATGGGTTCTGGCCCCCTCGGGGAAGATCAGCACGTTCCATCCCTCTTCCGCCAGCTTGCCAGCGGAGCGGAGGCTGGGCCGGAACAGACGGGTCTGGGGCAGCGGGAAAACGGGCACCAGCAGTTCCGCCAGGTAGTACTCCAGTCGCCTCAGGAGGCGCGTCGGCCAGGGTTGTCCAGGTGCCTCGAAGTACTCCGCCCAGGCGGCGGTCGCCGTGCGATCCCGCCATTGGGGGGGTAGGGCCATCAGGATCACCGGGGCATCCAGCATGCTGGTGTGGTTGGCCGCCAGCAGGTGCGGACCGGAAACCCCACGTAGATTCTCCAGCCCCTCCACCCGCAGTTCGCAGAAGAACCTGAGTGCGGGAAAGAGGATCAGCCTCTGGATGGCTTGCCGGACCGCCCGAACGGGGCGCGACAGCGCCCACCACGGGAGGGACGTCTGTGTCACCTCTCCCCTGCCTCTCTCCACCAGCCGCTCCAGTTCCCCCACCGTCGTCTCGGCGGTCACCTGCTCCTCGGGCAGATCAACCCCCAACTCCTGCTCCAGCCGCACGACCAACTCCACCAGCTCGATGGAGTCCATCCCCAGGTCGGCCCCAAGTTGCGCCGCGGCTTCCACCTTGTCAGAGGAGACGTGGGCGAGTTCCGCCACCACGCGCCTCAGCGGCGTTCCCGCGGCCTCCGCGGAGGCCGCGGCCCGCTTCCCCTTCTCCCCCTCCTTCAGCCACTCCAGCACAAGGCGCCTGTTTACCTTCATCGTGGGCGTTCGCGGGAGATCGGGGCCGGGCCACACGGTGTAACCCTGGATCTTCTGGCTCGGATCCAGGTAGCGATTGGCCTCCATAACCACTCGGCGGGGATCGGCCCCCTCCTCCAGGAGTAGCACGGCGTAAACACCTCCATGCCACTCCACCGCGGCGCTGTCCTTTACCCTCGGCACTCGGGCCAGAGCCGCCTCCACGTCGTCCGGGTAGACGTTGATCCCAGCCGAAGTGACGATCACCTCCTTCTTCCGCCCTCGGATGTAGAGGAACCCGCCCGGGTCGAACTGCCCCACGTCTCCGGTCTTGAACCAGCCGTCTTCGAACGCCTCGGTGGTGAGCTTGGGCTTGCGGTAGTAGCCGGGGGTCACGTTCGGCCCGCGTACCAGGATCTCGCCATCCGTCGCGAGTCTCACCTCCTGGTTCTCGAGAGGCTTGCCCACCGAGCCGGTTCGTCGGGCCTCCACTCGGTTGCAGCTCACGGCCGAGGAGGTCTCCGTCAGGCCGTAGCCCTGCAGCACCACCATGCCCATCCTCTCCCAGAAGCGCTCCAGGTTGGGGTCCAGCGCCGCCCCGCCGGAAACCAGGTACCTGAGGTGGCCTCCCAGACGGCGCCGGACGGGCCAGAAGAGCTGCCGGCGGGCGGGACCGGGGAGGCGGGACGCCAGCAACATCAGGAGCCCAAGGACCCACCGACCTCCGGGGTACGCCCTGAAGCCCTGCTCCGTGCGGTCCCTCAGCAGCTCCAGCAGCCGCGGCACCAGCATCATCGCGTTCGGGTGTTCCTCCTTCAAGGCCTGGAGCAGGGCCGAGGGCCTGGCGGTTCCGATGTAGACCACCGTTCCGCCGCGCGAGACGGGCAGCAGCAGCCCCCCCATCTGCTCGAAGATGTGGCTCAGGGGAAGGACCGAAAGGAACCGGTACTCCGGCTCCGGGGGAACCACCGGCTGAAAGGCCTCCAGCTCCGAGAGCAGGTTGCGGTGGGTGAGCATCACCCCTTTCGGGGTGGCTGTGGTGCCGGACGTGTAGAGGATCTCTGCCAGATCGTCCTCACCGACCTGAGGTGGCCTGAACCGCTCGGGCAGTGCCCTCTCCAGTTGGTCCTCCAGCTCCTCCAGGAAGAGGGTGGGGATCCCCAGCCCTGGATCGGGCTTGAGGTGTGTGGTTAGCAGCAGCCTGGCCTCCGTCTCCTGCTGGACCTGTCGCAGGAAGGGCCGGCGGAAGCGGAGATCCACCGGCACCGGAACCATTCCCCCGAGGAGACAGCCCAGGAATGCGATTGCCCAGTGCGGGGTGTTGGGCCCCCACAGCATCACCCTGTCGCCCTGAGATACGCCGTCTTCGTGGAAGAGGGCCGCCGCTTTGAACGCGGCCTTTTCTACCTCCTCGTAGCTCCAGTTGAAGGTCCGGTACTCCGTTCTATGGCGGAAGAGGGTCCGATTCCCCAGGTTTCCCAGTTGCGCCACCAGATCGGACAGGGTTCGAGCTTGCATCGGCTGCCTCCGCGGGTCGGGCCACTTCAAGCGTTGGCCACCATTGGGTCGGGGGCGCGGGCAACATCCGTGCCGGAGAATGGACGGAGAAGGGGGAGGAGATTGCCCCAGAGTGGGCAAGGCAGCCAGCCCACGTCGGTCGCGGCGCCGAAGGCTTGGGCGTCCCCCGTAGCTCTACCGGCTTCGTGCAGTCACAGGGTGAGCCCTAAGCAGGTATCTCTAGATAGAGTGCGCGTTTACCGCTAGAGGAGTCGACATGAACCAGAGACATCTGCTTAGCGGTAGCCCCGCCGGCCCTCGCCCCGGCGCGACCTGCCTCGGATCGTCTCGATCAGAAGGAGGGAGACGAGGTAGACGACCAGCATCGCCACGAGGGCCGGCAGGTCGAAGGGGAGTCCGGCGAAGGTGAGGCGGGGGATGAACGCCGCGAAGGGCCGCACCACCGGATCGGTGAATCCGAACACCACGTCTGCAAGCTGCCCGATCAGGCTCCTACCGGGGCGAACCAGGGAGAGGATCAGCAGGATCCGCAGCCCGAGCGCCAGGCCGATCAGGGTGCCGACCGAGGAGACCAGGCCGGCGGGACCCGGGCCGTCGGGCCGCCGTTCCAGTCGCCGTCGCCCCCCGGCGCGGCCGGCCTCCCTCGGCACCACGACGCCAACGCCCATGCCGAGGACGAAGCCGGCGACGTGGGCCCAGATGGCGATGTGGCTGGGCGCGGCGATCTGGCTGAAGGAGGTGAGCCCCGTGAAGAACTGGCTCAGGAACCAGAAGGCGAGCATCAAGACCGCAGGGACATCGAACGCCCAGAAGAAGACGAAGATGGGCACCAGCACCGTCACCCACGCGGTCGGGAAGGAGACCAAGTAGGTGCCCAGCACCGTGGCGATGGCGCCGCTGGCGCCGATCATCACGACGTTGCTCTCCGGGCCGGTCATCCACGATTGGAAGATGCCGGCGCCGGCCCCGCCGAGCAGGTAGATGGCCAGGTAGGGTAGGTGGCCGAAGCGATCCTCCACGGCGCGACCGAACACCCAGAGGAAGACCATGTTGGAGAGCAGGTGCAGCCAGTCGGCGTGGAGGAACTGGGAGGTCACCAGGGTGAGCAGCTCACCCCTCGGGACCCGAGGGTGCCCCGCTAGTGCCGCGAGGATCAACTGAGAGCTGGCCCCCCACTGTTGGATGAAGCGGTCCAGCGCCCGGCTGGGCAGCAGCAGTTCGTAGAGGAACACCGCGACGCAGATCGCGACCAGGGTCGTGGTGACCCAGGCGCGGCGGCGAACGTCGACGCTTTCCGAGATGGGGATCAAGCTTCCTCACCAGGGGGATGCTGCGAGTCTGCTGAACTGCACCCCCAGCCCGAAGGGATCGTAACCTGCCCCTTTGGAGGCCGTCAAGGCGAGGGGAAGCTTCTTTGTGGACAAGCCAAACGGGCTCGTGCTAAACTCGTTCAGATCAGCTTCATAGAAGATCTGACTGATCACGTTTCCTTTGAAGAGGCCGGCGTTCGAACACGCTCGGCGCACGATCCTTTCCATGTGAACCTCCACGACCTACTGGGTTGGGCCGGCAGGTAGGCGCCGGCCGAGACGTCCGAGGCGACGAGGCCAGCCAAGCCCCTTCAGCGGCGACGGGGCATCGGGGATCGACAGAGCCCCAGTGCCAATCTGCGCAGCCGAAAGGGGGTGGTATCAGCAGGGGTCTTCGCGGTACGGAATGTCACCAGCAAGGTGCGCCCGAATAGCGGAAAGGAGGATCGCATGTCCGGAAAGGCCGTATTCTCCCTGGTGTCGATTCTAGCGCTAGCCTTCCTGGTCGGAGCCTGTGCACCCGGTGCTCCGGCGCCCGCCTCAACCCCGGCTTCCACGCCCGCCGCCACTGCGGCGCCTGCCGTCCCCACCAAGGCGCCTGCCGCCACAACGGCGCCGCCCACCGTGGCGCCTGCTGCTGCACCTACCAAGGCGGCTGCCGACGCGGCCGGCGACTTCCCCAACAGGCCAATCACCATCCTGGTGGCCTTCACCGCCGGTGGTTCCAGTGACGTCGGGGCTCGAATCGTGGCCGACATCATGTCCAGGGATCTGGGCCAGCCAGTCCAGGTGGTGAACCGGGGTGGCGCCGGAGGCCAGATCGGCTGGACGGAGTTGGCGAAGGCCAAGCCCGACGGCTACACCATCGGAGGGATCAACCTGCCCCACCTACCTGCCATCGTGGTGGACCAGGAGCGGAAGGCCGTCTTCCAGCAGGGGGATCTGATACCCCTCGCCACCCAGGCGGTCGACCCAACCCAGATCGCTGTCGCGGCGAATAGCCCCTGGAAGACCCTGAAGGACCTGGTGGACGATGCCAAGAAGCGACCGAAGCAGATCACCGCTGGTGTCGTTGGCATCCTCAACGATGACGAGGTCGGCTACCTCCAAGCGTCCGAGGTGACCGGGATGGATCTGCGCCCGGTTCGCTTCGATGGGGCTGCCGACGCCATAAAGGCGTTGCTGGGTGGCCACGTGAACGTCACCTTCTGCACAGTGGGGGATAACTTCGTCCAGGCCAAGGGGGGGAATATCCGGGTCCTGGCAGTGATGGATAAGGAACGAACCCAGAAGTTCTTCCCCGACGTGCCCACCATGAAGGAGTTGGGCTATCCGGAGGTCCTCTCCTCGTCGACGCGCGGTTTCGCGGCCCCAAAGGGGGTGCCCGAGCCCATCCTCAAGAAGCTCGAGGACTCGCTGGTGAAGGCGATGAAGACCGCCGAGCACATCACCAAGATCGAGGAAGCGGGCCAGCCCGTGGTGATCGTGGGACGTACAGAGTTCACCAAGATGTACAACGACAGCTTCGCGACCGTCCAGAAGTGGATCGACAAGCGGATCAAGGACCAGTAGACCGAGCGCGGGCGGGGGTGGGGATCGATTCCCCACCCCCGTCTCCTGCCCTTTAAGCGGGCAGCTTCCCAGCGAGGCGCAGGATGAAGCGGTGGCAGCGATGGCCGAAGCCCACCGGCTCGGCGAACATCATCGGACACGCCCCGTCCACCACCGATATCCCCTGCTCTCGGCAGAAGCGAACCGCCTCGGGCGATACCGCTCCGTTTCCCAGCCACACTCGTTGGATCCCTGCCGTGTGGCAGTCTCGCACCACCGCCTCGGCCGCCGCGGGCGACACCATCACCAGCGCCCCATCCACCGGCTCTGGAAGATGGGTTGCCGAGGGATAGCACCTGTCGCCCTCCAACTCTCGGGCGTTGGGGTTGACGGGGTAGAGTTGGTAGCCCCTCTGCTTGAGCGCTCGATAGACGCTGTTGGCGAACTGCTTGGGATCGCGTGAAACCCCTACCACGGCGATTCGCTTCAGGGCCAGGAAGTCGCGGATCTCTTTCGTAGTCGGCATCGTCTCCTCTTTGTCCGGGCCTCTCGGTAGCTGCTCTGCACCCTCCGCCTCTCCCGGGGCGCCCATTATGGCTGCCAATAGGGGGACGCCGTCAAGCACCGCCTCCCCTGGCATGGGGATTGATGCTGATCGAAGGGCTGGGGGCGTGGTTGGGACATGTCGAGGCCACAGGGGGCCTCGTCTTCGATGGGGGAGGGGGCTTCGTGGATAACCTTTGGGTGGAGCAACTGGAAGCGCCGCCGGTGTCGGAGCAGCCCGTGGAGATCGTGGAGCGGAAGGGCATCGGGCACCCGGACACCATCTGCGACGGCATCATGGAGGAGGTCTCCCAGGCCCTCTCCCACGAGTATCGCCGCCGGTTCGGCTTCATC
The DNA here is from genome assembly GCA_050261575.1 of Sphingomonadaceae bacterium. Classification (GTDB taxonomy): domain Bacteria; phylum Chloroflexota; class UBA6077; order UBA6077; family UBA6077; genus JBLNDL01. The sequence goes on along the minus strand of JBLNDL010000015.1, from coordinate 34,948 downwards.
CCCCACTACAACGTGGACAAGGGGCTGTTGATCGCGGGCGCGGCCGAGCACCGGTTGGGGGGCGGGCAGATCCTCAAGCCGATGCGCTTCGTCTTCGGCGATCGGGCGACCTTCGAGGTGGATGGCCAGCCGGTGGCCGTGGACGAGATAGCTATCGATGCGGCCAACAGGTGGATCAGCTCCCATCTTCCTCACGTCGATCCTCAGCGCCACGTCCTCTACGAGGTGGACCTTCAGCCGGGGTCGCAGGAGCTCGCGGGCATCTTCCGCCACGCCGAAGGTCCCCTCAAGGCGAACGACACCTCGGCGGCCGTGGGTTACGCGCCGTTGACGGAGACGGAGCGGCTCGTGCTGGAGGCGGAGGCTTTCCTCAACTCGCCCGACTTCAAGAAGCAGTTCCCCGAGACCGGCCAGGACGTCAAGGTGATGGGCTTTCGGGTGGAGAGGACGCTCCACCTGACGGTGGCGATGTCCTTCGTCGATCGCTACGTTCCGGACGAGGGGCTCTACTTCCGTCGCAAAGCCGAGGCGGCGGATGTACTGCGTGCCCACATAGACGCCCTCCGCGGCAGCACCACGCAGCTTCACGTCTACCTGAACACCTTGGACGAGCCCGGGCGGGGGCCGGAGGGGATGTACCTGAGCGTGCTGGGCACCTCGGCGGAGGACGGGGACTCGGGCCAGGTGGGTCGGGGCAACCGGGTGAACGGCATCATCTCCCTGCACCGACCCAGCTCGGCCGAGGCGGCGGCCGGCAAGAACCCCATCAGCCACCCAGGCAAGGTGTACAACCTGCTGAGCCACAGGGTGGCCGCCCGCATCTACAGGGAGGTGCCGGGGCTTCGTGAGGTGTACGTCTGGCTCTGCAGCCAGATCGGCCGGCCTATCGACCAGCCGCTGGTCGCCTCTGCCCAACTGATCCTGGAGCCGGGGACGACCCTGCAGAGCGTCTCGGGCCGGGTGAGAGAGCTTATCGAAGACGAGTTCGCCTCCATCGGCCGGCTGACCGAGGACCTGATCCAGGGCAGGTACCGGCTATACTGACAGGGGGAAGATGTCTGTCCGCGCACGCGTGGACGCGCGCTGACGCCCGCGGTTGTTCCCCGTCTGCAGATCCGGACGACAATCATGTGCGTGCATCTGCGACATCTGCGGATTCCTTCGGGGTTTCTTGGTGATATAATCCCCTTCTCACTCTCTTAGCCGCGATTGCGTGGCCTCTCCTGAGCGGGCATCTCTAGTTCGTGTCAGCTTCTCTAAGCGGGAAACGTGTACTCTATCTAGAGATACCTGCCTAGTCTTAGCAAATGACCACAGCCGAAGGTTCGACCTTTTCCGACCCGGAGGCTTCCGGCCTCCGGGCGGGATCCATCGCCGTCCACCTCCTGGGGGAGGCTCCTCCGGTGCGCTTCGCCGCCGAGGAGCTGCTCCGCTATCTCCCCCGGCTGCTGCCCCATGCCGAGTTGGACGTCTACCTGGGGCCGCCAGACCAGGCTCTTCCGGCAGCCGGCCTGCCGAGGATCACGTCCCTTTCTGAGGGCGCCATCCTGGTCCACGGCAACGGGCGGCGCTACGCCGTGGCGGGAGCCGGCCCATCCGCGGTCCTCCACGCCGCCTACGCCTTCCTCGAGGCGTTGGGTGCTCGCTGGATCGTGCCGGGCCCGCGCGGGGAGGCGATCCGTCCCCACCACGGCCCGCCCCCGGCCCTGGAGCTCACCTCTGTGCCTGCCTTCCCGCGGCGGGGCCTCGTCGACGGCTGTCTCTCCTGGTGGCCGGGCACCGCGTCCTTCGATGCCTGGCTGGCGGAGATGGGGTCGGTGGTGGACTGGATGGGGAAGATGAGGATGAACCGCCTCTTCGTGCACTTCAACCGGCTTCCGCCGGGCGATCTCGCCCCCCTGCTTCCGAAACTGGAGCGGCGGGGGATCGCCCTTGAGCTGGGAGGGCATAACCTGCCGAAGCTGCTGCCGGCGGGAGCCCGCGAGGAGGAGCCGGAGCTGTGCCGGCTGGTGGCCGGGGTGAGGCGACCAGACGGCAACTTCTGCACGGCCACCCAGCGAGCGCTCGACTTGCTGAAGGATGGAGCCCGCCGCTACGTCGAGCAGCTTCCCCCCGCCGACCTCTACCACTTCTGGCCGTACGACGCCAAGGACGATCCCTGGTGTGGCTGCCCGGACTGCCGCTCCAGGTCGACGGGCGAGCAGATGTGGCGGGCCATCGCCGCCGCCGCGGAGGGGCTAGCCGAGGTGAGGCCCGGGGCGCTGGTTTCGGCGCTGCTCTACCACGAGTCGCTGGGGGCCGCGACCCACGCACCCCTGGGCGCCCGCCTCCTCTTCGCCCCGCGGGAGCGCTGCTACCTCCACCCCATCGACGGAGACTGCCCCCGCAACCGAGGCTACATGCGAGAGCTGCGGGATGCGATCGCCCGTGGGGGTGAGGCGCTATCTCTATTGGAGTACTACGGCGACCCCATCCTCTTAGGGCGACCTGCCAACCGCGCGGGGCTGGTGGCCTCGGACCTCGCGGCGTACGGGAGTGCCGGAGTGCGAGGCGTCTCGACGCTGGTCTTCGGGGCTCTCTCTTGGTGGCTCTACCCCGTCCAACTGTACGGTTTCGCGCGGGGAAGCTGGGATCCAGCATCGGCCGGCTCGGCGGTGGATGAGTTCGCCAGGGCCGTCGCGGGCGAGACGGCGGGCGATCTGCTGTCCCGCTACTACCGGCTCGAGGGCGAAGCCGCCGGGACCCACCTGCGCTTCTGCGGCTACGCAGGGGACGGCGCCTGGGCCACCCTCCCATTCCCGCCATCGACCCCGGAGGAGGAGGTGTGGACCCACCGGACCGAAATGGAGCGCGGCGCGCTGCTTTTGAGGGAGGCGGGCAGCCTGCTGGAGAGGGCGGCGGCATCCTGCCGGTGGAGGGATCCACTGCCCGCCGCGCTGCTGGCCCACCGATTGGAGGAGGCCATCCACCGGGCCGTGCAGATTCGGCTCGCAGGGGCGATCGGCGAGGGCGAACGGGGCAGCCGGGATGCCTTCGCCGATGCCGTCGCCGCGATGGAGGAGGCACCTCCGGATAACGTGGGGGTCTTCGGCGTCCACTGGATGCTCCCCTGGCTGCGCCGCTGCCGGGAGCTGGGTCACGAGGCGCCGCTGTAGGACGGCCTCCCATCGGCAAGCCCTCCGGCCATCCTCCAGCTTGTTCCTCTAACCTGATCCCTGCTAACATCGTTGCAGCGACGGCTCGCGCCTGCCACGTTCGCCCCGCGGGAGGCATCCGTGGAAGTCCGGCCCGGCACCACCGCGACTCCGGCCGTCTCGGAGAGGCTGGTCGCCCGCATCTGGGAGGAGCAGCATCCCCTCACCTTGCCTCTCACCACCACAGGAGGGGAGGAGATCCAGGTCGTCTATCGCGGCCGCAGGCGGTGGGATCGAGGCCCCGACTTCGCGGGCGCGCTGATAGCCTGGCCGGGGGCCCGACTGCGGAGCGGAGAGGTGGAGGTGCACGTCCGCTCGACCGACTGGTGGGCGCACGGCCACCATCGAGATCCCCGCTACAACCGCGTGATACTCCAGGCGGTGCTGTGGGACGATGCGGCGGCACCCGCAGCACGGCAGGACGGCGTGCCCGTCCCCGCGGTCGCCATCGCCTCCCACCTCTCGGTTCCCCTGGAGAGCCTCCTGGGATCGCCTCCCCCGGACCCATCCCCGCCGATCCCCTGTTGGGCCGGCTCGGCCGAAGACGGCAACCTGGCGGCGCTGCTGGATCGAAGTGGTGGGGACCGACTGGCGGCCAAGGCTGCCCGCTTCGAGGCGGACCTGACCTGCGCCTCGCCCGACCAGTTGCTCTACCGGGGTGTGGCGGTGGCTCTGGGCTACTCCCAGAACCGGCTGCCCTTCGGCCGGCTTGCCGATCGGCTGCCCCTGGATCGCCTGCTGGCCTACCGGTACCGGGAGACGGGGCCCCGGACGCAGGACTCATCGCTGCCGGGCCTGGAGGCGCTGCTGCTGGGGACGGCGGGCCTCCTACCCTCCCAACGAGGCTTCTCCAGCGGCCAGTGGGACGGCTACGCCCGCGAGTTGGAGGCGAGGTGGGCCGCCTGCGGCCCCGTGTGGGCGGCGGAGCCGATGGATGCGCTGGAGTGGGAGTTCTTCCGGGTGCGTCCGGCCAACTTCCCCACCCGCCGTATCGCGGCCCTCGCCGGCCTGGTGCATAGGTGGCCGCGGGAGGGGATGGCGGAGCTGCTGGCCGGCCTGGTGTGCGCCTCGGATCCGAGGTCGCTCCCGAGGGCCCTGGAGGCACCCCTCCTGCTCGGGGCACCTCACGGGTACTGGGCAGGCCGGTGCGACTTCGATCTTCCCCTGCGCCGTCCCAGGGAGCTGATCGGGCGCCAGCGCGCGGCCGAGATCGCGGTCAACGTCTTCTTGCCCTTCCTCATCGCCTGGTCCGCCCACCGGAACGAGCCCGAACTCGCCGGTCGGGTCTGGGAGGCATTCAGGCTCTACCCGAAGCGCGGGGACAACGAGCTCTCCCGCTACGTGGCGGCGCAGGTCACCGGCCAGCCGCGTCCGCGGGTCGCCCGCTCCGCCTGCCGGCAGCAGGGGCTGCTCCACCTCTATTGGGGTTGGTGTGAGGCGAAGCGGTGCTGGGAGTGTCCGATCCAGGTGAGTGGGGCGCCGTGAGACCTCCGAGGCCGTCGACGGGGTGGGATGAGGCCGCGCTGGCGGTGGGATCCATAACCCACAGGACATGGTAGCGTCGCCAACTTCGAATTGGACTTTCTAGGTCCACTATGTCACAGTATGGGCGGAAAGATCGATCGAAGGAGATGCGACCATGTACAAGTTCCCCAGCAACTTCTACGTTCCCAACGTGTTCGCCACGCTCACACTGGGGGCCGCCTGGATGGCTTTCATCGCCGTCGCCCTGGCGACGAGCGTGAGCGCCGCGCCCTCCCCGGTGGACGTGGTGATCCGCGTTCTGCTCACCCTCGGCGCCGCCGCCGCTGCCGTCGGCTTCCTGCTTGCCGGGCTCCGGCTCCGCGACAGCGAGGAAGACGGTGATCGGATGCTCCGGCAGAATCTGCGGTCCGTTTCCCTCCCCTCTCCGGTGATGGCCAGGGTCCGGGATAGGGTCGCGTAGGGTAGGCTCCGCCCCCCGGGAAGCGGCCACTCTACGCCGCTTCCCGGGGGCCTTCGAAGCGGCGCCACGGCGCCGGCTTCTCTCCGCCTCGCCTTCCGTGCGCCGGATGCCCGCACCTCCCGTTACGCGCGGAGTTGTACCCCTCGGCCCGACCACAGCCCCCCAAGGGGTTGACGGTGCGGGTACCCTCCGATAATCTCCTGGTTAGTTCAACCCGTGGCTTCCCGCGTTGTCCCCCCGGCCCCTTTCTTGTGCCGTTCGTCACCCTCCGGTTGCTGGGAGGTACGGCATTGAGCGTAGTCGTCCGGCTGTTACTGCTGTCCCTCTCCCTCGCCGCGTCGCTGGCCGTTCCCTCTCCCCTGGCCCAGGCCGAACCCCTCTATCCCAACAACAAGGTGGGGATCAACGTGATCCGGCACTTCGACACTCGCTACCTCAGCGCCGTCTCCCAGGTGGTCAACTCCTCTGGCGGCGACTGGGGCTACGTCTCCGTGTTGCTGCTCAAGGAGGATTGGAGGGACCCAGCGCGGATCCAGCGCTTCCTGGACGACGCCAACCGCTTGCACCTGATCCCGATCCTGCGGCTTTCGACCCGGATGGATGGAGCCATCTGGGTGAAGCCGGAGCCCAACGATCCCGCCGAGTGGAAGAGATTCCTCACCGGCCTGAAATGGCACACCTCCCCCGTCTACATGACCGTCGGGAACGAGCCGAACCTTGGTCTGGAGTGGGGTGGGCAGCCCAATCCCCGCGAGTACGCCCGCTACCTGGAATCCTTCCTCGATACCTTCTCCGACGTCCGCAGCAGTTTCCGGATCCTGAATGCCCCCATGGACATCTCGAACCTGACCGGTCCTGGAATGATAGACGACTTCGAGTTCCTGGCGGGGATGAGGGCCGAGGTGCCGGACATCTTCAGCCGCCTGGATGGCTGGGCAGCCAACCCCTACCACTTCTTCGAGGACCGGGGCATCCGTTACACCTATAGGGGCTATGCACAGGAGCTGGATTTCATAGGGGTGAATCTGCCGGTCTTCATCATAGAGTCCTACATCGGCTTCGTGGACGATAAGGATGCGATCGCCAGGTACTACCAGACCGCCTTCGACCACTGGCTGAAGGACCCCAGGGTGGTGGCGGCCACCCCTCACTTCTACAATCCGGAGGCGAAGGTCTTCTGGATGTTCGACGCCGACGACGCAGGCAGCGCCATCAACCTCTCCCCCACGGCGAGGATGCTCCTCCGGATGCCCAAGACCCCCGGCTCCCCCACCTTTCTCTCCTCCCTCCCCCACTCGACCGCGATGGGCTCCTCCAATGCCATCCTGCTGGTGAGCGGGAAGCTGGACTATCCCATCGCCAATGGCCGCTTCTTCACCCAGGCCAACGGTTCTCCCTTGGGGAAGAGCCCCTACGGCTACAGCATCACCGACGATGCGGGGGTCCTCCTCTGGAGCGAGTTCCAGCGGCTGGGCGGGGTCGATGTCCTGGGCTATCCGGTGTCTCGCAGATTCTTCATGGACGGCTTCATCTCCCAGGCCACCCAGAAGTTCATCCTTCAGTGGAGGCCCGAGCGCCGGGAGGTCTGGTTCGTCAACGTCTTCGACGTGCTCGCGGACAGGAAGAAGGACGACTGGCTGCTGGCTTTTCGACAGACGCCCAGGCATCCGGGGAGCGCCGCCGACGCGGGCTTGAGTTGGGAGCGGATCGTAGAGCGCCACTGGCGGATCCTGGATGGGGACCCGAAGATCAAGGCCCGCTTCGAGGCCGATCCGGATCCCCTTGCCCACTACGGCCTGCCGATCAGCCTGCAGGATATGGGGAACGCGGTGGTGCTCCGCGCTCAGCGAGCAGTCTTCCAGCGATGGAAGGAGGACGTTCCCTGGGCGAAGGCGGGGGAGATAACGGTGGCCAACGGTGGGGACATCGCGAAGGAGGCTGGCCTGCTTCCGCTGGACGCCACCGTGCCGGAATCCCCGCCCGTTGCCACGCTGCCGGCCGGCCCGTAACAGGGACGCGGAGACGGGGGGACGCGTCTGCGCGTCTACTCTGGGACTACCTGCACCCCGGCCGCCTCCTCCAGCAGCTTCAGGATGCAGGCGTTGTCCAGGGCGTTCATCCCCCGGCCCCGGGCCACGGCCAGGATCTGCTGGGCCAGATTGGCGGCCAGCATCGGCACCCCCATTTGGCGGCCAAGGGATGTTGCTATGTCCACGTCCTTGTAGAGCAGGTCGGTGGTGAAGCCGGGCTGGTAGTCCCGAGTCAGGATGTGGCGCACCGCCTTGGTATCCAGGGCGAAGGATCTGCCCGAGGCCTTGCTTATCACCTCGACAATCTTCTCCGGCTCCAGGCCGGCTTTCACCCCCAGCACCAGCCCCTCGCAGACGCCCAACATGTTCACGGCGAACATCATGTTGTTCAGGGTCTTCATCGTGTGGCCCGAGCCGGTGGGCCCGACGTGGAAGATGTTCTTCCCCATGGCCTGGAGGATCGGCAGGCAGCGCTCGTAGACCTCCTCTGCACCGCCCACCATGATGGCCAGGGTTCCCTCCGCGGCGCCGACCGGGCCACCGCTCACGGGGGCATCGAGCACCGCCACCCCTTTGGGGGCGAGGGCCTCGGCGATCTTCCGGGTGCTGGTGGGCACCGCGCTGCTCATCTCCAGCAGCACCGAGCCCGGGGCGAAGCCCTCGGCCAGCCCAGACGGGCCCAGCACCACCTGCTCGACGATGCTGGAGTTGGGGAGGATCGTTATCACCTTGCTGCAACGTCTGGCCACGTCCGCTGGCGAGGCGCCGGCTCTCGCGCCAAGCTCCTGCAGGGGAGCCATCGCGCGGGGGTTCACGTCGTAGACCACCAACTGGTAGCCGGCCGCCGCCAGCCGCTTGGACATCGGGGTGCCCATGGTGCCGATGCCGACAAAACCGAGTTCATCGCCCATTGGGGAGTGGCCTCCTTGTGAGTTCTGAGTCCTGGGCTCAGGGCAGCGCTGCTGTGAACCAGAGCGGCCTGGCGCTGAGAGACCCCAACGATACTGGTAGGGGCGGACCTGCGGGTCCGCCCGCGCGGCCTATTCCGCACGGAGGGCAGACACATAGGTTTGCCCCTGCATTGGTTGCGTTGGGCGCTCTAGATCACCATGTTGGCATAGAGCTGCTCGAGGCTCATCTCGGGGTTGACGCTCTCCTGGGATCTGAGGGTCAGCGTGGCCGCCGCGACACCCAACCGCATGCCCTCGTCCACCGGCATCTGGTTGATGAGGGCGTAGATGACGGCGGCCGCCAGGGCGTCTCCTGCCCCTGTCCAGTCCACCACGTCGCAGCGGATGGCTGGGATCCTGCCGTGGCCATCGGAGGTGGCGTAGACCAGCCCCTTCTCGCCCAGGGTTATGATGGCAACGTTCACCCCCAGCGAGACCATTTGTCTGGCCGCCTGCTGTGCCTCCGCGACGGATCGAATGGAGACGTCGAGGAGAGCCTCGGCCTCGACTCGGTTGGGTGTGACCATGGAGAACTCGGCCAGGTGCGGCCTCAGGGCGTAGGCTCGGTGCACAGATGCCGGATCCAGCCCCACGGGGACGTGTGCCTCCCGTGCCAGGGAGAGGACCTCGGCCACCGTCTCCCGATCCAGGTTGCCGTCGATCATCACCATACGCGCTTGCTGGATGAGCCCCTCGTGGGTTCGCAGGTACTCGGGGGTGGCCAGACTCAACTGCGAGACGTCGCCCAGGGCGAAGCCCTGCTGCGGCTCCTCGGTGAAGAGGGCCAGGTAAGTGCCGGTGGTGCGATCGGCGGCCACGATGATCCTGCTGACATCCACGCCGGTCTCGGCCGTGTGCTCCAGTAGCCTCTGGCCCAGCAGGTCGTTTCCCACCACCGAGAGGAGGGCAACCTGGACCCCGAGCCGAGCCAGGTTCTCGGCGATGTTCCTGCCGGATCCTCCCAGACTGAGGCGGATTTGGGCCGGGTTGGAGGTGCCCGGCTGCACTGGCGCGAGGGGGCGGGCCTTCACATCCACACAACTGGCGCCCACCACGACGATCTCGGGGAGCTGGGTCTCGGCCACGGCGTCTCCTACTTCTTGGAAGGCTTCTGCTTCTCCTGGGGGGGGGTGACCTTCTCCGCCAGACGGGAGATCTCCGCGGGGGAAAACTCCTGGATACCCCTCTCCTCGATCTCCACCGTGATGGCCTGCTTGAGCACGTTGACCGCCACCACGCGGCCCTCGCCCTGGGGGGTCGCCACCCTCTCCCCGACCTTAGGGAGCCCCTGTCGAAGCTCGCAGTATGCCTTGTTCTCGTAACCCAGGCAGCAGAGGAGGCGGCCGCAAAGGCCCGAGATCTTCATGGGATTGAGGGGAAGCTCCTGCTCCTTGGCCATCTTGATGGAGACCGACGCGAAGTCGTCCAGGAAGGCGCTGCAGCAGAGCTGGCGGCCGCAACGACCGTAGCCCGTGAGCTGTTTGGCCTCGTCTCGCACGCCCACCTGTCGCAACTCGATGCGGGTTCTGAAGACGCTGGCCAGATCTCGCACCAGTTGGCGGAAGTCGACTCTGCCCTCGGCGGTGAAGGTGAACACGAGGCGGCTGCCGTCGAAGTTGTACTCCGCGGCGATCAGCTTCATCGGCAGATCGAAGTGCTTGACCCGCTCCCTGCACTTGGCCAGGGCGTCGGCCTCACGGGACTTGAAGCTGTGGAGCCTGTCGATGTCCTCGGCGGTGGCCTTTCGCAGCACCGGCTTGAGCGGTTCCGTCACCTCGCTCTCGACCACGTCGGTGGGTGCGATCACTACCTTGCCCAGCTCCGTGCCCTTGGCGGTCTCGACGATAACCATCTCGTCCTGGGCGAGGATGTGCTCTCCGGGGTCGAAGTAGTATATCCGGCCGGCCTTCTTGAATCGAACTCCTACGATCCGAGTCATTCTTCCGTTACCTACCTTGTGGCCGAGGGGTCTCCAACATCAGCACCTCCAGGGCCAATCGGGCATTGACGTTCTGGGCCAGCAGTGAGATCGCCTCCTGGATCGCCTTCACCATCCGGCTGAGGGTCTCGACCGAGTAGCCGTGAGCCTGCTGCCTCAGCCGATCGTGCAGGTCGGCGTTGACTACCAGATCGCCCAGTCCCAAGCGGGCGAGCAGCAGATCCCGCCACCACGATTGCCAGCTCTCCAGGGTCGACCGGGCGGCCTCGGGGTCGCGGCCGTGAAGCGTCGCCAACTCCGCGGCGTAGGCGAAGCGGGTCACTCGATCGGCTCCGGAAAGGGAGATCAGCCGTTCCATCGACTCCGCCCGCCGGTTCAGCATCGCGGGGTTCGAGGCTGCCCTCAGGGCCCAGCCGACCCGGCCGCGGGCGAGTCCGGCGATCAATCGGGCGAGGGCGGGATCCACTCCGGGCTGCCGGCGAAGGGCCGTCTCGATGGCCTCGTTTGGCACCGGATGGAGGTCGATCTGCTGGCACCGGGATACCAGGGTGGGCAGCAGCAGCGAGGCGTCTTGGGTGGTCAGCACCAGCACCACCGATGGTGGCGGTTCCTCCAGGGTCTTCAGCATGGAGTTGGCTGCGGGCTCGGAGAGCCGTTCGGCCTCCTCGATGATGTAGACCTTCGCCCGACCTTCCGCGGGGCGCAGCGCCACCGCATCCTGGATCGCCCGGACGGCGTCGATGCTGATGTTCTTGGTGCCCTCCTCCAGTTCGACGACCCGCACGTCGGGGTGAACCCCGCGGTCTATCTTCCGGCAGGACAGGCACTGCCCGCAAGGAGGTTCGGGCTGCAGGCAGTTCAGGGCCTTGGCGAACTCCTTGGCCAGTGTCAGCTTGCCGGTGTTCCTGGGGCCCGAGAGAAGATAGGCATGGGAAACCCGGCCGGCATCGATGCTGTTCTGCAGCAGACGGACCGGGCGGTCGTGCCCGATGACTTGCCACATGTGCCCACTCTTTGGCGGCGTGCAGGGAGAGGCGCGCGGGGGTATTGTATCACAGCGGAGCCGCCAGCCATCAGCAGGCGAGCAATCAACTCGTCTTCAGCGCCTCCAACTGCTGGTCGCGACCCGCCAGCACCAGCACGTCCCCCTCTCTCACATTCTCGCTGCGGGAGGGGTTCACGATCAGCTCGTCTCCTCGTCGCAGGATGAGGGTGGTGAGGCCGAAGGTCGCCTTCAGATCCAGTTGCCCCAGTTCCTTGCCGCCCAAGGCAGCGGGAACCACCAGCTTTGCGATGCCGTAGCCCGGCATCACCTCCAGGTAGTCCACCAGGTTGGGAGTGGTGAGGGCGTGGGCCAACCGGACTCCCGTTTCCCGCTCCGGGAACACCACCCTATCGGCGCCCACCCGCTGCAGGATCTCCCCGTGTAGGTCGTCCATGGCCTTGGAGACGACCATCTTCATCCCCAGCCTTTTCAGCAGCATCGTCACCAGGATGCTGCTCTTCAGGTCTGTGCCGATGGCGACCACCCCGATGTCGAAGTTGCGCACCCCCATCTCTCTGAGGGCCTCCTCGTCGGTGGCATCCACCTGAGCGGCCTGGGTTGTGAACTCGGCGGCATCTTCCACCCGCTTCAGATCCGCGTCCAGCCCCAGCACCTCGTGGCCTCTCTCGAACAGTGTCCGGGCGAGGCTACTCCCGAATCGCCCGAGTCCGATTACCACCACCTGCTTCTTGGCCATGTGTCTCACCTATCCTATCTTGATTCGGCCCTCAGGGTAGCGGTAGCGAACGGGTTTCTCGATCTGGGCCAGCGCCAGGGCTACCGTCAGGGGGCCCACCCGACCGACGTACATGGTCGCGGCTATCAGCAGCTTTCCTCCCAGGGAGAGATTCGGGGTGATGCCCATTGTGAGCCCCACGGTGCCGAAGGCTGAAGTGGCCTCGAACAGCAGTTGCAACAACTGGAAGGGCTCCCACAGGCTGAGCACGAGCGTGACCCCGAACACCAGGCCCAAGGCCAGCAGCGCTACCGTGAGGGCCTTGTAGACGAAATCCTGAGGCAACTCCCGCCCGAAGGCTGTCGCCTCCGACCGACCCCTAATGGAGGATATCACTGCGGCGGTGAGCACCGCGAAGGTGTTCACCTTGATGCCTCCGCCGGTGGAGCCCGACGCGGCACCGATGTACATCAGCGCGATGGTCAGGAACAGCCCGGATTTGGTCATTTCAGCCACACTGATGCTGTTGTAGCCCGCGGTTCGCGGGGTGACCGCGGCGAAGAATGCGTTGAGCAGCTTGGTGGGCAGGTCCATGGGGCCGAGGGTGGCGGGGTTGTCGTATTCCATGACCAGTATCGTGAGGGTGCCCACCAGCAGTAGGGCCGCCGTGGTTACCAGCACCATCTTGGTGTCCAGCAGCAGGTTGCGGAAGCTGCGCTGGCGCGTGGTGTCCAGGATCACCGTGAAGCTGATCCCCCCCAGGATGATACCGAAGGCGATGGTCAGGATCACCACTGGGTCTTGGTTGTAGATCGTCAGCGATCGGAACCCACCGAACAGATCGAAGCCGGCGTTGTTGAACGCGGAGACGAAGTGGAAGACCCCCATCCACAGGGCCCGATCCGGAGGAAACTCGAAGAGAAACCTGAGGAACAGGATGGTGGCCCCGATCCCCTCGATGATCAGGGTCATCAGCACGACCTGCCGGGTCAGCCTCAGTATCCCGCCGAGCGGGGTCACCCCATGGGCTTCGCGGAGCAGAATCCGCTCCCTGAGGCTCACCCGGCGGCCGATCAGCAGCAGCAGGATGGTGGAACTGGTCATGAAGCCCAGCCCCCCCACCTGGATCAACCCCAGGATGACGGCCTGCCCGAACGGGCTCCAGTAGGTCCCAGTGTCCACCACTACCAGCCCAGTCACGCAGACGGCCGAGGTGGCGGTGAACAGCGCAGTGACGTAGGGGGTGATCACGCCCTCGCGGTTGGCTATGGGGAGTGAGAGCAACAGCGACCCCACCAGGATGGTTACGGCGAAGCCTAGGGCTAGTAGAACCGGGCCCCTGGCCGGGGGCTTTGGGGGGCGATACCGTTCGATCGCCACCTTCTCGGGCGGGGCGAGGGGAACCCGGAGCACCTGCTCCCAAGGTCTGCGAACCGGTCTGCCTGGGGTAGTGGCCATGAGCCGACCTTCCTGGATGGCCAAATGTGGCAAGGGCGCATCATAGTACTACTGAGGATTCGCCGCAACAGTGCAGCGCAGATGTTGCCGCTTTCCACGGATGGTCGACTGTGCAAGATGGATGCTAAGTCGTCGAGAGTCCGTTGAGCGGCCCTTGATGGAAGTCCAGTTGCGGAGAGCATGATCACCGTCGTGTGCCTTGGAGTGGAGTCTGAAGGCGGAAGACCGAGGCCGGCTTCCCGATCAGGCGGGGGGACGATGGTCATGGCAAGCAGTATGCAGGCATCACCCTTTGACTGGGGTGGTGGGCGGGATTAGAATGCGCCGATCAATGAGAGTGGATCCCTGGCGTGAGTGTCCGCCTGGAGAGACCGACGTTGCTGGGCATCGAGAGGTAGAGAGTTGATGAACCCGAGCAGGATACTGGTTCCGGTTGGCGGTGGCTCCCTCGACGAGGAGATCGTGGGTTTCGCATGCGACCTGGCGAAGCGGAACCGAGCCAAGCTCTATGCCGTCCACGTCATCGAAGTGAAGCGGGCGCTACCCCTGGAGACCGACCTGCCGGCGGAGGTGGAGAAGGGCGAGCAGATCCTGCGCAGGGCGGAGACGGCGGCCCGCGGATGCAAGCAGGAGATCGAGACGGAGTTGCTGCAGGCCCGGGACGCCGGGACGGCCATCGTGGAAGAGGCGGAGCGGCGGAATGTCGACCTCATCGTGGTGGGGTTACGGTACAGGAAGCAGTACGATCAGTTCTACCTGGGCGGTACGGTGATGCATATCCTGAAGAACGCCCTCTGCAGGGTGTGCGTCTTGCGAGAGCCGATCCAGTGAACCGCTTCCGTGGGACCACCAAGAAACCGCAACAGACCCACAGATGTGACAGATCGACGCAGAAGGATGCCTGCTGGATCAGCATCCGAGAGTATCGACGTGCATCTGCGGGTGATCCCTGTTGGGCTCTCCTGGAGTTGGGAGGAGAAACCGAGGAATGAAGGTAATCATCATGGGGTGCGGCCGTGTGGGCAGCAGGCTGGCCAACGTGCTGGACGCGGAGGGGCACGACGTGACGGTGGTCGACCTCAACGCCAGGTCCTTCCGCCGGCTTCGGCAGGACTTCCGAGGGAACACGGTGCTTGGCACCGGCATCGACGAGGACGTGCTGAGGCGTGCCGGTGTCGAGGAGGCCGACGTCTTCGTGGCCACCACCGAGGGCGACAACCGGAACATCATGTCGGCGCAGATCGCGCAGAAGGTGTTCAACGTGCCGACGGTGATCGCGAGGACCTACGATCCCGGGCGGGCCGAGGTGTATGAGCGGCTCGGGCTGAAGACCTACTGCCCGACGTTGGTGGGGGCTCGCCTGCTTCACGAGATGATCTTGGGGAAGGAATAGATGTACATCGTGGTTGTTGGCGGGGGGAAGGTTGGCTACTACCTCACTAAAGAGTTGCTGGAAGAGGGCCACGAGGCGCTCGTGATCGAGCGGAACCCGGATCGGGCTGACCGGATCGTCGAGGAGCTGGGGAACGTGGTGCTGAAGGGGGACGGCTGCGAGGTGGCGATCCTCCAGGAAGCGGGTGTGGGGAGGGCGGACGTGCTGGTGTCGGTGACCGGGGACGACGAGGACAATCTCGTCTCCTGCCAGTTGGCCAAGACCCACTTCGGCGTGCCCAGAACCATCGCTCGGGTGAACAACCCCAAGAACGAGCACATCTTCCGATTGCTGGGGATCGATGTCACGGTGAGCGCCACGAACATACTGATGTCGATGATCGAGCACGAGATGCCGAGGAGGGCATTGATCCATCTGCTGGCCATAAGGCATCCGGAGGTGGAGATAGTGGAGGCGATCCTTACCGAGGGGGCGCGGGGGATCGGCAAGAGGATCAGCGACCTGTCGCTACCTTCGGAATCCTCCATCGCCGCCGTGATCCGGGGAGGCTCCTTCCTCATTCCCTCGGGTCAGCTTGGCCTGGAGGAGGGAGACGAGGTGATCGCCCTGTGCCGGCCGGAGCGAGAGCCGGAGTTGCGGAAGGCCCTGATAGGTGCCTAGGCTCGTTCCTCCCACTCGGGGACGAACTTGGCCCAACTCTCGTAGCTCTGGAGGTGCTGGTACAGGATGTAGAAGCTGTTGTTCTTCGGCTCGAAGGGCAGCCGAAGCAGCTTCATCTTGCTCTCCTCCAGGGTCTTGCCCCCCTTGCGGTGGTTGCAGCTACGGCAGGCGCTGACCAGATTCTCCCAGCTATGCTTGCCTCCCCGATGGCGAGGCACGACGTGGTCGATGGTCAACTCCTTGCTCTTGGTTCCACAATACTGGCAGGTATAGTTGTCCCGGTGGAAGATCTCTCGCCTGGAGAGCTTGACCCGGGGGCGGGGCCGCTTGATCAGGTAGACCAGGCGGATCACCGAGGGCTTGGGAAAGAGACGGGAGGGAGTCCGGATGCCGCCCGTGCCATGCTCCAGCACTTCCGCTTTTCCCCCGTCGAGCAGGACCAGGGCCCGTCGGGTGTTGCAGATGTTCAGCGGCTCGTAGTTTTGGTTGAGAACTAAGACAGACTCCATTGTGTGTCTACCCCCAACAGTGTGCTAACTCCACTGCCACTCTCATTCTAACACCCGTCGACAGGTCATTCAATCAAAAGCCCATGTATTGGCTCCCGCTGAGCAGGTTATATGCCCGGAAACCAGGACAATGAAAGAAGTGTGAAAAATCGACCGCGGCGAGCGAAGCGGCGCTATAATGAGCTTATGCGGGGCGCCCGTCCGCGCACCTGCAAACTACCGAGGGGGTGCCTTGTTGATGAAAGGCGAGAGGGCAGTGTCAGAGAGACTTGGGTCCCCAGTTACCTGCGGCCAAAGCCAATACAATCCCTTCGACAGCGTGGTCGAGACCATCGACAAGGTAGCAGCCTATCTGGAGTACGAGCCTGGCATCATCGATCGGATCAAGAGTCCGAAGCGGCAGGTTGTCGTCTCGCTTCCGATCCGGCTGGACTCGGGCGAGACGAGGGTGTTCACGGGCTACCGTGTGCTGCACGACACCACTCGTGGCCCAGGCAAGGGGGGCGTTCGCTATCACCCCGGGGTGACCCTGGACGAGGTGAAGGCTCTTGCGGCCTGGATGAGCTTCAAGTGCGGGGTGGTGGACGTGCCCTTCGGCGGCGCGAAGGGCGGCATCGTGTGCGATCCCTTCACGCTGTCGGAGCGGGAGTTGGAGCGGCTGACTCGGCGGTACATTGCGGAGATCTTCGATCTTCTGGGGCCGAACCTGGATATACCGGCGCCTGATGTCGGGACGAACTCGCAGGTGATGGCCTGGATCATGGACACCTTCAGCATGAAGAAGGGGTTCGTGGAGCCCGGGGTGGTCACCGGCAAGCCGATGGGGCTTGGAGGGTCGGCCGGGCGAGTGGAAGCGACGGGAAGAGGGCTCCTCTACACTGCTCGGGAGGCGCTCCGGTACTACGGCCAGGCCCTCGTGGGGACGAGCTTCGCGATACAGGGCTTCGGCAACGTGGGGTCGAGTGCGGCGAGGTTGCTGTACGAGGCCGGAGCCCGAGTGGTGGCCGTGAGCGACGTGGTGGGGGGCGTCTACAACAAGAACGGGATCGACGTGCCGGCCCTGCTCGAGCACGTGAAGGCGACCCGGTCTGTGGTAGGGTTCCCGGGGGCCGAGGCGATCAGCAACGAGCAGTTGCTGGCCTGCCCGTGCGACGTGCTGCTGCCTGCGGCGCTGGAGGGACAGATTACGGGGAGGAACGCCGGGCAGGTTCGTGCGAAGCTGGTGCTCGAGGGGGCGAACGGGCCGACGACGCCTGAGGCGGACGCGATCCTGGCGGAACGTGGGATCAAGGTAGTGCCGGACATCCTGGCGAATGCGGGCGGGGTGGTGGTGAGCTACTTCGAGTGGGTGCAGGATAGGCACGGCTACTTCTGGCGCGAGTCCGAGGTCCGGGATCGTCTGGAGGAGAAGATGGTGGCCGCCTTCCGGGACGTGGCGGAGACGGCGGAGCGGCACCAGGTGGATCTGCGGATGGCAGCCTACATCCTGGGGGTGGGCCGGGTGGCCGAGGCGAAGAAGCTGCGAGGCCTCTACGCCTGACCCGTATGGTACTGGTTGACCCAATATGGGTCAACCAGTACCATACAACCATGTACGATCGAGAGAGCGACAGCGAGGATCTCCACTGCTGTCCCTACCTGGGGCTCGGCAGCGCCCCTTCGCTGCACTGTCCCCATCCTACCCCTTCCCATCGTTGCTTCCGATGGCCCACGCCACAGCCCGTGGATGACCGGCAGCAGGAGTCCTTCTGCCTGGCCGGCTACTCCGATTGCGGTTGGTTCGTGCCCGTCCTGGAGCTGGCGCAGCCCCGGCA
Source organism: Sphingomonadaceae bacterium (assembly GCA_050261575.1). Taxonomy (GTDB): domain Bacteria; phylum Chloroflexota; class UBA6077; order UBA6077; family UBA6077; genus JBLNDL01. The sequence goes on along the minus strand of JBLNDL010000015.1, from coordinate 17,335 downwards.
GGTGAGCGGCCCGCTCCCCTTCGGGGGGCGTGGACTGCTGGGCTTGGTCGCGCTGGCCCTGGCAATCGCGGTCGCGCTGATCCTTTTCAGACCGTGGTCGTGGATGGCTCCCGCCTCCCTGGAGGGCGACAGGGTGCCTGCCGCCGCAGAGACCGCCACTCCGGCCGGCGCCGGGGTCGTGCCAGCCCCGTCGGCCTCCGCCACCCCCGAGGCGACTCCCTCTCCGACGGAGAGCCCAGCGCCATCCCCGACTCCCACGGGAACCACCGCATCGGCCGGTCGGCCGACGTCGGCCCCCGCCACCGCCACGCGCGGCCCCGCGACGGCCACCGCGACCCGGGCTCCCGCGAGAGCGACGGCGACCCGGGTTCCCCCTACTCAGACGGCGGTCCGGCCGGCCGCCACCGCGGGGCCCACCCCCGTCCCCGGCGCCACCGCCCCACCGGTGGTGAGGCTCTATACTGTGAAGGAAGGGGAAACCCTTTCCTCCATAGCCGCCTCCTTAGGGGTGACGGTGGAGGATCTGAGGAGGGCAAACGGGCTGGCGGAGGGCGCCAGCGTGCGGGCGGGACAGCCCCTGGTGGTGCCGGCACGCTGAGAGTGCTGGGCCCCGCGTCCTGAGCGATACTCTCTCAGTCCCCGGTCCTGGTTGTCCTGCGGCTCACGGTTCGGCCGCCCGCCGTCTTGCGCCTCTCGGACCTCGGCTGGGGCGTGGCCCGGTAGCTGGGGGCCGAGATCAGGAGGAGGGTGCTCACCTTCAGATCCGCCAGGCGGGAGGCCAGCCGCTCGTCCATCTCGTCCAGCGACTGGTTGGTGGTGATCACCGTGGGCAGCCGGTGGTTGTACCGGTGGTTGACTAGCTGGAACAGCTTCTCCTCCGCCCAGGGGGTACTGCTGTGGGCCCCCAGGTCGTCCAGGATCAGCAGCGGCGCGGTGCGGATCGCCTCGAACAGCTCGTCGTAGGGTACCCTGCTATCGGGGCTGTATGCAGAGCGGAGGTGGTCCAGCAGGTCTGGCACCACCACGAAGTAGGCCGGCTGCCCCCGGGCGATCACCTCGTTGGCGATGGCCGCTGCCAGGTGGGTCTTGCCGCAGCCGGTTGGGCCCAACAGCACGAGCCAGAGATGCGGCTCCTCCGCGAAGGCTCGGGCCAGCTTGTACGCCTCCCGCAGGCTGTCCAGCGCCATATCGTCCACCGCCTGACCCCGGCGATCGAAGCTGTCGAAGGTCATTCCCCTCAGCAACTCGGGCAACTCGCTGCCCAGCTTCTCGTAGGCGAGGGACTGTCGTTCCTCCACCGTGCACACCTTGCACAGCATCGGGTCGGTCATCCTCGAGCGCAGCCGCTCGTCGATCTCGTCCAGTTGGTTGTTGGACGTGATCACCGTGGGCAGTTGAGCGTTGTAGCGGTGGTTGAAGATCTGGAACAGCTTCTCCTGAGCCCAGGGGGTCGCGCTCTGGGTGCCGAAGTCGTCCAGGATCAGCAGCGGCGCGGCCTTCACGTTCTCGAACAGCTCGTCGTAGGGCAGTTCGCTGTTGGGGCTGAAGGAGGCGCGCAGGTGGTCCAGGAGGTCCGGCACGACGACGAAGAGCACATGCTCGCCGACCTCCATCCGCTCGTTGGCGATGGCGGCCGCTAGGTGGGTCTTGCCGCAGCCGCTGGGGCCCAACAGCACGAGCCAGCCATCCGGCGCCTTCGAATACTCGCGGCAGAGGGTGTAGGCCCGGCGGAAGCGATCCCGACTGCGGGGGTCGGGGTTGCGCCCCTCCTTGATCAGGTTGCCGAAGGTGAGTCGTGCCAGGGGACCCAGGTTGCTGAGCCTCTGGAGCCGCGCTCTCCGCTCGTGGGTGATGGCCTCCGATTGGCACTTGCAGGGAACGAGCTTGCCGGAATCGGGATGGCCAGGGGGGACGTCCATCCGCAGGAAGCGAGCTCCCCGGCAGAGGGGGCAGACGGGCTCCTCCTCGGGCTCGTCGCTATCGCTGGAGGAGGTGGGCGTACTTTCCCGTGAGGTACTTTGCAGGGGATTCAGACCCTTTAGAATGTCGCCTACCCTTTCCATCCTCACCTCTCCCATCGGTGGCCCAGTTCTCCAGGATCCGGCGGACGTAGCGCCAGTTGCGTCGGTTGTAGCTGACCGCCTCTCGGAAGGCGGCCACGATCCACTCCTGGGGGTACGTTTCCTCCGCCTGCTGCAGCTCCTCGGCTATCAACGGGGTCAACAGCCCGATGTTCTGCTCGTACAGATCGTATATCGTGGGCCGCTGCTCGGGGAGCGTAGCCCAATCCACCCGGGCAGCACCCTCAGTCAGTTTCACTTCTCCCCGCTCCACCTGCTTCAGCACCTCGCGGTTCAGCGCCGTGTTCAGCAGGTAGCAGCGATCCTCGGACTCCCCCTCCTGGAGGTGTGCAGTGACCAGGGTGCCCCTGGCGCAAGCCTTCTCCAGAGCGGCCAGCAGCCGTTCTTCGGGCGCTTCCCCGCCTGGACCCTGAAGCGCCATCAGCAGGGACCTGTCCCTGGCCAGCTCGCTCAGCCGGACCATGCGGGGGAATCCCCGCTTCTCGTACAGCACACGGATAATGTGGAGGGTTACCTTCAACTCCGCAAGGTCACCGATCTCCACCAGCAGCGAACTGAAGAAGAGGTTGGGGACGGGTGTGAACTTCATCCTGTCGGGAAAGCCGCTGAACTTCCTCACCGTGCGCACCTGCCGTCTCGGTTACGACATGGAGACGCGAACGCGCGCGGACGCGGGGAGAAGATGCCTTCTCTGCATCTCCATATCTCCGCGTCTCCGCGTCTGCCATTACTCATGGCGGTAGGCCTCCAGGTCCACGAAGCGGGTGGACTTGTCCAAGAACAGCAGCGGGAACTGTCCGGTTGGCCCGTTGCGGTGCTTGGCCAGGATGATGTCCGCGATCCCCTTCTTCTCCGTGTCCTTGTTGTACATATCCTCGCGATAGATGAAGAGGACGATGTCCGCGTCTTGCTCGATGCTGCCCGATTCGCGCAGATCCGACAGCATCGGGATGTGGGGGGTTCTGGCCTCCACGGCGCGCGAGAGCTGGGAGAGCGCGATCACGGGCGCGTTCAGCTCCCTGGCCAGCCCCTTCAGCGAGCGCGAGATCTCCGATATCTCCTGAACCCTGTTGTCTCCAGAGCGGTTGGTGGTGATCAGTTGGAGGTAGTCCACCACCAAGACGTCTATGCCCACCTGAAGGTGCAGCCTGCGAGCCTTGGAGCGCAACTCTGTCAGATTGATGGAGGGGGTGTCGTCTATGTAGATGGGCGCCTCCGATAGCGTCTCGAAGGCGTGGTGGAGCTTTCGCTGCTCGGCGTCGTTGATCATGCCCAGGCGCAGCTTGGTGGCGTCCACGCCGGACTCGGCGCACAGCAGCCGGTGGGCCAACTGCTGCTTGGACATCTCCAGGCTGAAGACGGCGCAGGTGGCGTGGTGTCGGACTGCGGCGTTCTGGACGATGTTCAGCGCCCAGGTGCTCTTCCCCATGCTGGGTCTAGCCGCCACGATGATCAGGTCGGACCGCTGCAACCCCCCGGTGTACTTGTCCAGTTCGATGAAGCCGGACGGGATAGCGCCTGCGTGCTCCGCGTCCGCTCCCGTGGCGTGCATCTGCTCCAGGTAGTCGCCCAGGATGGCGGACAGCGGCTCGAAGTCTCTGGTGACCCGCCGCTGAGAGACGTTGAACAGCAACTGCTCGGCTTTCTCCAGGGTCACGTCCAGGTCCAGGCTGTCGTCGTAGGCGACGGCGGCGATCTTGCCGGCGGTGCTGATGAGACGGCGCTTGACGGCGGTGCGCTCGACGATGCGGGCGTAGTGCTCGACGTGGACCGCGGTGGGCACCACGCCGATCAAGTGGGAGAGGTAGGCGAGACCGCCCACCTCCTCGTAGCGTCCCGTGCGCCTCAACTCGTCGCTGACGGTGAGGAAATCCACGGGCTCCTGCGGGGCGGTGCGGCCGTAGATCGCGAGCATGGCGGAGTAGATGACCGCGTTCCGTTCCCGGTAGAAGTCCTCGGGCTTCAGGAACGTGCAGATCTTGCCAATCGCCTCCGGATCCATGAGGAGGCTGCCGAGCACGGCTTCCTCTGCCTCGGGATTCTGAGGTGGCAGGCGGTCGATAGGATTCTGAGTGTTGATGCTGTCTACGGCCATCGGATACCCGGGGGTGTTCCGCGGGACTGAGGGCGGAGGACTGAGCCTGGTTTGGGCACTCAGCTCTCAGTCCCTAGTCCTCAGCCCTCAGGGGCTACTCGCCTTCCTCGCCTTCGACGACTAGGTTGACGGTGGTGCTCACGTTCTTGGAGAGCTTGACCGGGATCTTGTACTCGCCTACGTGGCGGATCGGCTCCTCGATCTCGATCTTGCGCTTGTCCACGACTTCGCCCAGTTGCCTCTCAAGCGCCTCGGCGACGTCCGCGGTGGTGATGGAGCCGTACAGCTTGCCTCCCTCGCCGACCTTGGAGCGGACGGTGACGGAACTGCCGGCGATCTTCTGGGCCAGACCGCGCATCTCCTCGTCGAGCTTCGCCTGCCGCTTCCTCTCCGCGGCCTGCCTGGCCTCCAACTCCTTGAGGGCGCTCGGGGTGGCGGGTGTGGCCAGCTTCTTGGGGAACAGGTAGTTGCGGGCGTAGCCCTCGGCAACTTCCTTGACCTGGCCGGCCTCGCCGACCCCTTTGACGTCCTGAAGCAGCAGAACCTTCATAGGGCCTCTCCTTGGGAAAGCAACTTCACCCAACTGGTGGGGGGATTATACCAGAGAGGGGGCCTTCTCGATACGAAGCGCGGTGTCCGAAGGCGCGGGAACGGGACGGGTCAGCTCAGCCCTGCCAGCGCCTGCCGCACATCGTCGACCTCGTCGATCCGCAGGAGGCGGATCATCGCCTCCTTGCTCAGCCCGAGCTTCTTGCTGGCCTCCGGGATCCACTTGCGGAAGGCGGGGACGGCGTGTTTCTCCCCGTGGTGGAGGACGCATCCCTCGAATAGCTCCAGCAGGAGTCGAGCCCGCTCGGCCCGAGTGGGTTCCGGCAGGGGCGGCAGACCCCTCAACGCCTGCCAGACGTCGCGGATCAGCCACGGGTCACGGATGGCGCCCCTGGCAACCATCACCCCGGCACAGCCGGTCTCCCGCAACATCCGCAGCGCCGCCTCGGGGGACGTGACGTCGCCGTTGCCGATCACCGGGATCCGTTCCACCGCCTCGACCACCCGCCGGATCCCGCCCAGGTCCACCTCTCCGGCGAACGCCTGAGCCCTAGTCCTCCCGTGGACGGTGACGGCGGCCACGCCGGCCCTCTCCAGGTCGCGGGCCAGATCGGGGGCGACCATCGATCCCGCCTCCCAGCCCAGCCGTAGCTTTGCGGTGACGGGGATGGAGACCGAGGCGACCACCTGCTCGGCCAAGCGGGCCGCCTTGATGGGTTCCTTCAAGAGGGCGGAACCCGCGCCACAGGATGTGATCTCCCGCCGGGGACATCCCATGTTGATGTCGATCAGCGTGGCTCCGCGCTCCTCCAGCCATCGTGCAGTGTCGCACATGAGGCGGGGGTCGGTGCCGTAGATCTGGTATCCAAGCGGCCGGTCCGCCGGGTCGGTGGCCAGGATCTCCGCTCGCCGCTTTCCGCCGCCCCAAAGGACGCTCTGGGGGTTCACCATCTCGGCGAAGGCCATGCCGAGCCCTCCCATCCGCCGAACGATCGTCCGGAAGGGTAGGCTGGTGTAGCCTGCCATGGGGGCGAGCAGGATGGGTGTCTCCAGGGACAGGGGACCTATTCGCAGGGTGTGCTGTGGGTCTGTCACCATGGGTTCAATCGGGTCGCTCCGCGGCCGATGGGGATGCCTCGCGGGTCCCCGTGCCAGTACAACTCCAACGTGTGGCGCTCGCGAGAGGCTCTGCCCGCGGGCCGAAGGGGCCGGCGGGGAGAACCCTGAGGACTCCCTCGCCGGCCCCTGTCGTGTCCTCGCCCCCCTACCTGGAGAACTCCTTCTCCTCCCGCGTGATCACCTCCAGCAGCGCCGGACGGCCGTCGGCGGTGACCTTCACGGCCCGCAGGACGGCCGGAACGATCTCCCCCGGCTGCTCCACACGCTCCACGTAGGCCCCCAGCCCCTCGGCTATCTTGCAGTAGTCCCCGGTGAGGTAGCGGGTGCCGTACAGCCGAGTGGCGTTGGGCAGGTGTTTGTCGTAGCCTCCCAAGCAGGAGTTGTTCATCAGGACGGTGAGCGTGCCTATCCGGTTGCGCACCGCCGTCTCCAGGTCCATTCCGCCCTGCCCGAAGGCGGCGTCGCCCATGACGTTGACCACCGTCTTCTCCGGCAGGGCTACCTTGGCTCCCATAGCGAGGGCGAGACTGTAGCCCAGGTGGGTGGATTTGCCCCAGCCGATGTAGCCGTTCGGCTGCACCGCTCGCCAGAAGGGGCTCATCTGGTCTCGCGGATTGCCGGCGTCGTGGGTGGCCACGGTGTTGCGCGGGTCCAGGGCCCGCTGCAGATCCCAGATCACCCGGTAGGGATTGATTGGGATCTCGTCGGAGGTGAGCTTCGGCATCCACTCGGCCAGCCACCAGTCCTTGATCGCCTTCACCTCCCGTGCGACCCTGTCGTCCCCCTTCCGGCCTTCCGGGCCCAGCCGTCGCTGGACCTCCTCGATGAGCTGGCGCAGCACCAGTTTCGCATCACCGAGCAGCAGGTGGCGACAGGGGTAGTCCTTGTTGAAGTCGCGATCGTCCACCGCGAGTTGCACGGCGACCTTACCCGCCGGGATGAGGGTGGCGAAGCTGGAGATGGACATGCTGGCGCCGGCAGCGAAGAGGATATCGCACTCGGCCAGGTAGTGGGTCACCGCCTTGGGCCACGCCAGCCCGCCGCTCCCGAGGGATAGCGGGTGGTTCTCGGGGAAGGCGCTCTTGCCGGGCAGGGTCGTCATCACCGGGGACTGGAGCAACTCGGTCAGCTCCCGCAGCTCCTCCCACGCCTGGGCGTAGAGGATACCCGCCCCCGCGTGGATGAGTGGTCTCTCGGCTTCCACCAGCGCCTTCGCGGCCGCGGAGACGTCGGCGGGGTCGGCCATCGCCCTGGCGCCCCTCACCGGCTGGTAGGAGACCTCGGATTCGTCGGTCTCCGCCGACAGCACGTCCATCGGTAGCTCCAGGGCCACCGGTCCCAACCTGCCCGTCCGCAGGTAGGTGAAGGCGCGCCTCATGAACTCTGGGATGCGTTCGGCCCGGTTGATTCGGGCCACCCACTTGGTGACGGACTGGTAGGCGGACACGGCCTCGAAGTTCGGCTTGACCCCCGCCCTGCTCTCAGGAACGCCGCCGGGCAGGAAGAGAAGGGGCGTGGAGTCGGAGTACGCCTGGGCGATGCCGCCGAAGGAGTTCTCCGTTCCGGGGCCGTACTGCACGGCGCAGACGCCGATCCGCCGGCCGTTCGTGACCCTGGAGAAGCCGTCCGCCATGCCGATCACCGCGCGCTCCGAGCGGGCCATGATCGGCCGGATACCCAACTGGGCGGCCGTGTCGATGACGGGGTTGACGGGGAAGCAGAAGAGCTGTTCGGTCCCTTCCCGTTGGAGGATGTGGGCAACTGCGGCAGCACCTTTCAAGGTCGTCCCTCCTTCTCTGTACGGGCACGATGGCTTGTTGGTCCAACCACATTGTAAACCAGTTATGCCGCTACACCACCACCACGTTCACCAGCCGGTTGGGTACGTAGATGACGTCCTTCACCCGGCGCCCATCCATCTGCGCCAGGACCCGGGGCCGCTCCAGTACCAGCCGCTGCACCTCTTCCCTTGGGGTTCCCACCGGGATCTCCAGCTTGTCACGCACCTTGCCGTTTACCTGCACCACGAGGGTCACCATCTCCTCGACGGTGAGTGCCTCCTCGTACTGTGGCCACGACTGGGTGTGAACGCTCTCCTCGTGGCCAACGCGGTGCCACAGCTCCTCGGCCAGATGGGGCGCGCTGGGGGCCAGTAGCAGGATCAGCTTCTCCACCGCCTCCTTCCACACCGGCGCCGAGACGGAGTTGTAGGTCGCGTTCATAGTGTTGACGAACTCCATCAGTCGGGCGAGCATGGTGTTGAAGCGAAACTTCTCCATGTCGTCGGTGACGGTCTTGATCGTCTTGTGCATGGCCCGGGTCAGGCTCTTGTCGGCCTGGGCCGTGGCGTCGCTCGCGCCCCGGCTGGGTGCCTCCTGCAGCACCACGCCCCATACCCGGTTCAGGAACTTGAACACCCCGCTGATGCCGCTGGCGCTCCACGGTCCTCCCGAGTCCCATGGTCCGATGAACATCAGGTAGCAGCGGACGGTGTCGGCGCCCATCTGCTTCACGTAGTCGTCCGGGTTCACCACGTTGCCGCGGGACTTGCTCATTCGGAAACCGTCCGGGCCCAGGATGATCCCCTGGTTGAACAGCCGCTTGAATGGCTCGCCGTATTTCGACAGCCCCATGTCCCGGATCACCCGCTGGAAGAAGCGGGAGTAGAGCAGGTGCATGACGGCGTGCTCCACTCCGCCCATGTACTGGTCGACCGGCATCCAATAGGCGGCCTTCTGCGGATCGAACGGGCCCTCCTGGTATCCCGGGCTGGTGTAGCGCAGGAAGTACCAGGAGGAGTCCACGAAGGTGTCCATCGTGTCGGTCTCGCGCCTAGCGGGGCCGCCGCACTGCGGGCAGGTGGTGTTGACAAAGTTCTCATCGTACCGCAGCGGGTTCACCCGAGCCTGGAATTCCAGGCCCTCGTACCGGGGCAGGGTGATCGGCAGTTGATCCTCGGGCACCGGTACGATGCCGCAGTGGTCGCAGTAGATCATCGGGATGGGGGTGCCCCAGTATCGCTGGCGGGAGATCAGCCAGTCGCGGAGGCGGTAGTTCACCGTCCGTCTGCCGATCCCCTTGGATTCCAGATACTCGGCCACCTTGACCTTGCCCTCCTCCGAGGGGATGCCGTCGAAGGGGCCGGAGTTGACCATGATGCCCGGCTCCGTGTACGCCTGATGCAGCTCGCCTGTGGGCTGGCCGGTGGGGCTGATCACCTCCACGATGGGCAGCCCGTACTTCCGGGCGAACTCGAAGTCCCGCTCGTCGTGTGCTGGCACCGCCATGATGGCGCCGGTGCCGTAGGTGGCCAGGACGTAGTCGGCGATCCAGATCGGCGCCTTTCTGCCGTTGACCGGGTTGACTGCGTAGGAGCCGATGAAGACCCCTGTCTTCTCCTTCTCAGTGGAGAGCCGCTCGATCTCCGTCAGCCGGCGAGCCTGCGCCACGTACTCCGCTACCTCCTGCCGCCGGTCGGGGGTCGTCAGCTTCTCCACCAAGGGGTGCTCCGGGGCGAGGACGGCGTAGGTGATGCCGAAGATGGTGTCCGGGCGGGTGGTGAACACCTCGAAGGTCTCGCTGCGGTCGGCCACCGGCATGGTGAACTGGACGCCCTCGCTGCGGCCGATCCAGTTGCGCTGCATGGTTACGACCCGCTCGGGCCACTCGATCTCGCTGAAGTCCAGCAGTTCGTCGGCGTAGGCGGTGATCTTGAAGAACCACTGCTCCAGGTCGCGCCGGGTGACGATGGTGTCGCACCGCCAGCACTTGCCGTCCTCGACCTGCTCGTTGGCGAGCACGGTCTCGCAGTGGGGGCACCAGTTGGCCGGAGCATTGGCCCGGTAGGCCAGGCCGCGCTTGTAGAACTGCAGGAAGAACCACTGGTTCCAGCGGTAGTACTCGGGCAGGCAAGTGGCTACGGAATGGCTCCAGTCGTACATGTTGCCGATGGTCTTTAGTTGCCGGGTCATGTTTTCGATGTTGCGCATCGTCCAGTCGGCCGGGTTGATGCCGTTCTTGATTGCGGCTTCCTCGGCCGGCAGACCGAAGGCGTCGAAACCTATCGGCTCGAAGACGTTGAAGCCCCGCATCCGCTTGTATCGGGCGTGGGTGTCGGCTGGGGCGAAGTTGTACCAGTGGCCCACGTGGAGGTCACCCGAGGTGTAGGGGAACATGACCAGGGCGTAGTGCTTCGGCTTGGTGGGGTCCTCCCGGACCTTGTAGATGCCGGTCTGTTCCCACCAGGCCTGCCACTTCGGCTCGATCTCGCTCGGGTTGTACTTGTCCACCTGCTTTGCCATCCGTCGACCTCCGCTGCGTAGCCTGCTGTGTGGTCCGTGGGGCAGGCGTGACCGCGAGGCTGTGCTCGCTCGCCTCGCGTGCTCGCTCGCGTCGCGTGTCCCCTGCCGCGCCCGTGGTCTACAAAGGCGGTCCCCACGGAGACCCCAACGAGGGAACACGAAAAAGCCTCTCGCCCGAGTTCAGGGGCGAAAGGCCGTTCCGCGGTACCACCCTGTTTGACGTTTGTCTCGATCCCTGTCCCACGGTCGAGTGGGATGCCGGGGCTCCCGATTGCGAGGAGCCCCTCGTGGTGGAGCAGAGGGGAATTGAACCCCTGACCTCTTCCATGCCAAGGAAGCGCGCTCCCGCTGCGCCACTGCCCCATGATTCGGGATCCGCCCGTCCGCTCGCTGGCGCTGTAACGGCCGCCAACCGGCAGCGACTACTGGCCTTCACCGCTGCTGCTCCCGGGCGAGTTCGGCCTGCGGCGCTCTGCCTGCCCTGCCGGTTTCCACCCTCCCGGCTCTCTGCTTTGAAGTGGCCTACTGCTCCCGCTCAACGCACGGAAATGATAACAGATACCGATTGCCGGGTGCAAGGGCTTGACGCTGGAGGCGAGGAGATCACTGCCGTCAGGCGCAACCGGTGTAGATTGCGTTGGGATGGTGCACGAGGAGATCACCTTACATGCTGACGGCAGGCATCGGTGATACCGCAGGGGGGTATTGACGCCCGGAATCGAAAGTGCGATGGTACGCCTACTCGGAACGACTGTTCCGGAACAGTCGTTCCAACTCTACTCTGCTGGGTCGGACCCGATGAACAAGACTGGTTTCGATACCTCTAGAGCACTCGATAGGGCCCTGAGCCTTCTGGAGTTGGTGAGCCGCTCCGATTCGCCCATCGGGACCAGGGAGTTGGCCCGGTCTCTGGAATACCCTCTCACGGCGACACACCGCATCCTGACGACCCTCGAAGCCCACGGCTTCGTGCGAAAGGACGCACAATCCGAGGGATACGTCCTGGGGACCAAGATTCTGGAGTTGGGGGCTCGCTTCCTGGAGCGACTCGACTTCCGCCGGGTCGCCTACCCAGTCATGTGCGACGTGCGCGACCGCTGCGATGAGACGGTTGACCTATTCGTCGCCGACGGGGCCGAACGCGTCTGTGTCGAAAGCGTGCAGAGCCGTCAGGGTGTGAGATCGGTGGTATCTATCGGAACCAGGATACCGATCTATGCAGGCGCCGCAGGGAAGGTGCTTTTGGCCCATCTCCCCGCGGAACAGTTGGAGACGGTCCTCGCCAGCGGCCTCCAAGAGATCACCCATAACACGATAGCGGATCCGATCGCGCTACGGCGCGAGTTGGACTTGGTCAAGGCGCAGGGCTGGGCCCGCAGCGTCGGAGAGGCCGTCGCGGGCAACGCCTGTGTTGCGGCGCCCATTTGGGGAGGCATGCCGCCGCGTCTGCTGGCCGCCCTGAGCGTGGCAGTTCCCGTCACTCGTTTCACCCCCGACCGTGAGCAGTCGCTGGTGGAATCGGTTCGGGAGGCCGCAAGCAGGATCTCGTCGCTGCTGGGCGCCGCAGGTCTCTTGACCGAGACCGCCAGCAGGGGGCCAAACGGCAGGAGCTAGCTCATTTGGTGCCTGGGTGGCCACCCGCGTATTCATCGTGGGCCAGGCGCCCGGATCCGCCATGCATCCCGGAGCTCGGGCCGCGACTCTTCCCACTTGCCTGCTCGTCGTCCGCCTGCTGCGTTCCACGGATGCGAAACCATACCATGAAGAAGGAGGCTACATGAACCTGCAACTGGAGACCGCCGAACGAATCACGAAGGCTGCGGTAGCTCGTGCGCAGCAAATGGGCATCAGAGTAGCGGTGGCGGTCGTGGACGAGGGAGGCAACCTTCTCCATCTCTCGAGGATGGACGGGGCGAGCTTCCTCGCACCCGACATCGCGACCGGCAAGGCGGTGACCGCCGCCGCGTGGCGCATGCCCAGCGCCGAGGTCGAGAAGCGCGCCGCGAACAGGGATGCTTTCTTCGCCAGCGTCTCTACCGCGACTCGCGGGAGGGCGGTCATAGGAAAAGGAGCGCTTCCAGTCCTCATCTCTGGACAGGTGGTCGGAGCCGTCGGCGCCAGCGGGGGAACCTCAGAGGAGGACGAAGAAGTGGTCAAAGCAGGAATAGCGGCTGTGGTCGCGTAGTCCAACGCTGAGCCTACACGCTCCGACCGGGTCATCACGGTTGAATCTCACCAGCTTCGGAGGTTGTCCCTTGGTCTTCATGAGCAGTGATCGTCTGATCGCTGAGACGGTGAGCGGGTACGGGGTAACCCACGTCTTCTTTGTTCCCAGCATATTGAGCCGCGCCCTGGCGGAGATGGAGGACCTACAGGTCAGGCGGGTGACGACCCACCACGAAATCGCAGCCGCCTACATGGCCGATGGGTTCGCCAGAGCCTCTCACCGCCCGGGCATCTGCATGGCCCAGTCGGTTGGAGCGCTCAACCTTGCCGCAGGTCTCAGAGATGCCTGGCTGGCCTCCTCCCCGGTCATCGCCATCACCGGTGGTCCTCACCCCGATACGAGATATCGGTATGTCTACCAGCAGATCGAAGACTTCTCCGCGTTCGATCCGGTCACCAAGTTCAATGCCATGGTGGAGAAACCGAGCCGGCTAGCCGACCTTCTGCGGCAGGCATTTCGGACAGCCACTACCGGCGCACCTGGGCCGGTTCACCTCGAGATCCCGGGGCGCATCGGGGAGGGCCTGTCGGCAAACGGTGACTTCGAGCTGCTCATCGAGGAGCGTTACACGAGGTATCCAGCCCACAGACCGGAGCCCGAAATGGGGCCGGTTCGGCAGGCCGCTGCACTCCTCGCCTCGGCTGAAAGACCCATCATCGTGGCAGGTGGCGGGGTGATTGCCTCGGAGGCTGCATCTGAGGTGGTGAAGCTGGCCGAGAGGCTGTCCATACCCGTGGCGACCTCGCTCACCGGGAAGGGAACCATCGCTGAAGACCACCCGCTCTCCGCGGGCACGATGGGAGGATACGGCCGTCCGTCCACCAATCAGGCCGTGGAGGAGGCCGATCTCGTCTTCTTCATCGGAACTCGGGCGGGAGGCATGACGACCAACAACTGGAGATTCCCCCGGCCCGGCACCCCAGTCATCCAACTGGACATAGATCCGGCGGAGATCGGTAGGAACTACCCGGCAAAGGTCGCGCTGGTGGGTGATGCCAAGGCGACACTGCAACGGCTTCTCGACGTGGTCGAGCCCGGGCCAGGACGATCCGCATGGCTCCAGCGGGTGCGAGCGCTGCAGGATGCTTGGCTCGCGGAGGTGGCCCCCCTGCTCAGTTCGGATGCTATTCCGATCCGGCCAGAGCGAGTCTGCAAAGAGATCACCGATGCTCTCCCCGAGGACGGCGTCCTGGTTGTTGACACCGGCCACGCTTCGATCTGGTGCGGGACCATGGTCGAACTGAAGAGGCCCGGACAAAGGTTCATCAGATGCGCAGGCACTCTTGGTTGGGCCTTCCCTGCCTCGATCGGGGTGAAGTGCGCACTTCCGCACTCCAGTGTGGTGTGTTTCACCGGCGACGGCGGGTTCTATCCCCACATGGTTGAACTGGAGACCGCAGCACGCCTGGGCATCAACGTGGTCGTGGTAGTGAACAACAACGGGGCTCTGGGCCAGACGCAACGAGGCTTCGACGCAGCTTACGGAGGGAAGCAGCGGGGGAGAGCCCACGAAATGTGGGTGTTCAACAAGACCAACTTCGTGGTTATGGCGGAAGCTGCTGGATGCCTGGGTATCCGCGTGGAGCGGCCCGACGAACTGCAAAGCGCTCTGAAGAGGGCGCTAGCAGCCAACAGGCCGGTGGTCGTCGACGTCGTGACCGACGTCAACGTGCTGGCGTCGTGGGGCTGAGCAGACGATCGTTGGTCCGTCCTGGAAGGCGGGTCCAGACGGCACCGCGCAGCGCCCGCTTCGGGGCCTGGCCATGGACTCTCTGGCGATCTCATCGCATCTCAAGTCGCAGTGCTTAAGCACAATCAGGGTTTGACGGGGCACGGAGAAGAGGCCGCGATGGCGCGGCCTCCACGAGAACTCTTTAAGGAGAGGTGGGACGAGCGATGACGCGTGCATTTCCCTTGATCCTGGTGACGCTTGCGGCCATGCTGATGGCTTCGATCGGATGCAGTCAGGCTGCATCGCCTGGTTCTACACCGGCGTCCACGACGGCTACTGCCAGCCTAGCCGAACCGACCAAGGCCAGCCAGCCCGACACGAACGCTGCGAAACCGCAGCCGACCGTAGCGCCGGTGGAGAAGACGACGTATCCGGAAAAGGGCAAGACCATCAACCTCATCGTGCCCTTCTCGGGCGGCACCAACGACACCCTGGGGCGCCTGATGGCCGCCTTCCTTGAGAAGGAGCTTGGCACCCCCACTGTGGTAGTGAACAAGCCTGGGGCTACCACTCAGGTGGGCATCACGGATTTGGCGAAGGCGAAGCCCGACGGATATACCCTCGCGATGACCTCCCAGCCAACCACCATCTTGGTCTACTTGGATGAGGAGCGTAAGGCTGCCTTCAGCCGGAAGGACCTGATGCCAATAGCCGCTGTCGTGATGGAACCTAACGTGTTCAGCGTGAAGGGCAGCAGTCCGTACAAGACCATCAAGGATCTGGTAGATGCGGCCAGGGCAAACCCCGAGAAGATCAAAGTCGGCGATCAGGGGCACATGTCTCCGACGCATCTGGAGACGGTAATGCTCGGGAAGGCGGCGGGAACGACCTTCGCCTCCGTGCACTTCAACGGTGACGGCGACAACCTCGCGGCGCTCCTGGGCGGACACACCGATGTCATGGTCGGTGGCGCGGCAACCATTCTGGGTGGGTGGAAGGCCGGCGATATCCGACCCCTTGGTGTCACGGGCAGCCAGGAGAACAAGTTCCTTCCCGGTGTGAAGCCGCTGAAAGACCAGGGATTCGATGTGCCGATGGTGCTTTCTCGCGGGCTGCTCGCGCCAGCCGGCACCCCAAAGGAGATCATCGAGAAGCTAGCCGCCCTCTCCAAGAAGATGACCGAAGACGCCGAGTTCAACGCCAGATGCGAGCAGGTCGGCCTGACGGTTCACTACATGGGCACCGCCGAGTGGTCCTCCCACTGGGGCGACCTAGAGAAGCAAGTGAAGCCACTGCTGCAGGAGGCGAAGGCCCAGCAGTAGCAGTGGAGATGCCATCCAGCCACGGCAGAACCACGCGGAGGTCACAATGGACGCAGATATGGTATCCCCTGGATTCGAGCGGATCCTGCCGCCGAACTCTCAGTTGGACGCAATCGCGACCGGTCTGTACTTTGGCGAGGGTCCGGTGTGGAACGCCCGAGAGGGGGCCCTCTACTGGACCGAAATCGGTGGCGACAGGATCTGGAAGTGGACGCCGGGGGTCGGCTCGCAGGTCTTCATGAATCCGAGCGGCAAGGCCGACGGGTTGACGCTGGACAGGGAGGGCAGACTGATCGTGGCGGGATGGAGTTCCCGCCGCGTTTGGCGGGTCGAGCACGACGGCTCGACCACCACCCTGGCATCTCACTACCTGGGCGTCAAGCTGAACACACCCAACGATGTGGTCGTGAAGAGCGACGGCTCAATCTACTGGACCGACTCTGCAGGCGGGCTTTACGTCCCCGGATTCCAGTACGATGGCCAGGATGTCCAGCGGTATCTCGACTGGCAGGGCGTCTACCGCATCTCCAAGGACGGCGAAGACATTTCTCTGCTGGTGGAAGACTTCGGTATCCCCAACGGCCTCTGCTTCTCCCCCGATGAGACCCTCATGTACATCAACGACACGGAGCGGTACCACATCCGGGTCTTCGATGTTCAGAGCGACGGCACATTGGCCAACGGCCGTGTGTTCTACGAGCTGGTCGGGAACGAGCCTGGACACGCCGACGGAATGAAGGTAGACGTGGAGGGCAACGTCTACTGCTCAGGACCCGCTGGCATACATGTGGTGAGCCCTCAGGGCAAGCTTCTCGGTCGGCTCAGGGTTCCGGGTGTCGTCACCAATATGGCATGGGGCGATTCCGATTGGAGAACCATGTTTATCACCACGCACACCACTGTGTATCGGGTCCGACTGAGTATCCCCGGCATTCCCGTCGGTCAGGCGTAGGGCGCAGGAGGTCCGTTATGGCATGGGAGTTCGAACTGATCGCCGGCCCTTTCAGCGGCCCGGTTGGGGGTCTCGCCTGGGACGGCAAGACTATCCTCTTCAGTGTTGTTTCCGAGGGGCGCATCCTTCGTTACGATCCGGGGGATGGCAGCACCTCCCTGTTCCGCAAGTACACTTATCGGGTGAATGGGCTCACCTTTTCTCCCGAGGGCAACCTCTATGGCTGCCAATCTGGTACCCGAAGGATCGTGCGTTTCAACACTGACGGCTCGACGTCACCAATGGAACAGCGGCTCGACGGTCGAATCCACAACCACCCCAACGATCTGGTCTGCGATCGCAAGGGGAGGATCTGGTTCACCGATCCCTACAGCCCGATACCGACCATCGGGCCGCAGATGCACGAGCCGTTGGAGCACGCGTCGGTGCTGCGTCTGGCAAGGGGTCACGACCACTGGCACGTGAACCGCATGACCTTCGACACCACAAACCCACGTGGGATACTGTTCTCCAAGGACGAGAAGACGCTGTACGTGTCGGAGAGCAGCGAAGAACCGGAGGGCAAGCGCGAACTGCGTGCTTACCAGGTTCGCGAAGACGGCACGCTGGGCCCTTACGATGTCCTGGTGTCGTTTGGGTGCGACCATCGTGGTCCCCATCGCGGCGTCGAGGGAATGTGCCTGGACGAGGAGGGCAATATCATCGCCTGCGCGGGCCGGTCCGGAAGGGGGGCGGGGCCGATGATCTACGTCATCACACCCTCCGGACAGATCCTGGAGTCGCATCCTGTGCCAGCCGACCTGCCGATGAACTGCACCTTCGGGGGCGAAGATCTCGGCACTCTGTACGTCAGCGCTGGCGAGGACATGGTGGCGGGCCGCGGGTATCTGCTCCGTGTCCGCAATACCGGTCGCCGCGGCTGGTGCCCGTATCCCCTGTCTCGGCCGCTGATCGGGTAGACCGGCGACCGCAAGCTGGTGCCACCGAGGAATCCAGAAAGTGGGGGGGGGGGGGCCC
>JBLNDL010000014.1:0-112077 GCA_050261575.1 Sphingomonadaceae bacterium | reverse complement strand
TCGGCCCTACGTCGGCGAGTACGCCACCTCCATGGAGATGGCCGGGGCATCGCTGACACTGATGAGGCTGAACGACGAATTGAAGAGGTTGCTGGACGCTCCGGCGCAGACCCCGTTCTTCGTGCAGATCTGAGGTCACACCATCGGGAGGCAATAGTTGGGTGAATCGCTGAACCGCCGGCAGTTCCTGGAGATGATCGGCCACGTCCTCGACCGACTGGAGAGCTCGGCCGAGGAGCTCAATCGCTTGGATGCGGCCGTGGGAGACGGGGACCTGGGAGTCACGATGACTCTGGGTTGCCGAGCAGTGCGCAACGTCCTGCCCGGCCTGTCGGAGCAGGATCTCGGGACCATCGTGGCGAAGTGCGGGATGGCCTTCAACGGGGCGGCGCCCTCCACGATGGGCGCGCTCCTCGCCATCGGTGCAATGCGGGCAGGAAAAGAAGGCAGGGGCGCGCAGGAGTTGGACGTGGCGCTGCTAGCGAGGATGGCGCGCGCCGCCGAGACAGGGATCAAAGAGAAGGGGCAGGCCGAGAGGGGGGACAAGACCTTGCTCGATGCCCTCGGTCCGAGCGCCGACTCCCTGGAGAGCGCCGCCCGTGACGGCGTACCCCTAGCGGTTGCGGTGCGGGCGGCGACGGCGGCTGCACGCGCCGGAGTGGAAGCCACGATACCGATGAAGGCGAAATCGGGCCGCGCCGCCTGGATCACGGAGCGGACCGCCGGCCAACCGGACCCGGGTGCAACAGTCGTTCGGATAATCTGGGAAGCCTTCGAGGAATACCTGACGAAGTAGGGGGTGGGGGCGGCTCGCGAGCTGCCCCCACGCCGTAGATCAGGCGGTCACACGGTGGGAGGCAGGGGAATGCCCGACTCCTCGCTGATGGTCATTATGTCCTTCCACACCGCATCCGCCACGGGAACGCCCTTCGTCAGTCGCTCCTCCCGCTTGAGCCACTCGATCTCGCCCGGCACGTAGATCCGGTCGTTCCCCCGCGCCAGCTCCGAGTTGTGCATCTCCTGGATCGCCTCGTCCACCCTCGCCTTGAACTCGGACGGATCCATGAAAGCCTTGATGTCGATCGCCTGGAACGAAGCGCCGATGTTCTGGGGGTCCTTATAGTTGTGGTAGAAACTGGTGACCTCGTGGGTGAAGGCCGCGCGGTTGAGCACGCCAGCCAGAACACCGATCACGAAGGACATGGCGTAGCCCTTGTACCCGCCGACGGGCTGCACCAGCCCCTCGAATGCCTCCTTCGCGTCCGTCGTGGGCTCTCCGTACTTGTTCAGTCCCCACGTGGGCGGGATGGGCGTGCCGGCCTTCATGGCATGGACGATCTTCCCCTTGGCCACCACGCTCATCGCCATGTCCAGCACCACCGGTCGCTCCTTGCCGGCCGGAATGGCGACCCCGATAGGGTTGTTGCCCAGTAGGGGCGTGATGCCGCCCCACGGCGCCATGATGTTGCCGCCACTCACCGTCATCGCCACGCCGATCAGGTCCTGCTCGGCCGCCATCTGAGCGTAGTAGGCACAGGTGCCGAAGTGGTTGGTCATGCGGAGGCCCACGTGGCTGACACCGACTTCCTTCGCCTTCTTGATGGCGATCTCCATCGCTCGCACGCCGCACACCTGGCCGGCACCGTTGTCCCCGTCCACCAACGCCGTGCCAGGCGTCTCGCGGATGACTCGGATCTTTGGCCGTGGGTTCATACCGCCCTGCTTCAACCGCTCGATGTAGGGCTGTATTCTTATCATGCCGTGGGAGTAGACGCCTCGCAGGTCGGCCTCCACGAGGTGGTCGGCCATGATGGCCGCCTCGTCACGAAGCATGCCCTGCTTGACGAATACCTCCGTGACGAATTGCTTCAAGATGTCGGGCATGACGACCACGCCACCGTTCTCCGTTGCCACAGTCCAATTCCTCCTCTCGATGCCAGTCGACTCTTGGAAGGTCTTGGCGCCAGGATAGTACGTGCTCCGAACCTTGTCCAGGACCGTCACGCGAACTCGACGATCGCCACCTCGGGCCAGTTGCGGAACCGGAGCGGCGCCCCGGAGGTGCCGAGCCCGGCGTTGACGTAGAGAGGGTTATCGTTCACCCAGTAGAGTCCAGAAGCGTACTTGGTCCGGGCGTGGCCGTTGTGAACCAGCGATGTCACCACCGGCAGCCTTATCTGTCCGCCGTGGGAGTGGCCAGCCAGCGACAGTTGGACCTCCCCCGGGCGCAGCCAATCGGCCACGTCGGGGTAGTGGGTCAGCAACAGGCGGGGGGCGCCGTCGTCCTCCAGATCCCGCCGTAGCCGCGCGAGGTCGTCACGCATGCTGTAGCCGTCGTCCACGCCCGCGAGCCAGACACGGCCGGCAGGTAGGTCTGCGGGGAGAGCCCGGTTGCGGAGGACCACGATACCAAGCGAACGAAGTCCGCGCAGCAGGACGTGCAACGCCCTGCCACCGTAGACGTGGTCGTGGTTGCCTAGCACCGCGAAACGCGGCACGTCCGTCCTCAGCGCAGCCAGCATCTCCAGCACCGTGGCCACGCCCGCCACGCCGCTGATCAGATCGCCGGTGATCGCCACCAGATGCACGTCCGCCCGATTGCAGGTCTCGATCGCCCTCGCGATGGTGCCCGGCCGCCAGCCGCGCCCGCCCACGTGAAGATCGGACAGGTGCGCCAGCCGCAAGCCGCTGAACTGCCCCCAGCGGGGTTCGAGCGGCACGGCGACCCGCCTCATCCTCAGTTGGCTCGGCTCCCAGTACGCGTCTATGGCAGCGAGCGCGCTCGCTGCCATCAAGGGCTTCCAGGAAGCCGAGATCACCCGCCGCAGCACTCTCAACGCCTTTCTCAAGACACGACCGTCCAGCAAACACGATTACGAGGTTGACGGCCAGTGCCGCACATCCTACCATGAAACCTTCGTGGGAGGAGGGCACGGGACCCATGGCAAGAGTTCGGGCACACATCGTCGTCTCTGGCTTCGTTCAGGGAGTCAACTTCCGGGCAGCCACCCGCCGCGAAGCTGAGGCCCGCGGCGTCACGGGGTGGGTCGCCAACATCCCGGGCGGTCAGGTGGAGGCGGTCTTCGAAGGCGAGGCATCCGACGTGCAGAGGGTCATCGACTGGTGCCATCACGGCCCACCCAGGGCTCAGGTCGAAGAGGTCGAGGTGAAATGGGAGCCCTACGTCGGAGAGTTCGATAGCTTCGACGTCCTTCACGGCGCCGCTTGGTAGCCCGTTCCCCAGAACGGCATCAAGGTGGTAAAATCTGTCAATCTGGCCATAGGAGACTAACCATTTCTGAGCAGAAAGAAAAACAGGCCGCACCGATAGCCGATAGAGGCCATTACCGCCGCCACCGGGGAGCCTGCCCCTTCTACCGAGAGAACTGGGCGGCGGATGGAGATGCCGGCAATTCCGGCGACCACGTGCTGTATCAGATCATCTGCCTTTGGGATACCCCCCCGCTAACCAGTGAGGAGCAGAGTCGTTGCCTCCACGCCGCCAACGGGTGCTGGAGGGCCAACCACCCATCGAACCGACAGAATGGATCCACCGGACAGGCAGAGCCTTGCGGCGAAGCTCGGGAGAAGCGCAACGGCCGAAACGGCCACGAATCCGGCGACGACGAGGTCAGTGGAAGCCGCAGCGGGCGTGCGCGCCGGTCCAAGACCGAGAGATGAGGGCGCGCGTCCGGCATTCCGGCCTCCATTGATGCGGCCGCACCCTCAGACTCACACGCACGGGCATCGGCCAGTTGCTACTGCAGAAACTCCGGTTCTGGGTCCACTCGGGGAAACTGGGAACTGGTGATGGCCTCCCGCATCTCTTCGACAGTCGTAGTGGCGTTGCCGATCTTCCGAACCACCAGCCCCGCTGCGTAGTTGGCCAGGTGAGCAGCGATCACGGGACGGGCCCCCGCCGCCAGCGCCAGTGTGGCCACCGCCACGGCGGTATCCCCCGCGCCAGTCACGTCGAACACCTCGCTGCGATTCGCCACCTCTATGTGGGTGTGCCTGCCGCCGGTGTGCATCACCGACATGCCGTCCGCCCCTCTGGTGATCAGCACCACGCCTGCACCTAGTTCCTCCAGCAGGCGGCGGCACGCACCAGCGAATGCCTCCTCGCTGTCTAGGGTCTCGCCCAGGGTCGCTTCCACCTCTCCCTGGTTGGCCTTCACCAGGCCGAAGCCTCTGAACCGATGCAGATCCCCCTGAGAGTCGACGGTTAGCAGCTTGCCGTGCTGGGTAGCCAGACGGCGGGAGGCTTCGATCACCGCGGGCGTCACCACCCCGCTCTTGTAATCGGACAGCAGCACGGCGTCGACGTGGGGGACGGTCTTCTCCAGGTATTCGATCAGCCTCTGGATCGCGGCCCCGTCCACGGGATTCCGGGAGAGCCGATCCACCCGCACGATCTGCTGCCTGATGATGTGGTTGCCGTGGGCAAGAATCCGAGTCTTGGTGATGGTTGGCCTGCTATCGTCCACCACCACGCCCTCGGTGCCAACCCCAACCGATTGCAGCAGCCCCCGCAGCTCGAAGCCGGCCTCGTCGTTCCCGACGATCCCAACCATCAGCGCCTCGGCCCCGAGGGAGCGCACGTTTCTAGCGGGGTTGGTCCCCCCTCCCGGCAGCGCGTACCTCTTCTCGAACTCCAGGATCAGCACCGGGGCCTCCCTGGAGATCCTTGTGGGCCGACCCACCAGGTACTCGTCTAGGAACAGGTCCCCGACCACGAGGACGCGCTTTCCCCCGAACCCGGGCAGGACCTCCAGCAGCCGATTCCTGTTCAACTCCCCTCCAACGCGGTGCGGCTATCGGACCCGACTCGTGGCGATCACCACCGCCAGCACCAGAAAGAGCAATCCGAAGAGGTTTCCCAAGATATCTCCCACGGCGGCGTCCAGCGCCACCCCAAGCCTGGCATCCACCGGCACCGCGGCCGGCAGGCGAGTCCAGACCTGGGCTACACGCCCTCCCAACGCCCCCAGCACCGTCAGGCCAGCAGCCAGCACCACCAGTCCCCTGGAGATGCGCCGATCCGCCCCCCAACTCACCGCCTCGCCGACGGCGTATCCCATCAGCAGCAGGAGGATCGAGGTCAGCCCAAAGAACGAGCCGGCCTGCGCCCAGATGAATCCTCCTATCCCGGCCGCGACTGCTCCCGCGAGCGTAGCCTTGGCGAACCGGCGGAACCCCACCTGGAACATGGGCGGCTTCCTCAAGTCGGCGCACACTCTGCACCGACCTCCGACCGGAGTCTGAATCACACATCGGACACAGATAGGCTTGCCGCAACGGCTGCAGCGCAGATGGGTCTCCGTGTCCGGATGGTTGGCGCACCGGAATGGAGCTATCTTGGCCGTATCCGAAGTCAATTCCGTTCCCCAATCAGGCCGGCAACCCTCTCCAAGAGCGAAGAGGCTATCCGGCGAGGCTGATCCCGTAGTCTACCACTCTAGCACTAACCGGGCCGGGGTGCAGCCACCGCGCCGCCATGCGTTTTGCCGTACGCTACCCACCGCTCAGCCCGCGGTGCCCCCAGACACCCTCGCACTACCACCGAGACACGGGTCAGCGAGGGTTCTCTGCTTCTCTCGATGCAGTCTCGGTGCCCTCAGCGTCTCGGTGGTGAGGCCTGTTGGGCGCACCCAGCAGGTCCCGCGCGGCCTCTATCACCATTGCGGGGGTGATCAGTGCCAGGCATCTTGGGTCGCCGCACCCGTATCGCAACCCCAGGCCGTGCCCCCGATACATGCAAGGGCTGCACGGGAGGTCCACTCTCACCACCCGGCTCCGCTCGCCACTCGGATCGTAGGGGCCCCACGCCCGATGGTTGGAGAGGCCGAAGACGGCGACCACCGGAACCCCTGCCGCCAATGCCACGTGCATCACGCCGCTGTCGTTCCCCACGAATAGCCGGCAGCGCGACAGGATCGCGGCCAGGTGAAGCGGCGAGGCCGTGCCCCGCAGCAGCGCAGCACTCGTGCCGATCTTGCGCGCCACCCCCTCCGCTAGCTCCTCCTCGTCGGGACCAGCCACCACTAGCGGAAGCAGCCCATCCTCGATCAGCGATGCGCCCACAGCGATGAAGCCCCGGGGGTCCCAGCGGCGGGCCGGGCTGTAGCTTCCCGAGCCAGGATGGATTGCCACCACCTGGTTTCCGCGATCCAACCCCAGCCGCCGCCAGACATCGGCAGCGTATTCCTCCTCGGGCGCCCCCCACGACAGCTCGACCCTCGGCCGCTCGACGGCGGCCTCCAACAACCCTACCACCTTCAGCCAGTAGTCCACCTCGTGCAGCACGCCGAAACCCTGGTCTCGGCAGGACAGGTTGAGGAAACGACCCCGCCCATCGTCCAGACCGACCCTGAGCGGCGCCCCCGTGGCGGCCATCAGCAGAGCGTACTTCGCTACCCCCGGCCACGTGAGCAGGTGGTGCAGCAGGATCACCGCGTCGAAGGAGTGCCGGCGCAGCCGCCGGGCCAGACCGGCGAGCGCAACCAGCGCGCTCGGCCGCAAGAAACCGCCCGCGTAGTCGTACAGGTACTTGTCCAGCACGATCACCCGGTCTACCAGCCCCGAACGGCGCATCAGCAGCTCAGTCTGGGGAGTCACCAGTGCGCTGATCTCGGCATGGGGGAAACGCCGCCGCAGCGCCTGCAAGGCAGGATAGGCGGTCAGAAGATCGCCGATGCCCGCCAGCTTGACGACAAGAATCCTGGTGATGAGCGATGAGTCATGAGTCATGAGTCACGCATCCACGGAGCGCGTTGTGCCGCCAGCCCGACTCCCCGCCTTCGCTCCGCTTCACTGCCCCCTGCTGGTGGTTGCCACTCGCCTCTCACCTCACTCATCGCTCGTCACTCGTCGCTATCGCTTCCCTAACCGCCCCCCAGACTTCGTCCACCGGCACGCCGGCCATGCAGAGAGGGCTCGGTCGCGGGCAGGCCGAGGGGTCCATAGGGTCGTAGCAGGGATTGCAGCCGACGTGCGCCCTAAGCACACGGGCATTCGGGCCCATTGGCCCCGTGATCGCGGGATCCGTCGGGCCGTACACCGACACGGACGGCAACCCGAGGGCGGACGCCACGTGGAGAGGACCGCTATCGCCCCCGAGGAACAGCTCGCATCGAGCCAGCAGCGCCACGAGCTCCGGCAGGGTGGTCTTCCCCGCCAGCATCACCGGATCGGTAGCCATGTGGCCGCGCACCTCCTCCGCGAGCGACCGCTCGGCCGAGGAGCCCACCAGCAGGATTCGTCTCCGAGTCTCCCGCTGCACCCGATCTGCCACCTCCGCCCACCGCTCCGGCAGCCACCGCTTCGCCTCCATGTTCAGGGCTCCTGGGTGCAGGGCAACGAGCCTATCCCCAGGCGTCACGCCAGCCTCGTGGAGCTTGGACTCTACCCGTCGCGCGGCGGTGGGGTCCACGAGAAGCCGGACGGGCTCGGCGCCTGCTCGCGTTGCACCACCTCGACCTGAAGGAGATGGAGGCGTCCCCGGCCCAGCAGGCTCCGACGCGCCGGTATCGTCGTGCTCGCGTACCGGGGCACCGAAGGCTCGGACCAGGTCGAGGCAGTACTCGCTCTCGTGCCGCCTCTTCCGGTAGCGCCGGCCGGGCAGTCCAACGTCGAAGGTGAATGGGTATCCCTCCTCCCGGTAGCCCACCAGGAGACCGGCCCCGCTCAGTAGCGCCGCCGCCGCGCCGACGCGTCCGTAGAAGCTAACCGCCAGATCGTACCTCTCCCGACGCAGCTCCCTAATCGCGGCCGCCAACTGCCGCGCCGCCGTCCCCGTCGCCCACACGCCCGGCCCTCTCCATCGGTTTACGTCGACCGCGATCACCCGGTCCACGGATGGATGCCCACGCAGAAGCTCGCCCGTGTAGGGCAGCACCAGGGCCGTGATGGTCGCTCGCGGCGCCGCCTCCCTGAGCGCATCGATGGCGGGCAGGGTGAAGATCAGGTCTCCCATCAGGTCCAGCCGGATCACCAGGATCGATCGCACGTCCTCCAGCCTCGGTCGCGAACGCCGGATGCGGAGCCGTCGCGCCAGCCCGTAGACCCCGAACAGGACGTGCGCCGCCTCCCAGAGTCCCGCCTTCGCGATGGACTTGATGGGACTAGTGCTCAGCCGAACTGGTCTTGACACCGGCATTGCCGCCATCGACCGTCGGGGTTGGGACGACCCCGACTCCGTGATGCTCCCGAAGCCGGCGTCGTTCCCAACGCCGGTGGGGCCTGGGACGACCGCGCATCCCATCGACCGATTCGGCCAAGGACTAGCCGTCACGGTGATCTCCCTGCCACATCTCCGCGGCGGGGGCAACCCCCTGCCCCACGGACCCCCGTTCGCGCCGCACCACTAGCGGCGTCCCCACAGCAACTCCTCGCACTCCGCCACCACCCGGTCGAGTGAGATCGACTCCATACAACCCGCATACTCCCCGCTGGGCGGCGCCAAGTCCAGCCGCCCGCAGGGCGCCCCAGGCCACTCGCCCTTCACCACCCGATGCAGCGCGGGATCCCCCCAGGGGCCGAAGAGGGCTGGGTCGGTAGGTCCGAAGAGGTGAACCGTGGACACGCCGACCGCCACCGCCAGGTGGAGGGGCCCGCTGTCCACGCCCACCACCACGTTGCATCGACGGAACAGCGCTGCGAGCGAACCCAGATCCGTCCGTCCGGCCAGCGAGTGAGCGTCGGGTATCGCCCCAGCTATCCGCTCCGCGCCGCGGCTCTCCGCAGGCGACCCGGTCACCACCACCTGCGCGCCCCGAGACGCGAGGGTCCGGCCCAGCCCCACCCATCTCTCCTCGAGCCACAGCTTGAGGGGTGAGCCGGTGCCGGGATGGAAGGCCACCAGCGGTCGATCGGTGGAAAGGCCGAGTTCCACCACGAGCCGCCTGGCCTTCGCCTCGTCCTCTTCCGTCAAGGCAAACCGGAGCCCGAGCCCGCGCGGCACACCCGCGAACTCCTTTCGTGGTAGCGACCCCGCAGGCTCCGAATCGATCCGAGGTAACGACTTCAGTCCTTCGTGTGCTCGCCCCAGAGAAGAGCTGAAGCCGGCATTGCCACCGACGCCCCAGGCCACCAGCAGCTCCTCGGCCACTGCCAGCGACTGCTCCACCCAGTGGCCAGACGTGGGAAGCATGCCGCACCCCGGAGATGCGCGATGCGCATTGGGAGCGCCGGCCCCCGGCAGGGCTGCACATGCAGGTGCAGCCTCGCCACCTACATCCGGGCTGGGCGAACGCGCGGGTCCGCCCCCGCACCTCCCCACGGTCTCTGTTTGCGTCTCGCACCAGCGTGCGCCACACGCCAGTGGACCTCGCCCCACCGGCTCGACCACGTGAGTGAGAAAGGGCAGGCACTCCGGAACGCCGTGGCCGACCCTCACCGGTGTCCCCGCCAGCGCCGCCATCCAGGCTCCCCACCAATGGTCGAATCGCAGCAGCAGCACGGCATCGTACCTTCCCCGCCTCAACTCCCGAGCAGTCTTCCAGAGCAGTCGATAAGGGGCGACCGCAGAGCCCTTCGGCTCGCGCGTGAAGCCTGGGAAGGGGCAGGTGAGGACCTCGTCCAGCAGAGGATCGCGCCTGGCGATCTCCACGCCCCATGGCCCCACCATCATCGTCAGATGCGCGTGGGGCAGCATCTTCCGCAGCAGTTCCACGGCTGGCGCGGACATGAGCAGGTCGCCCAGGTGGTCGGGGCGGACCAGCAGCACCCTCGGGCGGTCGGGAAGTCGCGCCGGAACTGCCTGCCCCGCCAGCCTCGAGGCCACGCCGCCCGCCCGCAGCATCCACAGGCGGAGCCTGGCACTGGTTGCGCCGCCGGACCGCTCGGCTGAAACGCAGCGGCAGGATCGACTGGCGTCTACGGCCGGCCTCCCTCTTCCCCGTGGACCAGGTCCTTGGGCTTCGGCCCCGGTGCAGCCGAGGACGGTCCGATCGCGAACATCAGCTCACCCTCCGCCGCCACGTCGCCGTCCACCGTCGCGCGCGCCGTGCCCTTGCCGACCGGGCCACGCATCCTGGTCAGTTGGACCTCTAGCCTCAGCACGTCCCCGGGGACCACCTGCTTCCTGAAACGGAAGCCATCGATGCCGGCAAAGAAGGCGATCTTGCCGTGGTTCTCGGGCACCTTCAGCAGCGCCACCGCCCCCACCTGGGCCAGCGCCTCCACGATGAGCACCCCCGGCATCACCGGGTAGCCCGGGAAGTGCCCCTGGAAGAAGGGCTCGTTGGCGCTCACCGCCTTGATGCCCACTGCGCGAACCCCCTCCTCCAGCTCCACGATCCTGTCCACGAGCAGGAATGGGAACCGGTGGGGGATGATCGACTGGATCTCCTGATTGCTCAGCATGCTTCCTCCCAACGCAGGTGCCGGTATCGGGCCAGCACTCCGAGTGGCGACGCCAGGGGCGCCATCTGTCTTGCCAGGGTAGAGTAGGCTACTCGGCGCATCCGCTGCACTCTCCGCCGCTTCGACCACTGTCGCGGAAGCCCGATCATCCCCGCCAGCCGCCCCTCGAGTGAGGCGAAGTCCCTCCGAGAAATCACACCGTAGAGGGTAGCCGCCAGGTCGTAGGCCACTATGAGGGGCAGAGCCAGGAATATCTGGGGCGCCGGGTAGTTTTTGAAGATGGTCCACAGCTTGTTTCGGCCCAGATGGTAGCTCTTGAACGGCGACCCCTCCACCCCCGTTGCGGAGTGGACGTGGGTGACCACCGCATCCGGCGCGTAGAGGGCCCTCCAGCCGGCCAGCCGGGCCCGCCACGCCAGGTCCAGATCCTCCAGGTAGGCGAAGAAATCCTCGTCGAACAGTCCGACCTCGTCCAGCATCGCCCGCCGGTAGAGGGCCGCCCCCGCGCAGGGCCCGAACACCTCCTCGACGGCACCGCCCCCCCGATCCGGCTCGCCCCCCAACCGATCCCAGGCGATGCCCGCCGGATCCAGGGCGATGCCGGCCGAGTTGATCGTGCCCGGCCGGTGGGCAAAGACCATCTTGGAGGCGACCATTCCCACCCCGTCGTCGGCCAGTGCCGGCGCCAGCAACCGCTCCAGCCAATCTGGGCGCGGCTCAGTGTCGTTGTTGAGGGTGGCGACGAACTGCGCCGCGCTGGCCAGAATCCCCACGTTGTTGGCAGCGGCGAAGCCAAGGTTCCGGGGACACACGATCAGCCGAACCCACGGGAAGCGCTCGCTCACCATCTCCGCGGATCCATCCGTGGAACCGTTGTCCACCAGGATCACCTCGAAGCGGTCCAGGCTCTGGGAGGCCAGCGCCGCCAAACAGCGCTCCAGGTGGACGCGCCCGTTCCAGTTGGCTATCACGACGCTTGCCAGCGGCGGGGGTTCGGCCATGCTCCTCCCCATCAGTTCAGCAGCAACGAGTATGCTGGGTTACCGCGCCGGACGATGCGGTAGAGGCGCGCACGGGTGTGCCCTGGGCGGACAGATAGGGCCGCCCCCACGGTGTACAGCCAGGCGCACAGTACGACCAGGAGATTCCGCACGCCGAGGCGCATGATCCGGCGGCGCTAGTCTACCAGAAAACGCCCCCTTTGGAGTGGGGCGCCTATGAGCCCCACCTCAAAGGGGGATGGCCTGGAAGACAGTGCTTGCGGCCGGCTCCACGCAGGACATCCTTTACACGCCCCGAGCCAGAGGGCTAGAATCCCCTCACCATCGCCTCTGGGACGTGCACGTGCAGACCAACTACCGCCCGGCCCTGGAGCTCGCTCAGCGGAGACTTCGCGCCCTCGATCCCTCCACGGTCGCCGAGCGCAGCGGGGCGCAATTGATCGAGCGCGAGGGCAGCCCCACATTCCTCCTGAGGCTGCTGGGACGGCACTACAGGATTCCGCTGCCGGAGGCGCTGGCCTACGATGCGTCCACCGGCGCCGAGACCGGCGCGACCACCACCTTGGTGCTGCTCCATTACCTGGCCACGGCGGACGGCTGCCCCGTGTCCCGCCAGTGGATTCCCTTTCGGAGTCTCCCAGGCGGCGCAGTCTACGAGCAGGCATTTCGGAGGCAGTGTCTGGCTCCTCTGGTGGATGCCTTCGGCTCGAACGCCGAGGGGCTGGCCGCCGCGGCGGAGGCCCTGGGCGGCGTGCGGGACACGATGGCCGACGTCTCCTACACCTTCCAGGCACTGCCCCACCTCCCGATGGCCTGCCTCCTGTGGACGGCAGACGAGGAGCAGAGAGCCGAGGCCAGCCTGCTGTTCGACGCCGTAGCCCCCCGCTGTCTCCCCACCGAGGACCTGGCGGCCCTGGCCCGCATGCTGGCTCTCGGCCTGGTAAGATTCCAGGGGAGGCAGACATGACCGACACCGCCACGGCGCTCCGCGCGCTTCCCAGCGTCGGCCGCCTCCTGAAGGAGGCGCGGGCGGCGGAGCTGGCGGAGCGCTACCCACGGCAGCAGGTGGTCCAGGCCCTTCGAGACGTCCTCGAAGAGGCCCGTGGCGCCATTCGCGCGGGAGTGGAGACGCGCACCGATGCCGCCATCCTGGTGGAGGCGGCCGAGCGGCGGCTCGCGCGCGCCTTCCGCCCCTCCCTGCGGCCCGTGATCAACGCAACCGGCGTCATCATCCACACCAACCTGGGGCGCGCGCCCCTCAGCGACGACGCGCAGCGCGCCGTGCTCCAGGTCGCGAGCGGATACAGCAATCTGGAGTACCGCCTGGAGGAGGGGACCCGGGGCTCCCGCCACGACCACGTGTCCGAGTTGCTGCGCCGGATCACCGGCGCCGAGGATGCGATCGCCGTCAACAACAACGCCAGCGCCGTGCTATTGATCCTCTCCTCCTTCGCGCAGGGGCGGGAAGTGATCGTATCGCGAGGCCAGGCGGTCGAGATCGGTGGCGGCTTCCGCATCCCCGACGTGCTGAGGCAGAGCGGGGCGAGGCTGGTGGAGGTAGGCACCACCAACCGCACCTACCTCCGGGACTACGAGGATGCCATCACCCCCGACACAGCGTTGCTGCTCCACGTCCACCCAAGCAACTTCCGCGTGGAGGGGTTCGTCCACTCCACTACGACCGAGGAGCTGGTCGATCTCGGTCGCCGGAGGGGCATCCCCGTGGTGGACGACCTGGGCAGCGGCTCCTTCCTGGACACGGCGCACTATGGCCTCCAACACGAGCCAATGGTCCAGGAGAGGGTGGCGGCCGGCGTCGACCTGGTGAGCTTCAGCGGCGACAAGCTGCTGGGCGGCCCACAGGCGGGGCTGATCGCGGGCAAGGCGAGACTGGTGGAGGCCCTGCGCCGGCACCCCCTCGCCCGGGCGATCCGAGTGGACAAGATGACCATCGCAGCCCTGGTTGCCACCCTGAACCACTACCTGATGGGCGAGGCCACGAGCAAGGTGCCGGTCTGGCGGATGATCTCGACGCCGGTCGAGGAGATCGAGGAACGCGCTGCCCGACTGGCTCGACGGCTCCGCGAGGGCGGGCTTGCGGCAGAGCTGATCGACGGCCTCTCCACGGTGGGCGGCGGCTCCCTCCCCGGCGAGACACTCCGAACCCGCCTGATCGCGATCACCCCACCCTCCGAGGGGCCCACTGCCTCGGAGTTGGCGGCGCGGCTGCGGAGGATGGATCCTCCACTGGTGTCCCGCATCGAACACGACCTGCTGCTGCTGGACCTCCGGACCGTCCGGCCGGAGGACGACCAGGTGGTCTGCGAGCACCTGGTGGCCGCCGCCACGAAGTGACGCGGGGAACGGGTATAATCGTCGGTAGTTGCGCAACGGTGTCGCACCGAGGAGCATCGTCCAGTCCAGCGTCCTGAGTGCTGTGCCCTGAGTGACTCGCACCACCCTTTGGGGCACAGGACGCAGGACCAAACCGGGGAGTCGCTGTGTACGTCGTCGGAACCGCCGGGCACGTGGACCACGGCAAGTCCACCCTGGTCCATGCCCTCACCGGTATCGATCCGGACCGGCTGCGGGAAGAAAAAGAGCGGGGCATGACCATCGACCTCGGCTTCGCCTGGCTCAAGCTGCCCAGCGGCCAGGAGATCAGCATCGTCGATGTCCCCGGCCACGAGCGCTTCATCAAGAACATGCTGGCGGGCGTGGGCGGCATCGACGTGGCTCTGCTGGTGGTGGCGGCCGACGAGGGCCCCATGCCCCAGACCGACGAGCACCTGGCGATCTTGGATCTGCTGGGCATCGCTCGAGGCGTGGTTGCGATCACCAAGGCCGACCTGGTGGACGAGGAGTGGATGGAGCTGGTGAAAGCCGAGGTGGAGGAGAGGCTTGGCCCAACCTCCCTGGCCGGAGCACCCATGCTTCCCGTGTCTTCCACCACCGGCAGGGGGTTGCAGGAGCTGCTGGCCACCCTGGACCGCGTGCTCGCCGCCGTCCCCCCGAAGCGCGACGTCGGCAAGGCCAGGATCCCAGTAGACAGGGTCTTTACCGTCCCAGGGTTCGGCACCGTCATCACGGGAACCCTGATCGACGGCGAGCTGCGGGTGGGCCAGGAGGTGGAGCTTCTCCCCTCGGGCAAGAAGTCGCGGGTGCGGGGGATCCAGTCTCACAAGAAGAAGACCGACGTGGCGCGCCCAGGGAGCCGGGTGGCCGTGAACCTCGCCTCCCTCGCCACCGACGAGATCAGGAGAGGCGACGTCGTCACCACGCCGGGCTGGCTGTGGCCGACCAAGGCTTTGGACGTGAAGCTGCAGGTGATCGGCGCCGCGCCGAAGCCGCTGGAGCACGGGGACGAGCTCACCTTCCACGCAGGCGCCACCGAGAGCGTGGCCAAGCTCTCCCTGCTGGACGCGGACAGGCTGGAACCCGGCCGGAGTGGGTGGGCCCAGTTGCGCCTGGCCGATCCCGTCGCCGTGGCTCGGGGAGACCAGTTCATCGTCCGAATCCCGTCCCCCAGCTTCACCGTCGGTGGCGGGATGGTGGTGGACCCACATCCCAAGCGCCATCGTCGCTTCCAGGCCCAGTTGGTGGAGAGCCTCAGCACCCTGGAACGGGGCACGCCTGAGGAAATCGTGCTGCAGCAGATGCCTCCGGCCGCGCCGATGGAGTTGCAGACCGTCGCGCGCCGGAGCGGGCTCTCCCAGGACCAGGTACGGCAGGCCGCGAGCGACCTGCTCGCAAAGGGCCAGTTGCTCCTGCTGGATGCGGCAAAGGGAGGAACCAGCGACACCCCCACGCTGAACGCCCAGAGCCTGCTCATCACCACCGCCGCCTGGTCCACGCTGCGACAGAGGATAGAGGACCTGCTCGTCGCCTACCACGCGGAGTATCCCCTGAGGCGAGGCATGCCGAGGGAGGAGGTACGGAGCAGGAGCGGGTTGGACGCCCGAGCCTTCAGCCGAGTGGAGGCTCAATTGCTGAGCGATGGGATCGTGACCGAGGACGGCCCGCTGATGGCACGCGCCGGCCACGATGTGCGGTTCGACGAGGATCTGCAGAGACGGATCGACCAGTTCGTGGCCGCACTCAAGGCGAGCGAGGTATCCCCGCCCGCCGTCTCGGAGCTGCTGGCTCGCTTCCATCTGGACACGGAAGCGCTCGCCGCGCTGACCGCCCAGGGGCTGGTGGTGGAGGTCGCCCCGGGGATCGTGCTGGAGAAGCAGGTCTACACCGAGATGGTGCAGACCATCGTCGAAATGATTCGCATGCAGGGTCCGATCACCGTCGCAGCGGTGCGCGACCGCTTCAACACCAGCCGCAAGTACGCCCTCGCCATCATGGAGCACCTCGACGAGAAGCGAATCACCCGCCGCGTGGGGGACGAGCGGGTACTAGTCTGATTCCAGCCGCAATGCCACTGATACCTGGTGGTGGCGCATCCGCGCGTGCGCCCTGGGCAGGCTCACAGGTCTGCCCCTCCCACATCTGTCGAGGATTCACTCAGGAGTCGTATCTTGGATCGCAAGCTCACCAGGCTCTTCCTCGTTCGCCACGGCGAAACCGAATGGAACGCCGCCCAAGTCTTCCAGGGGCACCTGGATTCTCCGCTGACACCCACCGGCCTGCGACAGGCCAACCAACTGGCCTCCCACCTCGCCGCCGAGGCGATCGCGGCCGTCTACTCCTCCGACCTCGGTCGATCGATGAAGACTGCGGAGCCGCTAGCCTCGCGCCTCGGCCTCGCCGTCATTTCTCGTGCGGAGTTGCGCGAGATCGACTGCGGCGACTGGACGGGGAAGAGCTACGAGGAGGTCGGGGCCGGATGGCCTCAGCAGTTCGAGACCTGGAGGTCCCGCCCACACCAGCATCGAATGCCGGGGGGTGAAAGCGTGGCCCAGATCCAAGAACGGTCGCTTCGATTCCTCGCAGAGATCCGGGCACGCCACCCCGGGCAGGCGATCTGCGCCGTGACCCACAACACGGTCATAAGAACGATCATCTGCCACGCACAGGGGTGGCCGCTATCCCGGCTGTGGGACGGGGCGCGCCAGTCCAACTGCGCCATCAACCTGCTCGAGTTACGAGACGGGCGGATCGACCTGCTGGAGATCGCCAGCACAGCCCACCTCACCACGGTCAGCACCATCGAGTTCTCGGTCTGATGGCCATCGGCAGCTATTCGCCAGCAGCCCGCCGTTGATCGCCGACCGCCGACTGCCGGCCGGCGAAGAATGCGCACCTCGCCGCCAGCACACACGACTGGCAGCGTGGCCGCTGAGCCTTACACACCCTCCGGCCGTGGGCTATCACGTTGACGTGGAAGGGATACACCTCTCCAGGAGGAACCACGCCCTCCAAGAGCAGGTGGGCCTCCTCCGCCGAGGTGGTGGGGCCGATCAACCCGAGGCGGCGCGTCACCCGATGGATGTGGGTGTCCACCGGGAATGCGGGCAGGTCGCAGGAGAAGAGCAGCACGCAGGCGGCCGTCTTCGGCCCGACCCCGTCCAGCCGCAGCAGATACTCCCTCGCCTCGTCCAGGGGTTTCCCCCTCAGAAAGTCGAGGTCGAGTCCGCCCTCCTCGGCGGATAGCCGCAGCAGCAGGTCCTTGATCCTCCTGGCCTTGATGCCAGCCAATCCCCCACACCTGATGGCCTCCTCGATGGCCTCGGGATCGGCATCCCGCACCGCCTCCCACGAGTCGAAACGCTCCTTCAAGCTCTGGAAAGCCCGCCCCGAGTTGGAATCGGAGGTGTGCTGGGAGAGGATCGTGAGGATCAACTCATCCAGTGGCCTCATCCTCCTGCGCGGCGCGGGCCGCCCGTACTCCTCCTCCAGCAGCCGGCGGACCTCCTCGACGCGTGCCGCCAGGGTCTCTCCCGATTGCTCCATCACCTCAGACAAGCCACTCGCTCCCATCCAGCGCTGGGTCAGTTCCCCAACGTCAGTCACTCGCGACTCGAAGCCGACACCACGCTTGCGTCCACGGCGATCAGGCCCTGGATTGCGGCCTCGCTTCCAAACGAGGGAAGTATCTGCGCTTCACCTTCGCTCCGTCGGTCGAGTTGATCGACGAAGGTATCGCCATCTTAGAGGCAGCCGCGGAGGAGCTGCGGGCGCACCGAGTATGCGTGGCTCACACCAGCACCAGCTTCCCCGCCTCCATCCGGAGACGGGGAACCCTCTCGCTCACGTCGATCTGGGCGCAGAACTCCACGTCCGCCTCCAGACCCACTCGCTTCAGCACCTGGGCGTTGTGGGACTCCCAGAAGGCCCGCAGGATCGCCTCTCGGGGCACGTCCCGCCCCGACACCTCGCCCGCGCCCGCCTCCGGCAGGTAGGACCGGAACAGCCTCAAGGCCGCGAGGGCGGACTCCTCCAGTGTGACCTCCTGGGCGACTTCGTCGCGACCGGGCGTGCCCACCTGCCGGCGCTCCGCACTCGCCGCATCATCCGCTGCCTCCCTCTCCAACAGGGAGACCAGGTAGCCCGCGCAAAACGCGTCGTCGATGGCGAACTTGCTCCCCATGTAGTCCCCTGAGCAGACGAAGGCGATGTCCAGCCTCCTCGCTCTGGCCTCACTCATTGCGGTACGGACCACGGCAGTGGCGTTCAACAGGCTCCCCGCCAGCACGACGGGCGCGGAGGCAACCTGCCACATGGCACGCGTCCCGTTCGAGGTGCAGAAGGAGATGCTCCGCCCGTTCACCGTCTCCAGCCGGAACTCGCGCGGCGAGTTGCCCAGGTCGAAACCCGCGGGAGGCAGCCCGCCGGACTCTCCGCACACCAGCGGCCTCACCTCGCAACTCTCGGCGTATTCCAGGGCGCCCGGAATCGTCTCGGCAAGAGTCACCCGGCTCGTCCCGGCCTCGAACATGGCCACCAGGGTCGAGGTCGCCCTCAGCACGTCGATCACGACGCACACTTTGGTAGGGAGATCGGTGGCGATGGGGGGAAGGAAGACTACCTCGACGTTCATGCTTTACCTCCGCGACACTCGGCCATCCGGTAACGGATCCAAGGGCACGCAGCTCGAGGGAGCGTTCGGGGGCATGCCCCGCGCGGGTAACCCGTCCCTCGGCCCTCACTCCGGTTTCCAGGGCTTGCTCATCGTCACCCTGAGCCGCAGGTGAAGGGGCTCCACGTGGCAGTGCGGGCGTGTCTCCTCACGTGGAGGTGCTTCGCTTCGCCCAGCATGGCAGGTGTGGCGGATCTTTCACCCCTTGGCACCGCTTCGGCGAGGGCCTCACCACGCTTGGCACGACGGTCTGGGCGACACTGAGAAAGCCCTGACCCCAGATTCTACCACGCGTGCCTCGGAGCCGCCCGCTGTGCTATACTGCCCCCCGCGCCGGCAGCGGCGCGACCCAACGAGACCTTGGGTCCGGCTATTGTTCCCTGTGATCCCCTGGGAGCCTGGGCCCATTCTTTCGCCCTCACGTGCTCCTGGGTCAGTCCGTCTTTGGAAGGTCGTCTCTCGGCATGTCGCTTCGTCCTCCGAGCACCTCGGATGCCCAGCCACCCACCACTCCTATCTCGCCGGAAACCAGGGTCGCTCAGGCCGCACCGGACCGTCTTGCAGCCCCGATCCACGAAGGTCGCCTGCTGGCTCTGTTGGTTGGGACCATGTTCCTGGTGGTCACCAACATCAACATGATGGCCCCCCTGCTGGTGGACTTCGCAGCCGACTTCCACACCTCCGTTGGGGCCATGGGACAGCTCGCGGCAGCCTCCGCAGTGCCGTGGGCGATCCTCGCGCCCTTCATGGGCGCCCTTTCCGACCGCTTCGGCAGACGCCCCGTCCTGGCCACTGGACTCGCCATCCTGGGGCTCACCACCATTCTCTCGGCCCTGGCCTGGGACTACTACTCCCTGCTCATGATCCGGGTGATCGGAGGGATGGGCGGCGCCTCCACCGGCCCTAGTGTTATGTCTAGCGCCGCCGACTACTTCCCTGCCAACCAGCGAGGCCGGGCGCTCGGATGGGTTCTCGCCGCCGTGTCTCTGGCTACGGTGGTTGGGGTCCCGCTCGTCGCCATGGCAGCCGCCTACGCCGGCTGGAGGCTGGCCTTCATCGGCCTGGGGCTGCTTCTCCTGGCGATAGGGGCCTCCGTCCTGCTCACATTCCCCCGTGCAAAGCCACCCAAGTCCAGGCAGGGCTCCCCCGCGGAGTTGGCCGCCGTGCTGGCAGACCACCCCACTAGACTGCTGCTGCTCTCCAACGTCATGGAGCGGGCTTCCTTCACCACCGTGGCCACCTACCTCGCGGCGTTCCTGATGCAGTCCTACGGTCTGCGCCTGGACCAGGTGGCCCCAGCCCTCTCCGCCACCGCCATCGGCACACTGATAGGCAGCGCCTTCGGCGGGCGGATGGCAGACAATCGCAAGCGCAAGGGGTTGGTCTTCGGTGTCTTCCAGAGCCTTGCCGCCCTGATCGCCCTTCCCCTTTTCCTGTCCACCCCCGGCGTGGTCCCCACTGCGGCGTTGGGGGCCCTGTTCGGTCTCGCCAACTCCCTGGCTAGACCCGCGTGGCTTTGGCTCGTCAGCCAGGCGCCGGAGAGCCGCAGAGGCGCGACCATGGGGTTCACGGCCACCACCAATCAGGTGGGACTGATGGTGGGAGCCGCTGTCGGGGGTTTGCTGCTGGGGAGCGCCGGCTACCAGAGCTTGGGGTGGCTGGTCGGTGCGGCTTCTATCACCTCAGCGGCGATCTGCTACTGCGCCGCCCGATCAGTAAGCCCGAGGCTTCGGTCCTGAGGGGTTCCGGGCTCTCGGCAGTCCTGAGCACTCAGTCTCAGCCCCTGCCGGGCACCCTGGCGGCTACCAGAGCCACCCCGAGCAACGCGGCGATGCCCGCGACCGCAAAGACGGCACCCAGGCCGAATCCATCCCCTATGATGCCGGTCGAGGCCGGTCCCGCGAACATCCCGAGGGCGTAGACCGCCTGGAACACCCCCATGGCCGTTGCCCGTTCGGATTCGGGCACTGCCCGGATGCTCAGCCCCATCATCGCCGGATACGAGAGGCCTCGTCCCGCCCCGTTCAACGCCTGCGTCAAGCAGACGAGAGGCACCGTGTCCATCAGTGGCACGCCGAACGCCCCTACCGCCTGCATGCTCAGGCCCACCATGCCGACGGTCTTCGGCCCCAGCCGTTCGACCAAGAACGCGCTCAGCAGCGTGGCCACCGTGACGGACAGACTCATCACCATGGTGAGTATGCCCAGGTCCGCCCGGGTGGCCCCGAGCCGGCCGGCGTAGACCAGCGAGAACCCGCCGCTGGTGGCCCAGTGGGTCCACTGGCCCAGCATCGCCACCAGTGATACAGTCACGAGGAGCGGCACAGTGCCGGTTTGGTAGATCTGCCCAAGTGTCATCCTCCGTCGGGCCGGGAGCCTCTTCTCCGATATCGGCAGGGCCACAAGCGTCCCCAGCGCCCCTAGAGCCATGGCCACATGGAAGGGCGCATGCCAGCCCCAGGTCTCGGCGATCACTCCACCCGCGTAAGTGGACACTGTCTGCGACCCGAACGAAACGCACGTGAGGTAGGACATGGCCCGAGTCACCTTGTGGGGAGCAAAGTAGCTGGAGAAGAGCACCGTGAAGGCGACCCAGGCGGCGGCGCCGACTCCGCTCATCCCCCGCCACACCACCAGCCAGATGGGGTCGGAGGAGAAGCCCAGACCGAGGGCTCCGAGGGATGCAGTGGCCAGCCCCGCCAGGATGAAGGGCTTCCTCATGCCGAGCTGGTCGGACCAGACGCCCAGCGGGATCCGAAAGACCAGTTGAGAGAAGCCGTAGGCGCCCACGATGGTGCCCACCAGCCCCATGGACGCCCCCAGGTTCTCGGCGTGAACCGGCAGGATCGGCACGTAGACGTACATGGAGGCCCAGTAGAGCGCCGTTGCGACGTACAAGAGGGGAACGGTGGCGCGCCCCTCCCTCTTGGCATGCGACGCTCTCGCGCCGTCCTGGCCGGGATGGTGCGGGTCCGAGGGTCGGCCTTCCTTCACAGCCAGACAGCCCCCGTGTGCGCTCCGCCTACCCGCTCACGGTAGGCCGCGAGGATCCCGACGGCTGGATGGTCGGGTCGCTGGGGCGGCTCAGCCTGCCGACGCCGTAGCTCCTCCTCGGCGACGAGCAGTTGGAGGCGGTTGGCCGGCACGTCGATCTCGATCAGGTCGCCGTCCCGGACGTAGGCGAGGGGGCCGCCCTCCCACGCCTCGGGCGAGACGTGGCCCACGCAGGGTCCGCGGGTGGCGCCGGAGAAGCGGCCATCGGTGACCATCGCCACGGAGGTGTGGAGTCCCATGCCAACCAGCATCGCGGCGGGGATGGAGAGTTCGCGCATGCCTGGGCCGCCCTTCGGCCCCTCGTAGCGCACCACCAGCACCGATCCCGGCTTCACCACCCTGTCCAGCAGATAGCGGCGGACGTCCTCCTCCGAGTCGAAGACCACGGCGGGTCCGGTGTGCTTGAGCATCCTGGGATCCATTCCGCTCCGCTTCACCACGGCCCCCTGAGGGGCCAGGTTCCCGCGCAGGATCGCGAAGGCGCTGTTCGGCTCCAGCGGATCGGCGGCGGTGCGGATCACCCTTCCGTCTGGCTTCGGCGCCGTCGAAAGCACCTCCCCCAGGGTGCAACCGTAGGCCGCGAGCGGCAGATCCAGATCCAGGTGGTCCCGCAGCCCGTTGAGCAACGCGGCCACTCCGCCGGCCCGATGGTAGTCGTCGACGTTGTAGGGCGACGAAGGCTTGTACTTGCCGAGCAGCGGCACCGAGCCCTGCAGCCGATCGAACCCCTCCAGGTCGAGGTCGCCGCCCAACAATGAGGCAAACGCCAGGGTATGGAGCACCGCGTTGGTGGACCCACCCGATGCCGAAACGTACTTGATACCGTTTGCCAGGTTCTGGCAGCTCAGGTAGTGGCGGAGCGGGCGACCCTCCCTGGTCAGTTCCACGATCCGCTCGCCAACGTCCCGAGCCTGGCGTAGCTTGGCACCATCGAAGGCGAGCATGGTGGCCGACCCGAAGGGAGCGAGCCCTGTGGCCTCCAGAAAACAGGCCATGGTGTTGGCCGTGCCCATCATTGAGCAGGTGCCCGGCGAGGAGCACATCTGCTCTTGCCACCGCAAGAAGGTGTCTTCGTCGATCTCGCCGCTTCGCCGCTTTCCGATCGCCTCCTTCAGGTCCGAGGTCACCATCGTCCGATCGGGCAACCGGTAGGGCAGCATCGCCCCGGCCGTCAGGAAGAGCGTGGGCAGGTTGAGGCGGATCGCCGCCATCACCATACCTGGGATGACCTTGTCGCAGGAGGCGAGCATCACCAGCCCATCGAAGCCGTGAGCCCGCACCATCGCCTCAATGGAACCCGCGATCAGGTCGCGCTGCGGCAGGAGGTAGTGGCCGCCCGGCCCGGAGTTGGCCATGCCGTCACAGGGGGCGGGCACGTTGAACTCCCCTGGGGAGCCCCCCGCTGCCCAAATACCTTCCTTGACTTTGACTGCCAACTCTCGCAGCGGTTGGTGGCCGGGGTTTACCTCCGTCCAGGAGTTCACCACCGCTATCTGCGGCTTGGCCAGATCCCTGGCTCGGTAGCCAACGGCGTGCATCAACCCCCGGTAGTAGGCCTCGGTCATCTCCTCCGGCCGCTCGCGCAACTGATCGGTCATGCCTCGACTCCACCCTTTCTGAACCGAACACCCAAGAGACGTTCGTACACCTTGATCAACGCCCCCTTGTCCTCGCCGCCAAGCCCCTCAGCCAGCGCCAACTGGAAGGCAGTTGCGGTGGCCTGGACCATCGGAAGCGGGATCTTCTGCTGGGCGCAAATCTCCAGGGCACTGGCCATATCCTTATACGCCTTCTCCAGGGGGTATCCCTGGTCGAAGCGGTTCTCGAGTATGCGAGGTGCGAAGAACTCCAAGCCGAAGCTGCGCCCGGTCCCCGTGGTCACGACATGGGTGACCTTCTCCGGGTCCAGCCCCAGCTTGACCGCCATGGGAAGCACTTCTGCCATGGAGGCCATGGCCGCGTTGAAGAGAAGCTGGTTGATCAGCTTGGTCAGTTGCCCGCTGCCGACGCCACCCATACGGGTGATGGTGTTGCCCATCGCCCCAAGGGCCGGCAACACCTCCTCGAAAAGGCCCTCGTCGCCGCCGAACATGATGGTGAGGGTGCCATCCTTGGCCCGAGCCTCCATCCCAGACACCGGCGCGTCCGCAAAGCGGATGCCCCGCTCGGCTAGACGGCGAGCGATCTCCAGGGTGCCCATGTAGCTGATGGTGCTGGTGTCCACCACCACCATTCCGCTCCTCGCACCCTCCACGATCCCACCCGGCCCGAAGAGAGTCTCCTCGACCACCTCACTGTTGGGCAGGCTCAGGAAGACCACCTCAGAGGCAGCCGCGAGTTCGGCGGGTGAACTGGCGAGTGATGCGCCCTGCTCGACCAAGAACCGACCCTTTTCGGCGGTCCTGTTGAACACCGTCAACGGGTATCCGGCCTTCAACAGGTTCTGGGCCATCCACCGGCCCATCTGGCCCAGCCCGACGAAACCTACTCTCGTGGTCATTCGGCACCCCTTACTCTGATTGGAATGCGGATGAACCGCCGCCCTACCGCGTGGGACCTGCGGAACGGGACACGAAGTCAGAAGCCCACGATCCTGGCGGGATTGTCGCTCACCATGGTGCGAATCGCCCGCTCGGACAGGCCCAAGTCGAGCATCTCCTTGATGTAGATGCACATCTGCTGCACTGGCACGGGATTCTGCCACTGCCCTGAGTCGGTGGACATTATGCTGTGCTCTGGGCCGATCGCCTCGATGGCCTCGACCAGATCTCGAGTCCTGATGGGATGAGCCACGTTGTGGGTCACGTCATTGTACACGTGCTCGAAGTAGGTAGCACCCAGGTCCAGCATCTCCTTCATGTCCTCCAGGCTGTAGCTCACGAAGGAGGCCATGGGGTGGGTGACGACGATCTTCTTGACACCTTGCCTGGCAGCCTCACGGACCACGGCCTTCGCTTCTTGCTTGCTCACGTGCCCGGTGGCGAGAGTCGCATCATGCCTGGCGATCAGATCGAACACCCGGTACATCTCCTCCCTCACGCTGCCGTCCGGGTTTAGGACCTCCACACCTTGGAGCACACCGTCGAGCGTGGCCGCCAGGCTGGCCACGTGGCTTCTGTGGGCCAGGAACTCCCTGGCGTGCACGGTGGGCAGCCAGACCATCTTGCCCCCCACCTTCAGGCAGTACTCCACGGCGTGCGGGTTCACCCCACCCATGGTGAGGTTCATGGCCACCCCTCCGAACACGGGAAAGCTTGCCTCCTCGGACGCCAACAGAGCACGATCGGCAGTCTGCACGAAGTGGCTCTTGACCAGGATGGCGCGCATCCCCATCTCCTTGCACTGTCGCGCCAGGTCGATATC
Source organism: Sphingomonadaceae bacterium (assembly GCA_050261575.1). Lineage (GTDB taxonomy): Bacteria > Chloroflexota > UBA6077 > UBA6077 > UBA6077 > JBLNDL01. The sequence continues at coordinate 87,267 of JBLNDL010000014.1, read as the reverse complement.
GCTCAGGATGCGGGGGACGATGTCGGGCGCCGAGTGGATGTGAATGTCGATGGTGCCTTCCAACAGACCGAGAACCTTCGGCTCGAATCGCAGTCTCACGGTTGCACCTCACTTCCACGTGGGGAGCCTGCTCGGGCCACCTGCGCGCGGCCGGTCGGAGCCGCGCTCGGAATCCGGCCGCTACGAGTCTACTCCCCGGTCCCGCGATTTGCCAAGCGCCCGCCAAATGCCCCATCGGCCGCCGTCGTGCCTTCCCCTTCCGACCTCCCCGTCTGGTACAATTGCGCGAGGACGCATCGACCCTCACCTGCACCATCCTCGTCGACCGCACAAAGGGAGACAGCATGGGTTGGCTCGACAGGCTGCTTGGCTCGAAGCCCGACACGCCTCGGAAGCAGGCGGAGGCTCTCAACCAGAAAGCCCTCAAGGCGATAGCCGGTAACCGGCTGGATGAGGCCGAGCGAATGCTCCTGGAGGCCATCAGGCTCGCCCCCGATCTCTCTGCCGCACACCACAACCTCGGCGCCCTCTACCTGAACCAGAAGAGGCTCTCCCAGGCCATCAAGCACATCCGCCAGGCCGTTCGGCTGGAGCCCGGCGATGTGGAGTCCCGAATCGCCCTCGCGAAGGCCCTGGGGGACTCGGGGAAGCGGGAGGAATCGCTCTCCGAGTACGAGACCATCTGCCGCGAAGTGCCCGACGACTGGCGCACCCAGATCTCCCTGGGCAATGCCCTCCTCGAACGAAACCGCCTCGACGAAGCGATAGTGCATCTGGAGAAGGCAGCCCAACTGAAGCCCAAGGAAGAGCTCACCCGCCTGATGCTGGCCACGGCCTACGAGCGCCGCGGAGACCTGGAGAAAGCGGTGGCTGAGTATCGCGCAGCCCGCAACACCACGCGCATCAACCAGAACCGATCTGCGGCCTCGGCCAAGATGCGGGAGCTTCAGTTGCGGATCGCGCAGCGGAAGAGGGGGCAGATCCCCCCTCGGTAGCCCGCCTCTCGTTGCTAAGGTAACCGGATTCTCACCTCATTCCGTACGGCCCTGCAGCCCTTTCTGACGGAAGTTTGAAGACCGCCCAGCCAGTCGCGCCTAACATGTGGGCACTACCTGAGTGCGGCGTTCCTCGAGTAGGGCAGGGTCTCGTGCCCCGCGGCACGCTCATTGGCTGCGACAAAGGGGGACACGTGACGCGAGCGTGCACGCGAGGCGAGCGAGCACAACCTCGCGGTCACGCCTGTCCTACGTCATCCAATTGCGGAACGACGCACTTGGGCGACGGAGGTGCCCAGCCATGCCGAGCCTTGCCAGTACACATCGGAAGACGCTCCTCGTGGCATCGATCCCAGCCGTCCTCGTCCTCCTTGGCATCGTCGTCCCGCGGCTACTGGCCACTGACACGAAGGCCGCGGAGCCCGTGAACGACTACTGGGTGGGGGAGTACTTCGTCTCTGCGTCGGCCCCCTGGCAGGATCAGAGGGCAGGGAACCGCCCGAAATCCAAGCCGCTCCTGGTTCGGAACGACCCCGAGATCGACTTCGACTGGGGGAAGGGCTCGCCTGGAGCGGGTGTCCCCTCGGAGCAGTTCTCCGTCCGCTGGACCCGAACCGTGCCGTTCGAGCAGAGGGTCTACCGCTTCCACGTCAGGAGCGACGACGGGATCCGCATCTACGTCGATGACGAGCTGAAGATGGATAGATGGTACGACAACCGTGGCGCGGAGCAGACAGTGGACATCCCGCTGTCGGCTGGCAACCACAGACTGAGGGTCGAGTACTACGAGAACTGGGGCGACGCCAAGGTGAGCCTCTGGTGGGAAGAGGCACCGACGGCGTCCGCGGCCACCCCGGAGACGGGCTCGTGGGGGGTCCCTGCCGACGGGAACCCATACCGGGAAGATGCCACCCCGGCATCAGGTCCCTCGTCCGGTTCCGCCATCGTCGCCAACGCCGCAAGCCCCGGCGGCGATGGCAACAGCCAGACCAGAAACCTCCTGGCCAACGGGGGTTTCGAACTCGACTCGAACGGCGACGGGCTGCCCGACGGATGGAGCGTCTCCATACCCGACAGCCAGTTCGTGGCCGCCGAGGCTCCAACCGGGCCTCAAGAGGGGCGGAAGGTGGCCGTCTTCCCGCCCTCCACGAAGAGCTTCCTCGTCACTCAGGAGGTGGAGGTCCGGCAGAACGAGAGCTACGACTTCCGAGGGTTTGTGCACATTCCGAGCGCGGGCGGCTGGTTCAGGTTGACCATTTCAGTGATCCCGTTGAACGACCGGGGGCAACCCCTTGGGAGCCACGAACAGGCCGCCTTCACCCAACCTACCGACGGCTGGGTCAAGGTCGAGAACCGCATCACGATGCCCACCTATACCGTTCGGGCCCGGGTGCAGATCAAGGTGGACGTCATGCGTGCCACCGCCTATCTGGACGGCCTGAGCCTCGAGCGCTCGACGGGGAGCTAGCGCCTGTAGAGGGCGGGGATGACCGCTTCAGCCGTTCGACCCAGTTACCCCTGGGCCCACGTACCGTTCCCCTACGAGGCTGCGAACGGCTGAAGCCGCTACGAAGCATCCGGGATCGGGATTCCAGTTCCTGGGGTAGCGGCCGGGGTGGATGCTCAGCCTGCGTCCTGCGGGGCGCGGTGTGCCAGCGAGGCTTTCCAGCCCGCCCCTCGTGCATGGGCACGGCGGACCTCCGCCGCTGGCTCATAACGCGGGGCAGAGCCCGCCCCTCGTGCATGGGCACGGCACTGCCCATCGCCGGGAAGCGAATCGTCTACCTCGCCTACACCCGGCTCTCCCCGGTGAGGGACTCGATCGGGTATCCGTGCCCGTTGCCGGTCCTGATCGCTGGCTCGATGAACTCGACGGGGAGGGAGACCACGACGGCCGTGCCCTTGTCCACCTCGCTCTGCACGGACACGTCGCCGCCCATGATATCCACCAACTGCTTCACGATGGAGAGACCCAATCCTGCGCCCGGGACGCACCGAATCTGGCTCAACTCGCCCCGGAAGAATGGGTCGAACACCTTCTCCAGGTCCTCGGGCGGAATCCCGATACCGCTGTCGGCTACCTCGATCCGCACCCTCTCCTCGGCCAGGGAGAGCCTCACCACCACCGCCGCAGGCTCCTGAGAGAAGTTGAGCGCGTTCCGCACCAGTCTCGCCACGACCGACTTCAGCTTGTCGCGGTCCACCCTGACCGCCGGAAGCGGCTCGTCCACATCGAGCAGGACTCGGTGTCCATGGGCCACGCCGGTGGCATCGGCGATGGCATCCCGCATCAGCGCACCCAGGTTCGTAGGCTGAGGGGAGAGCAGAATGGTCCCGGACTGCAGGTCGGCGAACTCGATGATGTCGTCGACCACCTCCGCCAACCGCACCGCCCCCTGGTTGACCAGGCCGGCCACCTGCCGCAACTGGTCCGGCTCGAAGAGCCGCTGCATCAGCAGCTCGCTTCCGGCTTGGACGAAGCTCAGAGGGGTTCTCAGCTCGTGAGAGATCGTTGAGATCAGCCGAGACTTCAGATCGCTCAACTCTCTCAGCGCCGCCGCCTCGCCCGCCTGTCGATGGTGCCGCTGGTTCACCAGGGCCAGCCCCACTATGTCGGCAAGGCCCCGGAGCAGGTCCATCTCCCAGGGACTGAAGCCGTCCTGGCTCCGGGATCGCACGACCACGATCAGTCCGACCACCTCGCGGTCGATCGCCAGCGGCACGAAGGCGACGCAGCCGATCTCGAGCGGCACCATGTCCGGGACGGCGCCGAGCTGCCCGCCCTCCACGTCTCCCACCACCACGACGTCGACGGTTCTGAGCAGTTCCGCGACGGCGGGGATCTCATCGGGCCTCATGGGCGACGAGGTAAAGCACTCGGCCTTACGGGACGCCGGGCTGGCGCGCCACGCGGGCCGGAACTCTCGCCGGTCGGGAACCCAGGACCACACCGAGCACCGATCGCACTCCACCGCGGTGGGCACCATCTCCACCACCGATCGGAACAGCCCAGATTCCTCCGTCTCCTTCCCCAACTCCCTGGCCACGCGCAACAAAGCGGCCGAGGATTCGACCTCCTGCCTCTGCGCCCGCACGCGCCGGGAGTACTCGATGGAGGAAGCAGCCCAGGAGGCCAACGTGGCGAGGATGGAGAGGTCCCTCTGTTCGAAGGCCCCCTGGCGGTAGCTTTGGGCGGAGAGCAGGCCGAGGACCTTGCCGCCAGCGATCATCGGTGCTCCCATCCAGGACAGCGGGAGACACCCCTTCTCGAGTTCGAAGTTCCGCACCAGCAGAGGCTTGCCGGTGCGAAGTACCACCTCGCTGAGTCCGTCTCCGAGCTCTCGGGTCTGAGGGACCTGCTTCACCCCACGCTCGACCACCAACTCGTAGGTGATCTGGCTGGGGCCGGGGCCACAGAGCGCGATCGAGAACGACTCCGCTGGGAGCACCTTCGCCGCCTGCACCCAGATCGCCTCGAAGACCCCGTCTGGTCCTGCTCCCACTTTTCTCTCCCACAGGGAAGCGTTACTACTTCCCTGTAAGGGAAAGTAGCACTAGCCCCCTGTTCCAACAAGGGCTATTAGTCCCTGAAGTGCCAGCAAATAGCCTTCTGCTCCGAGCCCGCTGATCTGTCCGGTCGCTACCTCGGCGGTTATCGAGTGATGCCGAAACGGCTCCCGCGCGTAGATGTTGGACAGGTGCACCTCGATGATCGGAATCGAGAGGGACGCGAGAGCATCGCGCACCGCCACGCTGTAGTGACTGAATGCGGCGGGATTGATGATCAAACCATCGACGGTGCCTTCAAGCTCGTGAAGATAATCAATTATAGACCCTTCGTGGTTGCTCTGGAAGAACTGCAACTGCACCCCCAGGGCATTCGCTCGCTCCATCAGTCGGTCCTCGATCTCCGCCAGGGTCGTGGTGCCGTACACCCCGGGCTCCCGCTTCCCCAGGATGTCCAGATTCGGGCCGTTCACCACCGCGATCTTCACTTACAACTCCCATCTCTCCCCCCTCGGGGAGGTCCCACTCTCTCCCTCTCCCTAGGGAGAGGGAGCCTCTTTCACCAGCTCGCCCAGCACCCTCCGCACCAGCTCGACCGGCACGTCTCGCCGGACGGTAACCCGACCGATCCCCTCGGGGAGCACCCAGGCCAGTCTCCCCTCGCTCGCTTTCTTGTCGTGCGCCATCGCCGCCCAGAGTCCCGCCGGAGAGAGCCCGGGGCAGCGGGTGGGTAAGGCAAGGCGGCGTAGCAGCGCTTCCTGCCGGTCCGCGGTGGCTGCGTCGACCATCCCCAGGGCAACGGCGATCCTGGCCGCGCCCACCATCCCGATTGCCACCGCCTCGCCATGTCGGTATCTTCCGTATCCAGCGACCGCCTCCACGCCATGCCCGATGGTGTGGCCGTAGTTCAGGATGGCCCGAAGCCCACCCTCCCTCTCGTCGGCCTGCACCACCTGCGCCTTCAACTGGATCGTGCGGGCGACGATCTCGTCCACCTCCTCGCCCTCCACACCCAGCAGCGATTCCCCCCGCCGCTCCAGCCGTTCGAAGAGACTCGCATCCATTATGAGGCCCATCTTCGCCACCTCGGCAAAGGCAGCGGAGACCTCCCTGCGAGGCAACGAGGAGAGGGTCGCCGGATCGGCGATCACCAACGAGGGTGGATAGAAGGCACCGATCAGGTTCTTGCCTCGAGGGTGGTTGACGGCCACCTTTCCGCCGACGCTGGAGTCCACCTGCGCCAGGAGGCTCGTCGGGAGCTGCACCAACCGGAGCCCCCTCACGAAGGTGGCCGCGACGAAACCCGCCAAGTCGCCGACCACCCCCCCGCCCAGTGCGAGCACCAGGTCTCGCCGCTCTGTCCCGGAGTCCACCAACCAGTCGTAGAGGATGGCCGCCATCTCAAGCGACTTGGTGGCCTCGCCGGGCACCACCGAGTAGGACGACACGGAGTAGCCCTCGTCTGCCAGCGACTTCTCCAACCGCTCCCCATAGAGGGCGTACACCGCCTGGTCCGCCACCAGGCGGATCGAGCCCACCAGCCCTGACTCCTTCAGCAACCGCCCGGTCGACTGGAGCAATCCCCGACCTACCAGGACTTCGTATCCGCCGGCCGCAGCCTCGATAGCTAGTCTGATCATGGCTGCCTCGCAGTGTCCGGGGTCTCGCTGCACGCCGCCCCGACTGCCTCTGCCACCCGATCGGCGATGCTCTCGACGTCCAGCCCCTCGGTCCATATCGACAGATGTGCGGTTTCGCGATAGATGGGGTCTCTCTGCGCTTTCAGGGCCGCGATGCGGGCCAAGACGGGGTCTGCAGGGGCCGGCGGATCTGCGGGCCCGCCAGACGTGCAGGCGCGGCCGGCCTCCCCTCCTGCCCTCTCCCCGTCCTCCGCTCCCAGCATCGGCCTCGGCTCCGCCACGACCGCTGCCGCCAACCGGCGGTGAAGGGTCTCGACCCCCGCATCCAACAGCACCACCAGGTTGCCCTTCCGCATCGCCTCGCGGTTGGCGGGGTCCACCACGGCGCCGCCCCCTACGGCCACTACCCGGCGCTCCCCCACGAGGGCGTGCAGCACCGCCTCACTCTCCAGGCGGCGAAAGCCCGCCTCGCCCTCCTCGGCGAAGATCTGGTGGATCCTCTTCCCCGCCATCCGCTCCACCTCGGCATCCGTGTCGATCAATTCCCAACCCAGCCTCAGCGCCAGCAGCCGCCCCACGCTGGACTTGCCACTGCCGCTGAAGCCGATCAACACCACGTTCACTGCGTCGTCCTCCCGGCGTAGTTCCGCCCGATCTCCTCCACGGAATCCCCCCCGAACTTCTCCAGGAAGGCATCCGCCAGCACAAGCGCCACCATGGCCTCTCCCACGACGCCCGCCGCCGGCACGACGCACACGTCGCTCCGCTCGATGGCGGCCGCGATCGGCTCCTTCGTCACCAGGTCCACAGATGGCAACGGCTTCATCAGAGTCGGTATCGGCTTGGCCGCACAGCGCACCACAATCGGCTCGCCGTTGCTCATCCCCCCCTCGATCCCCCCTGCGTTGTTTCCTCGGCGGGTCCACCCTCGCTCCGGGTGGTGCTCGATCACGTCGTGGTAGTCCTTACCCCGAGCTTCAGCCCCGCCGAATCCGGCTCCCACCTCGACACCCTTCACCGAGTTGATGCTCATGAGTGCCGCGGATAGCCGTGCGTTCAGCTTCCGGTCCCAATGTACGTGGCTTCCGAGCCCTGCCGGCACCCCGTAGGCCACCACCTGGAAGACTCCCCCCAGGGTGTCGCCGTCCCGCCGCGCCTCGTCGACGGCCCGGACCATCGCCTCTCCCGCCGCCTCATCCCCACAGCGAACCGGGGAGGACTCCACCGCTCGCCAGTAAGCCTCGGCTCGCTCGCCCCACGCACCCCGCCGATCGGTGGAGACCCAGTCCGGGGGCCGAGCCACGACGCCATCGATGGAGATGGTCTGACTCCGAAGCTCGATGCCGAAATGCGAGAGCAGCCGCTGCGCGACCGCCCCCAGCGCCACCCGCATGGCAGTCTCCCGGGCGCTCGCCCGCTCCAGCACGTTCCTGACGTCCGCATGCCCGTACTTCAGAGCCCCCGCCAGGTCCGCGTGGCCCGGCCTCAGCCGGGTGACGACGTCCACCGGCTCCTCGGGAGGCTCCACGCCCATCTGGCCCTGCCAGTTGGCCCAATCGCGGTTCTGGATCTGAAGCCCGATGGGGCTGCCCAGGGTCAACCCGTGGCGCACGCCCGAGAGCAGGAGGGCCCGATCGCGCTCGATCTTCATCCGCCCACCCCGACCGTAGCCGCCCTGCCGGCGCCGCAACTGAAGGTCTATGTGGTCCTGGGAGAGGGGCAACCCGGCGGGCATGCCCTCCAGCACCCCCACGAGCGCTTGCCCGTGCGACTCCCCGGCCGTGAGCATTCTAAGTACCCTGAGCATCGTCTATCTCCCCTGATGCACCAACATCGATGCCGCTCCTCCCCGAAGCGTCGGGGGGAAACTCGCCGATCGGTATTGTACCCGACCAGTGTGCCCGATCACCGCCAGCCGCCTCACGTCCGGCCCCCCTCGCAGAGGGACTCCATCTCCTCCCAGAAGCCTGGGTAGGAAACCGTCGCGGTGCCAGCACCCTGGACGGCAGTCTCGCCCTCGGCCACCAGTCCGGCCACCGCCACGGCCATCGCCATGCGATGGTCGCCGTAGCTGAGGCAGGTGGTGCCCCGCAGGGCGCGGCCGCCCCGAACCACCAGCCCATCCGGCAGCTCCTCCACGCTGGCACCCAGCTTCGACAGTTCGGTCGCGACCGCATGCACCCGGTCGGTCTCCTTGACCCGCAGCTCCGCCGCGTCGACGAACCGGGTCTCCCCCTCCGCGCAGGCGGCCGCCACTGCCAGCACGGGGATCTCGTCGATCAGCCGCGGGATCATCTCTCCACCGACCGTGATCCCCTGGAGTCTACTGGAGCGGGCCACCAGGTCCGCGACCGGCTCCCCGGCTCGCTCACCCCTTGGGATCACCTCCAGGTCGGCTCCCATGGCTCTCAGCGCCTCCAGCACCCCCGTGCGGCCCGGGTTCACCCCCACATCCCTCACCACTATCTCCGCATCGGGATGGATCGCCGCCGCCACCAACCAGAAGGCCGCCGAGGAGATGTCCCCAGGCACCTCGACGTCCAGGGAATCGAGTTCCGCGGGGGGGCGCAACGTGACCACCCGCTCGGAGCGGGTGATGTCCACCCCCTGGGCCGCCAGCATCCGCTCGGTGTGGTCCCTGGAGGGCTGCGGCTCGCGGATCACCGTGGGGCCGTCGGCGTGGAGCCCCGCCAGCAGGATGGCGGACTTGAGCTGCGCGCTGGCCACAGGCAGGGTGAAGTCGATTCCCCTCAGCTCGCCTCCCCTCACCACCAGGGGCGGCAGGGTATCCCCTCTGCGCCCCCACAACTGCGCGCCCATCCGGCGCAACGGGTCGATCACCCTGCGCATCGGGCGAGAGCGAAGCGAGCCGTCGCCCGTGAGGATCGAAAGGAACGGTTGCCCGGCCAGCAACCCGGCAAGGAGCCGCATGGCGGTGCCGGAGTTGCCCGCATCCAGCACGTCCTCCGGCTCCCGCAGCCCACGCAGCCCAACGCCCTCCACCCTGGCGGTGGCCCCCCCGTCCGCCGTCTCGATAGACACCCCAAGTGCGCGGAGGCACCGCACGGTGGAGATGCAGTCCTCCCCCGGGCCGAGGTTCGACACGACGGCGGAGCCTCGAGCCACGGCGTTGAGCATCAGGGCCCGATGCGAGATGGACTTGTCTCCCGGTACCCGAAGCTGACCCCGCAGTCGCCTGGGAGGTGTCACGATCCGGGTGCTGGCTGCACCGGGTTCCGTGTCTCCATGTCTCCACATCCGCTCGCCGCTCATGCCGCCACCACGTCCGCATCCATGCCGTCGGGCACCCGGCGGCCCACCGCCGAACTCACCACCCGCAGGGAGTTCATCAAGTCCGCGAAGTTGGGCAGCGTGAGGGACTGCGGGCCGTCGGACCGCGCCGTGTCGGGGGTGGGGTGCACCTCGATCAACAGCCCGTCGGCACCCGCGGCCACGGCGGCCAGCGCCATCGGCTTCACCAGGTACCACTTGCCAGTGCCGTGGCTCGGATCCACGATCACCGGGAGGTGGCTCAGCCGCTTGACCACCGGCACGGCGCTCAGGTCGAGGGTGTTCCGCACCGCGGTCTCGAAGGTCCGGATCCCCCTCTCACAGAGGATGACGTCGAAGTTGCCGGAAGCCATGATGTACTCGGCCGCCATCAGCCACTCCTCGATCGTGGCCGCCATCCCCCGTTTGAGCAGCACGGGCTTGTCGATCTTGCCCACCTCCTTCAAGAGAGGGAAGTTCTGCATGCTGCGAGCGCCGATCTGCAGGATATCCGCGTGCTCCGCCACCACCCTCACCTGCTCCGGCTCCATCACCTCGGTCACGATCTTCAGCCCCGTCCGCTCCCGCACCTCCGCCAGGATCTGCAGGCCGGACTCGCCCATACCCTGGAAGGAGTAGGGCGAGCTGCGCGGCTTGAAGGCGCCACCCCTCAGCACCCGTGCACCGGCCGCTTTAACCGCTGCAGCGGTCTCCATCATCTGGTCCAGGCTCTCCACGGAGCACGGCCCGGCCATCACCGCTAGCTCCGGGCCGCCGATCTCCAGATCGCCCACCCGGACGACGCTATCGAAGGGCTTGAACTCGCGACTGGCCAGCTTGTACGGCTTGCTGATGGGCGTGACCTTCTCCACCCCCGCGAGCATCTCCAACTGCTCGCTCAACTGCGGCTCGAAACGCGTGCCTATGACGCCAATCACCGTTCGCTCCTCTCCTCCCGAGCGGTGGCCCTTCAGCCCCTCGCTCTCCAGTCGCGCCAGAACCCCCTGGATCTGCGTCTCCGTAGCCTGGCTGGACATCACCACGATCATGGCGGATCTCCTTTCTTCTGCCTTGGCGGTGGCGGACAAAAACGAAGGAGCAGAGGATTTCTCCTCTGCTCCTTTCGGCATGACGGGGTCTTGGGCGTCCCTATTGGTCTTCTCTAGGGAGCCCCGTCATGCCGGCTCTTAAAGTAGTAGTAGCTGTTGAGCGCTGTCATCTTGATCCGACGAAACCTGCACTCGGGTTCGCCCCGAACTGGTCGCCAGTATAGGGTAGTTCCAGAATCGTGTCAAGTTTGTTGACACAGCCCAGCCCTCGTGCTATCGTTATGCTAAACGTTTATGCTAAACGTTTAGCATAACGATAGAATCGGCGGCCTGGTTGCCGGGCCTCGCTCCCGAGCGACTTCTCGCCGGTCTGTCCCTGGCACTACCCCCGTTCTGGTTGATACCCATCCCTTTCCATCTCGTTCACTCGGAAAACCTGATACAGCGAAACCCTCAACTACCAGTCTTGCCATCCCAAGAGATGGGCAGTCGGAGGAGCAATGACCGACCAGAAGAACGCACCCGAAAAACGGGGAAGCGTCAAGCCGGAGGAGGGGCTCAGCCTCAAGGAGATCCTTCAGATCGAGGTCCCAGCAGAGAGGGTCGAGCGGCTGAAAACCCTCGCAAAGGTTGACATACCCGGTATCAGCGACGAGATATTCACCTTCCTGATAAGGCAGCAGGTTCAGTTCGCCAACATCCAGTACGCCCGCTTCCTGGCCGGCGCCAAGTTCTCCGAGCAAGATGTCGACGACATCCTCTGCAACTCCATCGACATCCACGTCCACGGCGGCTCCGACCCGATGGAGCGGCTGATGCTGGAAGACGACATCGCCATGGACTACACCGACATCGGCATGCGAGCCATGGTGGTCAAGACTTGGTACAGCCCGTCCGCATCCCGCAACGCCCTCGTTCAGAAGGCCGTGAACCGCTACGCCGAGGAACGTGGGCTTCGCCCGGTCCAGTGCTTCGGAGGCGTCACCCTCAGCTACTCCGTGGGCGGGATCAATCCGGAGGCCGTGAAGAAGTGTCTGGGCTTCCCCGGCATGAAGTACGTCTGGATGCCGATGGTGGACTCCTACCATCACAGGCGGGTGGTCTACGACGATTGGTCCGGGTTCGGGCTGCATTTCCTGGACGAGAACCGCAAGGTCATTCCAGCTATGCAGGAGATCCTGCGCATCGTGGCGGATAACGACCTGATCCTGGCCACCGGCCACTACCCATACGAGGATAGTGCCATCCTATTCGAGGAGGCTCGACGGCTCGGGGTAACCCGAATGGAGGTGGTGCACCCCGCGCACATCCACTCCAAGCACACCATCGAGAACATGAAGGCTCAGGCCGAAAGAGGTGCCAAGATCATGCTTTCAGGCCTCGGGGCCATGGCCTTCCCGCTGCACGAAAGCGGCCCGCTCTATGCCGCGCGCATCGTGAAGGAGGTGGGCCCTGAGAACGTAGTCTACGGGTCCGACTTCAACCAGTTGCAGAACTTCCCACCCTCCATCGCGGCCCGCTGGATGGTTAAGCTGCTGCTCGCCTACGGCTGCACCAGGGAAGAGCTCTACCAGGTGTTCCAGGTTACCCCAGCGAAGCACCTGGGCATCGAATTGCCCCCTCCGCTCGGCACCCCCGCTCACCCCGGCTGGCCTCGCAACGATAGCGCAAAGACTTACGTCGGCCACCCGCAGGCCGATCCAACCATCCGAATGCGATCCCACGGGCTCTTCAGACCGGAGGAGCGGAGGATCCCCGGCAACGGTGAATCCTGATTCAGACGCCCACACTCAGGGCACGATTTCGTGGAGGTAGAAGGATGAAGCGTCTCGCCACCGCCTTGGTCGCGATCACCACCGCAGCGGTCCTGCTCGCCGGCTGCTCGCAAGCACAGCCGGCAGCCACACCCGCATCCACCAAGGCACCGGCAAGCGCAGCCGAGCCCACAAAGGCTGCCGCGCCTGCCGCAAAACCCACGCTCGCAGCACAGCCTACTGCATCACCTGCCAAGAAGGTCGATTTCCCTCAGAAGGGCAAGACGATCACCATGATCGTACCATGGCCGGCGGGAGGCGGCGTGGACGTAGGCACTCGTTTGCTGACCCCCTACCTGGAAAAGGAGTTGGGTGTACCGATCCAGGTAGTGAACAAGGCAGGCGCCAGCGGACAGATCGGCGAAATGGAGATGTTGAAGTCCAAGCCGGATGGCTACACCATCTGCGCGACCCTGGTTCCCGGCACCATCACCGTCTATCTGGATCCAGGGCGTAAGGCGAATTATGGGCGCAAGGATTTCCAGCCCATCGCCCTCCACGTCTCCGAGCCGGCCATCCTCGTTGTCAAGAGCGATAGCCCATACAAGACCGCCAAGGACTTCATTGAGGCTGCCAAGGCTAATCCAGAGAAGGTGAAGGTATCTTCCTCAGGCATCATGAGCCCAGCGCATATGGCGACTCTGCAGTTCCAGAAGGCGACTGGCACCAAGTTCACCATCGCCCAGTTCGACGGTGCGGCCCCTGCCTTGACTGCCCTCTTAGGTGGCCACGTGGACGCCAACATTGGTTGGGGAGGCAACTTCGTAGGCCCCGTCAAGAATGGCGACCTTCGTGCTCTGGCTGTGATGGATACCCAGCGGAGCGAGTTCTTCCCCGACGTCCCAACGATGGAAGAACTGGGATACAAGGTGAGCTTCAGCTCTGCCCGAGGCTTCTCCGTGCCGGCCGGCACGCCGAAGGAGATCGTGGACATCCTGGATGCCGCATTCAAGAAGGCGATCAACAACGAGGAGCACAAGAAGAAGATCAAGGAAGCCTCTCTGCCCCTCAAGTACATGGATGCTGCAGCGTACGGCGCCTACTGGAACGAAACCGAGGCCATAATCAAGCCGATGATGGCCAATTCCCAGTAGCCTGAGCAGGCTTCTAGTTCACGTCTACTTCTCTGTCGAGAAGCGTGTACTATCTGGAGAGACCTGCTTAGATCCTGACAGTACCCGTAGGGGCGGCCACATAGGTCCGCCCCTGCACGGGCTGCGTTAAGCGCTGTCGGTAGCCGAGTTCTTGCGTGGCGGCGGCTCGTGTCGCCGGAGAGGGTAGCCCACCTCAGAGATCGCCGATTCCGATCTCGACCTCTCCAGCGGACGGGTCGCCACCAACCCAACAAGATGATCTTGCTCGAGGATTTCGCAGTCGAGAGGATGAGCGATGGGAAGAGTCTGGGACGACGTCCTCACTGAGAAGGACAAGCTGGTATACGAGGCGGCTGGCTATGGTCAACGTGGTGGACTCGGCCGTAAGCCGGCGATTATCATAATCGACGTGAACTACAACTTCGTGGGGGACAAGCCCGAACCGATCCTGGAATCGATCAAGCGGTTCCACATGTCCTGTGGCGAGGCAGGGTGGGATGCGGTGCGAGGGCTGCAGCAGGTCCTACCCCTCGCGAGGGAGCGGAAGGTCCCGATCTTCTACTCTACAGGGAAACCCAGGAGTGGAGCGCAACGGATCTTCGCCGGTCAGTGGGCGGCCAAGAACCGCCGCACTGGCGAGCCCGGAGAGGGCGACGGCAACCAGATAGTGGCCGAAATCGCTCCCGGGCCGGACGACATCATCATCCCAAAAGAGAAACCTTCTCTCTTCTTCGCGACACCATTGCTGAGCTACCTCATATATCACAACGTTGACACGGTCTTGGTCTGCGGCACTACGACAAGCGGATGTGTGCGCGCGACGGTCATCGATGCCTTCTCCTACAATTTCAAGGTTGGCGTCATCGAGGAGTGCACCTTCGACCGGGGTGAGGTTTCCCACAAGATCAACCTGTTCGACATGAACGCGAAGTATGCGGACGTCATGAAGGTGGCGGAGGTGATGGATTATCTCCGGTCTCTTCCCGCTTCCAGGTAGAGGCTGCGGGGCCAGTGAGGACGAGGAATACGTTCGTCCTCGCTGGCAAGCGGCCATCGCCCCACGGAACCAGAGACCCCAGCGACGATCGGCACCTGAGATCACCAAGGAATGAGGCAAACCATGGCAAAAGTCAGGATCACCCTTGCCTGTGGTGACTACGACCGCACTCGGGCACTGCTGGACGGGCGGGTGACACCGGAGGGCATCGACTTGAACTACCTGCCCCTCGAGCCGGAAGAGACCTTCTGGCGAATGATCCGTCACCAGGAGTTCGACGTCTCCGAGATGTCGCTTGCCATGTATGCCATGGAGTGCGCTCGAAACGCCTCGCCCTTCGTGGCTATCCCAGTGTTCCCCTCTCGGATGTTCCGGCATTCGTCGCTCTACGTTCGACAGGATTCGGGCATCGAACAGCCGGCGGACCTCATTGGGAGACGGGTTGGTGTACCAGAGTACCAGATCACCGCGGCGGTATGGGTAAGGGGCATCCTGAAAGACCAATACGGCGTCGGTCCCGAACAAATCGAGTGGGTGACCGGCGGACAGGAACAGCCCGATCGAAAAGAGAAGATCCCGCTTCAGTCGCCTCCTGGGGTTCACATCGAGCAGGCTCCTCCCGGTAGATCCCTGAACGATATGCTCCTCGACGGTGAGATTGCTGCGCTGCTGGCAGCCCGTACCCCCTCCATCTTTCGCACGAGAAGCGGTGAGATAAGACGGTTGTTCCGAGACTGTCGGAAGGTGGAGAAGGAGTACTTCGGCCAAACGGGAATCTTCCCGATCATGCACACGATCGTCATCAGGAAGGGTGTCTACCAGCAGTACCCGTGGGTGGCCCCCAGCCTTCTCAAGGCATTCATCCAGGCGAAACGGCTCTGCTACCAGTCGATCGCCAATCCCACGTCACTCCGCTACCTGCTTCCGTGGATGGTCGCCGACGTGGAGGAGATGGTCAACCTCATGGGCGAAGATCCATGGCCGGATGGGCTCAGCCCCAACCAGCGAACGCTCCAGACCCTGATGGATTACCTCTGGGACCAGGGGCTGACACCGCGCCGACTGAACCCCGAGGAACTGTTCGCGCCTAACACCCGGGAGAGCTTCAAGATCTAGCGGTAGCGGGATCCCACTTCCGTCGGTGTGCCCTGTCCCACCTCCCACCCCGCCACGTGGGCCATACCTTGGTCGTTGGCCTGCTCATCATCTGCTATCATAGACGCCGAGACAGTGCTGCCTTAGGTCTCAGCGCCCCTCCATGGAGAACTCGACCTTTGGATGAAGCAGCCAGTGCCCACCATTAAGGATGTAGCCGAACTCACCGGACTCTCGGTCTGTACCGTCTCCCACGCCATACACGGTACTCGCCACGTAAAACCGGAGACTCGAGAGCGAGTGCTGGCCGTGGCGGAGCAGATCGGATACCGCCCCAACAGACTTGCTCGCGGGTTGAAGACGAAGCGAACGAACACTGTTGGGTGTCTTGTTTCCCACGTTCGTGTCCCGTCCGTCGGTGTCTTGGTGACGGGTGCCGAGGAGGTGCTGGTTGCGCATGGGTACTCGCCCATCCTCTCCTGCACGCACCTGCAGTCTTCGTTTGAGTTGAACGCCATCCGCACCCTGACGGATCTGCGTGTAGACGGGCTGCTGGCGATCGGGTGCTCCGAGATGTTCGTCAACAAGATGGCAGGTTTCACCGAATTCCCGGTCGTATTGGTTCACTGCCATCCCGCTTCGGCGACTGTCGATTGCGTCGACATCGACGATGAGCTGGCCGTGAAGAGGGCTACGGAGCATCTGCTGTCGCTCGGCCACCGGCGCATCGGATTCGTCGGAAGGGCGAGCCCGCGCGCCATGTTCACCGCCCGCCGGACTGGGTACTCCCAGGCGCTCCTGTCACATGGGATCCCATTGCAGGACAGACTCATATGTGAGATCCAGCCCGAGCCCCACGAGGTACGGCTGGGGATGACTCGCCTGCTATCTGGGTCGCCCCGACCGACAGCCCTGGTTGTTGCCCATGCCCAGTTGTCGTACGAGGTCGTCCGTTTCCTGAGGGAGAAGGGCATACGCGTGCCGGACGACGTTGCGCTCGTGGGCATGGGAAGCGACCCGTGGAACGACTTGGTCGATCCACCGTTGACCAGGATCTCAGTCCCCTCATTGGATCTCGGGCGCGTGGCCGCCGAGCTCTTGGTATCGCGGCTGGAGGGTAGGGGACCCGACAGCCCCCAGTCGGTACTCCTCGATGCACCCCTCATCGTGGCTGGCTCCTGCGGAAGCCCCATGGCGTCGTCCCCGAGTCGTGCCGCAGGGTTCAACCAGGATGGAGGTGCCTTCTTCTCCAGCGGTGTCGAGTAGAGGTGGCCGTCCACGAGACCGCGGTGAGGCTGCGCCTTACTGTCCCAGCGCCTCGAGGCATCCGCCCGGTGGTATAATCAGTCACTATGGAAGTGAATGGCCACCCCCAGACCAGCCCGCGCATACTCGTCGTTGACGACGACCGGAAGATCACCGGCGCGCTCCGCCGCGGCCTCACCTACGAGGGGTACGCGGTGGACGTCGCCAACAGCGGCGCCGAGGCCCTCACGAGGGCCAGAGACCCCGCGCCAGACCTAGTGGTGCTGGACATCATGATGCCCGGCATCGACGGGATGGAGGTGTGTCGGCTCTTTCGCCGGACCAGCGACGTTCCCATACTGATGCTTACCGCCAAGGACGAGGTGGCCAGCCGGGTCGCCGGCCTGGACGCCGGAGCCGACGACTATCTGGTCAAGCCGTTCGCCTTCGAGGAGTTGCTCGCGCGCGTACGTGCGCTGCTGCGCCGCAGGGAGCCCCAGCCTCGCACCGAGCTGATCTACCAGGACCTCCACCTCGACGCCCGCTCCAGGACCGCGCGCCGTGGCGAGCGGAGGATCGATCTGACCACCACCGAGTACAGGCTGCTGGAGTTCTTCTTGGGTCGCCCGGGCGAGGTGGTACCGCGGCACGTCATCCTCGAGAAGGTGTGGGGTTACGACTTCGAGAGCGAGTCCAACGTCCTCGAGGTCTACATCCGCTACCTCCGGACCAAGCTGGAGGCGGAGGGCGAGCCGCGGCTGATCCACACCGTTCGGGGAGCGGGATACGTTCTGAGGGAGTGACCGCGTGTCCATCCGCCTCCGTCTGGCTCTCTGGTACACGGCCCTCCTGGCCCTCATGTTCCTGATCTTCGCGCCCCTGGTCTACCTCACCCTGGAGCGCGAACTGCTGCTGCAGGCGGACCGCTGGCTCGCCCCATTCAGCGAACAGGTGCGCCAATCCCTCAGGAGCAGCCCAGACCCCTCCGCTCCCATCACGGTCCAGGAGGGAGCACTCGAGCCCTTCGCATCCCCTGGCGTGTCGGTGGAGATACTGGACCCCAACGGCCGCCCCGTCGCCAGCTCATCCAACCTGGCTGGCGAGACCTTCCCCATTCCCGACGATGCCTTCGCCACAGCTTGGTGGGGAACACCGGCCAGCTACACCGCCGCAATGCAGGGGCAAAGATACCGAGCCCTACTCGCGCCCATCCGCGGCACGGGAGAGCCCAGGGGGTTCGTCCTAGTGCTCAGCTCCCTTCGGGATGTGGATGCCGCCCTGGCCCGCGTGAGGGCACTGTTGCTGGCCGGCAACGCCTTCGGCCTACTGGTGGCGGTGGCGGTCGGCTGGCTGATCGCCCGCAACGGGCTGAAACCGATCGAGGAGATCACCCAAACCGCCCGAGCAATCGCCCTGTCCCGCGGCTTTGGGCGGAGGCTAAAGGTGGGCAGGTCGCGAGACGAGGTCGGGCGGCTGGCGATCACCTTCAACGAGATGCTCTCCAGCCTCGACGCGGCCTACGACGCCCAGCGGCGGTTCGTATCCGATGCCTCCCACGAGCTGCGCTCCCCTCTCACCTCCATCCGAAGCAACATCGAGTTCCTGCAGCGAGCCCTGGACGCACCGAAAGAGGATCGGGCGGAGGCCCTGGACGACGTGGCAGCGGAGGTCGAGCGAATGAGCCGGCTAACCTCCGACCTGCTGCTGCTGGCCAAGGCCGACGCAGGCCACAAGATCGACATGGAGAGAGTCGACCTGGACGAACTGCTGGCCGACACCTATCGCACGCGGCAGGGCAACGAGCACGGCGTGGCGCTGATGATGGACTCGGTCCAGCCAGTGGCGGTCCGCGCGAGCGCCACCTGGCTCAAGCAGTTGCTGCTGATACTCCTGGAGAACGCCTTCAAGTACACGCCTCGCGGCGGGACCGTCACGCTGTCCCTGCAGCGCGAGGACGGGATGGCCGTGCTCCGGGTGAAGGATACCGGCATGGGGATCGCGCCGGAGGACCTGCCACACATCTTCCAGCGCTTCTATCGGGCGGACAAGGCCAGGGCCCGTGACGAAGGGGGCACCGGGTTGGGACTGGCCATCGCCCGTTGGATCGCAGAGGAGCACGGGGGCGAGATCGAGGCTAGCAGCGACCCGGGACAGGGAACCACTTTCACCGTCCGCCTGCCCGCAGTCTAAGCGGGTATCTCTGCATAGAGTACACGTTTCCCGCCGGGGAAGTTGACAAGAACTGGAGACACCAGGTTTGGCCGATGGCCCATCGCAATTCTTATCCTAGTCTAATATTTCTCCCGCCCCCAGCTTCGGCCCGCGCGGTATCATCTACAGAACGCCCAGTTGGCGGCTGGCTGCCGTCCGCTGCCGGCGGACCGCTAGGCAGGCGTCGTCATGGACCAATTCGCTGTACTGGCCACCCTCTTCGGGCTTCCAGCGGTTGTGGCCCTCCTTCTCGTTCGGCGCAACGACCGGCGCCGCCGGGAGGCGCGGCTGGGGCCGGATGGGGTGCAGGAGATGGAGATAGTGGTGCTGGGGGGATACACCCCTGACGTGGCTATTGCGCGCGAGGGGATCCCCTTGAGGCTGAGGTTTACCCGTCTGGAGAACGAGGAGTGCTCCAGCCGGGTGATCTTCTCAGAACTCGGGGTCGACAGACGGTTGCCGGCGTATAGGACCACCTGCATCGAATTGCCGCAGCCCCCACGGGGAGAGTATCTGTTTACCTCGGAGATGGGCATCTACCGGGGCAGACTGATCGTGGAGTCTTCGACCCACCGTTACTGGCTTCCGTGGTAGCGGTTGTCCCGCGCCGACGACGAGGAGCCGGCCCTGTCCACTCCGCCCGCGTGCCAGAGGCGCGACGCGAGCGGGTGCAGCGTCGTCCGAGCCTTCCTGAGTCGGGCCGGCCAGCCGCAGGGGCGGCGCGCATCGGGTAAGAGGCCGAGCGGTCTGACCCAAGAGAGGAGAGAGGTCGATGCTGACAGAGGACACCGTCAGGACCGGCTCGCGAGTCGCGACGGCAAGAGCGTCCAGCAGGGGTTCGAGCCGCCGTCGCCCCCGCACCAAGTTGCGGTTCGTGGTGGCGGGGCTCGTGATCGTGGCCGCCATAGCCTACATGATCTACGCGGCCACCCAGAGCGGGTCCGAGTACTTCGTCACCACCGGCGAGCTCAAGGCGATGGGGGAGAAGGCCATCGGCCAGCAGACCAAGCTGGGAGGACGGGTGGTCGAGGGCTCCGTGCAGTGGGAGAAGGGGACCAGCACCGTGTCCTTCAGTCTCACCGACGGCAAGGAAACCCTGCCGATCACCTACACGGGGGTCGTCCCCGACAGCTTCCAGGAGGGGACCGACGTGATCGTCGAGGGCAAGCTGGGGGTCGATGGCCAGTTCCAGGCCTCCACGCTCCTGGCCAAGTGCGCCTCCAAGTACACGCCGGCTACCCAGTAGCGGTAGCCGCCGGGCACGGGCGCCTCGTCCCCCTTCCGCGGGGAACGAGCGTCCGCTCTCCCGCGCCCTGCAAGCCAGCGTCCCGAGGCCCAGATCCACACCCGCGCGGAGAACGGCGCGGGCCCGAAAGCGAGGATAGCCGGACCACATGGCAGAAATCGGACGCATCTCACTGGTTGTAGCCTTCGTCATCACCTCCTACCTGACGGTGATTTCGGCAATCGGCATCACGCGGCGCGAGGCGGATCTGCTGGCCAGCGCACGCAATGCGGTTTACGCCGCGGCCGCGCTGGTCTCCCTTGCCTGGGGGGTGCTGCTGTACGCCTTCGCGACCCACGACTTCTCCCTGCAGACCGTCGCGCGCTACAACAGCCGCGACATCGACCTCGTCTACAGCCTCTCCGGGGCCTACGCCAGCCAAGAAGGCTCGTTGCTCATGTGGGCCTGGGGCGTCGTGATGATGCTGCTGATCGTCACACTCCAGAACCGGGGGCGGCACAAGACCCTCATGCCCTGGGTCACCTCCGTGATGGGCTTCGTCTCGACCTTCTTCCTATCACTGCTGGTGTTCTTCTCCGACCCCTTCATCCGTCTGCCGGCTCCGCCTCCCGACGGCCAGGGCCTGAACCCGTTGCTCCAAAACGTGGGCATGCTGTTCCACCCGCCCGCCCTCTACCTGGGCTACGTCGCGTTCACGGTGCCCTTCGCCTTCGCCCTGGCTGCGCTCATCACTGGACAACTGGGCAACGAGTGGATCCAGATCACCAGGCGATGGACGCTCTTCGCGTGGGTCTTCCTGGGCATCGGCAACCTGCTGGGCGCCCAGTGGGCCTACGTGGAGCTGGGATGGGGCGGCTACTGGGGCTGGGACCCGGTGGAGAACTCCTCCTTCATGCCGTGGCTCACCGGCACCGCTTTCCTCCACTCCATCATGATCCAGCGCCGCCGCGGCATGCTGAAGGTGTGGAACCTCGCGCTGATCATCGCCACCTTCCTCCTCACCGTCTTCGGCACCTTCCTCACGAGAAGCGATATCCTCTCCTCAGTGCACACCTTCGGGGAAACCAACGTCGGGCCCATGTTCGTGGCGATGATGCTCGTGACCATCACCGTCTCCGTCGCGCTCATCTGGGACCGGCTTCCGCTTCTGCAGGGGGAGAACGAACTGGACTCCCTGGTCTCCAGGGAGTCTAGCTTCCTGCTGAACAACCTTCTCCTGGTGGGCGGCGCCTTCGCCGTCCTCTGGGGCACGATGTTCCCGCTGATCTCCGAGGCGATCCGCGGTGTCAAGGTCACAGTCAACGCGCCGTTCTTCAACCAGGTGGTCGGTCCCATTCTGCTCGCCATCGTCGTTCTCATGGGGATCTGCCCCATCATCGGCTGGCGGCGAGCCTCGATGGACAACCTCCTGAGGAACTTCCGCGCTCCGGTCCTGGCTGGGCTGATCGCCACGGCGATCGCCCTCTTCCTCAACGTCCGCCAGCTCTACGCACTGGTGGCGTTCGCCTCGTGCGGCTTCGTGCTGGGCACCATAGCCCTGGAGTTCTGGCGCGGGGCGCGCGCCCAAGCTCGCATACTGAACCGCAACCCCCTGCTCGCGCTGGGCCCGCTGGTCTGGGGAAACAAGCCTCGCTACGGCGGCTACCTGGTTCATCTCGGCATCGTCGTGCTGGCCATCGGCGTAGTGGGCTCCAGCGGCTTCAAGACGGAGAAAGACGTCACCCTTGCCCCGGGCCAGGAGGCCACCATCGGCGGCTACCGCCTGGTCTACCAGGGTCTCTCCGATTCTAGGGAGGGTCGGAAGGAGATCGTGGCGGCGAACATCACCATGTACTCCGGCGACCAGTTGCTGGGGACGATGACCCCCACCAAGGAGTTCTACCAGGGCTGGGATCAGCCCAACACAGAGGTGGCCATCCGAAGCACTGCGGCGGAGGACCTCTATCTCATACTCAACTCCTGGACCGGCCAGAGCGCCTCACTGAGACTCGTGATCAACCCCCTGGTGGCGTGGATATGGGCCGGAGGCTACCTGCTGATGCTGGGCGGCTTCATCGCCATCTGGCCGGACGCGAAGGAGAGGCGTCGAGAGGCGGCGTGGCTGGCCGCCGAGCGTCCAACGGCAGAAGTGCTTCAGCCGGTCGATGCGTAGCCGAACCTGCTCGGATCACCAAGGCAGGGATATGGAGGACTTCGCCACCTGCGGAGCTCGGGCTGACCGGAAGTCTGATTCACGATGCGGTGGATCCGTAATGCGATGTTGACGACGAGGCGGGCTCTCCCTCACCGTGGAGAGAGCCATTCGCCTGCCCTGCGGCTTATCCTCGTCGCGTTGCTGTCGGCCGGGGTCGTGGTACTCTGGCTGACTGCACCGCTGGGGGCAACCGACCCGGCGGATGAACTGATCGACGAGTTGAGGTGCCCTTCGGCGGCCAGTTCGCGGCCGCTGCGCACGTCCAACACACCCGAGGCCGCGTGGATGAGATCGTTCATCCGAGCCAAGACGGCCGAAGGCTGGCCACGTCAGAGGATCGTGGACACCTTGGTTCGCCAGTACGGCGAGCGCATCCTGCCGGCGCCCTCCAAGCAGGGCTTCAGCCTGGCGGCCTGGATCACCCCCTTCGCCACCATTTTCGGCGGGGCTGCCCTCCTGGGGTACCTGCTGACCGCCTGGTTGAGGGAGCGCAGGTGGCACGATGCCTACCTGAACGCCGAGGTGGCCAGGGATCTGAGTGAAGAAGAGTTGCGACGGTACGAGTCCCAACTCTCGAGAGATCTGCAGCAGTTCGAATAGCACGGGAGGTTGAGGCGAGAATGTCGTTCCAGTGGACCATGGTGGCCATGCTGGCCATCACCGTCGGCGCAGCGGTCTTCGTAGCATGGCCCCTTCTCTTCGGGCGAACCAGACCCGAGGAGTTCCTCGGTGGGGAGCCGAGCGAGCCCGTGCTCCAGCGACTGCTCTTCCAGCGAGACACGGTGTACGCCGCCATGAAGGAGTTGGAGTTCGACCTGGCGATGGGCAACCTATCCCAGGAGGATTTCCAGGAACTCCAGGACCGATACAAGAAGAAGGCGGTGGCCATCCTCAAACGAATCGACGACGCACGATCCGGCAGACTCCGGGGCAGGAGCGTTCCGGAGGCCGAGGAGGAGTTCCTGGCCGACTTGCCCTCGACGGCCGGGGATACCGGACGCGGCCACGTCGAGGACTCGGAGTTGGACCTGGAGGAGGAGATCCAATCCTTCCGAAAGCGATCCAAGGGGTCCAGCGTCCGCAGAGGCGGGGACTCCAAGGGCTCGAGTGCGGTCCTCTGCCCCGAATGCGGGCAACGGGTTCTGGACCCCGAAGCGGCCTTCTGCAGCAGGTGCGGGGCATCACTTCGACGCGGGTCGAAGCGGTAGAATATGTGTTAGGTCTTGGAAAGCTTTGAGTCGAATACCGAGTCGAGGGGGACTATACATGGAGAACGGATCGACTGGGGCTCTCACCCCGACTCGCTCCCAGAGGCAGTCGGCGAATCCCCTCTCCCTCTGGGAGCGGGCTAGGGTGAGGGCTACCACACTGACTGCGCTCGCGCTCGTCGCGGTCTTCTTCCTGGGCCTGGCTGCCACGGCCATGGCCGCGGAGAGCCAGCAGGCCGCCACGCCTGCCGCTACTCCCGCCGCCACCCCGGCGGCAACGGCGGCGACGGGAGCCATGGGCACCATCAAGGGCAGCGTGGTGAATCTGACCAAGGACGGAGGCAGCGTGGCCGGGGTCGAGGTCAACCTCCTCGTCTTCAAGGGTCAGGATCAGGCCGACAAGCGGACGGCCACTGCCGGACAGGACGGGAAGTTCGCCTTCGAAGGACTGGAGACCGGGCAGGACTTCACCTACTTGCTGCACGTCCAGTATCAGGGAGTGGACTACGCGGCCGAGCCGCTCACGTTCCCGTCGGGCTCCTCCGAGCAGACGGCCGAGGTGCAAGTGTTCGACGCCACCACCTCCGACCAGGCAATCAAATGGGCCGCCCGCCACTACCTCCTGGAGCCGGATCCCGAGGGAGTCAACGTATCCGAGATCGCCATCATCAGCAACAGCGGCGACAAGACCTACGTGGGCTCCAGGGAAATCCACGAGGGAGTGAAGGAGACCCTTCGCTTCGCCCTTCCACAGGGCGCTCAAGACGTGGAATACGGCGGCGGCATGGTCGGAACCCGAGTGTTCGAGAGCGAGGGCAGCCTGGTAGACACCTGGCCGCTCTATCCTGGCGACACTCAACGGATCTTCCGGTACCGGATCACCGCCACGAACGGCTCCGCAAGCTTCGTCTCGAAGGTCACCCAGGCAACCGCCAAGGTCAACGTCCTCATGCCGGACAACGGGGTGGGCATCTCGGTGTCCAACCTCCCCAACAGGAGCAACCCCGACATCCAGGGCGAGAAGTTCGTGCTCCTCAGCGGTGACAACGTGTCCGCCGATACCGAGCTGAAGTTCGACCTGGACCAGCTATCCAAGGCACAGGCACCCACGGCGCAGCAGTCTCAGACGCCGCTGATAGCCGGGGTGGCAGCCATCGTCGTGGCGGTCGTCGTGGTCGCGGTCATCCTGGTGAGGCGACGCGGCAAGCGGCGCACCGGCGCCGCTCGGCCTGCAGCCCCCGCACGCAACAGGGAATCGCCGGAGGCCGAATCCGGCCTTGAGGAAGCGTCGGCCGCGCCGCACACCGAGGCCGAGATCGAGGCCGAGGAGGAGATCCTCGATGCCGAGAAGCGAGAACTGATAGGCGCAATCGCGCGCCTGGACGACGAATTCGAGAGCGGGAAGATCGGCGCCGAGGAGTACGGACGCCTGCGGGCGGAGAAGAAGAAGCGCCTGGTCGAGGTGGTCGCCCGGCAGAAGGCGCTGGCGGCCGCCAGGGGCGACCAGTGATCGGAGGATCGACGGTGGCCGAGTCGACCGCCCTGGCCCTGGAGGCCAAGGGAGTCACGAAGCGATTCGGCCACCGGCTGGTACTCAAGGGGATCGGCCTTTCCCTGGCAAGGGGAGAGCGGGTGGCCATCTTCGGCCCCAATGGGGCCGGAAAGACCACTCTGATGCGCATCCTGGCCACGGTTGCCTCTCCCACCACCGGCCGCGTGGTGATAGACGGCATCGATCCCGAAGAAGACCCCCTCGAAGCGCGACGGCGGATCGGTGTCGTCTCCCACCATTCCTACCTGTACGACGACCTGACGGCGCGTGAGAACCTCCGCTTCTACGGCCGGATGTACGATGTCCAGAACCTCGATCGTAGGATCGCGCAGACGGTTGAGCGGGTTGGGCTTACGGCTCGACTCGACGATCGGGTCGGCACCTTCTCCCATGGGATGCGGCAGCGGATCGCCATGGCGAGGGCGATTCTCCACGACCCGGAGGTGTTGATGCTGGACGAGCCGGAGGCGGGGCTCGACCAGGACGCACTCGAACTGCTGGTCGACCTGCTGCGGGAGCCCGCCTCCGGTCGCCGCAGGGCGGCGCTGGTCATCACCCACCACCTCGACCTGGGTCTGGCCCTCAGCGACCGAGTGGTCATCCTGGTGGATGGGCGGATCGCCTTCCAGGCGCCCTCGGAGGAGCTGGATCCAACCACAGTCCGCCAGCTCTACTCCCGATACACCGCCCAAGGCCACA
This sequence comes from Sphingomonadaceae bacterium, assembly GCA_050261575.1. Classification (GTDB taxonomy): domain Bacteria; phylum Chloroflexota; class UBA6077; order UBA6077; family UBA6077; genus JBLNDL01. Next base: position 61,451 of record JBLNDL010000014.1, on the reverse strand, counting down.
GGGGGGGCAACGGGCGATGATGTCTTACCTGGACAAGGTGCTGGCCATCGTCCGCAAGGATGTGGTTTCGGAGTTGCGCACACGCGAGATGCTCAGCTCCATGTTCGTCTTCGCCCTCCTGGTCATAGTGATCTTCAACTTCGCCTTCGACCTGAGGGTGGAGAACCAAGAGGCCGCCGCTCCCGGGGTGCTCTGGGTAGCAATAGTCTTCGCAGGCATGCTGGGACTGAACCGATCCTTCATCACCGAGAAGGATCGGGGTTGCATGGAGGGACTCCTCCTCTGCCCCGTCGATCGCGGCACCATCTACCTGGGCAAGATGGTCGGCAACCTGCTCTTCATGGCCACCATGGAGGCCATCATCCTTCCGGTGTTCGGGGCCTTCTTCGATCTGCCGGTCTTCAGCCCCGGGTTGCTGCTGATCGTTCTGCTGGGAACCCTTGGCTTCGCCGCCGTGGGGACCCTCTTCTCGGCCATTGCCGTCCACACCCGGACCCGGGAGATCATGCTACCGATCCTGCTGCTACCGGTGGCGGTGCCGGTCCTCGTCGCCGCCGTCAAAGCGACGGGTGAGGCGCTGGCGAGCACCCCTGCTGCTAGCTCCGGTCCCTGGCTGTCGGTCCTGATCGGCTTCGACGCTATCTTCCTTACCGCAGCCTTCCTGACATTCGAGTACGTGTTCCAGGAGTAGCCGCCCATGAGTGAGCAACCGATGGCAGTAGACGCCGAGGCGAAACCCACGCGCGACGCGCGCGAGAGAGACGCGACCGGACTGAGCCGCATCGCCGGTCGCTCCAAACCCGACCTCATCGGATGGTCGGTGGCTCCGGCGATGGTGGTGGCCCTCTACTTCGCCTTTCTCTACGCACCAACTGAGGCGACGATGGGAGACGTGCAGCGCATCTTCTACTTCCACGTGCCTGCGGCCTGGGTCGGGTTCCTCTCGTTCGCTGTGGTGTTCGCGGCCAGCATACAGTGGCTTCGCACCAGGAGGCACCGATGGGATGCCCTCGCCGCCAGCGGGGCGGAGGTGGGCGTCCTCTTCACCACGGTGGCGCTCCTTACTGGGTCCATTTGGGCCAAGCCAACGTGGGGCACCTGGTGGGACTGGGACCCCAGGCTAACCACTACCCTGATCCTGTGGCTGATCTACGTCTCCTACCTGATGCTCCGATCGGCGGTGGAGAACCCCTCCAAGCGCGCATCCCTCGCCGCCGTCGTAGGGATCGTGGGTTTCGTCGACGTCCCGATCGTCTTTATGTCGATCAGATGGTGGCGTACCATCCACCCCGTGGTCATCACCTCCACCAGTCTGGAGCTCGATCCCCGCATGGTGACCACCCTCGTGGTGTGCCTGGCCGCCTTCACCCTCCTCTTCGTCCACCTGCTCCGGCTGCGGACGAGGCTCGAACTGCAGAGGGAAGAGGTGTACCGGCTACGAGACCATGTGCTCTACGAGGAGTAGTGAGAAGTCAGGCCTTACAGGGCATCTCGCAGCATCCAACACTCAACACTCGGGACTCAGAATCGGGTACACGGAGGAACCACATGGGCAATCTGACGTTTCTATTCGCGGCCTACGCCATCATCTGGCTCGCGATGCTCCTCTACAGTTACAGCATCGCCGCGCGACAGAAGACCCTGAGCGAGGAGATCGAGACGCTGAAGGCAGTCCTCGCCGAGCGAGAGGGCAACTGAGCAGGTATCTCCAGATGGAGTACGCGTCTCCCGCCGGAGAAGGTGACATGAACTAGAGATAGGTGTTACGGGTTGCACCGGCCGTGGATCGTAGCCCCACCTCCATCGTAGCCCTACCCACGTCGAACCCTAAAGAGATCTCCGGTTCTGCCGATCTTACTAAACAGGTATCTCCAGATCGAGTACACGTTCCCCGCCAGAGAAGTTGACACGCACCAGAGATACCTGCTCAGCGTGACCGCGGCGCGAAACCCCGCTGTCTGGATTGGCCGTGCTACCGTACGCGGCTAACCGGAGCTTCGTGTCAGGCCACCAATCACTGCTCGAGGCCGGGGCCGAAATTGGCCATTCCCGGAGCGGGGCAATCAGGTGAGGAGGTTCGATCACTACGATGGGAAGGATCCGCGGCATCTTCTCCCGAAGCTTGCGCAATAGTCTGGTCCCCCTCTGTCTCGTGACAGCGCTCGTGCCGCTGGCGCTGGCGACGGTCGTGTCCTACAGAAGCTTCGAGAGCGCACTCCGAAGTCAGGTGTACGAAAGGCTCAGCGGGACGGCCGAGCAGCAAGCCGCTCTCATCTCTGAGCACCTCAACCAGAGGGTTCGCTCCATGATGGTCCTTGGCACCGGGGCCCTACTGAACAAGGCGGTTGCCGAACAGGCCAAGGGCTCCATGGAGGATGCCACCCGCAAGAACGCGATCGACCAACTGAAGGGTGAGCACCTTCTGCAGATCGGCGAGTACGAGAACGTCTTCCTGGTCGGCATCGACGGCAAGGTGTTCCTCGATGCCTTGGACGGCAAACTCCTCGGACAGGACTTCTCCAACTGGGACTTCTTCAAGCCCGCCATCGAGGGTCAGCTATTCGTCGGCGAGCCCAAGCCCTCGCCCGTCACCAAGCAGCTCATCAGCGTCGTTGCCGTGCCGATGAAGGACGAGGCGGGACGGGTGCAGGCCATTCTGGGCGGCGCCCTGGACTACGGTCTGATCTCCGCCAAGTTGCAGCAGATCAATGCAGGAGAACACAGCTACGCCTTCGTAGTGGATCGCGCCGGCACAATCGTGGCGAGCACAGACTCCACCCACGCCCTCTCCACCGGCCTGACTGAGCATCAAGTCCCTGAGTTGGCGGCCATCGGCAAGCGGATGGTCTCAGGCGAGACCGGAGCAGGCAGCTACCAGTTGGACGGATCTGGCAGGCTGATCGGCTTCGCCCCGGTGAAGCCCGACGGGGATTACAAGGGCCAGGGGATGGCAGTGGGAGTCGCCGCCTTGGAGGCGGAGTTCATGGCGCCCGCACGTGGGCTGTTGATCGGCATGGCGCCGCTGGCCGCCGTGCTGCTGGTGCTGGTCCTGATCATGGCTTGGTTCGTCGCCCGGCGCGTGGCCGAACCCCTCGAAGCCCTCACCGACGTGGCACGTCACACCGCCGAGGGTGACGTCACCTATCACGCCGACGAGAAGAAGTGGAAGAAGACCGTCAGACAGGACGAGATCGGACAGATAGGGCTCGCCTTCCGCGGCATCCGGGAGTACCTGAAGCGGGCATCCCGACAGGCCGAGGCCATAGCAGGCGGCGACTTGACCGTGGAGGTACATCCCTGCTCGGAGCGAGACCTGCTGGGCAACGCCTTCGCCCAGATGGTCTCTGGCCTGCGCGAGGCCATAGGCCAGGTGGCCGACGTGGCCAACGGGGTCGCCGAGGCAGGGGAGGCGCTCTCCTCCGCTTCTTCCCAGGCTGGCGCCGCCACCCACCAGATCGCCCAGACCATTCAGGAAGTGGCGCGGGGCAACCAAGAGCAATCCGGCTCCGTCCAGGAGGCGGCATCCTCGCTCGACCAGTTGTCCCGGGCAATAGACCTGATCGCCGACACATCGCGGGGGCAGGTGGACGCCGTCGGCAAGGCGTCCGGTTCAGTGGCACAACTGAACGACTCCATCTCCAGGGTCGCTGCGGCCTCGCGAGAGGTGGCGGAGGCAACCCAGCAAGCACAACGCGCCGCCCTCTCTGGGGCAAAGGCAGTGGAGAAGACGGTAGACGGGATAGCCGTCATCAAGCAACGCACTATCGCCTCGACCCAAGAAGTCCAGGACCTGGACAAGTACTCCGAGCAGATCAACTCCATAGTCGAGACGATCGACGACATAGCCGAGCAGACGAACCTGCTCGCGCTCAATGCCGCCATCGAGGCAGCCCGCGCCGGAGAGCACGGACGAGGCTTCGCGGTGGTGGCGGAGGAAGTGCGCAAGCTCGCGGAGCGCACCAGCCGCTCAACCAGAGAGATAGCGGAACTGATCGGCCAGGTTCAGAAGGAGACCCAGGAGGCGGTCATGGCGATCCAGGAGGGGATGAAGGAGGTAGAAGCCGGCACCGCCCTCGCCGAAGAGGCAGGCGCTGCTCTGAAGGACATCCTCTCCCTCGTGGAGTCCGCCGCCACCCAGGTCAGCCAGATTGCCTCGGCCGTCGGCCAGATGGAGGATGCCTCGCGGCACGTCGTCCAGGTAATGAACGGCGTCTCCACAGCGGCGGACACGTCGGCCACCGCTACCCAGGAGATGGTCGTCTCCAGCCAGCAGGTTACGTCGACCGTCGAGAGGGTGGCGGCAGTGAGCGAGGAAACCAGCGCCTCCGCAGAGGAGGTCAGCGCAGCCGCCGAGGAGATGAGCGCCCAGGTGCAGGAGATGGTGGCCCAGGCCCAGCATCTCACCGCCATGGCCGCACAGCTTCAGGGCGCCATCGCCCACTTCCGGATGAGCCAGGAGAAGGGCGTGGTGTTCAGGCAGCGCCAAGACGACTGGACCGCGCCGGTTCGCCCCGAGCCACTCGCGGGCGCCAGGGCCAGTGCGGTCCCCGCCGTCTGAGCAGGTATCTCCGGACTGAGTACAGATCCCGCCGGAACGGTTGACATGAACTAGAGATACCTGCTTAGACCCACAGGGCGGCCATCCCGGCGTTCCGGGATGGCCGCCCTCTCATCGCGACTCCGCACCCAGTCGATTGGCCCCGCTACCCGACCGGCACCCTCAGCAGCTCGCCTGCTAGCGCGGCACCCGTCCGCAGCGCCTCGACGTTCGACTCGACGAATCGCTCTTTGCCCGGCCCCAGGGCATCGGGCATCGCCGCCTCCACCACATCTATAGGTAGGGCGCCTGTGGCGCGAAGCAAGGCCCCCAATGCCACCATGTTCGCCGCCCGGTCACTCCCGAGCCGCGCGGCGATCTCGTTCGCCGCGACCTCCAGCACGCGGATGTCGTCCCTGCAGAATGGGGCCTTTGCCAGGGAACGGTTGATCACCAGTACCCCACCCGAACGCACTCTCGGACCAAACTTCGCCAGAGAGGGTTCGTTCATCACTATCGCAGACGATGGATAGCTGACGATAGGAGACCCCACCTCCTCGTGCGAGAGGATCACGGTGCACCTGGCTGTTCCCCCCCGCATCTCCGGCCCGTACGATGGGATCCACGCCACGTTGCGGTCGCAGTGAAGGGCGGCATGAGCTAGCAGCATCCCGGCAAACAGGACACCCTGCCCGCCGAAGCCGGCTATGATGATCTCGTGGTCCTGCTCCATCTGACGACCTCCCCTCACAACGCGTCCACGGCCGGAACCACTTTGATGTCACCCACCGGGTAGTAGGGCATCATCCGCTCCTCCAACCACTTCAGGGACTCCTTCGGGCTCACCCCCCAGTTCGTTGGGCAGGGAGACAGCACCTCCACCAGAGAGAAGCCCAGTCCCGCCTCCTGGCACTTGAAGGCTCTGCGGATCGCCGCCCCAGCCCTTCGAATCGCCCCCGGACTGTGCACAGCCACGCGTGTGATGTAGCGCGGTCCCTCCAGGGTCGCCAGCATCTCGCTGATCCGGATGGGATACCCTGCCTTCGCCGTCTCCCGCCCCGTAGGGGTCGAGGTGGTCCGTTGCCCCGGCAGGGTCGTCGGCGCCATCTGCCCGCCCGTCATGCCGTAGACGGCGTTGTTCACGAAGACGATGGTGATGTTCTCCCCCCTCGCGGCCGCGTGCACGATCTCGGCTGTGCCGATCGCCCCCAGGTCGCCGTCTCCCTGGTAGGCGAACACGAACAGCTCGGGATGCACCCGCTTGATTCCGGTGGCCACCGCCGGGGCGCGCCCGTGCGCGGCCTCGCAGCCGTCGAACTCGAAGTAGTTGTACCCGAAGACGCTGCACCCCACCGGCCAGACCCCCAGCGCACGCTCCTGGAGCCCCAACTCGTCTATCGCCTCGGCCACCAGCCTGTGGACCACGCCGTGGCCGCAACCGCGGCAGTAGTGGGTAACGGTGGCTGAGAGGCAGCGCGGCCGGCTGAACACCCGCTGGGCAGTTGCAGTCGTGCTCATCTCGTCACCCCCCACAGCTCCCTCAGGGCGGACACCACCTCCTCGGGCGTCACGACGAAGCCCCCGAGACGCCCCACGAAGCCGACGGGCACCCTCCCTGCGACCACCCTCTGCACGTCCTCCACCATCTGGCCCTGGTTCAGCTCCACCACCAGCAACCCGCGGACACGACTCGCCAACGCCGCGATCTCTCGCCCCGGGAAGGGGAACAGCGTGATCGGCCGGAAGAGGCCCGCGGGGATGCCGGCCGATCGCGCCGCCCTGACGGCGCTCAGTCCCACCCTGGCCGGGGTCCCGAACGCCACCACCGCCAACTGGGCATCCTCCAGATAGGCCCCCGCCCAGCGCACCTCCCTCTCCTCGATCGCCTCATACTTCCGCACCAGCCGCTGGTTTCGCGGCTCCAGCACCTCCGGCTCCAACCCAATCGACTGCAGAATCCGCCTCCGCCTGCCGGCACTGCTCCCCAGCGCCCAATCCTTCGCCGGAAGGTCCGATGGCATCTGGTAGTCGTGGAGTTCGACCGGCTCGACCGTCTGGCCGATTACGCCGTCGGCCAGCACCATGACCGGATTGCGGTAGCGATCCGCCAGGTCGAAAGCGAGAGCCGTGAGGTCCATGGCCTCCTGCACGGAAGCGGGGGCAAGAACGATGGGATGGTAGACACCGTGGCCACCTCCCTTGGTGGCCTGGAAGTAGTCGCCTTGGGCGGGGGCGACGTTCCCCAGCCCCGGGCCTCCCCTCATCACGTTCACGATGACCGCCGGCAACTCGTTGCCGGCCAGGTAGGATATGCCCTCCTGCTTCAGACTGATGCCCGGGCTGGAGGAAGAGGTCATCGCCCTGGCACCGGTCGCCGCGGCTCCGAGCACCATGTTGATCGCCGCAACCTCGCTCTCGGCCTGTACGAACACCCTCCCCAGTGCCGGCATCCTCCGCGCCATGTACTCCAGCAGTTCGGTCTGAGGAGTGATTGGGTAGCCGAAGTAGGCATCACATCCGGCGCGTATCGCACCTTCGCCGATGGCCTCGTTGCCCTCCATCAGCACGCGTATCCCGGTTCTCGTGACAGTTTCCAGTCGTGCTGCCATTTGCCCTCACCTTCACGATCCACTTCTCCTTTTGGGAGACAGCGGGCTCCCCGATCCTTTTGGGACCGGAGTCGCTCCCTCTCCTCTTGAGAGAGGGAGAGGACTCAGCACCCTGCACTCACCTGTAGACTGCTATCGCTGTCTCGGGACATACGAGGGCGCACACTGCGCAACCGGTGCACCCCTTACCCCTGCCATTCACCTCCTCCTGGCCGAATTCTGCGGGACGGTAGCCGAGGCGGTTGATCCGTGCCGACGAGAGGTGAATGAGATGCCTGGGACAAGCCTCGCCGCACAGTTCGCACCCCTTGCAGCGCTCCTCCTCGATCTCGATGTAGCCCAACTGCCTACCTCCCATCCGAATAGTGCCCGCCAACAGGGAGTGGCCGGCCGGGTGTCGCTCGCACCCAGCCGGCCACTCCCTGTCCTTCTCCATCGTCGCGGGTTTGACCCGATAGCCAGGTTCGGGACCGAAACCCGACACGGCAGCCATCGCCCCCGTCACCCTTGCCAACCGGCGCGCCACTGCCGGACAGGCTCGCTCGTGTGGGCGTCTCTGCGGGCAAGAGGCTGCCCCGCCCTCCATTCATCCTTCGATCACTCCAAGTCGCGACGGCAAAGCTGCGCACTCAGACCGTGAGGAGTTGACCCTGCACGGCGGACTTCTCGCTCAGCAGTTGCTCGATCTTGGCCGCGGAGTAGCCCGCCACTTCCCGCAGAACCTCCACTGTGTGCTCACCCAAGGCAGGCGTGGGAGTGAACTCCTCGCCGCCGGTGCGAGAGAGCTTCACCGGATTCCCGGCAATGTAAGCCTTCCCATATCCGGGCTGGTCCACCTCGACCAGCATGTGCCGCTCCCGAACGCAGGGCTCCTCTAGCGCTTGGGCCAGGTTGTTCACGGGCGCCGCCGGAATGCCCGCCTTCTCCATCACCACCATCCACTCGGACGTCGTCCGGGTGGATAGAATCTCCTCCAGGATCCGCTTCAACTCGGCTCGGTTCTCGTGCCGGTTCTTGACGGTGTCGAAACGGGGATCGAAGGCGAGATCGGGCACCCCCAGCACCCGGCAAAGCTGGCGCCAGAAGTCCTCGGTGCCGATAGTCCATACCAGGTAGCCGTCCTTAGTCTTGTACGCCCCGTATGGCTCCAACCCGAGGTGGCTCGTCCCTATCGGTTTCGGAACGTCCCCGCTGGAGGTGTACCAGGAGATCTGGTAGCTCAGCATCGATAGCTGCGTGTCGAACATGGAAACGTCCACGTGTTGCCCCTGGCCGCTTACCTCCCGCTCCCGGAGCGCCGTGAGGATCCCGATCACCGCGAACATGCCAGCCGCCAGGTCCGCCACCGGCACGCCGCACTTCACCAGCTCCCCATCCTCGGTACCGGTCACGCTGAGCACCCCACTAGCCGCCTGCACGGCGAGATCGAAGGCGGTCTTGTGGCGGCAACTGCCGGTGGAGCCGTAGCCCGTGATGGAGGCCACGATCACCCGGGGGTTGACGTCCTTCATCAGCGAGTAGGGGATCCCCAACCGCTCCAGAACCCCCGGCCTGAAATTGTTCAGCACCACGTCGGAGACCTTGGCCAGATCCAGGAAGGCTTGGCGACCTCCCTCCTTCTTGAGATCCAGCACTACCCCCTTCTTGTTCCGGTGAATGCTCACGAAGTAGCTGCTCCACCCACCCCGATAGTAGGGCCCCAGATTACGAAAGATCTCACCGCCCGGGGGCTCGATCTTGATGACCTCTGCCCCCAAGTCGCCCAGGATCATCCCCGCATAGGGGCCAGACAGCGCCTGTGAGAGATCGAGAACCCGCAACCCCGTGAGTCCCCTGGCCATCGCTCCCACCACCCCGAGTGAGTTTGTGCACCCCCGCACATTCTGTGGCGGCACAGTCCCCCTGTCAAGGAGGTTGGTGAAACCCCACTCCCAACCAACCCCGCTACCTCTACAGAGGTTGCGGAGAGTTGCCGATACTACTTCTTGGGGTCCTAGTGACCATTGCACGTATACCTGTCCAGTACTGCTGTTGGTCGTCGTCGGCCAGCGGAAAGGAGCAACGGGAATGCGAGTCACCATGCGGCTTAGGCTGCTCGCCGGGTTCGCGACGGTCTTGGCTCTGATGATGGCGGTGGGCTGGGTCGGCATCGACAAGATGACCGCCGTCAATCGAATGGTCGACGAGATGTACCTCAATCAAGGCCAGGGCATCTCCAAGGTCAACGATGCCAAGATGAACCTGTCCGAGATGGGTGTCGCCCTTCGCGACGCGGCCCTCGCTGCGGACAGAGAGGCGATCGACAAGGCCTCCCAGGACTGGGCGAAAGCCGACACAGCGCTCCAAGACAGGTTGAAGGAACTGGAACCCCTCCTGAGCACGACAGAGGGCAAGGAGGCCCTGGCCAGGGTGCGCGATGCCAGAGAGAAGGGACTGTTCCTCCACGATATCCTTCTCCGCACCGCCGCCTCTGGCAAGCAGGCCAGCGGGGTCGAGATGCTGCCGGAGATGCGGGGACTGATCATCCAGATACAGACCAGCGATGCCGCAGTCATCGAGGCCATGGACCTCCTGGTGGCACAGATGCAGCGCCAAGCCGAGGCCGCCTACACCGACTCCCGCAGCCAGTACGACGCCGCGCGCACCCAGATGCTCCTTCTCATCACTCTGGCCCTGGTCATCAGCGTGACTATCGCCTTCCTCCTCTCTAGATCGATCACGGGCGGGTTGCGCCGCATCGAGGTCGCGGCGGAAGGATTGGCCCTGGGAGACGTGGATCAGAAGCTCGAACTCCAGGCGGGGAGCCGCGACGAAGTGGGTCAGGTGGTTGCAGCGTTCTGCCGGCTGATCGACTATCTGAAGGAGATGGTCTCAGTCGCCGAGCGGTTGGCTCGCGGCGACCTCTCCCGCGAAGTCGTGCCCCGCTCCGACAGGGACGCTCTCGGGAACGCTTTCAACCGAATGGTCGCCAACCTGCGAGAGATGGTCGGCAGTGTCTCCGTCTCCGCCTCGGATCTGGCTGGAGCCAGCCAGCGGCTCCTGACGGCCTCGGACCAGGCCGGCTCCGCCACCCAACAGATCGCAACCACCATCCAGCAAGTCGCCACAGGCAACCAGGAGCAAGCGGTCGCTGTCCAGGAGACCTCCGCCTCGGTGGAGCTACTCTCCCGCTCCATCGAGCAGATTGCCAGAGGAACCGACGAGCAGTCTCGGGCCGTCGAGAGGGCATCCTCCTCGGTTAGCCAATTGAACAGCTCCATCTCCAGGGTGGCATCGGCCTCGAAGGAGGTGTCCGCCTCCGCCCGCGCAGCCCAGGAAGCCGCGGTCTCCGGAGCGGAGACCGTGCGCAAGTCGGCGAAAGGCATGGCGGCAATCAGAGCCACCACCACCAGAGCCGCCGACAAGATCCAGGAGTTGGAGGCGTACTCCGAACAGATCGGCACCATCGTGGAGACCATCAGCGACATAGCCGAGCAGACCAATTTGCTGGCGCTGAACGCGGCGATTGAGGCGGCGCGGGCAGGCGAGCACGGGCGGGGCTTCGCGGTGGTGGCCGACGAGGTGCGCAAACTGGCCGAGCGGTCGGCCAAGTCCACCAGGGAGATCGCAGACCTCATCACGCAGGTGCAGAAGGGGACCCAGGAGGCCGTCAACGCGATGAACCGTGGCACCAAGGAAGTAGAGCTTGGGTCCCGTTTCGCCGAGGAGGCCGGAGAGGCACTCAAGAACATCCTGTCCGCCGTCGAGGTCGCTGCAGGTCAGGTGACCCAGATCGCCGGAACGGTCCAGCAGATGGAGTCCGCCTCCAAGGAGGTGGTTGCCGCGATGGACTCGGTGGAGACGGTCGCCGAGGAATCGCGGGCCGCCGCGCGCAGTATGGCCCAGTCCAGCCAGCAAGTCGCCACCTCGATCGAGAAGGTCGCGGCGGTCAGCGAGGAGACCAGCGCCTCGGCCCAGGAGGTGAGCGCCTCCACCGAGGAGATGAGCGCCCAGGTGCAGGAGATGGTGGCCCAGGCCCAGCATCTCGCCCAAATGGCAGAGCGGTTGCAGTCGGCCGTCGCCCGCTTCCAGATGGACGGCGCGTCCGACGGCGGCGAGGTCGTGCTGAGGCGACGCAGAACGGACTGGGGAGGGCGCGCGCAGCCGGTAGAGGTTCGGCCTCGTGAGGAAGTCCAGCCCGTGGGCTAAGGGGGTGAGGGCCTCAAACTCTCTCCCCGCCCCCACGCGCCCCACTATACCGAGGCGCGACCCGTCGCCAAGGCGCGCAGAAGCCGCCGCGCGGCATCCTCGACGTCCGCCGGCGTCCCCACATCGAGACCCGCCTCCGCCAGCCTCTGAAACAGCAGTGTGATGGCGGGAGGCTCGATCGACGACTCCTTCAGCAGCTCCGGACGTGCGAACACCTCCTGCGGAGTCCCGCTGGCCACGATCCTCCCCCCGTCCACCAGCAGGTAGACGGTGTCCGCCAGCAGAGGAAGCAGGTCGACGTGGTGGGTGGTCACGACGATCGCCATCCCGCGCTCGCGGTGCAGATCGTTCAGCAGCGCCACCAATTCGCCGCGTGAGCGGGGATCTAGCCCCTCGAAAGGCTCGTCCAGAACCAGCATCTCCGGATCGGTCACCAGTGCGCCCGCCAGGGCAACCTTCCTCTTCTGCCCGCCTGACAGGTAGTGCGGGACCTTATCCGCCAGATGCAAGACACCCAGCCGTTTCATGGCCCGCTCGGCCATCGCGCGCGCTTCCGCCTCGCCGAAACCCGCGTTGCGGGCGCCGAAGGCAACGTCGTCGGCTACGGTCGGCCCCAGCAACTGCTCCTCCACGTTCTGCAGCAGCACGCCGATCCTGGGCTGGATCTCACCGAACTCCCGCGCCGGATCGTGCCCCAGCACCACCACCTCTCCCTCCGCCGGTCTGAGCAAGCCGAGCAGGTGGTTCAGCAGGGTGCTCTTGCCGGCACCGTTCGGTCCGAGGATCACCACCCGCTCGCCCCGATGAGCCACGAAGTCCAGCCCGCACAGGCTCACCTCCGTGCCATCCGGGTAGAGGTGGCGTACGCAGCTCACCCGCGCGACCTCGTCCGAGGAGTGCCGAGTGGCGAGCGATGAGTGACGAGTGGTGGGTTCTTGGCCCTGGATGCTGGATCCCGGCTGGCGACTGCCGATCGCTGATCGCTGATTGCCGATCGCTTCCCCCTCATCCCTCAGTCCCCAGTCCCCAGTCCTCAGTCCTGCGTTCCCCCCGTCCCCGCGTCCCCTTTGGGCGAGGAATGCGGTCCCCGCCAGCAGCCCCGCGCCCACGAGAACCACCCCGTTCACCGATGCCCAAAGCGCCGGCCGGAGGGAGGCGAACACCGCCAACGTCAGCGCGGCCGCGCCGGTCGATAGCGGGATCACGTCGTGGGAGGAGAGAGCACGCCACCGATCGCCCACCATCAGCCGCCCGCGATACCCGCGGACCCGCAGCACGGCGTACAGCCGCTCCGACAGCTCCACGGCCCGCACCAGGAGCGTGCCCAGGGCTCGACTGAAGACGCCCAGGTTGGAGGATATCCGCCGCGGCCGAAGCCCTCCGCGCAGCCGCGCGGCCGTCACCATCCTGTCCATCTCTCGGAGCAGCACGAAGAAGGAGCGGTACGTTACGAAGAGGCCATCCGCCAGGAGGCCGGGCATCGCCCTACCCACCGCGGCGAAGAGATCGGTGTACGGCGTGGTGGCGATCAGCAGCACCATCGCTTGAGCCGCCGTCAGGGCCTTCAACAGGATCACGGCCGGCGCCGCCAAGCTCCCATCCCAGCGACTGGCGGCAAACAGCAGGGCGAACAGGGTGGGATAGGCGGCGATGGCGAAGAGCTTCCGCGCGGGAAGCCTCGTCGCGAAGACTCCGGCGGCCAGCAGCAGGTAGAGTGCCGCCAGCAGGAACGGGCTGGAGGCCATCACCGCCGCGGCTACGAAGCCCAGGGCCGCCACCCCCTTCGCCAGAGCCGAGGAACGATGCAGGCCGCTGCTTCCGCTGTTGGCCCAGTGGTCGATGGCTGCTATGTCCATGCTACTTCCCTTCGATAACCAGATCGCTTCGGACCCTGTGCACGAAACCCACGATCGCGCCGATGAGAACGCCCTCCAACGCCCAGCCTGCCACACCGAGCAGCAACACCAGTCTGGCGAAGGAGAAGAGGTCCATTCGCCCCGCCGCCTCCCCCTCTTCCTCGTGTCCCGCCTGGGGGGAGAGCAGCTCCTGCGAGACCAGCCCATGCTCGAAGGGATTCCGGAAGCCGAGGCTCTCGACGTGCCCGACGACCGAAGAGGCCGGATCGAGGTTCGATAGCCCGACGATGGCGACCATGAGGGAGCTGCTCGCCAGCAGCGCTAACACCGTCGCGATCCCCGCGGCGATCGCGGGCGACCGCTGCCTTCGGCTCAGCAGCGACCACACCCCCCGGAAGAGGTAGTGGCCGAGTGCGGCCTCGAAGCCCAGAACCAAGGCGTTCAGGCCCACCACGGTGATGCCGCCGTGGCCGAATAGGGCCAGCATCAGGTTGACGATGAATGCCGCCACCAAGCCAAGAGCCGGCCCCAGCACGATGCCCGCTAGCACCGACAGGTTGGTGTGGTAGGCGATGGGCACGATCTCGGTGGACATTCCGATCAGCATCACCGCCGACATCACCCCCAAGAGGGGAAGCCGACGGCCGCGGTCCTCCTTGCCCATTCGGCGGAGAGCCAGGAGCAACAGGATCGCCAGCAGAAGCCAGCCGGAGCCGGCCAGCCACAGGGGAAGCACCCCGTCGGGAATGTGAAGGTGGGACATGTCAGCTATCCCCCTTACCTTGGCAGGCCAGGCAGATGCCGTAATACTCCAGGCGGTGGCCCTCGAGGCGAAAACCCGCGGCCGCGGCGTCCCTCTCCGCCACCGAGTCGATCGGACAGCCGGGCAGCGTCACCACCAGCCCGCAACGCGAGCAGATCGCGTGGTGGTGATGGTGATCCCGGGCGCACAGCACGTAGCCGTGGCCGCCCTCTGGGCGGTGGACCCGACCCAGCACCCCCAGTTCCACCAGCACGTCGAGGGTCCGGAAGACGGTGGCACGCCCCACCGACCGGTCCGCCGCGGCCACCTCGGCGAGCAGCTCGGCGCCGCTGAAGTGGCGCTCCTTCTCCAGCACCGCCTCGATTACGGCGCGACGCGCGGCGGTCGCCCTGTAGCCGGCAAGCTGCAGGGTTCGCAACACCTTCGGCACGGTCAGGCCCAGGCCGTCCACTGTCCCTCCGCGTAATTGATACTGCGTCTCAATTATTCGCACGATCCGCGCCACTGTCAACCCCACCAAACCCCGGCCTCCGCCGGACGCGATTCCTGGTATGCCCCTTGCCGACTCGGCCTCTCCAGGGCCCCTAACGCCTCGTCATCCAGGGAGTGTCCCATGGCACGCGCCAGCCCCGCGCAGGCCGAGCTTGCCGACCTCCGAGTCGATCCCGCCCGCGGCCTCAGTGCCCGTGAGGCCGAGGCCCGGCTCGCCAGCTACGGACCCAACCGCCTCGTCCCCCGCGAAGCCGGGATCGCCTGGCGCCGCTTCCTCCGCCCATTCACCGACCCGATGGTGCTCATCCTACTGGTCGCGGGCGCCATCTTCTTCGCCCTCGGGGAGCGACGGGATGGCACCATCATGCTGGCCGCCATAGTGCCCGTAATCGTGGTGGACGTGGTGCTGGAGGTCAGAGCGGAGCAAACCCTGGAGCGGCTGCGAGAATTGGCCTCACCCAGGGCCACCGTCCGCCGGGACGGCAGGGAGCAGTCGCTGCCGGCCGATCAACTGGTGCCGGGCGACGTGCTGCTGCTGGAGGAGGGAGAGATCGTCCCCGCCGACGGCGTCGTGGAGTCGGAGTCCAACTTCCTGGTGGACGAGTCAGCTCTGACCGGCGAGTCCCTGCCGGTCTCCAAGCGAGGTGCGGGCTGGCCCCTCTTCGGCCCCCGGCTCCAGGATCGGGAGTCACGGGTGTTCGCCGGCACCACCGTGCTCGCCGGAAGGGCGACGGTGATCGTGACAGCGACGGGCGCAGCCACCGAGTACGGGGAGATCGGAACGCTGGTGGCCGAGGCGAGGCTGCAGCCCACGCCCCTGCAGCGATCTATCGCCGGTCTGGTGACGGCGCTGGGCGTGGGAGCGATCGGCGCATCCCTCGCTGTCGCCGCCCTCCAGGTCGCTCGCGGGGCGGGCTGGGTGGATGCCCTGCTCGCCGGAGTGAGCCTCGCCATCGCCGCTATCCCCGAAGAGTTTTCCATCGTCTACGCAATCTACCTCACCCTCGGCGCGTGGCGCATGGCGCGCCGTCGCGCGCTCATCCGAAGGCTGGCCGGTGTAGAGACGCTCGGCAGCACCACCGTCATCTGCACCGACAAGACCGGCACCCTCACACAGGGTCGGCTGGTGGTGGAGGGATTCTACGACGGCCACACGCTCCAACTCGGCCGGTGCTCTGCCGAGACCCCCGAGGCGAGACGGCTCCTGGAGGACGCCCTCCTCGCATCGGAGCCCCACCCCATCGACCCCCTGGACCGGGCCATCGGAGAACTGGCGGAGCAGTGCGGGATCAGCCCTCCGGCGCTCTATCGCGACTGGGGCATGGTGAGGGATTACCCCTTCGACCCGGCACGCAAGTACGTGACTCACGTCTGGCGCTCCCGCGAGGGGGAGACCCGGCTCTGCTCTAAGGGCGCCATCGAGGGGATCCTGGATCTATCGCTCCCGCCCCGGGCCACACGCGAGGCGGTGATGCGTGCCCTTGAGGAGATGACCGGACGCGGCATGAGGGTGATCGCCGTCGCGGAGAGGTCGATAGACCGGCTCGCGCAGGAGCGATGGGCGAACGAAGCCGGCATTGGGCTGGTGGGGCTCATCGGCTTCGCGGACCCGCTTCGGGAAGGGGTGCCGGAAGCGGTGGGCGAATGCCAGTCGGCTGGCATTCGGGTGATCATGATAACCGGAGACCACCCGCTTACCGCTCACGCCGTCGCCGAGGCCGCCGGCCTCTACCACGAGGACCAGGCCATCCTGACGGGGCAGGAGGTGGCGGCGCTGGACGACGCGTCGCTGCTCCGAACACTGGGCAACGTCGCCATCTTCGCCAGGATGATGCCCGCCCAGAAGCTCAGAATCGTTCGCGGTCTCCAGGCCCTTGGACAGGTCGTGGCCATGACGGGAGACGGCATAAACGACGCCCCCGCCCTTCGAGCCGCGGACATCGGCATAGCCATGGGGCAGCGGGGCACTCAGGTAGCCCGTGAGGCCGCCACTATGGTCCTCCTGGACGACAACTTCGGCACCATCGTGGAGGCAGTGCGGCAGGGCAGGCGCGTCTTCGACAACCTCGAGCGTGGGTTCGTCTACCTGATGACCTTCCACCTCCCGATCGTGCTGGGGGCGCTGCTCATCCCGCTGTCGGGGGCCCCCCTGCTACTCCTCCCGGTCCACCTGGTGTGGCTGGAATTGATAGTCCACCCCACGGCGGCCCTGGTGTTCGAGGCCGAGCCACCGGACCAAGACCTCATGCGACGGCCGCCCCGCGCCCCGCGCCAACCCTTCCTTGCCGCTGACACTGCCGCGCGTGTCGCTGTGGAGGGAGTCGCCATCTTCCTGGGCATCCTGGCCGTCTACCTGTGGCTGCTTGCAGGCGGGGTGCCACTGGATCAGGCTCGGGCCACGGGCATCGCCACCCTGGTGATCGCCCAGACGGTCCTCGTGCTGCAGGCGCGCTCACCCAGGGATCCCTTCTGGCGGCGGGGATTGACGGACAACAGAGTCCTTCTGCCGGCCGTGGCGGCTACGCTGGCGGGCCTCGGCCTCGTGCTCTATCTCGATCCCCTGGCCTCCGCGGCACAGTTCAGCCCGCCCGATCCCCGCCAGTGGGCGGCCGCCGTCGCGGTGGCCCTCACCTCCACCCTGGGCTTCGAGTTCACCAAGCGCCGCCGATAGCTGCAGCCGCGTCCTCCTGACGGCCGGCCACCACGCGCAGTACGTCTCGCCTTTCCGATCGCTATGCCCACCCGCCCCTTGTGGCCACCTGGCACCCGCTAGCCAGGCGTGCTAGACTTGCAGCCGTCCGTGGAATCCGCATCGCCGGGCGTCGATCCCGGCGAGAAGAACGAGGGAGACGAAACGAACGCGAGCGACGTCGACCGGAACCCCGAGGGCTCGGGTCTGGGAAGCCTGCTGCTGGCCTTCCTGATCGTGATGGCCGCGCTGGTGCTGGCTGCCCTGCTTCAGTTCACTCGAGGCTTCGACTTCAGCCTCTTCTCCTGAGACGGGCCAGCCTGCCACCGAGCTGGCGCCACATCGACCGAGCGGCGGTCCTCCGGACTTCCTCTTCCGACGCCTCCTCGGCAGGCGTCCGCACCGCTTCCATCAACTGGTCGAGCACCCCCGCCTCCCGGGCACGGCTCACCACCTCCTCGGTGACCACGTCTCCCTGGGAGACCAGGACCTCCCCCCCACTCGTGCGCACGGTTCTCGCAGCCATCCGCCCCGGAGCCACGAGGGCGTACTGCTCTGCCAGCCCCCGAGCCATCGCCGCGACCGCAGGCTCGCCCGCCGCCTGAACCAGCAGATTCAGCTTCCCCGCGTCCCTCGCTCGCTGGACGATCTCCTGGGTGATCGGCTCTCCCTCGAAGCAGATCGTCCCGCCAGCGTCCTCGTTCGTGATCGTCTTGGAGGACCGCATCCCAAGGACGAGATCCTCCTGCTGGATCACCAGTTCCGCCGCCAGTCGCTCCATCTCCTCCGCGTGCAACTCGACGAACTGGCCAGGCGGAGTCTCCATCACCAGCGGAGGCCCCTCCTCAAGCCGCCGCCTCCCATCTGGCAGCACCGACTCCGGCACGATCATGTACTCCCGGCCGACGGCACGGGGAGCCGATGCCGGAATGACGAGCCGCCCCGCCACCACGTCGCGCAGGGCCCCCGCGGAGATCTCGTACTGCTCGATCCTCCCCGAGCGCTCGTCCAGCACCACGTCGGCGACGGTGCCCACAGTCCTCCCCTCCTCGGTGAGGACCTGGAGCCCCGACAACTTCGTCGCGCCTTCCCGCAGCGTCGATGCCTGCGGACGCTCCAGCACAGGAGTCACCGACGATCGATCGTCTATCATCACCGCGTCGGGACCCACCCGCCGAACCGATTGGTAGAGAACCTCCCTGTCCGGCGTCTGCTGGGCGGTATCCGCGAGCAGAAGCGCCACCACGGCGCGGCGGCCCAAATCCACCACCAGGTCCCGAACCACACCCACTCTCTCGGCCTGAGCCAGGGCAATCACAGGCAGCCCCGCCATCTCCCTGCCCTTCCTCATCCCGTCCACCTCCGCGCCGATCGAACGACGCACCGTCCCGTCCACGTCCATCGGGATCTGCTGCTCTTCTCGCGACTCGGCCCTCTCCCTTCGGAAGCGGAGAGATCGGCCTCCTCGCCACCGCGGAATCGGCCGAGGGTTGCACGGCGCATGCCACTACTCGCTACGACCATCAGGACGGTAGTGAACTCGGGGTTGCGGAAACCCAGTAGAGACAGACCTGTGTGTCTACCCTCGCTGGCAGGTTTTCCGCAATCGTCGGGACGCCACCGGCGGCTACTTGCCGACGCAGAAACGGGAGAAGATGGTATCCAGAAGCTCCTCCGTCGCGGTCTCCCCCGTTATCTCCCCAAGGGCATCGACCGCCGCGCGGAGGTCGGAGGCGGTGCAGTCGGCCGGCAGGCGGGCGTGCCGGCTGGACAGGGCGTCTCGCAGGTGGGTCTCCACCCGCATCAAGACCCCCTTGTGGCGAGGATTGGATACCAGCAGCTCGTCGCTCTGGACCACCTGTCCGGAGAACACGACGTCCAGGATCGACGATACCAGCGCCTCCAGCCCCTCCCCGCCGACGGCGGAGGTCTCCACCACCGTCGAGCCCGGCACGAGCGACTGCAGCCCCTCCAGGGTCACGACGGGGGGCAGATCGGACTTGTTGGCCACCAGGATCGTCACCTTGCACGCCACTGATGCGGCTATCGACCGATCCTCGGGCAACAGCGGGACGGAGCGGTCGACCACCATCAGGCAGAGATCCGCCTCTTCGATCGCCTTGCGGCTTCTCTCGATCCCCAGCCGCTCTACCGGGTCCCGCGTCTCGGCGATACCGGCAGTGTCGACGAGGCATACCGGAACCCCGCCGAGGTTCGCGGTCTCCTCCAGCGTGTCCCGGGTGGTGCCTGCTATCTCGGTGACGATAGCTCGGTCGCTCCTCAGCAGGGCATTCAACAGGGAGGACTTGCCAACGTTCGGCCGTCCCACGATGGCGACCCGGATCCCCTGCCGGCATACGATTCCCTGATCCGCGGTGGCTAGCAACCGCCTCACTGCGTCCAGCCCCTCGGCCAGCGGGCCGTCCACGTCCTCTTCGGGCACGTCGTCCTCCTCGAAGTCGATCGTGGCCTCGAGGTAGGCGAGCAACCTCAGCAACTCCTTGCGAATCGCTCGCACCCGGCCGGATAGGTGGCCGCTCAGACCCTTCACCGCCACAGCGAGCCCCTTCTCGGTCCGTGAGCGGATCACGTCCACGACCGCCTCGGCTTGGGCCAGGTCGATCCGGCCGTTCAGGTAGGCCCTCAGGGTGAACTCGCCGGGCTGCGCCGGCCGGGCGCCCGCCTGCAGGACCGCCAGAAGCACCCGCCGCAGCGGCACGGCCCCTCCGTGGCAGTGGATCTCCACCACGTCCTCTCGGGTGTAGCTGCGTGGGGCCAGCATGCAGAACACCAGCACCTCGTCGATGGGGGCACCCGTGGCGGGGTCGACTGCCTGGCCGTAGTAGACCCGGTGGGACTCGAAGGGGACACCAGCCGTCCCCCCGGCTTCTCCCGCCCCGCACCGCGTGGCGTCGCCCCCCGTCACCCCGGTGCCTGGCCCCAGGCAGCCGCCACCACCGTCCGTGGCGCCCCCTCTGACGGACTTGCGGAAGACCCGACGAAGGATCGGCACGGCGTCGCGACCCGAGATTCGGACGATCCCGATCCCCGCTTCGCCCGCCGAAGTGGAAATGGCGGCAATGGTGTCGTCGTACATGGCCTGATTCTACCAGGATTTGCGGCGCTCGCTCGCAGCGGCCTATAATGCGCCAGCTGACCAAGCCCCACCCAATCCGCGGAGGTATTCGATGAAGAAAAACCTCGTCAAAGAGAAGATCCAGGCGGGCCAGCCGGTGATCGGGCCGATCATGGGCTTCAACGCCCCGATCCTCGTGGAGATCTTCGCCTACGCCGGCTTCGACTTCGTCGTCCTCGACGCCGAGCACGGTCCCCTGTCCGTCGAGACCTGCGAGAACCTAGTGAGGACCGCCGAAGCCGCTGGGATCCCTTCTATCATCCGGTGCCCCCTGAACATTCCGCAGGACATCCTGCGATACGTCGACACCGGCACGATGGGCCTCCACATCCCCCAGATCAACACGGCACAGGACGCAGTCACCGCGGTCCGATCGGTCAAGTTCCACCCCATGGGCCAGCGGGGCCTCGCCGGCACCAGGGCCCACGGCTACGGCGTCGCCGGCCCGTTGAGCGAGCAGGTGAAGATCTCCAACCAGGAGAGCATGATCATCGCTCACATCGAGAACATCCAGGCCGTGCACAACCTGCCCGAGTTGCTCGCGGTGGACGGCATCGACGTCTACTTCATCGGGACCTCGGACCTGTCGCACTCCATGGGCATCCCAGCCCAGTACAACCATCCGGATCTGGTCGCTGTCGTGGACAGGGCGATGAAGGAGATCACGGCCGCGGGCAAGAAGGTGGGGAACATCGCCCGCAACGCCGACGAGGTGAGACAGTACGTGGACAAGGGATCCAGCTACGTCCTCGTGGGTGCCGCCGGCCTCATCATGAGCGGCGCCACCTCCTTCCTCCAGAAAGCCCGCCAGTCGTAAGGCGGGTCCAGGGCACGCAACGCTGCGCTCGCCCGCGTTGCGACCCGGCAGGGTTCGGGGACCGCATCAGCTTTAGACTTGCTCGGGGTACGGCCGGAGTCCGGCCGTACCCCGAGCCCTCTCTATCAACTCGTCGATCCCCACGCCCTCGGCGTCCCGCCACGATGGGCACAGCTCGCGCAGGGGGAGCAGCACGAACAGCCTCTCGCGCATGCGGGGATGGGGCACGGTCAAGTCACCGTCGGAGACCTCGACACCCTCGTACAGCACGATGTCGACGTCGATCTCCCGGGGACCCCAGCGGAAGGTCGGGGTCCGCCCAACGGAGCGCTCGACAGCCTTCACAGCCGACAGCAGGTCGCGCGGCGCCAGCTCGGTGGACACCTCCACGACTGTGTTGAGGAACCAGGGCTGATCCTCCACACCCACCGGCTCCGTCTCGTACACCCCGGCCACCCGCTGGACCGAGATGCCCGGCGTCGCAGACAACAGATCGACCGCCTGCCGCAGGTGGGCGAGGCGGTCCCCCACGTTGGAGCCCAGAGAAAGGTAGGCGGTTCGCCGGTCGGCCATCCCTACTTGCGGCCCGTGACGATGGCCATGAATTCCGCCCTGGTAGCGGGCCTCGTCCTGAAAATCCCGCGGTTAGCCGAGGTCACCACCTTGCTTCCGGGCTTCTTGACGCCCCTCATGGTCATACAAAGGTGCTCCGCCTCCATCACCACGCCGACCCCGTGCGGCGTGGCCACATCCATGATGGCGTCGGCGATCTGGCTGGTGAGCCGCTCCTGCACCTGGGGGCGACGCGCGAAGACCTCGACTGCCCTGGCCAGCTTGCTGATCCCCACTACCCGCCCCTTCGGGATGTACCCGACGTGGGCAACCCCGTGAAAGGGCAGAAGGTGATGCTCGCACATCGAGAAGAACGGGATGTCCCGCACGACCACCATCTCCTCGTGCCCCTCTTCGAACCCCACGGACAGGATCTCCCGCGGATCCTGGTCCATCCCGGCGAATACCTCCCGGTACATCTCGGCAATCCGCCGCGGGGTTCCCTCCAGCCCCTCTCGCTCCGGGTTCTCTCCTATGGCAAGCAGCAAGCTGCGGACCGCCTCTTCAACCGCGTCATTGTCAACCACTCTGTACACCCCTCAGTGACCTATCTGCGCAACCGGTCTCCTCGGATTTCACTCTCCCAGCACCAGGTTGTCTATCAGCCGAGTCTTGCCCACCCGAGCCGCCAGGGCCACCAGCACCCGGCCCTCGATGCGATCCACCTCTTCCAGCGTCTCTGGATCAGACACAGTCACGTAGTCGGTCTTCACCCCGGGCTCCGCTTCCAGCATGGCCCTCATGGCAGTGCGGATCTCCACCGCGCTCCTCTCGCCCTTCTCGTGCATCTCCTTGGCGAGGAACAGCGCCCGGGATAGCACCAGCGCGCTCTGCCTCTCCTCGGCGTTCAGGTAGACGTTCCGGCTGCTCAGAGCAAGGCCGTCGGGCTCCCGCACCGTCGGCACCACCACGATCTCGTGAGGGAAGTTGAGGTCCGCCGCCATCCTCCGGATCACCACGACCTGCTGGGCATCCTTCTGGCCGAAGTAGGCCCTCGTCGCCGGGATTATGTTGAACAGCTTCGACACCACAGTCGCCACCCCACGGAAGTGCCCCGGCCGGAAGGCCCCCTCCAGCTTCTCGGACAGGCCCTCCACAGTGACGTAGGTCGAGAACCCCTCAGGGTAGACCTCCGAAGGCTCCGGCGTGAAGACGAAATCGACCCCGGCCTTGCGGAGCATCGCCAGATCGCGTTTCTCGTCCCGAGGATACCTTTCGAAATCCTCTCCGGGGCCAAACTGGGTGGGGTTCACGAATATGGACACGACCACGATGTCGTTCTCTGCACGCGCCCTCTCCACCAGCGCCATGTGGCCGGCGTGAAGGAATCCCATCGTAGGAACCAGTCCCACGCTGCCGTGCACCCCGGCCAGCGCTCGCCGCATCTCCGCGACCGTCGATATCTGCTTCATGCCACCATTTTCCCTCTCCCTCGGGAGAGGCGTGAACGTGCCAGTGGCACGTTCACGGGGTGAGGGCATCGCTCGTCGCCCCCCCCTTCTTACCCCCTCTCTTTCAGTAGCTGAACCACCTCATCCAGTATGCGATGGGCGACTTGCACCTTCGAGGCCAGCGGAACGTCTATCCGTCTCCCGGTTCGGTCCAGCATCACCACTTCGTTCCGGTCGCTGCCGAACACACCACCGCCGGCATCCACGCGGTTAGCCACGATGAGGTCGAGTCTCTTGCGGGATAGCTTCTCTCGGGCCGCTGTCTCCAGATCCTCGCTTTCGAGCGCAAAGCCAACTCGGATCGGAGCCTTCCCGCCATCCTGAGACTTCGCCGTCTCCATCAGGATATCCGGATTGGGCACCAGGGTGATCTGGATGGCCTTGTCCGCCCTCTTCATCTTCTGGGTCGCCGTCTGATCCACCCGATAGTCGGCCACGGCGGCGGCCATCACCAGCACGTCGGCGTGCCGCAGCTTCGCCATCACCGCTTCGCACATTTCCGTAGCGGTGGTGACGGGTACGAACTCCGCCGCCTTGGGGGGCTTCAGCGAGGTGGGTGCCGAGATCAGGGTCACGCGGGCGCCGCGGTCCATCGCCGCCTCGGCGATGGCGTAGCCCATCTTCCCGGAGGAGCGGTTGGTCAGCACCCGCACCGGGTCCAGCGGCTCCTGGGTGCCACCCGCGGTCACCAGCAGGTGGACGTCGGCCAGGTCGCCATCGCGGCCGAGCACCCAGCGGATCCTTCCGAGGATCTCCTCCAGGTCGGCCAGCCTGCCCCGACCCACCAGCCCGGACGCCAACCGTCCGAAATCTGGCTCCACCACCACCACGCCCCGATCCCGCAAACGCGCCACGTTCTCCTTGGTGGCCGGGTTCTCGTACATCTCGGCGTCCATGGCCGGAGCCACGATGATGGGGCAGCGCGCCGCCAGCACGGTAGTCGAGAGGAGGTCGTCCGCCATCCCCCAGGCCATCTTCGCCAGGATGTTCGCCGTCGCGGGCGCAATCACCAGCAGGTCGGCGGCGACACCCAGCGAGACGTGGGTGATGTCGGGCTGCTCCAGCAGCCGAAACATATCCACGTGGACCGGCCGGCGCGTGAGGCTCTGGAACGTCAGAGGAGCCACCAGCTTCGTCGCCGACTCGGTCATGATCACGTCTACTTCCGCGCCGGCCTGGGTCAGGCTGCTGGCGAGTATCGCCGCCTTGTACGCGGCAATGCTCCCCGTGACGCCCAGGACGATCTTTTTGCCCTCCAGCATGCCTCTGGACTCCTTTGTCGTCTCGCGTTCTGGGTGCTGAGTGGTGTGCCCCGCCTGCCGGGCAGTCGTCCTTTGTTCACGCCGACCGTTCCGGTGGGGAACGCGTACTTCGGCCTCGGCAGCTATCTCGGGATGGCGTGCACACGACACTGGGGACCCTTCGCCCCGCTCAGGGTGACTGGACGGCTCCCCCGAGCCTGCGGGGTGGACCACTCAGTCCTCAGCCCTGCCTACCGCCTGTTCAACTCGTACATCATCCTCAGCCCCTTCAGGGTGAGGTTCTTGTCCGCCACCTCGATGAGGGGCACTTCGGCGGCCATCACCGCGCACAGCCCGCCGGTCGCGACGACGCGAGGCTCGCCCTCCATCTCCGCGGCGATCCTGCGCACCATCCCCTCCACCATTGAGGCGTGGCCGAGAATGATGCCCGACTGCATCGCACTCAGGGTGTCCCTGCCGATGGCGTGCGCGGGCCTCACCATGTCCACGCGCGGCAACCTGGCCGTCTGGCGCGCGAGCGCCTCCACCGAGGTCAGGATCCCCGGCGCGATCGCCCCTCCCTGGTACTCCCCGTCGGCGGAAACCGCATCGAAGGTGGTGGCTGTGCCCAGGTCGATGACTATCGCGGGTCCACCGTACAGCCTGTACGCGGCCAGCGCGTTCACGATCCGGTCCGCGCCAACCTCCTTCGGGTTGTCGATCCCGATACGAACCCCCGTTTCGATGCCAGGCCCAACCACCAGCGCCTCGACCCGCACGTACCTCTCGATCATCTCCCTCAGATTGGCCGTCACCTTCGGCACCACACTGGCGATGATGGCGGCATCGAGCTGCGACATGCTCAGGCCCCGGTAGCCCAACAGACTCCACAGCAGGACGGCGTACTCGTCCGGCATCGTGTGGGAGTCGGTGGCCAGCCGCCAATCGGCGACCAACTCCTCCCCCTGGAAGACCCCTACCACGGTGTTGGTGTTCCCCACGTCTACGGCCAGCAGCAAAGCGTCCTTCTCCTCGCTTCGCACCCTCGCGTCCTCCGGTCGGGACGGCGTCGTCCCCAGATGATCTCAGTATATCAACAGCCCTACTCGATCGCCACTTGGCCGGCACCCGCTCCCACCCCCC
The DNA here is from genome assembly GCA_050261575.1 of Sphingomonadaceae bacterium. Classification (GTDB taxonomy): domain Bacteria; phylum Chloroflexota; class UBA6077; order UBA6077; family UBA6077; genus JBLNDL01. The sequence goes on along the minus strand of JBLNDL010000014.1, from coordinate 35,917 downwards.
TCTCCCCCTGGGACTCGAGTCCGGCGTCAGAGAGGCCGTCACTGCCTACCTGAAGACAGCCGCCCCCGAGGGCCGAAGCCCGGCGATGGCATCGCAGTGGAGCGCCGCTGAGCCCGTGTGGATGACAGCGGTGGTCGTTCTCGATGAGCACTGCTGCGAAAGACCACGCCTGGGTAAATGGGGAAGCCATGCGTCGACCACCGTGATCCGGTTACCCGAAGCCAATACTGCGATCTCACCACCGCAAAATGGGGCGTACGCCCCATGCGAAGCTGCTCCATTCCCCGTATACTGACTCTGGTGGCCCGATTCCGCCCCCGCTAGCCCATCTCTCGACCGAGCATCGGAGGACAGCCATTGATCGGACCGTCGCTGCTGCTGGCGCTTACCTACATCTCGGTCCTGGCCTTCTTCACCGGCGTCGCGCTGACCGCCGCCAAGTACGCGCGCGCACCGATGCACCTCCGCTGGGAGCTTTACCCCGTGCCCCATGAAAAGGGCAAGGCAGACCACGGCGGCTCCTACTTCGAGGATCCAGACTGGTGGACCCGCCCCCGGGACACTAGCCTATCGGGAGAGATCCGGGCGATGCTGGAGGAGATGCTGCTCGTCCGCAGCCTCTGGCACCACAATCGCCCCCACTGGTGCGCCTCCTTCCCGTTCCACGCCGGCATCTACCTCCTCTTCGGCTTCACCCTGCTGCTCGTCCTAGGCGCCGCCCTGCAGCCCGCGGGCGACCCGCCCCCCTGGTGGAGCGTCCTCGATGGGTTCACCCACGCCACCGGTGCCGCCGGGCTCCTCTCCGCCACGTTCGGGGCGCTCTCCCTACTGCGCCGTCGCCTCACCGACGCGCGGCTCAGGAACTCCAGCACGCGCGCGGATTACGTCAACCTGATCTTCCTGCTCGCGGTCTTCCTCTCTGCCGCGTTCGCCTGGCTCACCGCGGACCCCTCCCTCTCCCAACTTCGAGCGTTCCTCCGGGGAGCGCTCACCTTCGGCACGCCGCCCCACGTGAGCCCCGCCGTCGCCGCCCAGGTCGTCGTGGCCGCCCTGTTCCTGATCTACCTGCCATTCACTCACATGACCCACTTCGTCGCCAAGTACTTCACCTACCACCAGGTGCGTTGGGACGATGCCCCTAACCTCGGCGACCCCCGAATGCTGGACCGCATGCGATCCAACCTGGCCCGGCCGGTCGGCTGGTCCGCGCCCCACATCGATCCCGACGAGAGTTGGGCCGACGCGGCCTCGGAGGCGAAGTGATGGAGGGCTATCCCGAGTTGAACGAGCGGGACTTCGGTCGGGAGACCGACCCGTTGTTTCAGCCGCGCTCGGAGGGGTTGATGCCGCTCCCCTTCCCCTGCGAGGCCCCACTCCCCCCCCTGCAGGGGGTCAGGTCCGATCGCCGCAAGACCCTTGAGGCCTCCCTGGATGGCTACTCCGCCATCGCCATCCCCAAACCGGGCTCGCCCGAGGCGGAGAGGACGCTGGTGGAGAGCTTCCTCCGAGGGCTTCGGAAGCTGCTCTCTCGCGACAGCAACTGGGCCTTCTGGCAGCCGCTCGTGCTCTCCCTGGACAACTGCGCCCGCTGCCAGAGTTGCGCCGACGCCTGCCACGTCTACCAGGCCAGCGGCCGCCTCCCAGCCTACCGCCCGAGCTTCCGCACGGAGGTCCTCCGCCGTATCGTCAGGAAGTACCTTTCCCCCGCGGGGAGGCTCAGGGCGAAGCTGTCCGGCGCGGAAGTCGAGCTGAACTGGCGAACCGTGGCCCGCCTGGCGGAGCTGGCCTACCGCTGCAACCTCTGCCGCCGCTGTGCCCAGGCGTGCCCCATCGGCGTGGACAACGGGCTCGTGGCCCACGAGATCAGGAAGCTGTTCAGCATGGAGATGGGGATCGCCCCAAAGGAAATCCACCAGCAGGGAACGATCCAGCAGCTTCGGGTCGGCTCCAGCACGGGGATGACACCGGCCGCGCTGGCCAACAACATCGAGTTCCTCCAGGAGGACGTCACGGACCGCACCGGCCTCAGCTTCGAGTGGCCGGTGGACAAGGAGGGGGCGGATATCCTGCTGCTCCACAATGCGGGCGAGTTCGTGGCCTGGCCGGAGAACCCGGAGGCGTTCGCCATCGTCTTCGAACGGGCAGGGCTAAGCTACACCCTCTCCAGCGACCTGCTCGGATACGACGCCGTCAACTACGGCCTCTGGTACGACGACGTCCAGTTCGCCCGCATCGCCCTCAGGCACGCCCAGGTGGCGAAGAAGCTGAAGGTGAAGAAGATCGTGATCGGCGAGTGCGGCCACGCCCACAAGGCGCTCTCGGTCATCGCCGACCGCATATTCGCAGCCGAGTACAACGTGCCCAGGGAGAGCTGCCTCACCCTGCTAGACGGCCTCGTCGCCTCCGGCAGGCTGGAGTTGGACCCCGGCCGAAACGACTTCCCGGTGACCCTCCACGATCCCTGCAACGTCGTGCGGCTGATGGGGATCGTGGAGCCCCAGCGCAGGATCTTGCGGCGGATCGCCCCACGCTTCCGGGAGATGGCCCCGCACGGCGTGGAGAACTACTGCTGCGGGGGTGGCAGCGGCTTCGCAATCATGCAGGCGCTCAACTTCCCCGAGTGGCGGAACGCGATCTCGGGCCGGACGAAGCTGAAGCAGATACTCGAAGCCTTCGAGGGGGAGATGGATCCATCCATCCCCAAGTACGTCTGCGCCCCCTGCTCCAACTGCAAGGGGCAGATGCGGGGGCTGCTGGAGTTCTACGGCATCGGGGAGAAACACAACCTCCACTACGGCGGCCTGGCCGAGTTGATCGTGAACGCGATGTCCGACCTCCCTCCCTATCTCGAGTGGTAGGAATCGAGAAGGGGGGCCTTCCACCCCCCTTCGCTGTTGCCGTTAGGCTACATCTCCTGCAGCGTGATCGCCCCGCTGGGGCAGACGCTCACGCAACTCTCGCAGCCGAGGCAGTCGTCCGTCGAGCCCACCTGGACGGCCTTGCCGTTCTTCAGCTCGAACATCTCCACCGGGCAGGTGCTCACGCACTCCCCGTCGCCCTCACACTTATCCTCGTTGATAGTGATGACGTACATCCTCTTGCCCTGTTCTCCTCAACTCCGAAATGATGGCCTACACGCACCCGGTGGGCTTCGGCAGACCAGCCAGCTTGCAGGCTCCCTTGGCTGGGCCTGAGGGGAATAGCTGGTAAATGTATTTTAGATCGAAACCGGTGTCTTTGCATAGCTTCCGGATCATCGGGGCGATCCCGTACTGCTGGTAGTAGTTGTGCAGGTAGTTGATCACCTTCCAGTGATCCTCGGTCAGCTCCGCGATGCCTTCGGTGTCGGCGAAGCAGCGAGCTACCTCCTCGTTCCAAATCGTCGGATCCTCCAGGAACCCGTCCTCGTCCACCTCGAAGTCCCGGCCCCTCAGAGTGATTATCGGCATTCCTGCACCTCCTCCTCTTCCAGTCTCACGCCGATGGCCACCTTGTACAGCAACGTCAACAACATCCCCGCGGCTGCGTATATCGCGCCAGCGATCACCCACTCCTGCACCGTTGGCAGGTACTCCGTGATCCTGCCGAGCGTCGAGGGAACGAATCCCCCCACCACGAGGCAGAGTCCCTTGTCGATCCACGTGGAGAAGAACACCCCCGCGCAGGCCGCCAGCAACGTCTTCTCGTTCCTGCGAGTCCGCGGGACGATAAGCAGCGCGACCGACACCACCGCCACGATCACCGAGAGCCACATCCATGGCACCAACTGGCCGCGCCCTTCGAGGCCGAAGAACATGTATTCGAAGTGCTCCATGTGCCCCGCGACGTTGCTGTACACCACTGCGAAGATCTCCACCAGCACCAGGAACAGGTTGGCGGTGGCAGCGTAGGTGACGATCAGCGCCACCTTCTCTATGGCCCTGCTGCCCGGATCGTAGCCGGTGTAACGCCTCACCACCAGCGCCAGGATCACCAGCAGCGCAGGACCCGAGGCGAAGGCCGAGGCGAGGAAGCGGGGGGTCAATATGGCGCTGTTCCAGAACGGCCTCGCCACCAACCCGCTGTAGACGAACGACGTAAGGGTGTGGATGCTGATCGCCCAGGGGATCGACACCAGGATCAGCAGCTTCACCCAGCCGGGCACCGGCACGTCGTGCCGCTCGGCATCCAGGGTGAACCAGGCTATCACCAGATTCAGCAGCAGGTAGCCCGGCAGGACGATGGTATTCCAGAAGAAGGGGGAATTGGGCGTCGGGTAGAGGAGGATGTTGAACATCCTGCCGGGTTGGCCCAGGTCCGCCATGATGAACAGCAGGGTCGTCAGCACCGCTGCTACGGCCAGGAACTCCCCCAGCGCGATCATCCGGCCGAACTCCCTCTGGCTGTGGAGGTAGTACGGTATCACCACCACGACGGCCGAAGCTGCCACCCCGACCATGAACGTGTAGTTCGCGATGAAGAAGCCCCACGGCACGTCCCTGCTCAGCCCCGATGCCTCGGTGCCGGTCGCGGCCTGCCACAGGTAGAAGCCGAGCCCTGTCACGGACACAGCGAGCAGGAACAGCAGCCAGCCCCAATACGCGCGGCTTCCCCTCAGCGCTTTCTCCACCATCTCTACCTCACTGCGAGGCCACGTAGTACACCTGCGGCCTGGTCCCCAACTCCGGCCGCCGCACCAGGGTGTACCGCGACTCGACGATCCTCCTCACCTCAGAGGCTGGGTCGTTCAGGTCGCCGAACGTCAGCGCCTTCTGCCGGCACGCCTCGACGCAGGCGGGGGCGCCGCCCCTGTCGATCCTCTCCGCACAGAAGGTGCACTTCTCCACCACCCCCCGCGTCCTGGTGGGGAAATCGGCGTTCACCTTCTCCATGTCCAGACCCCGTCGAGGGTCGATCCAGTTGAAGCTCCTCGCCCCATAGGGGCAGGCCACCATGCAGTAGCGGCAGCCGATGCAACGGTGCATGTCCGTCGCCACTATCCCGTCCTCCCGCTGCCAGGTTGCCCTGGTCGGACACACCCGGACGCACGGGGGGTTGTCGCAGTGGTTGCACATCAGGAGAGCGGACCTATCCCGGAGGCCGGGGGATAGCAGCCGCGGGTCCTGGCCGGAGAAGGCGACCTCGTAACGGTCCTGCCATGCCCACTTCACCTCGTTCTTCGGCTCCTCGAAGTGGGGAACGTTGTGCTCTCTGTGGCAGGCGTCGATGCAGTCGGTGCACCCCTTGCCCTCCCAGCACTTCGGCAGATCCACCACCATCGCCCACCGCTTGCCCGCGCGGGGGCTCCGGCCCGGCACGCCTCCGACGACCGAGGCCTCCACGAGCCGGCCGCCATTCAGCAGATCCGCACCACCCTTGAGGCCCAGCCCCAGGACAGCGACCCCGGCAATCTTCAGGAACTGCCTTCTGTCCGCTCGCATCACTTCCCCTCCTTGGGGACCGTGTGGCAATCCCAGCAGTTAGGCTTAACCTGGGCGTAGTCGTGACACCGGTCGCAGAACTCCTCCTTGTTGGAGTGGCACTTCATGCAGTTGTTGCTGAGGCTCTTGTCGTGCTTCCTCCCGTCGCCGGCCACGTACAGCAGGTCGCCGCCGCGCACGGCGTCCTCGCGCCAGTCGATCAGCAGCCGCATGTGGTTGGCCCGCATGAACTCCGCCGGCTCCACGCACGCCTTCTCGTCGACCGGCTTTACGATCTCCGGCTTTGCAGCCGCCCGCCCCGCCCCGGCGTTGTACCAGAAGGGCGTCAACAGCAACCCCAGGAAGAGGATCAGCCCTGGGACGATCTTCCCACCGTCATACATTGGCTTCCACCCCCTCCGCCTCCTCCACGCCCGGCAGAGGCTCGAAGCGCAGGTCCGTGGTCCGCTTCTTCTCGCCTGTCATCACGAGGGCGTTGCCCAACAGCTCGTGCACGCCGGCGACCTCCACCCCCGGCACCCAATACTCCATCAGCGTCGGAAGAGTGGCTTTGTCGATAGCACACATGCAGGCGAGCAGGTTCACGACGTACTTATCGTGCACGTGCTTCACCGCGTTGGCCCTGGGCAGCCCGCCCCGCAGCCTCATCTCCAGGTTCTCCTCGGTCCCCAATCCTGAGCCACTCCCGCAGCAGAAGGTCTTCTCCCGGATGGTGTTCTCCGGCATCTCGTAGAAGTGGTTGCAGCAACTCCTCAGGATGTAGCGCGGCTCCTCGAACAGCCCCATGCTCCGCGCGAGGTTGCAGGAGTCGTGGTAGGTCACCCGCCAGCGGTCGTTCCGGCTCGGGTCGAGCTTCAGCTTCCCGTGCCGCAGCAGGTCCGCCGTGAACTCGGCGATGTGCACCATCTTCGTCGACCTGGCATGCTCGAACCTTGTTCCCGTGATCGGCGAGACCGGCACCTCCAAGAAGTCGGCGGGGCCGTTGTGCGTGTCCATGTACTGGTGCAGCACCCTCCACATGTGGCCGCACTCGCCCCCCAGGATCCACTTCACTTTCAGCCTCTCGGCCTCCGCGTAGATCTTAGCGTTCAGCCGCTTCGCCATCTCGTGCGAGGAGAACAGGCCGAAGTTGCCTCCCTCCGACGCGAACGCGCTGAAGGTGTAGTCCAGCCCTATCTCCTGGAAGATCGCCAGGTAGCCCAGGAAGGTATAGTAGTGGGGATTCCCGAAGTAGTCTGCCGAGGGCACGATCACCAGCACCTCGGCGCCCTTCCTGTTGATCGGCGCCTCGACCTTAACCCCCGTGATGTCTTCTAGATCCGATGCGGCAAACTCCAGGTTGTCCTTGAAGGTGTGCGGCTGGACCCCCAGGTGGTTGCCGGTGCGGTAGCAGTTGGCGGCAGGCTCCAGGATCCAGTTGATGTTCACCCCCACCAGATTGAGCAGCTCCCGCCCCATCATCGTGATCTCGGCGGTGTCGATGCCGTAGGGACAGAAGACGGAGCAGCGGCGGCACTCGGTGCACTGGTAGAAGTAGTAGAACCACTCCTTCAGCACCTCCTCCGTCAGCTCGCGCGCCCCCCCGAAACGTCCCAACAGCCTCCCGGAGGTGGTGAAGTACCTCCTGTACACCGACCTCATCAGCTCAGCCCTCAGGACGGGCATGTTCTTCGGGTCCCCGGAGCCGACGAAGTAGTGACACTTGTCTGCACAAGCGCCGCATCGCACGCAGATGTCCATGAAGAGCTTGAAGGAGCGGTACTTCGCCAGCCTCTCCTTCATCCCCTCCAGGATCGTCTCCCTCCAGTCCGGGGGAAGCTTCCAGTCCTCATCGTAGGGCTGCCACTTCCGAGGGTTGGGCATGCCGAGATATTCGAGCATCTCCGGCTTCGCGCTGTAGCAGTAGCTGCCCCTCCTGGCCTGGAAGTCGACGTGGGCGTCCATCCAGTCCCGCGAGGGCGGCGTGTGATCCACCTGCATCAACTGCTCTGGTGTCGGTTTCTTCTCCGGCATCTCAACCTTCTCGACTCGGCTCGGGATCCAACGGCAGCCCCGCCGCCTCCAGCTTGTCCTTGAACTCCTGTTGCCACTCCCAGTAGCTGTGGACCGGCACCGGATGGTTCCACGGGTTCACGTGCCTGCGCGCTCGGCTGTCGTTCGCCAGGTTTCTGGTCGGGCTCAGGAAGATGCCACCCGCGTGCATCAGCTTGCTCGCGGGGAAGTAGGCGAAGAGGCTGCTGACCAGAAGCAGGTGGGCGAAGAAGAGGGGCGACACCCCGTCCGGAACCACGGGCTGAAGGCTCACCAACCCCAGGGTCAGATCCTTCACCGCCGCCACGTCGGTGCGGAAGAAGTGGCGCATCAGGACACCGGTGAGCCCGATGCCAATGAGGAGGAAGAGGGGGAAGTAGTCCGATGGCAGCGAGATGTAGCGGACCTGCGGCAGCACCACCCGGCGGACCAGCAGGTAGCTCAGCCCGGCCAGGAAGCCCACCGTCGTGACGAACAGCACCGGCTCGCCTATCTGGAAGAACCCGTCCAACGATTGGAGCAGGGAGACGAAGACAGGCACCGGCTCCAGGAAGAAGCGCGAGTGCCGGAGGATCACCACCAGCATGGACCAGTGGAAGAAGATCGCGGCCACCCACAGCAGCTTCCGGTCGCGGTATAGCAGCCGCTTGCCCCTTATCTCCACGGAGCTATTCCGGAACAGGGACCGGAACGCCAGCACCTCCAGGGCCATACGGCCCACGACGCCCAGGGTGTCGTGCGGGCTCTCCAGGTTACTGGCTCTCAGCCAGGGCAGCGATCTCTGCTGCCCGCAGGTGGTGGGTATGCGGTAGGGGACGGGCGATCTGGCCCAGTCCACCACCCTCCACACCAACCCCACGACGAAGAGACCGAGGGCCAGATACGGAATGGCGATGCCGAAGACGGCTCGCAGGCCGCTCACGCTCCCGCCCGCCAGCCCGATCAGGGCGATGGCCAGGACCGCCAGCATGGGACAGAGGATTCTCATCTAGCACTGCCTCGCTTCACGGCCATCGGAACGAATGCCTCGCTCGCTGGATCTCTCCGCTACTCTGCCTCTCCCCCTGGGAGAGGCGCAACGCTGCGCTCGCTCGCGTTGTGGAGTGGGTAACGTGGGGGCCGGCAGCCCTGCCACCATGCCCGCCGACTCGGCGTTCTCGCCGTCGACTGCTCTTCGGGCCCGCCCAGACCGATGCGCGTCAGCCCCTACCGACGCGGCGTCACCCTGGCAGGGGCGCACACACGGGTGCGCCCTCGTCCCTCACACACGGCGCCGCGCTTCCACCTCGGCCGGGCAGACACGCCCGCCTGCCCCTACACCGGCTCCCGTATCCCGTAGATCCGGCTCATCCGCTCCATCAGACGTTCGGACCTCTCCCGAACCTCCTTCGTGCGGATCTCGTGGATCCTCTCCCGATGCTTCAGGTACAGGTCGAAGGCGAGAAGAGCCGCACCATCCACCCTGGACTCGAACTCCTGCAGTTCAGCCTGCAGCCGCGGGTCCGCGCCCTCGACGTCGACCGTCTCCCTCACCACCCTCTTGAGCAGGAAGACGAACCCGACTGCCCGGGATGGCTCCATCTCCTGCACCGCCCGGATCTGAACGATGGCGTCCAGCGCGGCCGAGAGCCCGGCGCCGCCCCCGCCACGGCGAAGCTCGTCCAGCACGGTCCCGATCTCCCGGGAGATCGTGCTTCCGACGGGGTTCAGGAACGGGTCAGCCTCCCGACGTAGAAGGCCGGCCACGTCCGAGGGGTAACCCTCCAATATCGATTCGAACCATCGCTTCAGCAGCGTGGCTCGGTTCGCCTCGATCAACTCCGTCAGCACCGCTACCTGCCAGCCCCCTCTCACGACGGGAGAGGCTGTCCCCAGTTCCCCCTCTCCTTCTGCAAGAGGCGCAACGCTGCACTCGCTCGCGTTGCGGGGTGAGGGCCCCTACTTCCCCTTGATCTTCACGTAGGAGGTGCCGATGTAGATGTACTCGATCTTGTCCTCCTTGGCCAGGTCGCCAACCGCCTTGTCCACCTCGGGCTTCGGCGCCCCCAGGGCGTTCGCGATGTCCCTGTTCTTCGCCTTCTCCACCGTGGCCAGATAGGCCATCACCCGATCCTTCAGATCCTCACTCATGGCCAACTCCCTTCGATGGATCGGTGGGGGCGGAGCCCGCCCCCACCATCCCACTCCTTTACCACTTGAACGCAGCCGAGGTCCTGAAGGTGGTGGGAGCGAAGCGGAAGTCGTCGATGTGCTTGTCGGTGAACGGGATGCCCGTCAACTGGAAGAACCGCTCCCAGCCGACCCGCTCGATCCACTCCCCGACCCGCTCGCCCTTGCGGGCGTGCTTCGCGTACACCTCGACGATGGTCTTCACCGCGGCCACCGTCTCGGGCCAGCGAGGCGGGTTGTTGGGCAGATATGGAATCGCCAGCCGGGAGAACATCGGAGCGCTCCTCGCGTTCGACACCTTGCCGCCCACGAAGACCGCCACCCCGTCGTTCTCCGGGTCGGCGATGGGCATGGCCGGGCACACGGTGAAGCAGTTGCCGCAGTACATGCATCGCTCTTCGTTGATGATGACTCCCTTCTCCTTCGGGTTCGGCCGGATCGCCGCAGTCGGGCAGGCCGCGATGATGTTCGGCACCTCGCAGGTCTTCGCCAGCCGCTCGGCGTCCACCTTTGGCGGCTTCCGATGGATCCCCACAAGGGCGATGTCGGAGCAGTGCACCGCGCCACACATATTGAGGCAGCAGGCCACTGCGATCCGCACCTTCGCGGGCAGCGTCATGCTCTCGAAGTAGGGTTGGACCTCGTCCATGATGGACTTCACCAGCGCGGAGGCGTCGGTGGCCGCACTGTGGCAGTGGATCCACCCCTGGGTGTGCACGATGTTGCTGATCGAGTTTCCCGTCCCGCCCACCGGCCAGCCGCGGCTCTTCATTTCGGCCATCAGCGGCTCGATCTTGCCCGGGTCGGTCAGCAGAAACTCGACGTTGTGCCGGCTCGTGAAGCGCAGGTGGCCGTCGCAGTACCGATCGGCCACGTCGCACAGCTCTCGGATGGTGTCTATGCTCATCAGGCGGGGCGAGCCGACCCTCACCGTGTAGACCGCCGCCCCGCTCTCGGCCACGTGCATCAACACCCCGGGGCGCAGCGTCTCGTGGTAGACCCACTTGCCGTAGTTCTCCGCCATCACCGGAGGCAACATGTCCTTGAAGTACGGAGGCCCGAAATCGGTTCTAGCCTCTGCCATCTCACTTCACCTCCTCGGGCTGCCAGAAGTAGTAGGGGTTGGACCTCGGCTGGAACACCATCGCAGGCGAGGGCTCCAGTCCCAGATCGCGGAGGAAGCGGCCCATCCCGAGTCGGTCGATCAACTCCCCGATCCGCTCCCTGGACTTCCCGTGCTCGTCCCACCACTCCCAGATCTTCTCCAGCAGCTCCTTCAACTCCGTGTAGGGAGGCTCCATTTTCATGAATGGCACGACCACCCACGAGAGGTAGGCGCCGCGGACGATGGGGGCCTTCCCGCCGACCATAATCGTCGCGCCCTTCTCGCTGCCGGGCTTGATCGCCTTCGGCATCTTGTTGAGACAGTGCATGCAGCGCTTGCACTCCTCGGCGACAAGAGCCAGGCTGTCATCCTGGTTCAGCCACAGCGCCCTCGTGGGGCACATATCGACCACCTCGCCCTTCACGTCGAAGCCCGCGGCGATGTACTCCTTCACCGCGGCCTGGTCTATCCGCAAAGGGCCCTTCCAGGTGCCGATGATGGCGAAATCGGACCTGGCGACGGATGCGACGCAGTCGTTGGCGCAACCCGCCACCTTGATCTTGAACTTGTAGGGCCACATCGGCCGGTGAATCTCGTTCTGGTAGGTCGTAGTGATGTCGTGGCAGATCCCCAGGCTGTCGATGCAGGCGTACTCGCATCGAGCGGGGCCCACGCAGGCGCTCGGGGTTCGTAGGTCGGAGCCGGAGCCACCCAGGTCGAACCCGGCGTCGCTCAGGGCGTTGAAGGCTTCCTGCAAGTTGGCCGTCTGCGTGCCCAGGAGGATGATGTCGCCTGTGGAGCCGTGCATGTTGGTGAGGCCCGTCCCGTACTTCTCCCAAACGTCGCACAGCTTGCGGAGGCTTTCGGTGGTGTAGAACCAGCCACTGGGCTGGTTCACCCGCATCGTGTGGAACTCGGCGGCGTTGGGGAACTTCTCGGGAACGTCGGAGTAGCGACCGATCACCCCACCCCCGTAGCCCCTGACGCCCACGACCCCGCCGTGCTTCCAGTGGACCCGTTTCTCCTGGTAGGAGAGTTCAAGCTGGCCTACCAAGTCCTTCGCGGCCAGGTTCTTCTCGGCCCGCCGCTTCATTTCTTTGGCGAAACTGGGCCAGCTTCCCTTTTCCAGTTCGTCCACCAAGGGTGTCTTGGAATCGTCTGCCATCAACTACCTCCCACAGCATTCCGCGCTCCCCTGTCCCGGTTTGATGGCGGACGAATCGGCACCCCAGAGCCGGCGGGGAGACAGCGCGCGAGACCTCGGATGGAAAACGGTGCCGGAGCGGAAGCTACCGTCCGCAGTCTAGGGGAGCAGAGGTGGGGGGCATATCCGCAGAACGCCCTGTTCCAAGGGGGAAAAACGCCCTGTTCGCCGAACGTCAGGGCTGGACCAGGCCGGTCCGAATCGCGTACTTCACCAGTTCGGTGCGGCTGTGGAGATCCAGCTTCTCCATGATGTTGGTCCGGTGTCCCGTCACGGTCTTGACGCTGAGGCAGAGCAGGTCGGCGATCTCCTGGTTGCTGCGCCCCTCCGCCACCAGCTTCAGCACCTCGACCTCCCGGTCTGTGAGCCTGGCGTGGCGACGCTCGGCGACCGTCCCGTCCGGACGCAGGTAGTCCTCCACCACCGCCTTCGCCACCGAGGGATAGAGGAAGGTGCCGCCCTCGTGCACCGCACGAATGGCCGAGATCAACTCCGTGCCCGCCGCCTTCTTCAGCACGTACCCGTCGGCGCCGGCCTTCAGGATGGGGTAGACGTACTCCCGATTCTCGTGCTGGGTCAGGATCAGCACCTTCGTCCCCTTCTGCCGCTCCTTGATCCGGCGCGTGGCCTCCAGCCCGTCCAGAACAGGCATCGCGATATCCATCAGCACCACGTCCGGCGCCAACTCCCGCGCGCACTCGATGCCCGTCTGCCCGTCGGCAGCCTCCCCCACCACGTCGATATCCTTGGACAGCGCGAGCAGGGCACGTATCCCCTCCCGCAGGATCGCGTGGTCGTCAACCAGCAGTACCCGTATCTTCCCCATCCCCTTCACCCTCAACCGGCGAGCCCCGCTTCTCCCTCGCCGCCCTCTCCCCCACCCACAGTGAGCGGAACCTCCACCGTGATCTTCGTGCCTCCACCCAACTCCGAATAGATCGAAAAGCTCCCGCCCAGCAGCTCCACCCGCTCCTTCATCCCCATCAGCCCGAGCCCCCGCTTCTGATCACGGGAGCGGGCTAGCTCGGCCATGTCGAAGCCCCACCCGTCGTCCACCATGCTGAGCTGCAGGCGGTCCGGTTTGAGGACCAGCGTGACCGTGAAACTCTGTGCACCTGAGTGATTCGCCACGTTGGTGACGGCCTCCTGCACCACCCGGTAGAGCGCCGTCTCGATCTGAGGTGCCAACCGCGTCTCCTCACCCACCACCTCCAGCCGCACCTTGATCCCCACCTCGCCCAGCCTCGTCTCGGCGTACCACCTGAGCGCGGCGATCAGCCCCAGATCGTCCAGCAGCGTCGGCCTGAGATCGAAGATCAGGCGGTGGATCTCCTCCAACGTGTCCACTGCCAGCGATTTCATTCGCGCCAGGCTCTCGACGACGTCTCCCCCCTCGGCCGCCTGACCGGCGGCGGTCTCCACCGCCACCGCCAGCGCGGCAAGGGCCTGGCTGGTCTGATCGTGCAGCTCCCGGGCGATCCGCTTTCGCTCTGCCTCCTGCGCCGTGATCACCTTCAGCAGCAGTTCGCCCCTCATCCTCTCCTTGCGCTGCAGCTCCTCGTACAGCCGGGCGTTCTGCACCGCGACCGCGATCTGGTTGCTGACAGAGGTCAGCAGGTCCATCTCCGCCTTGGAGAAGCCCCTGCTGGTGCCGGACCCGAGGCACATCGTCCCCAGCAGGCCACGGGTGGACTTGAAGGGCACGCGCACCATGCACCTCATCTTTTCGCTGCGCAGCACCCCCTTCGCCCCCCTTGCGTAGCGGTGTGTGTCCTCCACCAGGATGGGCTCTCCCGCCTGCGCCGCCGCCGCGCAGAGGCTGGCGCTCAATCCCAGGTTCGCAGCCACCTGGGCAGCCTCTCGCGAGAGGCCGTGGTGCGCGGCCAACTCCAGCTCCCCGGTGTGCTCGTCCAGCAGGTAGATCGCCCCGGCATCCATCCCCGTCAGCCGCAGCGCGTTCAGGAGAGCGACGTTCAGGATGGACTCCAGGTCCAACGACTGGTTGAGGGCCACGGCTATGGAGTTCAGAGTGGAGAGCTCCCGGTTGCGCCGGAGAAGCTCGCCCTCGGAGCGCTCCAGTTCCGCCGTGCGCTCCCGAACCCGGCTTTCCAGCTCCGCGGCGCCCGCCTTGATCTCCTCGATCGACCGCTGGAGCCTTGCCCTCATGTGGTCCAGCGTGCGAGCCAGCTCACCCACCTCGTCCGAGCCGTGAACGGCCACCGCCTCACCCAGATGCCCATCCGCGATCCTCCGCGCCGACTGGGTCAGGGCGCGGATGGGCCCCACCACGCTCCTGGTGGTCAGCCACACCATCAGGAGGGCAACCAGCAGCGAGACGCCCCCCAGCACCAGCACCTGTCGCTGCAGCCGGTGGGTCGGCTCCAGCACCTCGTCTTCGGATTGCCGCAGCACAACTCCCCAGTCGGCCACTCGGAGCGGGGCATAGGCCATCACCTCGCGGCTCCTCGCCTGCCCCTGGGAGGTGGTGTGGCAGTCGTAGCAGGTGGACACGGTGGCTCGCCTCTCGGCCATCAACCCTGCGAAGTAGCCCGCGTGGCTCTCGGCGCTCGGGGCATCCTGCTCGTCGGTCGTCGTGAGCACCACGCCATCACCGTCCACGATGTCCACGCGCCCGCTTCTGCCCAGTGCCAGTTGTCGAAGCCAGTGGCCCACAGCCTGGCCCGAGAAGTCGACGGCGGCAGCTAGGTAGCCACCGTCGGCCTCGCCGCTTCCGGGCAACGGCACCACGACGAGAGCCACGGCGCCGAGGGGCGTGCGCACCCAGTCCACCGCCATCGCCCCTCCAGAGGCCAGGGCAGCGAACGCCCCGGGGCCGATCGAGGGGTAGGAGAAGCTGAGATCGGAGGGTTCAGACTGCAGCAGAAGTCCCGATGAGTCGAAGAGGAGGATGCCATCCGCGACAGTGGCCATCCGGTGCGCTGCATCCCGCAGCGACACCCGAACAGCCTCTTGGTCGCGGGATTGGAGAGCCGCCGCCAGTTCCTGGCCGCTCAAGCGGATCATCGTGGCGGCCTGCTCCAGGATGAAGTCCAGATGCACTGCAGCCGTCCGTGCCAGGGCGACCCTGTGCTGAGTGCCCTGCTCGGTACTCTCGCGCAACGAGGCGAGGCCCAACACCACGAACGAAGTCATGAGAGCCAGCAGCCCCGAGGCCACGAGGAGGGCGATCCTGGTCTGGAGCCCGAGTGGAAGGACTGCCGTCGGCCGACCCCGCCGAGTCGGCAGCCACCGCCGCAGTCTGGACGCCGACGCGCTCATAGGCTCGTCCTGGAGTCAGGAATCGGATCTGTATGATTCTACACCAGTGTGGCTGTCCAGACTACCTGTCCTGCTGAAGTGAGGCTGAGGTAGACGCCAGAACATCCCGCTTCGCGGGCGCGCCTCCCTGGTCGCGTGGCTCCGCGTCCGGCCGGCCCGGCTGCTGGGCGAGCACAGAGCCCGCCAGCACGAGGAAGCCTCCCATCAACTGGCTAGAGGAGAGTAGCTCCCCCAGCAGCAGGAAGGCAAAGGCCGCCGCGGCGACCGGCTCCACCGTGGCGACGATGGCCGCCCGGCTCGCCTCCACGTGCTTCACCGCCCCCACGTAGAGCGCCCTGGAGGCCAGGGTGGGCCCCGCCGTCATCACGGCCAGCAGCAGCCAGACCTCGGTCTGGTAGGGCCAGAGGGACACCTCCGGCAGCGCCAGCACCGGCAACAGGAAGAGGGTGGCAAATCCCATGGAATAGAAGTTGATTGTCCAGTGGCAGTTGCGCTGGCCAGCCTTCTTGCCCATGATCCCAAAACTGGCGTAGGTCAGGGCGGAGCCTAGCCCCGTGCCGATCCCAAGCGGCGTCACCACCGGCGCCCCCGATTCGAGCCCAGCCACCAGCACGCATCCAGCAAAGGTGAGCAGCAAGGCAACCACCTTGGGCGGGGTGATCGCTTCGCCGAATGCGAACCTGGCCATGATGGCAGCGAACACTGGCGCGGTGTAGAGCAGCACGGCGGCCACCGCCACGCTGGTAAGGCTGATCGTGTAGAGGTAGAGGGCGTAGAAGATCGAGGTACTGATCAGCCCGAAGAGGGCGAGGTAGGGCAGATCCCGCCGCCGAACGCGGAACCTGGATCGATCCAAGAAGAGGATCACCCCGCCGAAGGCCAGGAACCCCAGAAGTGTCCGCAGGAAGGTGAGCGACCACGGGCTGACGCCGTATTCGTAGAGATGCTTGGTCAACACCCCGAGGGTGCCCCACATCGCCGCCGCCAGGGCGATCAGCCCGTAGTACCCCAGTTGTCCGCCGGTGCCCAGCCTCAACGGCCCTCCCCACCCAACTCATCCCACAGGAAGGCGCAGGCTCGGATACCACCAAAGAAGTTACCCAGGTCGAGCCGCTCGTCAGGCGCGTGGGCGTGATCGTCCGGCAGGGCGAAGCCCATCAGCACAGTGGGTGCTCCCAGCACCTCCGCGAAGGACGCGACGATCGGGATCGAGCCCCCGGATCTGATGAAGGCCGGCTTCCTGTGGAAGGCCCGCTCCATGGCCCGCGCGGCAGCCTGAACGGCTGGATGCTCCAGGGGGGTGATGGCCCACATCCCAGAGTGCATCGGGACGATCTCCATCTCCACCACGGGTGGACACAGCTCCCTTATCCGCGCCGACACCAGGCGGAAGATCTCCTCAGGATCCTGGTCGGGCACCAGCCGGCAGCTCAGCTTGGCGGACGCCCTGGCGGGCAACACCGTCTTGCTTCCCTCTCCCGTGAAGCCTCCCCAGATCCCGTTGACGTCCAGGGTGGGCCTGGCCCACACCCTCTCTAGTGGGGTGTAGCCTTCCTCACCCCAAAGCGCCACGGCGCCAATCTCCCTCCGGTACTTCTCCTCGTCGAACGGCAGGCTCGCGAACTGCCGGCGCTCATCCGAGGAAAGAGGACGCACCCTGTCGTAGAAGCCCGGCACGTCGACCCGTCCCCGGTCGTCCTTGAGGCCCGCGATGATCTCGGCCAGCACCTGGATTGGGTCGGCGATGGCCCCGCCGAAACTGCCCGAGTGGAGATCGCTCGCGGCGGCCTTCAGGTTCACCTGCAGGTAGGTGAGACCGCGCAGCCCGTAGCAGATGGAGGGAATCCCTCTGTCGAACCACGCGGTGTCCGACACCACCACGGCGTCGGCACTCAGCAGCTCCCGGTTGGCCTTCAGGAACTCGTCCAGGTGCTCGCTGCCGATCTCCTCTTCCCCCTCGATGAGAAACTTGAGGTTCACCGGCAGACGGCCGTTCACCCGCATGTGGGCCTCGACGGCCTTCCAATGGAGGAAAACCTGTCCCTTGTCGTCGGCCGATCCACGAGCGTACAGCTCGTTCCCTCTCACCTGAGGATCGAAGGGAGGGCTGCTCCACTGATCCACCGGGTCCACCGGCTGAACGTCGTAGTGGCCGTACACCAGGACCGTGGGCCGGCCGGGCGCGCCCAGCCACTCGCCGTAGATCACGGGGGCACCGCCGGTGGGCAGCACCTCCGCTCGCTGCATCCCGATGCGCCTGAGTTCCTCGGCGCCGAACTCGGCACAGCGCACCATGTCCTCCCTGTGCTCGGGGAGGGCACTGATGGAGGGGATGCGGAGAAACTCCTTAAGCTCCTCCAGAAACCGCTTCTCGTTCTCGGCGACGAAGCCCTCGATGGTTGCCATCACCCGGCCTCCTTTCCTCTGCGCCGGCAGCCACCCACTACGCCGACAACCACCCACCATCCACGTTTATCAGCTCGCCTGTGATGAAATCCGATGCGTCGGACGCCAGGAACACCGCGGTGCCCATCAGGTCCTCCAACTCGCCCCAACGACCCACGGGGGTCCGATCGACGACCCACTGACGCAGGGCGGGATCGTCGTACAACCGCTTGGTCAATTCGGTGTGGAAGTAGCCAGGGGCGATGGCGTTCACCCTGATCCCCTGCTTCGCCCACTCCCTTGACATGACCCTGGTGAGCGCCAGCACCCCGCCCTTGGTGGCCGTGTAGATGCTGACGTTTGCGATCCCAATGGTGGAGGTGAGTGAAGCTATGTTGATGATCTTCCCCTTCCCCTGCTTCAGCATGTGCCGGGCAACGATCTGGGAACAGAAGTACACCGCCTTCAGGTTGACGTCGTTGACGAAGTCCCACTCCTCCTCCGTCACCTCCAGTATCGGCTTCCGGCACTGCACTCCGGCGGCGTTTACCAGGATGTCGACTCGACCGTATTCGGCCACCACTCGATCCACCATTTGGGTGAGAGCCGGCACCCGAGACACGTCGGTGGGGACCACCAGCGCCCGCCGGCCCAATTCTCGAATCCGGCCGGCCACCCCCTGCAGGGCATCCTCCGTCCGAGCCACCAAGGCCAGGTCGGCGCCCGCCTCCGCGAGCGCCACCGCCATGGCGGCGCCAATCCCACGGCTCGACCCGGTCACCAGCGCCACCCTTCCGGTGAGGTCGAACTTCTTCAACATGGGCTTGTTGCCCAGGTCCTGATCGCCCATTCCTCTCCTCCGCGACATCTACCTTGCTGTGTATAGTAGCATCGTGCCAGGCAAGACTGCGAGACCAGGGCCGACAGAGTCTAGCCCTCCAGGATCCTCGGCAGGTCGGCGACGCTGTTCAGGATGTGGGTGTGGGGGACAACGCCCAGGCTCTCCAGACGGTGAGCGCCACTCAAGACGCCTATCACCCACCGGAGCCCCGCATTGGTGCCGGCCATCAGATCCAAAGGGGTATCGCCCACGGCGGCGACCCGCCGCACGTCCACCACGCCTGTCCTCATCATCGCTTGGAATATCATGTACGGTGCAGGGCGTCCCCGAGGGACTTCATAGGTGGATACCTTGCAGTCGAAGACGCCCTCGGCCCATCCCAGCCGATCCAGCATCGGCCCCAACTGGTCGGTATCCAGAGCGCTGGTTGCGGCGACCTTGACGCCTCGCTCCCTCAGCCAGCGCATGGTCGCCGCAGCGCCCGGGATCTCCACCGGGGGCGTCTCCGCGTAGGCATCCCTGAGCGCCTGCTTGAAGGTGCGGTACATCTTCTCGGCCAGCTCAAGGCAGGCTTCGGGGCTCCCACCGGCCCCCAGTGCGCGCTCCGCCACGGCCCGGAAGACCTCCACCTTGGCGGCACCCCTCATGGCGTCCACCTCTTGCTGGTTGAAGGGGACCTTGTGGTGGCTCAAGGTTCGCTTCAGCGCCCTGTCCATTGCGCCTGTATCCTCGATCACCGTTCCCATCAGGTCGAAAGCGACCAGGTCAACTGGTAGCCTAGGCATGGTCATCACCTCAAACGATTCTCGGTGCTGCGTGGCCCCTCAATCGAGCCCCACGTGCAGCCGCTCACCTGCCCCGAGCAGATGCCTCCATTCCGCGTCGGCCTCCTTGCGGACAACGAGTGCTCTATCCGGAGATGCTGCTCGACGGAGAACCACTCGGCCCGCAGTGCCGGGATCACGGTGGCCTTGGGCAGGTGACACGAGCGGGCACGCGAGGCTGCTTTCGCTCGCCCCGCGTGCCCCACCTCAACCGTCCGATTCGAGTCCCGCGGCGGAAGGCGGCCCAGTGGAACGCCGCGCCCGATGCTGTCTGTCCTACGCGCCGACCTTGGCAGCCCCGATGGCCTCGTTCAGGCTGCCCGTCCGATAGCCCTGCAGGTCCAGAGTCACGTAGAGGTACCCCAGTTCCTTCAGCTTGGCCACTATCAACTCGGCGGACCCATCCGCCAGCAGCTTCGACATCTGCTCCCTGGGCAGCTCGATCCGGGCGATCCTGTCGTGGTGGCGCACCCTCACCTGAAGGAAACCAAGGTCGTGGAGGAAGTTCTCGGCCTCGTCCACCTGGTGCAGGGCCTCCTTGGTGATCCTCTGCCCGTAGGGGATCCTGGAGGAGAGGCACGCGTAGGCGGGCTTGTCCCAGGTCCGTAGCCCCAACTCCCGGGACAGTAGCCGGATCTCGTTCTTCGTCAGGCCGACCTCTTGTAGAGGCCCCCTGGCCCCCATCCGCTTGGCAGCCTGGATCCCGGGGCGGAAGTCCCCCAGATCGTCGGCGTTCACCCCGTACAGCACCTCTCGCAGGCCCTGCTCCTTGGCCACAGGGTACACCTTGGTAAACAGCTCGGTCTTGCAGTGGAAGCAGCGATCGACCGGGTTGCGGGCGTACTCGGGGTTGGCGAGCTCCTCCGTTTCGATCAGGAGGATGCGCGCTCCCATCTCCTCTGCCAGACGCTTCGCCTCCTCCAACTCCCGAGCGGGATAGGATTCGGACACGGCAACGATGCCCAGCACGCGATCCCGCCCCAGCACGTCGACGGCGACCTTCAGCAGGAAGGTGCTGTCCACCCCACCGGAGTAGGCCACCGCCACGCTCTCCATGGAGCGCAGGGCATCCTTCAGCTTCTCGTATTTCTGGTGCAGTTCGTCCATTCAGGCTCCCCCGTATAGCTATCAGCCAATAGCGGACAGCGGTCGGCCGACAGTGTACTAGTTGACAGCCGATGGCTGGCCGCTGACAGCTCGTTCGATCGTCCCGCCGGCCACCACCCGATCGCCCTGGTACAGCACCACAGCCTGCCCGGGGGAGACGGCGCGCTGCGGCTCGTCGAACTCCACCAGCAGGCTTCCATCCCCCTGCACGCGGGCCATCGCCGGAACCTCCGGGGCTCGGTAGCGGATCCGCGCGTCCACCCGCACCGGCCCCGAGGGCTCCTCCATCGAAACCCAGTTGACGTCCCCGGCTATCAGGCCCGCCGAGTATAGCGCGTCGCGCTCCCCCACCACAACGGCGTTCCGCTCGGGGATTATCTCGAGCACGTAGAGCGGAGTGCTGGAGGCCAGCCCCAGTCCCTTTCGTTGGCCAACCGTGAAGAAGGCGATGCCGGGATGGGTCCCCAGCACTTCGCCCCGCTGATCGAGGATGGGACCCGGCCGAGCAGCCGAGGGGATCCTCTGCCGCAGGAAGCGGGCGTAGTCGTTGTCCGGGACGAAGCAGATCTCCTGGCTGTCGGGCTTCCTCGCCGTGATGAGGCCGAGTCTGGCCGCAATCCGCCGCGTCTCCGTCTTCTCCATCTCTCCCAGGGGGAAGAGGGTGTGGGCAAGCTGCTCCTGGGTAAGGGAGTAGAGGGCGTAGCTCTGATCCTTGGAGGCGTCGACGGCCCTCCGCAGCACGTAGCGGCCCTCATCCGAGCGCGCAACCCGAGCGTAGTGGCCGGTCGCCAGGTACTCCGCGCCGAGCGCTCGGGACTTCGCAAGCAGGGCGTCGAACTTGACGAAGCGGTTGCACCGCACGCAGGGATTGGGGGTGCGGCCACGCAGGTACTCCCGGGCGAAGTCCTCGATCACGGTCCGGTCGAAGACGTCCCGGAAGTTGAGGGTGTAGTGGGGTATGCCCAGCAGATCCGCCACGCGCCGGGCATCCTCCACCGAATCGAGGGAGCAGCAAGCGTTGTGGCGGGTATCGGCCTCCACCAGACTCTTCTCGGGCCATACGTTGAGGGTGACCCCGACGACGTCGTACCCCTGCTGGTTCAGCAGGGCGGCGGCCACAGAGCTGTCCACCCCACCGCTCATGGCCACGACCACCATCCGGCCCAATCGCCCACCCCCACGACCAGGATTACGCAGTATTATGCGACGTTAACCTAATTATACGGCCGGTTGTGGGGCGCGAACAACCGGAGCGGGGGTGGCGGGGTACGGCTCCGGATTCCTGGCCGAGAGTCCGGGCCGAGGCACGAGGGCGAAGCCGTGGCGTGTGGGGATCACCGCGCCCATAGGCTCCCAGCGCCGATGCTTCGCCCCACACGTCGGTATGCGCCGCTTCCGGCGCGGTGCGTGCAGACTGATTGCGCCGTTCCGCGAATGCGCCGCCCGTAGGGCGCGCGTGGCCGCGAGGCTGTGCTCGCTCGCCTCGCGGCCACGCTCGCGCCACGTGTGCCCCACCGCCAGGCGCGTCCGATGAGCCGGGCGGCGGGGCACTAACCCCCGCCCTACCGCATGGGACTTGCAGAACGACGCCCTACAGGCTGGCCGTCCCGTTACCCTGTGGCTCCTGGAAGAGAGGGGTGCTCAGGTAGCGCTCGCCCGTGTCCGGAAGGATCACGACGATCAGCTTGCCCTCGTTCTCCGGTCTCCTCGCCACCTGGAGAGCCGCCCATGCAGCAGCTCCGGAGGAGATGCCGACCAGCAGGCCCTCCCGGCGAGCCAGCCTTCTCCCCGTCTCGAAAGCGTCCTCGTTCTCCACCTGGATGATCTCGTCCACCAACTCCCGGTCCAGGACATCCGGCACGAAGCCCGCCCCGATACCCTGGATCTTGTGGGCACCCGGCGCACCACCGGATAGCACCGGCGAGGCCTTCGGCTCCACCGCCACCACCTTGAACCCGGGCTTTCGGGCCTTGATCACCTGGGCGATGCCGGTGATCGTCCCTCCGGTGCCGACGCCACCCACCAGGATGTCCACCTTCCCCTCGGTGTCGTTCCAGATCTCCAGCGCCGTGGTCTCGCGGTGGATCTTCGGATTGGCGGGGTTCTTGAACTGCTGGGGGATCCACCCATCGGGAATCTCCGCGGCTATCTCCTCGGCCCGGCGGACCGCCCCCTTCATCCCCTCTGACCCCGGCGTGAGCACCAGTTCGGCACCGAGGGCCCTCAGCAGTTGACGCCGCTCCACGCTCATTGTCTCGGGCATGGTCAGGATCAACCGGTAGCCGCGAGCAGCCGACACGAAGGCGAGGGCGATGCCGGTGTTGCCGCTGGTCGGCTCCACGATCACCGTCTTGCCCGGCCGGATCAGCCCGGCCTTCTCGGCCTCGTCGATCATGCTGAGGCCGATCCTGTCCTTCACGCTGGAGAGGGGATTGAAACTCTCCATCTTCGCCACGACCGTGGCGTGGCACCCCTCCGTCACCCTGTTCAGCCTGACCAGCGGCGTCTTCCCAATCAACTCCGTGATATCGTTGGCGATCCGCATAGATTCCTTCTCCTTCTTCTTTCTCTCTCCCCACTACGAGGCGTGCCGCTGCCCCTCTGTTTCCACTTCGACCTCCAACGCCAGCTCCGTCACCTGTCTGTCGACTATCCGGAAAGCCCTCACCACCGGATCCTCGTCCGCTAACGAGCAGATCAGATAGACGGCATCTGGATAGTAGGAGAGCCTAACGTCGGTCTCCGATGGATAGGCCTCGCTCGCGGGATGGGAATGGTAGATGGCCATCAGGCTCCAGCCGTTCTCTTCGATCTCCCTGTGGATTTCCAGAAGCTCCCGGGGCTCGACGTTGTACCGAACCCGCGGGTTGGGATCGTCGTTGGTAGTCCGGTACAGCTTCACGGGATACCCGCCGCGGCCTGCGATCAGTCCGCACACCTCGTTGGGACTTCCATCCCGAGCGTGCTCGACGATCTCTCGCAGGTAGCTACCTGGCAGGCGTACCACGCTCTGTTCTTTCCGCAACCTGATCTCCCCCTTCGCCCGCTCCCTCGAAGCCGCATCGGGATGCGGCTCCAGGCATCGGCATTCCCACCAGGACGATTGCAGATCCCAAGCCACTACGTTCAGCGTCTCGTTCCTGCCGCGGGGCAGGCCGAACCGCGAGGCTGCGCTCGCTCGCCTCACGTGCCCCCTGCCGCCGGCACGTTCCGTGGTACCCGGGCTGCGCGTCAGGAGGCCACGCCCCCTCCGCCTTGGAAGGACAGGCGCGGCCGCGCCGATCATATGTGGTACATGAGGCCGCCCTCGATCAGCGCTTGGCGAGATGCCAGGTCCTCGAGGGTGACCCTGTCCATCGCCCCCTCTACCGCCCTCCGCACGTCGAGCCACAACTCCTTCAGCACACAGCTATCCGGAGACTGGCAGGCATCGGGCGAATCCAGACAGTCCATGACTATCACCGGCCCCTCCAGGGCCCTGACCACGTCGCCCACGGTGATCCGAGAGGGGGGCGCGGCCAGAGAGTGCCCGCCTTGAGGCCCCCGAACGCTGGTTACGAGGCCCGCCTTCCGCAAGGCGGTGAGCAACTGCTCCAGGTAGGACTCCGGGACGGAGCGTCGCGCCGCGATTTCGCCGGTCTGGAGGGGGCGATTGCCGTGCACCGTGGCAAGCTCCATCAAGGCGCGCAACGCGTAGTCGCTCTTCATCGAGATCCGCACGTTGACCCTCCCCAGTATATTCGATAATTCCGACAGCCTAAGTCAACAACACGCCGACTATTATAGCGCGCCCGCGGCCGTTGTCAACATCCATTGACATCCTGATCGCGAATCGGTAACCTACAGGTGCTATATACCAGTTGCGATCGGCCGGCCTCGGGGGCGCCAGGCGGCCACGCAGTAGCGATGGTGCTTGGTGGCCCACTCCTCGCCGGGGTGGGCCACCGCCTTTGAAGGGAGGTGATCGCTGTGGCCCAGACCCTTACCAGGGATGAGTTGCGCACCTACTTGAGGAAGGTGGGTTGGCCAGAATCGCTGCCGGCGCTGGTCGACTGGGCCAAGCAGCAGGGCGCTCCACAGAGCGTCGTGGAGATCCTGGAACGGGTACCCAACCGGGTCTACACGTCCGAGGGGGACCTCTGGGGAGAGGTTCAGAGGCAGTTGAAGCCGGTGGAGACCAGATAGCACCACGGGATAACCGCGGTGGCAGGCCGGATATCCGTCAGGTCGCCGCGCCCCCGAGGACGCCGCGCTCCGGCTTGCCACCGCCCCTGCGAGACAGACCTACACCCCGACGTACCTGGCGAACAGGGTGCGGGCCATCGCCTCGTCGGTAACCCCCTTCACCAGGGTTCGGGCATCCGGGAAGACGATCAGCTCGTAGTCGTCCACCTGGAATCGCAGCATGTACTCGTTGTACTGCACCTTGCCGGCCCCCTGAAGCCGCGCCGCCAGGTCGGGGAAGGAGACGGAGCCCCCGCCCCTCACGCTCACCTGGATGGCGTCCCGCCCGCACATGGAGGTCGTGCGGGTCCCCTCTCGGGCCTCCAGGAACTCGTACCGGCCCTGCACACAGCAGGGGCAGTTCTCGCCGATCTGGCCGCCCAGCAGCCGCTCGAAGCTGTTCTCCCACAGGTCGATCCAGATCATCCCCTTGTTGATCCGATCCCTGGCGCCGGTCAACAGCTTGAGCGCCTCGGCGCACTGGATGTTGGCCACGACCGCCGCGATGCTGGCGAGCACCCCAGCGGTGTCGCAGGTGGGAGTGGTACCCGGCGGCGGACTCTCCGCGAAGATGCAGCGCAGGCACGAGGTCTCGTGGGGCACTATGGTCATCGAGACGCCGTAGCTGGCGAGCACGCCACCGTAGACCCACGGTTTGCCCAGCGACACGCAAGCGTCGTTGATCAGGTAGCGGGTCTCGAAGTTGTCGGTGCCATCCATCACCAGGTCCGCATCCCGCACCAGCGCCTCGATGTTCCCCGGATTGACGTCGGCCACCAGCGGCTCGACCTCCACCTGGGAGTTGATCTTCCGCAGCTTCCTGGCTGCGGCGACCGCCTTCGGCAGGCTGGCAGCCACGTCCTCCTCGTCGAACATCACCTGCCTCTGCAGGTTGTTCAGCTCCAGGAAGTCACGGTCCACGATGGTGAGCTTGCCCACCCCCGCTCTCACCATGGTGTTGGCGATGTTGCTGCCCAAGGCGCCGCAACCCACCAGCAACACCTTCGAGCCCCGCAGCTTCCGCTGGCCCTCCTCGCCGATGCCGGCGAAAAGGATCTGGCGAGAATACCTCTCCAGCTCTTTCTCCATCAGCCCCCCTTTGCCACCCGCACGATGGCCCTGGTGTACTCGGGCGAGCTGCCGCAGCAGGACCCGATCAACCGAACCCCCGAATCCAGGAACTGTTGCACGAAGTCGGCCATCTCCGCTGCCCCCACGCTGTAGACCGTCCTGCCGCCCTCCACGGAGGGCACCCCCGCGTTTGGCTGGGCGATCAGCAGCGCAGAAGGATCGGCCTGGTGCATCTCCTGGATCGCCTTCAGCGTCTCATCGGGGCCGACTCCGCAGTTGGCGCCCACCGCCACCGCTCCCGCCGCACGCAGCTCCGCCACGGCGCGGGCCGGTGTGACGCCCATCATCGTGCGGAGGCCGGTGTCGAAAGTCATCGTACAGGCCACGGGAAGCCCGGTGGACGCTGCTCCCTCCACGGCGGCCCTCGCCTCGCCCAGGTCGAACATGGTCTCCACCAGAAAGAAGTCCACGCCCCCCTCAGCCAGCGCCTCCGCCTGCTCTCGGTAGATGGCCACCGCCTGCTCGTAGGTCAGCTCACCCAGCGGCTCGAGGAACTCGCCGAGGGGGCCGAGCGACCCCGCCACCAGCGCGGTTTCCCGTGCGGCCTCACGGGCGATCCGCGCGGCCGCCAGGTTCGCCTGGAACAGCAGATCGGCCACGCCCGCCTTGGCCATCTTGGTGCGGCTGCCCCCGAAGCTGTTGGTGGTTATCACGTCGGCCCCCGCCGCGAGGTATGCGGCATGCAGGCCCAGTACCGTATCCGGCGAAACGATGTTGATCTCCTCGGGGCAGCGGGACTCCACCCCACTCGCCATCAACATCGTCCCCATCGCGCCATCGCACACAAGCGCGCCCGTCTCCAGGGCCGCCAACAAGTCCCGATCCACGGCAGTCTCCTTTGAACCGACTTCCAGGACTGGGTGCCCAGCACTCAGCACCCGGCACTCAAGACCTGGAACTCAACACCTGCCTCGCCTCCAGCCACCGGGAGCAGTATCGTCAACTCGTCGTCGGCTCCCAAAGGGGTCTCCAGAGAGGACAGGTAGCGCACGTCCTGGCCGTTGACGTAGAGGTTGACCGCGGACGCGAGCCGGCCGTCGTCGTCTCTCAGCTCACCACGCAGCCCCGGGAATCGCCGTTCCAGCTCGGCCAGGCACTCGCCGACGGTATCCTCCGGCAACTCCAGCCGCGCCTTGCCGTCGGTGTGACGGCGCAGGGCCACCGGAATACGGACTCTGGTCAACAGAGGCGCCTTCCTAGCACCACATCTTCGGTGATACCTCCTCGACCCGCGAACCGGCCCGCGGCCCGAGCGATCTCTGGCTCCTCGCCCCGCCACTTCAGGACAGGCCGTTCGGAGCCCCAGGAGGCCTTGCCCCAGCGGATGCTGGCGGTCGCGTCGAACTGGCAGACCAGCGTCCACGCCGGCAGGGGCGGCAATGGGCCACCCGTGCCAACAATCTTAACCCGCAAGAGCAGAGCGTTCAAGGCCGCCTCTTCCACTCGATCGGAGATGGCTCTTTGCGGCCACGTGGGATCGAACGTGCTCGGGATGACAACCAAGAGACCGCGGCAGGGCCGAGCGACCGTTGACTTTCCCTGCCCCAGGTAGTGTATAACGCGGCCCGTCGATCGAGTTTACAGTTACCGCGAGAACCGCTGTGGTTCGATTCGTTCCGCGAGACACCGGTTTCTGCTCTCTCTAGGCAGTGCAATGATGCATGACCGCGAGGCCACACTGTCGTAGCCTCGGCGGGTCGAGACGAGCGGAGGAACGTAATGCTCGGCAACGAAGCCGCAGTATTGCTCCCGTTCTCCGCGCCAGACGGCTGGCTGTCCGTGTGGCGCGAGGTCACGGTGATCTGTGCCATGCCTTTCTTCGGGTTCTTCTTCACCCTGTTCATCCTATCGCAGTTCTTCGGTGTGAAGCTGTAGCCCGAAGAGGCATCCCAGGAATCAGCGGAGCCCCCGTACGGGGGCTCCGTATTCGTTACGTCTGGTCCCGCCGTGGGCTACTTCGCGCTCCTCACCTTGATGGTCTTGGGTTGGAGCGCCTCCGCCTTCGGCAGTCTCAAGGTGAGGATACCGTTCTCCAGGGTGGCGTCCACCTTGTCCGCCTGGACCTCGGATGGCAGGGTAATGGTGCGGGCGAAGGAGGTGTAGCGGCTCTCCCTCAGCAGCCAATCCTCCTCCTCGACGTTCTGCTCCTCCTGGGCCGTGGCCTTGATGGTCAGGGCCTCCCCCACGATGCTGATGTCCAAGTCCTCGGCCTTCACCCCCGGCAGGGTGGCCTTCACCACGTAGTCCTTATCCGTCTGATAGACGTCCACGGGCATCTGGGCCGACATGCCATTCCAGGTGATCGGCCTGCGCCCCCACACGGAGCCGAAAGCCTCATCCATCAGCCGATCCATCTGCTCGCGCATCGTCAGCAACTCCCTCGCGGGACTCCACCGAACGATAGCCATCTTTCCAACCTCCCTTCGAAGGGTGTCGAACGGTCCTTCGGGCCGGCCCGACCGCCGGCCCTGCGGGGCGTATCTCCGCGCCCCGCCTACGCACCCGCAGGTTACTCTATGCCAGCGTCCGTGTCAAGTAGTTTGAGTGCATTCTTATCAATTTCTGACATTGGGTGCGACACTAATCTTGACAATGATAGGCTCAAGACATAGAATACCATCGAGGAGATGGTCAGATGGCTACGCGAGACTACTACGACATCCTGGGCGTTGGTCGCGGCGCCTCCGACAAGGAGATCAGGCAGGCGTACCGTCGGCTGGCCCGCAAGTACCACCCAGACGTCAACCCAAACGACAAGAGCGCTGAGGCCAGGTTCAAGGAGATCGGCGAGGCCTACGAGGTGCTCTCCGATCCCGACAAGCGCGCAAAGTACGATCGTTTCGGCCACCGATGGCGAGAGATGGACGCGCAAGAGGAGGCGGCCAGGAAGGCCGGCTTCGGCGGCTTCCAGGATGCGTCCGGACCGTACACGTGGCGATGGGAGACAGGCACCGAGTCACCCTTCGGCGGCTTCGGCGGCACCGGGTTCTCCGAGATCCTGGAGGAGATCCTGCGGGGCACCGGCGCCAGGAGCCGGGGTGGGACTCGAGCCAGGCCCGCCCCTACGCGTGGCGAGGACGTGGAGCACCCCCTGGAGATCTCCTTCGCCGAGGCATTCTCCGGCACCACCCGCTTCCTGCAGTTGGAGTCCCCGGCCACGCGGCGGCTGGAGGTGAAGATCCCCGCGGGCGTCAGGGATGGCTCTCGGGTGCGCGTCGCGGGCGAGGGCGCGCCGGGCTTTGCCGGCGGCCCCAGGGGCGACCTCTTCCTGGTGATCTCCGTCCGCCCTGATCCCAACTTCGAGAGGAAGGGCGACGATCTCTACGTCGAGGTCCCGGTCCCCCTGACGACCCTGATGCTTGGCGGCGAAGCCCACGTGCCCACCCCCAAGGGGACCAAGCTAGCCCTGAGGATCCCTCCGGAGACCCAGAACGCCAAGCAGTTCCGCCTGGCGGGACAGGGGATGCCCCACCTGCAGGGAGGTGGACGCGGCGACCTGTACGCCAGGGTGAAGGCGGTGCTCCCCACCAACCTCAGCCCGCGAGAGAGGGAGCTATTCCAGGAACTGGCTAGACTGAGGAAGTAGAGAAGATGAATCCGAGAGATCCGAGGAACGGCGCCGAACAGGAGCCATGCTTCGTGATCAGCGTCGCCGCAAAGCTGGTGAACGTCCACCAGCAGACCTTGCGCTACTACGAGCGGCTGGGTCTGCTGGAGCCTGGCCGCTCCCAGGGCAACATCCGCCTCTACTCCATGAGAGATATCCAGCGAGCCCAGCAGATCAGGCGACTCATCGAGGAACTCGGAGTCAACCTGGCAGGTGTCGAGGTGATCTTGAACATGACCGAGAGGATCAACGAGCTGGAGCAGCGGATGGTCCTGATGCGGGAGCAATACGAGGCGGAGATCCGACGCCTCAGGGCGATGCTGGGGGAAGCGACCTAGACGGCGCCAGAGCACCGCTACGGTGCGGTGGCGCGCCACACACCGGGAGGCAGGGGGCAGGCCCCTGCCTCCCGGTCCCGGCCGCCGGGGGAGGAGTCTCCGCCCTGCGCCCACACCCCGAGTTGCGCACTCGGGCGTACCCGCGATGATGCCGGAGGTGGAGCCCCATGATCGCGAATAGACTGACCGAGAAGGCCCAGGAGGCCTTAGCCTCCGCCCAGAGATTGGCGGAGGAGCATAGCAACAGCCAGTTGGAGCCGGAGCACCTGCTGCTCGCCCTGCTGGAGCAGCAGGGCGGGGTGGTGCCGGAGATCGCCCAGAAGCTGGGCGTGCCCCCCGCGAGACTCGCCCAGCAGTTCCGCGCGGAGATCGCGCGATTCCCAAAGGTGTACGGCGGGCAGCTCTACGCCTCCGCGCGCCTCACCCAGATGCTCCGCAACGCAGAGTCCGAGGCGGAGAGGCTGAAGGACGAGTACATCAGCACAGAGCATCTTCTGATCGCCGCGGTCGACGAGCAGGACAAGGGCGCCGCCGGACGGATCCTCCGGCAGCAGGGGATCACCCGGGAGAGGATCTATCAGGTCCTCACCTCCATCCGAGGCGGGCAACGGGTGACCGACCAGAACCCAGAGGGCAAGTACCAGGCACTGCAGAAGTACGGCCGCGACCTGACGGAGATGGCCCGAAAAGGCAAGCTGGACCCGGTGATCGGCCGCGACGAGGAGATCCGCCGCGTCATCCAGGTCCTCTCCCGACGAACCAAGAACAACCCCGTCCTGATGGGTGAGCCCGGCGTCGGCAAGACCGCCATCGTGGAGGGGCTGGCCCAGCGGATCGTGCGGGGCGACGTACCGGACGGGCTGAAGAACCGGCGCGTGGTGGCGCTCGACCTTGGGTCCTTGATCGCTGGCGCGAAGTACAGGGGCGAGTTCGAGGAGCGCCTGAAGGCGGTGCTGAAGGAGATCCAGGAGTCCGAGGGGGAGATAATCCTCTTCATCGACGAGCTGCACACAGTGGTGGGCGCGGGAGCCGCCGAGGGGGCCATGGACGCCTCCAACATGCTGAAGCCTATGCTCGCCCGGGGCGAGTTGCACACCATCGGCGCCACCACCCTGGAGGAGTACCGCAAGCACGTGGAGAAGGACGCGGCTCTGGAGCGCCGCTTCCAGCCGATCCTGGTGCAGGAGCCCACGGTGGAGGACACGATCAGCATCCTTCGCGGCCTGAAGGAACGGTACGAGATCCACCACGGGGTGCGCATCAAGGACGGCGCCCTCGTGGCGGCAGCCGTCCTCTCCCATCGCTACATCGCCGACCGCTTCCTGCCGGACAAGGCGATCGACCTGATAGACGAGGCCGCCTCCAGGCTGAGGATGGAGATCGACAGCATGCCGGTGGAGCTCGACGAGATCGAGCGGCGGATCATGCAACTGCAGATCGAGCGGGAGGCGCTGCGAAAGGAGACCGATCCCACCTCCAGGGAGCGGCTGGACAACCTTGAGAAGGAGCTGGCATCTCTTCAGGGGCAGATTGACCAGATGAAGATCCAGTGGCAGGAGGAGAAGGGGAGCATCCAGCGGCTCCGGAGCCTGAAGGAAGAGATAGAGCAGGTCCGCCAGGAGGCCGAGATGGCGGAGCGGCAATCCAACTACGCTCGGGCAGCGGAACTGAAGTACGGTCGCCTCAACGAGCTGACCCGACGGCTGGCGGACGAAGAGGCGAAGCTGGCCTCCCGACAGAACGGCCACCAGATGCTGAAGGAAGAGGTGGACGAGGAGGACATCGCCGAGGTGGTCGGCAAGTGGACCGGCATCCCGGTGAGCAGGCTGATGGAGGGCGAGATCCAGAAGCTGCTCAGGATGGAGGAGCGGCTCCATCTGCGAGTGGTGGGCCAGGACGAGGCGATCCAGGCGGTGTCCAACGCCGTGCGGCGGGCCAGGGCGGGGCTCCAGGATCCCAACCGGCCGCTGGGCAGCTTCATCTTCCTGGGCCCAACCGGCGTCGGGAAAACGGAACTGGCCAGGGCGCTCGCGGAGTTCCTCTTCGACGACGAGCAAGCGATGGTCCGCATCGACATGAGCGAATACCAGGAGAAGCACACCGTCTCCCGCCTGATCGGCGCACCCCCGGGCTACGTCGGCTACGAGGAGGGGGGGCAGCTCACTGAGGCAGTCCGGCGGCGGCCGTACAGCGTGGTGCTGTTCGACGAGATCGAGAAGGCCCACCCGGAGGTGTTCAACGTCATGCTGCAGATCCTCGACGACGGCCGCCTGACCGACGGGCAGGGTCGCACCGTGGACTTCAAGAACACGGTGATCGTCATGACCTCCAACGTGGGCAGCGAGCTGTACCGGCTCGGCCAGACGGCGGGCGTCGAGATGAGGCAGGTGCGGGAGCAGGTGGCAGAGGCGTTGCGCGCCCACTTCCGCCCCGAGTTCCTGAACCGGATCGACGAGATCGTGGTGTTCCACCCGCTGGAGATGTCCCACCTGAAGCGCATAGTCGAGATCCAGTTGAGCCGGCTGCAGAAACGGCTGGAAGAGAGGAAGATCGGGATCGAGCTGACCGACGTCGCCAAGGACACCCTGGCCGCCGAGGGCTTCGACCCCGTCTACGGCGCGCGACCCCTCAAGCGGACGCTCCAGCGGAGGGTGTTGGACCCACTGGCGATGAAGGTGCTGCAGGGGGAGTTCAAGCCGGGTGACACCGTGGTGGTGGACGCCGTGAACGGCAGGCTGACCTTCGCGGCGAAGCAGCCAGCGGGGACGGCATCGTAGCCAGCACGGTTCACTTCGATCTCCGAGAAGCTGGCCACAGACGCCGGCAGTTGAGTCGTCGCCAAGGGAGTTCCGGGGCCGGTAGGGTAACCAGCCCCGGAGCTCCCTTGCCTCAATCGCCCCCTGCCCACTCCTGCCGCACCCCGTCCGGGCAACAGCAACATGGCACATCGATTGCGGTATCAGTCTGCTTCCCGCGGCGATGCGGTCGACCAGGTAGCTGGATCACGGCAGACAGTTTGGGGAGCAAGACGAGATGGAACCGCGGCTGAACCACCTGCAAGCGTATCTGGCCCAGGAGTTCGTAGACGACTACCACGAGGGCCGCATGACCCGCAGGGAGCTACTGGCCCGCGTCATCGGCATCACCGGGGGCGTGGCCTCCGCCGCCACCCTCCTGCTGACGCTGGGTTGTGCGCCCGCGACTCCCCCGTCGCCAGCCCCGCCCGGCAAACCCTCAGGAGCGGCAGCCAGCACCCCCTCGGGCACGCCGGCAGGTGCCGGCCCGGCCGGCACGCCGCCCCCGGCCCCTACCCCCTCCCAGGCGCGCAGCAAGTTCTCGGTGAAGCCGGACGACCCCGATATCGCAGCCTCCGACGTCACCTTCCCCGGCGAGGGAACGTCCCTGATGGGCTACCTCGCCCGACCCAAGTCGGGAGGACCCTTCCCTGCAGTCCTGGTGTGCCACGAGAACAGGGGGCTGGTCGAGCACATACGGGACGTCACCAGGCGGCTGGCGAAGGCCGGCTACGTGGCCCTCGCCGTGGACCTGCTCTCGCGCGACGGAGGGACTGCCAAAGTGGACCCCGCACAGGTACCAGGTCGCCTGACGGCGAACCCTGCCCGCAATGTCACCGACTTCCGGTCCGCCTTCAGCTATCTTCAGACCCTCGACTTCGTTCAGGGAGTCAACGTGGGCATGGTGGGCTTCTGCTTCGGGGGCGGAGTGACCTGGATGGTGGCAACGGCGATCCCGGACCTCAAGGCGGCCGTGCCCTACTATGGTCCCAACCCTCCCCTCCAGGACGTGCCGAAGATCCGGGCCGCGGTGCTCGCCATATACGGCGAGAACGACCAGCGGATCAACGCGGGCATCCCGGCCATCGAGGAGGCAATGCGGCAGAACGGCAAGACCTTCGAGAGAGTGGTCTACCCCGGGGCAAACCACGCCTTCCACAACGACACTGGGGCCAACTGGAACGAGCAGGCCGCCTACGACGCCTGGGGGCGAACCCTCGCCTGGTTCGAGAGGTACCTGGTGTAGCCATCGCGCGGACCGTCTCCGGTCCTGGCTCGCCTCCGACGCGATCGCCTGAAGGTGGTTGTTGCTGCTGAGGCGCTGAGCCGCATATAATTGCGTCTTGCTGGGAGTGGCCATCCGCCGCAACCGGGCGGGTTGACGATCCATCCCCCACCTACCACCACTGGCCGGAAGCAGGCAACTGTGCCTGGGCCTGTCCGGCAGCGGAATCTGCACTTCAAGGGGTAGGACCGGCCCCATGTTGTCGACCTCTCGACAGATCTCCCCTTCGGGCACAACCGACTCTCGCCGGTGGCCCACCGCCCTCCTGTTCGCCACAGGGCTGATCGGCATGTCGATGCTGGCAACCATCGTCATCGCAGGGCCTACCAGGCTGACCGAGATTCGGCTGGCGTGGGTTGCCACCTACCTGCTGTTGCTCGGGGGGTGTTCTCTCTGGTGGGCCGTTTTCCTGTGGTTGATGAGCCGCCTCGGCGGCTTGAGCCTGCCAGACGGGTTGAACAGGTCCATCCCCTTGATGGCGCTCACCACCCTCTCCCTGATCCCAGTGGCGGTGGTCTTCCTCGCCGGGAGGCTGCCATTCCCCGTGGTGTTCGACGGGAACCTGCGGTCCCTCTACATCTGGATAGCCGGCCTGGCCGCCTTCTTGGTTTTCGTCGGCCAGGAGCTCACCCTGGCAGCCGCGGTTCAGAAGAGAGGAACCGGCGAGTTGCTGGGTTCGGCGGCTCGCCGTTTGGCCTGCCTACCGCGCCAGATCGTCCGTCTGCCGGGCCGCGCCTTCCGGCTGTGCCTGCGCCACCCAATCCTCGCCGTCCTCCTGACCGCGGTCCTGGTCGCTGGACTGATCCAGCGATGGCAGATCGTCAAGGAATTCCATGCCGGCGACATGAACGACTTGCTCTCCGTGGCCTTCACCATATTGGGATGGCCGCCGTTCCGCTACTACCACGACTACCGACCGCAGACGTACATCTTCGCCCATCTGCCCCTCTTCCCGATCATGGTGGCGCCCTTCTACTGGCTGTTCGAGAACGTGACGAAGCTGCCGACTCCGTGGGCGGTCAAGCTGGTCTCCGCGCTGGCCGACGTTGCTCTGGCCCTGCTGGTCTTCTCCCAGACGAGGGAGCGATGGAGGGGCATCTGGGGATTGGTGGTGGCCGCGCTCGTGATGCTCTCGCCTCTGGTGATCACCAGCAACGACCGGCCGGTGAGCGCCGCGGCAGCTTTCACCGTCGCAGCCCTCGTCTGTCACCGACGCGACTGGCTGTGTGGGATCCTGATCGCCCTGGGGGTGGCCACGCGGACCGAGGCCGCGTTCCTGGCGCTCCCTCTGATCATACACTTCCTCGTGCAGCGCGAGCTGCAAGAGAAGGTGGTGTTCCTCGGCGCCTTCGCCACCACTTTGGGGATAGTGGCTCTGCCGTTCGTCTTGACCGACCCCGAAGCGATCGACTTCGCCATGCGGCTGCAGGGGCAGCGCCAGGCATCCGGCCATCAAGCGGTGCTGCTGATGCTCCTGCAGCCCCACCTACCCGAGGCCCTCGGCTCCTGGCTCCAGCGCAACCCGTCCTACTTCCCCGCAGCGATGGTGGTGGCGGCCTCGCTGCTGGCTGCTCGGGACGGTCGGGTGATGAGGGTGGCGCTGCTGGTGGCGACTGTGCACATACTGTCGATACCGGTGCTGCACCCCCACTACATGGTGTTTTGCTACGCCGCCGGCGTGTTGTACTCCGCCAGCTACGGGAATCCGCTGGTGGCGATCGCAACCTTGGCGGCCACGGGAGGGCTAGCGCCCATCAGCGGGCACCACGGCCAGCTCGCCCTCGCGGGCGGACTGGCGCTCCTCAGCCTACTCCGGCCCGAGCACCGAGACAGGAGCGGCAACCACCACCATTCGATTGAGCCCAGCGGCTAAAGGAGATACCCTATTCCAGGCTGTAGCCAATCCCGAGCAGGAGGGACCGCGCCACTCGATTGGGGAACGCGAGGGATCCGAGCGGCGTGCCCGATCCAGGCAACCATAGAGAAGGCTTCACGGTTCCAGGAGCAACGCGAGCGGGCGCGCGGAGGTGACCTGTATGACAAAGGTACTGGATGCGGACGTGCTGGTGATCGGAGGAGGCGGCGCGGCGGCCAGAGCGGCCCTGGAGGCGCGCCAGCGCGGCGCCACGGTCGCCATGGTGATGAAAGGCCAGTTCGGCAAGTGCGGGGCGA